>NZ_JBFUGC010000001.1:0-951586 GCF_056403115.1 Mesorhizobium sp. P3_A2
TCCGCTCCCGCTCCACCCCGCGCCGCCGCAGCGCCTGCGCCAGCCGATCCGAGCGCCGGTCAAGCTCCCCATAGGAGACCGTCTCCCCCGCACCGCGCACCGCGATCGCGTCCGGCGTCAGCCGAGCCTGCTCGCCAAAAAGCTCGACAACGTGACCGCGCGGGTAATCGCGAACGCAGCCGCAATCCTCAAGCCAACGCCCCCGCTCCGCCTCGCTTAAAAGCGAAAGGTCGCCAATTAGGCCGTCGGGGTTCGCACAGATCTCCTTCAACAGGTGTTCGAACCGCTCCATGAGCGTCTCGGCCGCCGCCGTTTCCACCACGCCGTTGTCGTAGGTTAGATGCAGCCGCAGCCGTTCCTCCGGCGCAACCATCAGATGCAAAGGATAGGCCGTGAGCTGCAAAGGCCGGATCCACGGACGCCACCGCCCTTCGCTCAGGCGGGCCGCCGAATGCTCCTCGGCATAGTTCTCGAACACCACGATGCTGTCGAATAGCGGTTGGCCGCCCGGCACCTCGGCGCATTTCCGTATACGGCCGGGTGGCAGTTGTTCGATTTCTCGCAGCTTGAAATTCGTTTGCTGAAGCGAGCGCAACCAGTCTTTTACGCGCGCACCGGGCGCAACGTCGACGCGCAGGGGCAGAGTGTTGATGAACAAACCCACCATGGATTCAACGCCGGCCAGCTCCGGCGGGCGACCCGAGACGGCGACCCCGAACATCACGTCGCGCGCTCCGGTGTAACGCGAAAGTGCCAGCGCCCACGCGCCCTGCACGATCACGTTAAGCGTCAGATGCTGCAGCCGCGCGGCAGCGTTCAGCTGCGCAGTCGCCACCTCGTCCAGGCGACGCACCGCCTCGGCGTGACCAACGGCAGCGCCCGCCCGCCAGAAAAATGCCTCCGCAAGCAGCGTCGGCTGAGTAAAGCCACGCAGGGTCGCCGTCCAGTGCGCCTCGAACGCATCTTTCGACAGTCCCGCCGACCAGGAGATGAAGTCCTGGAACGGGCGCGGCGCCGGGAGCGGCGCCCGCCGGCCCTCGATGCGAGAGCGGTAACAGGTGTAGAGATCGCCGAGAACTATCGACAGCGACCAACCATCGAGCAAGAGATGATGGAAGGTCAACAAAACTCGGCATTGCGCCTGCGCCCAGCGGATCCACCGCAGGCGGGCCAGCGGAGCGCGCATGAGTTCGAAGCCGCGCCGGCGTTCGCTGTCGAGCGTTTCCTGGAGCCTTATCTGGCGTTCGTCGTCGGACAGCTCTCGCCAATCCTCCGCCTCTACCCTCGCCTCGACCGTTCGCAGCGCTACCTGAAGCGGTTCTGGCAAGTCCTCCCAGGCGAAGGCGGTGCGCAAGATCGCGTGCTGATCGAGAACGTCGCCCCAGGCTTCCCGCAGCGCCTGCAAATCCAAAGACTCGTCAATCTCCAGCAACGCCTGCTCGCAATAGAGCCCCGCCACGCCGCCGCCGACCGCCTCGGCGAGGATGCCGCTTTGCATCGGTCCGAGAGGATAGATGCCCTCGATGTTCTCTAGGCGCATTTCATCCCTCCCTCAACCGGCGCAACAGCCCCTCGAGTTGCAATTGGCTCAGATTCGCGAACGGAAAATCGGCGGGAGTGTAGGTGGCCGGAGGCTCGTCTTCCACTTCGCGGCCTAGACGCCGGAGTTCGGCCAGGATCGCTTCTGCGAGCGCTTCCAGGCCGCCGCCACCGGACAGCCGCAGCTCCAGCCCGCCGTCGAGCCGAGCCTCGATATGGACGCCCGTCGCTGGTGGCGTGGCGAGATTGACGATTTGGAGCCAGCTCAAGTCTCGCGGCAGGGCGAGAAAGGCGAAGCTCGCCGAACCGGACCCTCCGCGCGAAAGCGGCGCGCGTCGCATCCGCTGCTTGATGCGTGAAAGCGGCACCGGATCGGTTGCGGTCGCCTGTAGCAGGCGGAACTCCGCGAGAGGTCCGACCGTGTGAGCGTGCAGAACCAGTTCGCGCCGCGTCTCCACCTCCAGTGTCGCCTCGCCCCCGGCGGCGCGCGACGCCAGCGCGACGGCCGCCGCCACGAGCGCGACTTCTGCCGGCTCCGCGCGATGACGTTCGCGGCTCAGCGAAAGCAAGGCGCTCGTCTCTTCCGGTGGCAGACCGACTGCGAAGGAGCTCGGCGACGAGCAAAGCTCGGCGGCGGTTTCATCCGCCGCCGGCTGCGTCTTCAGCCAGCCGACGAACGAACCGGCCTCGGACATGCTGGCGCCGTCGAGAATTCTCTCCAGATCTTGAAACACGACCGGCAGGGAGTCGCGATCTGCGCCGAAGGCGTGCAACGCGAGCAGCAGCCCGCCCAGAGGCAGCGCCGCCCCAACGAGCACGCCGCGCCGCGGGCAAAGGCCTTCAATGAGTTCGGCGGCGGCCTGCTCGAAGGAGACGGCCGGCGAGAGCAGCGTCCCGCCCCCGCCGAGGGTCTGCGACCCGTCCGGCCTCAGCATAAGCCGAAGCGCGTCATGTCGGGCGACCAGCGCGTTCAGAGCCTCGGCCAAGCTCGCGGGGTCGAGCGGGCGCAAAAGCCGAAATTGCGCCAACCAAAGCGCAGGCCGGATGCCGTCTGCCAGCGCGCGGCGTTGCCATGACGTCAGCGGAAGTGACTCGACGCCGGTCGCGCGGGCATCGACATGGCTCGCTAAGGCAGCCACGGTCGGCCGCTCGGCGATATCGCGCGGCGTGAGCGGCACGCCCCGCCGGGACGCAGCGATCGCGAGGCGTATGGCCGCGACCGAATCGCCGCCGATCTCGAAGAAATCATCCTCCACGCCGAGGTCTTCGAGGTTTAGCGCTTCGCGCCAAGCCTCCAAAAGGTGGCTTTCGGTAGGCGTCCGCGGCGCCACCGGCTTGGCTCGCGCTATCATCGGCGGCGCAGCCAGCGCCCGCCGGTCGAGCTTGCCGTTGGCACTCAACGGCAGCGCCGGCAGGTTGACATAGGAGCTGGGAACCATGTGGCGCGGCAGTTTCGCCTGAAGATACACGCGCAGCTCGATCGGCTCGATCGGACCGTCGCTCACGTAATAGGCCGTCAGACTGCGTCCGCCGGCGGCTTTCGGCAGCGCCGCCACAGCGGCCTCGCGAACCCGGGGATGGGAGGTCAGTGCGGCCTCGATCTCGCCGAGTTCGATGCGGAATCCGGCGAGCTTGATCTGCTGATCGGCGCGGCCGAGAAACTCCAGGCGCCCGTCGTCGTCGTAGCGCGCGAGGTCGCCCGTCCGGTAGAGTCGCTCACCGTTGGGGTGGGTGACGAAGCTGGCGCGAGTGCGCTCGTCGTCGCGCCAATAGCCGCGAGCGAGCCCATCGCCGCCGATATAGAGGTCGCCCGTCACCCACGGCGGGCAAATCTCCTGGGCGGCGTCGAGGACCACTATGCTCTGGTTCTCCATCGGCCGGCCGTAGGGTACGCTGCGCCAGTTGGGATCGACGCGATCGATCGGGAACCATACCGACCAGATCGCAGCCTCGGTCGCGCCCCCTAGCGATACGAGTCGCATTTCGGGCGAGAGCGCGCGCGCCTGTCTGGCGAGCGGTAGAGGAATCCAGTCGCCGCTTAGGAGTGCGAGGCGCAGGGACGGCGGCGGCGCGGCGGCGCCACAATGCTGAAGGAAAAGCTGAAACAGGATCGGAACCGAGTTCCAGATCGTGACCCGCTCGCGTTCGACGAGTTCTCGCCAGTGGGAGGGATCGTCGGCGCGGGTCGCCTCGGGAATGACGATCGTTGCGCCGGCCGCGAGCGCGCCGAAAATGTCAAACACCGAAAGATCGAAGCTCAGCGACGAGAGCGCCAGCACACGGTCGCCGGGCTTAACCGCGAAGCGGCGGTTCACGTCGATGATTGTATTGGCCGCTGCGCGATGCTCGATCATTACCCCCTTCGGCTCGCCAGTCGAACCGGAAGTGAACAGGACGTAGGCGAGATCGCTTGGCGCCGCCGCCGCCGCCCGACGCTCCCCCGTCGGCGCATGATGCCTGGAAACACGGACGACCCGGGCGGGCCAACCAAAATCGGCGAGTTCGGGTTGGGTCAGAGCCTCGCGCACGCCGCAACGCTCGAAGAGCTGGCGAATGCGTTCACTTGGCAAGGTCGGGTCAACCGGCAGGAAGGCGGCGCCCGCCTTCAGCACCGCAAGGACAGCGACCACTTGCTCCCAGCCCTTGTGCATAGCGACTGCGACAAGCTCGTCGCGTCCGCTTTCAAGTTGGGCGGCGATGGCGTTGGAAAGGCGGTCCAGCTCGGCGTAATCGAGCGTGACGGCACCGGCTACCACCGCCGGCGCGCGCGGCGCGGCGCGCAGGCGCGCTTCGAACAATTCGTGCAGCAGCGGCGCGCCAACCCGGGCAACTCGGGGGCCGTTCCAAGTGGTCCAGCCGCGATGCCGAGTCTCGGCGTCAACCAGCGGAAAGGTTTCGATCGCGCGGTTCGGCGTCGCCAGCACGGCGCCCAGCAGGGCAGCGTAGGCGGCCGCGACGCCGTCGATGGCCGTGGCGTCGAAAAGGTCGCGGTTGAATTCGATGGATGCGCTCAGCGTGCCGTCGATCTCCGCCAGGGCCAGCGTCAGATCGAACTGCGCCTCGTCGCGCGAGAGCGCAAGCGGCATCGGTGCGACTTCCAGACCCGCAAAGTCGAGCCTTGTACGTTCGTCGCCGAGTGAGGCCATGGTCAGCCCCTGCGCCTCCTCGGATTGCGCCTTGCGCAACACGAACATGACATCGAACAGCGGCGAGCGCGAAGGATCGCGAACCGGGTTGAGCCGCTCAACCATCGTGGCGAACGGCAAGTCTTGATGCTCCAGCGCGCCCAGAACGACGTCGCGTGTCTGCGTCACGAGTTCGAGGAAGCTTTGTTGCGCTTCGACGCGCGCGCGCAGCGGCAGCGGATTGTCGAAATAGCCGATCACGTCGCTGAATTCCGGACGGCTTCGCCCCGCCGCGGGTGAGCCAACAATCAGGTCCTCGGAGCCGGAGTAACGGTGCAGCAGCGCGAAGAAGGCGGCCAACAGCACGGTGTAGTTTGTTACGCCCTCGCGCGAGGCGAACACGTGCAGGCGCTCTGCCAGCTCGGGGCCGAAGTGGTAGAGCCGCGTCTGACCGGCGTAGGTCTTCACCGACGGGCGCGGACGCGACATTGGCAACGAGAGCATCGGCAAGTCTCCAGCGAGCCGCTCGGCCCAATAGGACCACAGGCGCTCGCCTTCGGCGCTCACGAGCATCGCCTCCTGCCAGCGCACGTAGTCGGCGAATTGCAGCGCTGGGGGCGGTGGCGGTGGCGCACCGTCCCTCTCGGCGCGGTAGAGTTTGCCCGCCTCGCGCAGGATCAGCACCAGCGACCAGAAATCCTCGACGATGTGATGCATCGCGAACAGCATCACGTGATCGTCGGCGCCGCGGCGATAGATCCTGATCCGCACCAGCGGGCCGCGCTGCAGATCGTATGGCCGGTCGATTTCCTCTACTAGGCGTCGGCGCAGCTCGGCGTCGTCTCCATCTGGGGCAGTGAGAATGGCGAAATCCGGGTCAAGGTTGGCGAGAGGCCGCTGACGCGGCCCGTCGTCGCCTTCGATGAATACTGTCCGCAAGGCTTCGTGTCGCTCGGCGAGCCGCAAGAACACGCGCCGCATTGCCTCAGCGTCGAGCGCCCCGCGAATGTGCAGCGCTTCGCCGACATTGTAGGCGGTGCTTTCCGGCGCAAGCTGCGCCAGAAACCACAGAGCGCGCTGGCCGCGTGACAGCGGGCCCTCCGGTTCGCGCTTGCCCGTGACCGGCGCCGTCGGCGTAGCCAGTTGAGGCAGCAAGTCGTCGGCGATGGCGGCGACACCGCCGGAGATAAGCGCGCTCAGGGAGGGCAGGACCCGCAGGTCGCGATGGATACGGTTGCGCAGTTCGATTGCCATCAGCGAATCGAGTCCGAGGGCACTTAGCGGCTTTTCGGGATGGATTGCGTTCGCTTCGATCCCTAGCACAGAAGCGACCTCGGCAGCGAGATGGTCGATCAGGGATTGCCGCCCCGGCACCCACGCCGGCACGGCGCCGCCGGGCGCGGGAGAGAAGAGGTCCCGCAACACGGATCGTTCGCCCGCGACTGACGACAGCGCAGCCAGTTCGCGCATCTCGAAGCCTATTTCGACTGCATGGGCGGCGTCGCTGGCGATGAGACGCTCGAGCGCGTCGAAGGCGGCGGCCGGGGTCAACCGGCCGAGGCGGGTCTGCGGCGAGCCCTCAGCCGCCCGCTCTGCCATACCGCCGGCCGTCCAAGGTCCAAACGAGACGGAAAGCGCCTTCAGTCCGCGTGCTCGCCGAGCCAGGGCGAGAGCGTCGAGATAGGCGTTCGCGGCGGCGTAAGCCGCCTGTCCCGGCGCGCCGCAGATCGACGCCAGGGAGGAAAACACAACCCAGAAATCGAGATCCCCAGTAAGGCGGTCGAGCTGAGTCGCGCCCGTGGCCTTGGCGTGCAGAGCGCGGCGCAGCACGCCGGCATCGAGCGAGGCGAGCGTCGCCTCGCCGGCGACCCCAGCCAAGTGCAACACGCCGGCAACGGGCACGCGCTGCGAGGCAAGCACGGCGTGCAAGGCCGCTTCGTCGCCAACGTCGGCGACGGCTAGTTCAACGGCAACGCCGCGGCGCTCCAGCCGTTCCACCGCGGCGGCCCGGCGGGCCTCGACGCCAGGCGGCAGCATCGGCCAAAGGTTGCGCGGAGGGAGGCCGGTCCGCGCGATCAGCAGCAGCCGGCGAGCGCCGCGATCGGCTAGCCAGCCCGCAGCCTCCAGCGCCAGATCGCCGAGACCGCCGGTGATAAGATAGGTCGCATCGGGACGGCAGACGAGCGGGGGCGCCCAAGGCAGCACCGTCGGCCGCAGTCTCGGCGTAAGACGTCGCCCGCCGCGCAGCGCCTGCTCGTCCTCGCCCGTTTGCAGCAGCGCCTCGGCCAGCAGTGCCTCCTCGCCGGGTGGGGCCAACGGGTCAAGGTCGACGAAACCACCGAACAGGGAGGGCTGTTCCAGCGCAACCGTCCGCGCCAGACCGCACAGAGCGGCTGCGCCCGGATCAGGCCGGTCCTGCGCCTGCGCCGCCATCGCGCCGCGCGTCGCCATCCACCATTTGGCCGGCACCGCGCTCGCGAGCGACGTGACGACACGGGCGATGCTTGCCCCTAAAACGGCAATCCCCTCCTCCGTCAGGCCGCCGTCCAGCGGTCTTAGATCGACGAGCGTCACGGCACCATGCCGCCGCGCGTCTTCGACCCGCAGATCGTCCAACGCCGCCTGGGCACACCAGTCGCCCGCCGCCTGCAAATGAGCCTGAAGCCGCGCCGCTGCCCCACCCGCGTCGGCCAGAAGCAGCCATGCGCGTGGGGCCTTCCCCCCGGTCCGCAACGGCGAGACGCTCCACGAAAGCGCCAGCGTCCGCGCCAGACCTGGACCGATCAGGGCGGCCGGGTCGGTCTTCCGATGTGCCAGCAGCAGCCCGGCCGGCGCAGGCCGTAGCTCCACCTTTTCGAGCACCGCCACCGTCGCACCGCTTTCGTCCAAAAGCCGGATGTCGGCGCCATCCGGCCTGCGTCGCGCATGCGCATAGACGACCGCCGGCAGCGCCGCGCTGATGTGAACCCGGCCGACGTGGGCTGGAATTTGGGCAGCCTGGGCATCGAGGACGAAACCCACAAGCGATTGGAACGCGCCGTCGATCAATGCCGAAGTCGCAGCGCCATCAGGGCGCTCCAGACGCGCGAGCACCTCGTTTTCGTTGGTACGCAGCCAGACGAGGCTCTGATAGGCCGGTCCGAGCCCGAGGCCCGCTGCCGCCATACGCGGGTAAATGTGCGCGCCGTCGATCCGCTTCGGACAGCGCGCCACCAGAGCCGCAATGTCGATTTGCGCAGGCAGCACGACGGCCGCCGGAACGGCCAGCCCCGAGGAGCACTCGCGCTCCTCTGACGAGATCGTCCAGCGTACGGCGCCGCCCTCGCCGCGCAGTGCAACCTCCACGTCGGTTTCCCCGCCGATGGCGAGGGGGTTCATCAGAGTCACATCAGCGAGATCCAGCGCCGCATGTCCGGCGTGATGGGCGGCCGCAGCCAGCGCTAGCTCAAGATGAACAGCCGCCGCCAATACAGGCATGACGCCGATGCAATGGTGGGCGATCCACGGATCGCTGGCGGCGAAGCGGCGAACATAGCGGGCGCTTGGGCGCGGCTCGTCCAGGCAGCGGTCGAGGATGCCGCCGAGCCGAGGCGTTTGGGGAGGAAAACCCGCACCGCCCGCTGGCGCGTCGTCAAACCAATGCCGGCGGCGCTCGTAGGTCCGGGGTGGCACCGACACGCGGCGGCGTCGGTAGGGCGCGTCAAACCCGCGCCAATCGACCGCGACGCCCGCCAGCGAGACCTTGGCTAGGCTCGCAAGCAGGGCTGCCGCATCGTCGCCGGTCTCGCCGCCGAGCGAAGCGGTCAGAACGAGCTCTGGCGGCAATCCGCCTAGCCGCGCTGTCAAGGCAGTCAGCATCGGACGCGGGCCGATTTCCACGAACACCCGGCAACCCGCGGCCAGCGCACCCCGTACGCAATCTGCGAACCTGACCGGCGCCCGAGCCTGACGGCGCCAATAGTCGACGTCGGGTGCGGTCACCATCGCCTCGCCAGTGACGTTGCTGAACAAGGGAATTTGTGGCGGCTGCGGCCGCAGCGACGCCGCAAAAACCGCAAGCGGCGCGAGCATCGGCTCGATCAGCGGCGAGTGGAAGGCGTGTGACACGTTTAGCAGTTGCGCCGCGACGCCCTCGGCCTGAAGCTGCGCGATAAGGTCCTCCAACTCGCCGCAGGGGCCCGAAAGCACGAGCGAGTCCGGTCCGTTGTAGCAGGCCACGGTCACCGCCCCGCCCGCGAGCCGCGGCGCCAGCCGCGCTTCAGCGATCCGTACGGTCGCCATGGCACCGCCGCGCGGCAGCGCGCCCATGAGCCGGCCGCGTTCCGCCGCGAGCGCCATTACCTCTTCGAGTGAAAGCGCCCCGGCGACATGCGCGGCGACGAGCTCGCCGACGCTGTGGCCAACCACCGCCGCCGGCACGATGCCCCAGGAGCGCCAAAGCTCAGACAACCCCACCTCCAGCGCGACCAGCGCTGGCTGCGCCCATTCGGTCGCATGGATCGGTGCCGAGCCGTCGAGCAGTACATCCCGTAGGCGCAATCCGTGCGAGCGCCGCACGCCGGCGTCGCAGCGCTCGATTGCTTCGCGGTAGACGGGATAGTCGCGATAGAGTTGAGCCCCCATGGCCGGGAATTGCGTTCCCTGGCCGGAAAACAGGAAGCACACCAGTGGCGGCTCGCGATTCTGGACATTTGTCCCAACTTGGCCGGCCGGCCCCACGCTCGCGGCGCGCAGCTGCGCCGCGAGCGTGGGGCCATCAGCGCCGACGACGGCGAGCCGACGCGGCAAGGCCGCGCGCCCGGTATTGACTGTGAAACAGACGTCGGCGGCGTCGTTCGCCTGCTCCAGCAGGCGAGCAAGCCGCTCGGCGTCCGCGCGTAGCGCTGCTTCACCGGACGCCGCAAGCTGCAAGATGTGAAGTCCGCGCCTGGGATCGGGTGCCACGTCGCGCGCCGGCGCGGCCTCGACCACGACATGTGCGTTGACGCCGCTGAGGCCGAAGGAGCTGACCCCGGCAACCCGGCGCCCGGAGGGCCAGGGCCGCAGGATCCCGTTGATCTCCAAGCCGGGTCCAGCCGCCCGCACCATGCGCGCTCCAGGCTGCGGCGGAAGCTGTCCGTGTTCGAGCGCGAGGACGGTCTTGATCAGCCCAGCTATCCCTGCTGCCGCCTCGAGATGGCCGAAGACGCCTTTTACCGATCCGACCGCGCAAGGCGGGTCGCCGCGATCGGCGTGACCGAAGACGGCACCGAGCGCTCGCAGTTCGATGCGGTCCCCGATAGGCGTCCCCGTCCCGTGCGCCTCCACGTATCCTACCTGCGAGGGTGCGAGCCCCGCCGCCGCCAAGGCGGCGCGGATGACCTCGGCTTGCGCGGCACCGCTCGGCGACGTCAGCCCATTGGTGCGGCCATCCTGGTTGATCGCGGACCCGCGGATGACTGCCAGCACGCGGGCGCCGGTCCGCTCAGCCGTCGAAAGGCGCGTCAAAACGACCATGCCGCAACCTTCGCCGCGCACGTACCCGTCAGCCTCGGGATCAAACGGCCGGCAGCGCCCGCTCTGCGACAGTACGCCCGCCGCGCCGAGTGCCATTCCGGGCTCGACGGAGAGCAGCAGGTTCACGCCGCCGGCCAGCGCCGTCTCCGCTTCTCCGTCAAGAAGGCTGCGGCAGGCTGTGTGTACCGCGACCAGTGAGGAAGAGCAGGCGGTGTCGATGGCTAGGGCCGGGCCGCGCAGGTCGATGAGATAGGCGAGGCGGCTGGCGGCGATCGAGAGCGCGTTGCCGGTCAAGGACCAGGCGTCGGCACGGCGCGGATCGCGCCAGACAAGACGGGCGTAATCGCTGTGCGAGGCGCCGAGAAACATCCCGACACGCTCGCCTGAAAGCAGATCGGGGCGCAGTCCGGCATCCTCCAGCGCCTCCCAGGCGACTTCCAGAACGAGACGCTGCTGCGGATCCATGACGGACGCTTCGCGCGGCGGAACGCCGAAGAACGCGGCGTCGAAACCGTCGATCTCGTCGAGATAACCCGCACGTGTTTCGGGTGCAGGGGCGCGGGCGCGTTGCGCCGAAGGCGCGCCCACCCCGTCGCCGCCTTCACAGAGCAATCGCCAATAGGCATCAAGATCGGGCGCCTTGGGAAACCTGCAGGCCATGCCGATGACCACAATCGGCTCTGCCTCCGCACCCGACCGGCCGATGGCCGCAGGCGACGGCGTAGCCGTTTCCTTGTCTCCGGCCAGATGCGCCGCCAGTCGCCGGATCGTCGGATATTCGAACGCCAGCGTGGCGGGCAGAGGGCGCCCCAGTTTGGATTCCAGTTCCACGATCAAGGCGATGCTCTTGATCGAGTCAAGTCCGAACCGGTCAAAAGGCGCGTCGAGGCCGATGCTTTCGGGCGCGATATTGAGCTTCTGCGCGAACCGGATTGCTAGCCACTCTCGCAACGCCGTCGCGTCCGTGGCGCCGGCGCAGGGGCTAGCGGGCGGCGGCGCGATATCGGGCGAGGCGCGTTCCTGAGCCAAAATCTTTAGCGATCCGTTGAGGAATGCCTCGCGGCAGGCGCGCCGCCGCACCTTGCCGCTGGACGTGAGCGGAACACTATTGGGTCGCACCAGGGCAATGAGTCGAGGTTCCACATCGTGCTCGGCCGTCACCGCGGCCCGTACAGCCGCGATCACTTCAGAAAGATCGATCTTCTTGTCTGGACTAACCTCGTGGACTAGCGCCAGTTCTTCGCCACCTT
Source organism: Mesorhizobium sp. P3_A2 (assembly GCF_056403115.1). Classification (NCBI taxonomy): domain Bacteria; kingdom Pseudomonadati; phylum Pseudomonadota; class Alphaproteobacteria; order Hyphomicrobiales; family Phyllobacteriaceae; genus Mesorhizobium; species Mesorhizobium sp. P3_A2. The sequence continues at coordinate 11,411 of NZ_JBFUGC010000001.1, forward strand.
CCGCTTCTAGTGCGAACGCGGCCCCTGTGGCGCGCAATGCGGGATGACAGTGCGTCACCGTCAGTTCTATGTCATGCGGATAGAGATTGCGCCCTCGGACAATCAGCATGTCCTTGATCCGGCCGGTGACGAACAACTCGCCGTCGCGCAGGAATCCCAGGTCGCCGGTGCGCAGGAACCGGGCCGAGCGTCCCTCCAGACGCGCGTTGAATACGCGTTCGGTTTCCTCCGCTTTGCCCCAGTAACCGCTGGCGATATGCGGCCCGGCCACCCAGATCTCGCCGACCTTGCCGTCGCCCAGCGCGCGACCCGTCTCAGGATCGACGATGGCCATCTCCTCGCCGGGAAGCGCGACGCCACTGCTCACCAGCCGAACCGCATCGCCATCGCCTTCAACGGCTTGGTTCTGCTCGAGCTTCGCGCGGTCGAACGCGGCGTTGGCCGGGAATGCGCCGGGCGTACCAGCCGAAACCATGAGCGTCGCCTCGGCTAGGCCGTAGCAAGGATAGCACGCGCCGGCATCGAATCCGCAGGACCGAAAGGCCGCGCTGAAGCGCTCCAGCGTGTCGGTGCGCACCGGTTCGGCGCCGTTGAAGGCGACCTTCCAACTGGACAGGTCAAGCCCGGCTTTCTCTTCGGCGGAGATCCGTTGCACGCAGAGTTCGTAGGCGAAATTCGGCGCTCCGCTGGTGGCGCCGCGGTAGTCGCTGATCGCTTTGAGCCAGAGCGCAGGTCGCCGGACGAAGTCGGCCGGGGCGATCATTACCGTGCGGGCGCCGAGATAAAGCGGCTGCAAAAGCATGCCGATCAGGCCCATGTCGTGGTAGAGCGGAAGCCAGCCGACCACGACGAGATCGCGGTCGTGCCGCATGGCGGATGCGATCATGCGCTGGTTGCAAACGAGGTTGCTGTGGGTGACCGCCACGCCCTTTGGCGCCGCCGTCGATCCCGAGGTATATTGCAGGAACGCGAGCGAGCCGCCCTGGATGTCCGGTTCGCGCCAATCGCCTGAGACGTCCTCCACAACGTCTGTAACGATGCCCGCCATCGTTCCAATCCAGGGCGCCTCTGCCGACATCGACGCTAGTTCGGCAGCCATCTTGCCCGTGGCGAGATAGCGCGCGGCGCCGGCGTCGACGGCGATGGTATGGAGGCGGGACAGCATCTGGGGGCCTCGCGGCGGATAGACCGGCACGGCGACGGCGCCGGCATAGAGACATCCGAGAAAGCCGGCGACGAAATCCAGGCCAGGCGGATAGATCAGGAGCACGCGCTGGCCGCGCGCTTCAGGACCGAGCGCAAGGGCGACGCCGCGCGCCCGCCGATCGAGTTGCGCGTAGGTGATCGAACGCGGTTCGCCGCCTGTGGCAAGGAATGTGCAGGCCACCTTGCCGCCTCCCTTCGCGAGATGGCGGCGGAACACCTGGACGAAGGTGTCGTCCCTCCTCATCCTCGCCCCTTCCTCGGCATCCCGCTGCGGCTTCGCGTCCGCTCCCGGCGCGCGGCGGCGTGGAGGAAAAGGCATGCTACGCATTTCACTGCGAACCGCTCCTAATTGATGGTAGGCAAGCGGATGGCCCGCTTTCCGTCGCGTCGCACGCGAACTTCCTCTCCGCCTTATTCTCAAAGAAGAACGACGGTTCGCCGAAGGCCGGCTTGAGATCTCCAAACCAAGTTGCCTCCTCGTCGTAGCTCGCGAAAAACGGACGATATGACCACTCCGGGTTGCGCGCCTGAATGAAGCGCAGCACCAGCGCCCGTTCGCCGGCGACTTCGACCATTCCGGCTATTTCTATCTTGCCCGGGCTAGCGCTCATGACCGGTCCCCGGGCAGTGCGCGCCAGCCCAGAAACCTGCCGCTGCGCCGACGAACAAATTTCGAAAGCCCGAACCAGAGGAACATCAAATGATCGATGTGCTCCGGTGTCGCGCGCGACAAACATGTAATAGGGAGACAATCCCAAAACGACTTGGCGGCGCCACATCTCAGCCCAGACGGTCGCGTCATCGTTAACGCCGCGCAGCAGCGGCCCTTGGGTCCTGATCACGGCCCCGGTCGATCGCAGCCGAGCGATCGCCGCTTTCGCGACGTCGGTGTCGAGCTCACGCCAATGGTTATAGTGGGCCATTACGGCAACGTGCTTGCCTTCACGCACCAGTCGCTCAATCAGGCGCATGATCTCATCGGCGTCGGGGTCAGTCAGGAAGCGATGTGGCCAGAAAGAAAGCGCCTTCGTGCCGAGCCGGATCGACTGCACGCGCCGCATGTCCTCGGACAGCGCCGGCTCCAGGAAATATCGCAGGCGGCTCGCCTTGAGCGAAAATGCGTCTCCCCCCGTGATCAGCAGGTCCGTGACCGACGGCCGCGACGCGATGAAGGCCCACAGCGACTCGCGTTCCGAAGAGGCAAAGCGAAGCGAAGCGTCGTTGATGAATTGCGGCCAACGGAAGCAAAAAGCGCAATAGGAGTGACATGTCTGCGCATCGCTGGGAAAGAACAACACCGTTTCCGCATATTTTTGCTGAACACCCTCCAAGACACCGCTTTCGCCGACGGGTCGGTTGAGCGACAACTGGTCTGCGGGGTGCGGGTTCAGCCGCCCGCGAATCCGAGCGACCACGGCTTTCACGGCTTCGTGCGACGCGCCTGCGGCCAAAGCGGCCGCCAGTTCGGAATAACTCTCCTCGTCGAGCACCGACCGCTGGGGGAAGACGAGCCTGAACATCGGATCGTCCGGCGCCGCCGACCAATCAATCAGCTGTTCGAGCACATAGGCGTTGACGCGAAACGGCAGAACGCGAGACACTATTTGGATGTCCCTCAAAATCTCAGGATCTAGGGCCGCCAGTTGCGGTATGGCCTCGACAGTCGGCGTCGTGATCGGCTTCAGCCGCGGTGCTCGGTCCGCGAGGGTCATCGCCTAGCCTCCCCGCCGCGCAGCACCGTTCCAGGCTGAAGTCTCGCGAAGTCCGTCATGGCGCCGCCGTCATCGAGGTTTCGGCGACCGACGACGCCAACGCATCGACAAGGAAAGCGACGTCCTTGCGGTCGATGTTAAGCGGCGGCAGCACAAGCGCATGCGCCCCCGCCTCGCTGAGCGCCCCGCCGGCGCTGGGATAGACCAGCACTCCATGTCGCAGCGCGGCCGCCTGGAAACGCTCCGACAATCCGAACGCCAAGGTGCCCTGCGCCGCTCGGCCGAAATCGAGTCCGACCATCAGGCCCTTCCCTCTTACCGTGGCGAATTTTGACCCCGCGAGGCGGGCGCCGAGGCCCACGATCAGCTCCGTCCCGCGAGTCCCAGCGTTTGCGACGAGACCTTCGGATTCGATGCGGTCGAGAACATGAGCGCCGATGGCGCAGGCCAACGGGCTGCACGCATGGGTTTGCCCGTTCTGAAACGCCACGCCGTTGCGCTCCAGCACGTAGGCCGTCCGCTCGCCGACGAGAACGGCGGACAAAGGATAATAGCCAGCGCTGATCGCTTTCCCAACGACGACGATGTCCGGCTCGACGCCCCAATGCTCCACCGCGAACGCTTTTCCAGTGCGCCCGAACCCGGTCATCACTTCATCTGCGATCAGCAAAACATCGTTACGTGTACAAATCTCGCGCACCGCAGCGAGGTAGCGGTCATCCGGCGTCGCCCCGCTCAAGGCGGCACCGACGATCGGCTCGACCAGGAACGCCGCGACCGTGTCGGGATCTTCGTCCCAAATCGCTCGCTCCAGCGAGAGCGCACATTCAACGTTGCAGGTCTCCGGCTCCAGTTCGAACTTGCAGGAAGGGCAGAAGGCGGCCGCGGCTTTCGCGACCGGGGGCAGGACGCTTTCATAGGGCTTCCGGCGGCTCACAAACCCGCCCGCCGACAGCCCGCAGAGTGTATTGCCATGATAGGATGCCTCGCGGCCAATGATCTTGGTTTTGCGCGGACGCCCCGCGACCCGCTGATACTGGATCGCCAGCTTGATCGCCGCCTCGACCGCGTCAGAGCCACTGGAATACATCACAACTTGCGAGACGCCGTCCGGCGCGAAGGAGACTAGGCGCGCGGCGTAGCGCTCGACAATGTCGCAGGCGAATAGACGGCCGGGAAACACCGTCAGCTGCAACGCCTGATCGCGCAGGATCTCGACGAGTTCGTGGTCGCCGTGCCCCAGGATAAGCGAGCCGGAGCCGCTCGCGGCGTCGAAGAACTCGTTACCGTCGACATCGTACAAATGGGATCCCCGTCCGTGCGAAATTCGTCGATACGAAGCGTCCCGGTTGGGATACGCCGACCGGGAGGGGAGAATGGCGAATTCAGAAGGTCTCAAAGCATGCTTCATTCCCTAGCCCCGGTGAATCTGCTACGAAGGTTGCTCCAATACGACCGTGTCGTCGCTCCAACGGCGCGCGCAGTACGCTCTTACTTCTCCACTTCTTCATCGAAGAAGGACGGTACGTAAAGTACGTCGCCTCGTTTGCGCGCCTCGTCGAATACGAACCGTGCGAGCGCGACGTCGAGAACGCCGAGTCCGAACGGTGAAAAGATCGTGGTCTTGGTGGGATCGAGGGTCAGCCGTCCTTCGATCAGATTGCCGATTTCTCCCGAGACGAACGAGCGGTCGCCGCATTGTTGCTCCGCAAGATGCGCCGACGTAGCAGCGCGCAGGCAGTGATCCACGTCATCGAACACATTGTTGGCCCGCAATATGACGTCGGGCGACAGGTCGCGCAGAGAAATGTGGAGGACCAGGGGGTTGTGCCGAAACAGTTCGGGGTCTCCCACGTAAGGGCGGCTAGCAGTCGTTGCGAAAACGATCAAATCGCTCCCGCGAATGGCCGCCTCCAGGTTTGGTTCGACGCGAACCGCCGCATCTCCCTCGGCCCAAAGACGGAAATCTTCGGCGCGGCTCATAGCGAGATCGAACACGCTGACGCCGGCAAAGCTCCATCCGCGAGCGAGGAACATGTCGAATATGTGTCGTGCGATCTGGCCCGCGCCAATGAACGCGATGTGCCGTCCGGCGTTCGCTCCGTTCAGACAGCACTCCGTCGCAAGCACCGCCGAGGCGGCCGTGCGGGTCGCGCTAACGATCGAGCCCTCCATAATCGCGAAAGGAAAGCCATTGTCGCGCCGGTTGAGAATGATGACGGCGGAGGCGCGCGGCAGGCCGACGGCGACGTTCCCGGGCCAGCTCGAAATCCACTTCATACCTGCGACGGGGGCGGCGTCCCTCAAATCGGCGGTAAGCGAAATGATACGGTCCTGAGGTCGGTCCGGAAAGGTTAGGAAACTGCTATGCGGCACGGTCGTCCGGCCGTCCCGATGCGCCACATAGGCGGCGCCGACGAGGTCCACGATCGCCTGCCGGTTCGCCTTCACAATCTCCCGCACGGCGCGCGCAGCGACCACGCCGAGCTGAGGGGCCTCGCCCTCAGTCATGACACCCATCACGGCCCCAGTTGATTGTCGATTCGCGCAGCGCCCGGCCGCAGTGCGCGACAAGACCGGGAAAGCGCTCTTCGACCCAGTCGTCATCATAGATCGTGTCCAGATATCGGTCGCCCATGTCGGCCGATATCGCAACTACGCACGATCCCTTCTTCAGCTCGTCGCGCATGATCGAAACTGCGGCGAGCACCGAGCCAGTCGAGCCGCCGACTAGCAGACCCCTGGCGGCGAGCTGCCTACACATAAGGATCGCGTCGGCTTCGGACACAAGCTGCAGCCTATCGTACGCGTCCTCACTGGCGATCTCCGGGCGCCTGCTGGTTCCAAGGCCGGGTATATGTCGCCGGCTTGGAGGAGCGCCGAACGTAACCGACCCTTGCGCATCGACCGCCACGATCTCCACGCCAGGGAGTTTCCTTCTAACCGCACGCGAAACCCCGTTCAGCGTTCCGGTCGTGCCGGCGCCTATGAACAAATAATCGATCCGCTCGAAAGCGCTGAGGAGTTCGGGCCCCGTGAACCTCTCATGCGCCAACGGATTGGCGGGATGCCGGTACTGGTTGAGCCAAACCAGATCCGGCTCACGCTCGAGCCGCGAGCGAATGTAGGAAATACGGCTCCCGAGGAAGCCGCCGTTCGCGTCGGTCTCCCGCACGATTACGACCTCAGCGCCATAGGCCCGCATTAGCTTGACCGCGTGGCCCGAAATATTGGGATCGCTGACGCAGGTAAAACGATAGCCGCGCTCTGCCGCCATTATGCTTAGCGCGATGCCGAGATTGCCGGACGAGCTCTCTATAAGCGATAAACCCTGCGTGATCTCGCCCGTCCGCTCAAGCGCCTCGACCATCTCGCGAGCCGTCTTGGTCTTGATGGAGCCCCCCGCGCTGTAGCACTCGATCTTGAGATGCACCTCATCAAACGGGAGCAGGCCCATGATTGCTACAAAGGCGTCACCAACAGCTAGTTCGGCGGGCGAGCGGGCTCTAACCATGGGCGCCTTGCTCCTAAGACATCACGTCTCACATCTGCAGTTATCTGCCCGACCAGGTCATTCAACTGCCGACATGCGCCGAAAAAGCCCTGATCACCCCTGAAACTGTTCAATGCTTACATGTCGTGAACAGCATATTCCGCAGCGACGTAGCCAAATTTAAGATGGACCACGGCGCGGTCGGTGGCAATAGGTTATGGATCGCGGAAAGTTTATTTTTTTGCTATCTCTCTTTTGACTTCTCCTCGTGGCAGGCAGCAACGCGCCATTGAGTTCCGGTATAATGGGGATGCTCCTCTGCGTTATCTTCGCCGCTTTATCATATCGCGGGCGTCGTGCTTGCTACATCCGGGGCAGCAGCGTGGGAAAGCGCCATGCAAATAATAGTGTGGACCCTGGACCCCGAGGCCGCGGCGGATCGTGCGCACCCTATATTCGACAATCTGCTCGACGCGAGCGAACGCGCAAGGGCGGCGCTTTTTGTCCACGACCGGAATCGTCGCGAATTTAGAGCGGCGCACGCCCTGAAGCGGGCGGCGATCGCGCTTCTGAGCGGCGTAACGCCCGCTGAATGTCGCTTCGAAGTTGAGGACGGAGGCAAACCCGTCCTCGCCCATCCCCGCGGGCTCCATTTCAACCTGTCCCATTGCAAGGGGCTCGTCGCTGTGGCCGCTTGTACCGATACGCCCGTTGGGGTCGATGTCGAGCCGACAGCTTCGACTTGGCCGTTCGAAATCGCTTCAGCAGTCTTCGCCCCGTCGGAACTCGCCTGGCTGGAGACACTCACACCCGCCGGCCGGCAAGAAGAGGCCGTGCGTCTTTGGACCTTGAAGGAAGCCTTCATCAAGGCGACTGGGCGTGGCCTTGCCGAACCGCTCGACGGCTTCTCGTTCAGCTTCGACCGGCTTGCCATCCAATTCCAGAGCCCAGCGCGCTGGAGCAGCCAAGCGTGGCGCTTCGCCGAGCGACGGTTGGCGCGCCACCAACTTGCATTGGCTTGGCGGGGACCTTCGAACGCCTGTCTGACGCTGAGGGAGATCCGCTACGACGACCCGATGTTTTGCGCCTGGCAAGGGTATTAAGGTGGATTGGCTTAGCAGGGCGTCCGCCATTCTATGGACTTTGCCCCTGGAAGGATCGCAAGAACGTGGGCGCGAAGTACACGGCAATCGCACAGATCTGGCGCGGCAACTGGAACCTTGTCATTCCGTTCTTCGCCTTCCCCGATGGAGTCCGCCGAAACGACAGCTGCGCGAGTGGTTGGAGGCGAAGACGCAGTTTGCCGCAATTTTCAAAGAGCCGCTTCGTGCAAGCACGATGGATACCCACGCCGCAGCGCGCGACTTCACCGAGTCGAAATCCGACTGAAGCGCGGTCCCTCTCTTGGCGAACCTCTTCCGGCTCGCCAGCTTCGATCACGCCACAAGGCAACTGAGAAACTCCAAATGGGTCAACTTGTACGCAGGCCCGTCTTCTCGAATGCACACAGGCGTCGACCACAAGACGTGCACTCCCTGTCCGTCCTGCCTTTCGTGGGCGCCGCTTGCCTCATTAGCGGTCGTCGCGACGGTCGGTCATAACAGCGAACGCAGCACATAGGCCTTCATGGATTCCGGCACGTCGTCAGGCAACAGGGCGAGAGCGTCCGCGACCACCGCCCGCCAGCGTGCGATCAGCGGTCCATAACGCTCCTCGTCGACGGAGAAAAAGTTGAGGGAGATCGAACGTGAACGGGTATGTACGGCATGCCAGTAAAACATGGGCATAAACAGAAGGTCCCCCGGGCCGAGCCGGGCGTGCAATCCGCGCAGATTGCGGACGCCAGGGAATCTTTCGAGATCAGGGAATTCGAGGTCGAACACCCGGCTTTGCCGCGAATACAGGTCGTCCGAACCGTGCGGATAGAGTAAATCGCACTGGTCGGGCGCGAAGAGCAGAAATTCCTTCTCTCCTTGGATCTGACAAAAGAAATTGTCCGCGTGATCGAAATGGGCCGGCGTGACGCAGCCAGCGTCGCCAACCCAAAGATTGACCTCGACTTTGCGATTTACAGGAAGATAAGTCGGCGGATCGCATCCCGCCATCAGTTGCTGGAGGAGAGACGCGGGATACTGATAGAGATAATGCCATCTAGCGGATTTCTGATCCAAGCGCTGCGCAAATTCTGCGAATTTCATCCGCTCAAAGCGACGACCGTCGTCTTGCGGTCGCTCTCCGGCAAGGCCGTGCTCTTTGCCCCCCGGGAAGTAACGGTCAGGCGACGAGTAGACGACAACTGCCTGATTGCCCAGTTCGTCCGCGAAGGTCGGTATCGACCAACGCGTTAGCGCGGGCCAGGATTCAAGAACGCCCTCTATGACAACAGGTTGCCGCGAGTCGAAGAATTCTTGCTTGAACGCTTCCCCCGTCGGCCTGCAGATTCGTTGGATGGGCACCGTCTCAAACGGCCACTCGCTCATGTCAGCGCCCTCCGCACCTGGATCGGGAGAAGGCTAACAGGCGAAAACAGAAATCCAATTCGCCGCATACGACGCATGGCTTTCGTGCATGCTCTGTGTCGAAAAAAGCCAGACCTCCAAGCCGATCGAATATTTTCGAACCAACCTTTAGCGGCGATACACGTCGTAAGCTAAACGGGCCCGACCGAGTTCGGCCCCAGAGGGGCCCGCCAATGGGGAAATCAGGAGTTCTTCGCGGTAAGTTTCTTAGCGAAAACCCTGGTTTCGTCGCCGAGTTTCTCCATCACATTCGGCTGCATGAGCGTCTTGGTAATGAGGCCGTCGATATGGTCCTCAACCTGCTGCCGCTGTTCTGCTGTCATTCCTGCCAACTCTTCGGGCGGGATCAGGTGCGTCATAACTGACATAAGTCACCTCCACTTGAGATTTAACGTTAACCACATGGAAAGACTGCAACTCTGCATAGAAAGCGACGTCCGACAACGTGGCATCTTACGTCGCAGCGAATATAGTTGGCCATACATTGACACGCACGTCAATACCCGCGGCCCGCAGCTGTTGCAAAATAACGACCCACCACGAAGACTTGGCTCAGGACCTATTAATTTGGATGTGTTTCACGGTCTCCGATAGGAGGCCGTGATGGGTGATTTGTCTCATTGAGCAATCGCCAGATGGGGCGGATATTGCCGCTCTTTTCGCTGTTGCATGGTGTGCCCAAGGTAGACGACCGTCGCGTGGTGAGCGGCATTGTCTACGTCATTATGAACAGCCCTCGGTGGAAGGATGCACCGGCAAGCGCTGCTCGTAGTGACCACCTGAACACGTCGCTCTGTCGCCGACTGCCCATGTTGTGGCCGCATCCTTCGACCTGGGGATGACCAGGGGTGGGCGCGCCGGAACTTTGGCGGCTTGCTTGGATTGCGGGCAGAGCGCGTCCACGGAACAGTGTCCGAGAGCGAACGCCTTGGTTTTGAACTCGGCAGCGTGGAAACCATCATTGGTCACTTCGCCGCAGGCGTCGAGCTGATTGTAATCGTGCGGCACCTGCTCGCAGCGGCCCGACATTCTCGTAAGCCTAAGCTGGAGATCGCCTCACCGACCGGTCGGGTCTCAGTCGATCTCGATGGCAAGACGGAGGAGGAGACCGTCGAACTCGTCAAGGCTGCGCTTCCGTTCACGCGTTGAGATGAGGACGCACGACTTCGGAGGTTTCTCCACCAGGACTTGCTCCATCGACCTTAGGTTTGCGTCACCAGCGCAGTTTGAGCACTTCGTGGAGACTTGGGGCCAGCGTGGCCGACCTAACCTAGAGAGGCATCCGCCCGACCAGCGGATGGAGATGATCTCTATCGGGACAACGCTTGAGCACGAGTTGCGCCACTATCACGGCTTCCTTCTCAGTTACGGCTCGCTACACAGCTACTGGCAGCGAGCGCAGGCAGTCATGAATGCCACACCGATCCTGGGGCAGATGCTGCAAGATCCCGCCATCGACACTCTTGTCTTCCCCGCCATCGAATGGGCGCGGACCGATTTGGAAAAGCGCCGCCACTACCTTGCCGAGGCGTTGGGGCGTCCGAATGCGTACACGCGCGCGTGGGCGCCTCCAGTGCTTAAGGGAGCCAAGCCACCAAGCTCGCTCCCGGCAGGCGTTCTGCCGTTGAGCGATGAAACATACCGGCATGCGCTGTTTCTCATACGGGACCAGCTCTCGCGGATCGAAAGCCTGCGCCGCGGCATCGACAACCCCCATTTCCCGTTCCGCTTCACCCCTCGCTTCGTGGCCGAGCATTCGTCCCTTCTGGTTCAGTGCGCATCCGTCCAGCAAACGTACGGCTTCGACGACATGGATTTCTTCTTGAACCGCCTCGCGGACGACGGCTCGCTCTACACCCGCTTCTTCAGCAGCATGGTGCTAGTCTTCAGTGGACGCGGGCTTCCGAGAGCGGGCGGAAGCGTCGCAATCGTCGAGACCGAGAATGTGGATTGGCGGGCCCTCGGCGTGGGTGTGACATGGTGTTTTTGCGGGTCCGCGCTCCATCCTAAGCTGCTCAGACCGGTTACGCTGAGGGGCGGCTGCGCAGAGCCAACCACGCATGATCTTGCATCCATTTGACCGCCGGCCTTGTCTTAAAAACTTTCCAAACCGGCGATAAATCAGGGGTTGCCGCCGAAGCACGTTGCCTGCCATCTCCCGGCAGTGCGTAATCGGTCACGATTGAATTGAGACCATTCCACAATGCATCTGACACGTCTCGAGCTTTATAAACGAGTCTGCGACAGGCCGCTCAGTAAGGTCGCCCCGGAACTCGGGATTTCCGGCACGGCGCTAGCCGCTATCTGCAAACAATTCCAGATTCCTTACCCCGGTTCAGGCTACTGGACCCGCAAGTCTCTCGGACTTCCGGCAGAACTGCCAACGCTGCCGTTAGCACCTGAGGAGGCCATCGAAATAACACCGTCTGGCCCAAAGCCACCACATCGGAAGAGAACGTCGGCAGAGAGTTCGGCACGCAAGACCAGGGCGTTGGCGAAACCCCGTCGCCCTTTACATCACCCGCTGCTGTTTGGCGTCGAAGAACATTTGCGAAAAACGCGGGATGTGAAAGAGGGCGAGTTTCTGAGACCCTACAAGCGGATCCTGCCAGATCTGATTTCTTCAGAAACTGCGCTGCTGCGCGCGCTCTCGGTCGCCAATGACCTCTACCTTGCGCTGGACGAACAAGGATACCGAGTTCACATCGCTGAGGCCGCCAGTGACCTTCATCGCATCCACGTCAAGGAACAGGAAGTGGAGCGAAAGGACCGCAAGTACGGACGCTACCACTCTGGAAGCATATGGGCTCCAGACCGACCGACCGTCCTCTACATTGATACGGTGCCAATAGGGCTCGCCCTCACGGAGATGACGGAACGAGTGACGATGCGATATCTCAACGGCGACTACCATCGCGAGGATAGCAGGTTGATACGATCGGCTAAGCCTTGGCAACTGACGCATTCCTGGACAACAGAGCAAGATATGCCTTCGGGACGTTTTCGGGTGATTGCCTACTCCCCGAAAACGGGCGTCGACTGGTCTGTCCGTTGGCAGGAGACCGAGCAGGAGGCGCTTGGCACGCTGATCCCAAAAATCGTCGAGACCTTGAAAGCGGCGAAGGACAACGTGCAACGCCTTATGGACGCCGAGGATGTGGCGGCGGCGAAGAGGAAAAAAGAGCGAGAGGAGGAGTGGGAGCGCTACCTAAGGCGAGAGGATGCCCGCAAGACAGCTCAAGCTCTTGCCGATAGCCGTCAGCAGCTTGCGGAAATTATCGAGAGGTGGGGAAAGGCTATGACGGTAGAGCGCTTTTTCACGGATGCGGAAGAGCGTCTGAAATGCACGAACGACGGGCGTCGGCAGCGACTGGAGGAGCGCCTGACGCTCGCGAAGGCTATGATGGGAAACGTGGATCCGCTGGATTTCATGGAAAGCTGGATAGCCCCCGAGGAGAGGCATCGTTCAAAGTTCGGTGGTGACGTTCCCAGCTCCGACGGGGTGGATAGCGACAACTGACGAGTGAGGTGGTGATGGCGATACTGACGATCAACGAGCAGCTTTGAGTGTTTTGAACAGTCGGTCGACGTGTGAACCATCCTGATTGCACAACGTAGCCGCCGATTGCCGCATGCATCGCTGGAAGGTCTTTCGAAGCCGGAATTCTTAACGCTTGCCAAGTCGTGCTTACCGAATCTGGCCCAAACCGGACCTTGATATTAGGCCTGGACCTCCGGCTGGAAACCACCCTCTCAGGAACAGCTCTTGAAGGCGATCAGGATCGTCCCTGGCGGCATCTCCTTCGCGTCCAAGTCTACCGTATCAAATGGATGTGCACCGTCAGCGAGAAACGCGTCGATCATGGCCTGACGTTCTTCCGAGTTTCGCCATGACTGTTGGGCGAACCGCATAATGGGGGAGTCCGCAACGCCCTCATACTCTACGACAATCCCAGCAAACTCAGCTTTGGCAACAACACGACTAATAATCTTGTCCACCTCCTCGTTGTAGGTGTGGATGACGTGTTGGATGAAAGCCGTGTCACCATCCGATGCCTTCAGAAGGCGCTCGATTGTCCTGAAATTCGCGATCGGCGTATTCTCATCGCCGAAGAACATCCCTGCGTTATCCGACGTCACGATCAGCGGTTCCACAACCAGTACGAACGACTCAAATCGGGGCGGTTTATCTGGCGGCAACCAGGACTTCATCGCGCTGATACCAGCAGGCGTGCGCAAGAATTTCTGGATCGCCTCTGACTGCCGAAAGGCTTTGGAGACACCATCTTGTCGGATCGCCTTAAGCTGGTCCTTCGCCCAACGAGGCGGTATAGGGCCCTTTAACTCGCAGACAAAGAGCACGTAGCCAAGCGTGGGCTCCTCGCAAATGACTAGTAGGTCTATATCGGGGAGTTGCGGGTCGAACTTGGACAGGGAAATCTCGGTAAGGCATCGAAAACCGGCCGTCTCGAAAGCAGATCTCACTCTAGCAACGAAACCAACGCCGAGTTCCCCGCTAACATTGCGTAGGAACAATTGTGGGCGTCGGATGGCGACCACCCTCAAGACATTGACCAGTCCCTCGTGGGTGGTGAAATCCACCGACCTCATAACGACGCGACGGGCTCCGGCTCCCTCTCTCATTAGGGAGAAATATGATGCGTCAAGCTTCTCAGTACGCTTTGCCACGTCGAAAATTATGTCGTCCAGAACACTCGCTATCTTGGACCGGGTCAATCCCGTTGCCATCTCGAGGTCGTTCACAAGTTCGTCGTACTCAATGAAGATGGCCCCGACCTGATCGTTGGCCTCGCCAAAGCGCCGATGATAGAGCGCATTGCCAAGCATGAAGCGATATACGGTTTGAAAGTCGGCATAGGTGTAGCCGCCGAGATCCACTGGAGACGTTGGGTCCAGTATTGAGAAATATGCCCTCAGCTTCTGATCCACCTCCTGGTCGATGTGAAGCGATGCCGCCTCGACGTCTGGGGAGATCTGGCCCTCGGCTTCGCCCCTAAGCAACGTGCGGGCCGCCTCGACGTACGTGCCATCGGCGAACATCTCTCGGGAAAGTTCCAGATGTTCATTCCACACCGTGTAAAATTGCCGTGGCAGTGATGGGTCAGTGTAGCGAACCTGCACCGACTCATGCTCGAACGCCCACTCCACGGCGCCGGGTACGTTGTACGAATAGTATAAAAGTTCGCGTAGCGAGTAGTAATGCATGCAAAACGAAAGGTCCGACAGAAGTGTCCCTATATCGGGCGGCGGACCTAGTTTGCCACTTACGAGATACGGAGCGAGGATCGTAATGCCGTGTGCCAGGGATGAAGCGAGGCCAAAAGTCTCGATCCTGGATGCTGCCTGCTCTTGAATATTGCTCACCAATGCTAGAGCCGCGTTGGCGTCGTAGTCCAAGGTCTCGAGCCGCGCAAAATGGCCGTCGAGAAACTGCTCAAATTCCTGAAACGAGTTCAAGTCGCTCAAACCCACTTTCGCCTTGGGGTAGGCCTAAGGCCCCGATTAGCCACACGGGGCTGACCTCGTGCCACAGAAACTGGCTTGCTCATCTGACATTTTGCATAACTCCGTTGGTCGCGATCGGCTCACTCGTGCTCTTTCTGATCGCGGCAGTTCGAGCGGCCAACGCCATTTGAAATTTTGTCGAGAAAGACACTTGTCGATACTAGTCGTCAATACTGCCGAACAGCTCCTGCATCTGCTTGACCCAGCCATCGCTGGGCGGCGGGATTGCCCGGCGAGCGATAAACATTCCGAAGATAGGGATGCTAGGGAAGCGCGCAGCGAGCTTGATTTGCACTGCCCGATAATGCGTGCCGGCGGTAAGCACGTCGTCGAAAATCGCGATCGAGCTGACTGGCTTGCTACTGGCCAAGGGCTCGTCGATTTCGTAAATGGCGAGCAAGTCTTCGACGGTCGGCCGATTGTTCGACTCATGCGCGGCGGCATGCGAACTATCGTGACGCACAAGCTCGCGGACGTCTGGCGGCGGCACGCTTAATAGCCTGGCTATTTGGGTTAGACGATCATCGTAGTCGGGATGACCTGGGGCCTTCGAAGACGGAACTGGCACCAACGTTCCGCCAGTCAGCCATTCAGGATTGAGTGCGAGCCGCATCGCGCCAGCGCATTTTCCAATGGCTTTGCCCTTATAATTCCATCCGCCCTTCGTCAGCCGCTCTGAGGGCTTTTTCTTGAGGTTGTGGATAAGCTGGTTCGTATCGCTGAACTTGAAGCCAAGACCGTTGGTATGCTCGAAGGCGGTAAATTCGTACAGAAACATGCACTTATCGTTGGCGGTCAGCCTAGTGTGATCGCTGCGGTTACTGTCATCGATCTCGCGATAGAAAACCTTAGTCAAGGCTGCCCCAGATATCGTCCATCGAGCGCACTCGAATGGCACCTTGCGCCTCATAGTTGCTCGGCCATTTGAGGCCTTTTTGGAAGCACGAATCCAGGATGAAAAGCTTACGCTTTTGATGCAGGGCTGCACGCGCTTGCGTCAGCGTGCCGGACGTGTCGCTCGCCTCAACGATGATCGTCGCCTCGGTCAGCGCACTCATGGTGATGTTGCGCTCCGGGAAGAAAAGCCTGTTTTGCGGCACGTTTTGGGCACCATATCGCAGGAAGGGGATCTGCGAGATGAGAAGGAACTCTCTCGCAATTCGATCCTGGAGGTCGCGATTTTCCTTCGGGTAGTAGGTGCCAAGGGGTGTCCCAATGACGGCAATCGTGCGGCCGCCGTTTTCTATGGCCGCATCATGCGCCGTTCGGTCAATACCGGCAGCGAGGCCCGAGACAATCGTGAAGTCGTCGCGTCGATCCTCGCGCTTGCGAGCCGTCAGCGAGAATGCCAACTGCCTAGCTCGCTGCTTTCCCTCTTCGGAGGCCTCTCGAGATCCAACGATGGCGATGCACCGCGTCTCGGTTAGCTCCCAGATGCCCTGAAAGTAGAGCAGTTCAATGGGGTATTTCGCGTCACGCAATTTCGCAGGGTAGTCGCCGGCATGGTGGATGCGAACGCCAAAGCGAGAGACGCCTTTAGCGCTGGCCTCGGAAAGGACCTTACGGGCACACTCTTCCGCTTGGGCCGGCCGAACGAAATCCGATGGCATTGCGGTCGGATCCTTGGCGAAC
Organism: Mesorhizobium sp. P3_A2; assembly: GCF_056403115.1. Classification (NCBI taxonomy): domain Bacteria; kingdom Pseudomonadati; phylum Pseudomonadota; class Alphaproteobacteria; order Hyphomicrobiales; family Phyllobacteriaceae; genus Mesorhizobium; species Mesorhizobium sp. P3_A2. The sequence goes on from NZ_JBFUGC010000001.1 coordinate 27,499, forward strand.
TTGTCAGCGATCGTCTTGAACGTGGCGCCTTGCTCAAGCCACATAGCCTCGTAAGCGCCCAATTCGCGGCGAGGCGAGATCGGCGATGCTGCAGGCCCGATGTCCTCTTTGCGCGCTAGGTACATGGTCGGTTCTCTCGTGTCATGCACCCTGATCTAGTTTTCAGCCTAGCTCAAGGGCGTTAAGGGAATGATCCCCATATGGTCGCGGCTGCCGAGTGGCCATAGAGGTCATTGTCGCTGCGAGTATGTTCACTATATGTTCCAGTTTTCAAGAGGCACCCTTGCACGAATAGTAGATTACAGAAAACCATCGCCGGCGTGATCGTTGCAAAGATCGGCGCACCGCACGTACGTCTCGACCGAACTGGCGACCGAGATCCAGAGTGTCCGATTGTGACATCGCGGATTCGACGGGCTCTTGACGCCGCCAAGAGCCGGCCCGCGTTGTGGTGGAAGGGCCGTTCAGCCGTCCTGAGTGGCACTAGCGCGAAAAGATGAGGGTTCGGAATCCGTGGTTGATCGGGACGTTAGGGTACTGCGCAAATGCGACCATTCCCATGCGTGAAAGATCACAAGTGGTCACTCGGAACACACCCCAACTAACGATCCCTGCCCTCCAAGACCGGTATTCAAGCACTTGATAAATATCATTATTCCGTTGTTGGTGTGTTGATCCACAACCACCCCTCAGGCGACCCGACGCCGTCGCGCGCCGACATCGAGATGACCAAGCAGATCATCGACAGCGCCAAGCCGCTCGGCATCGCCGTCCACGATCACATCATTATCGGCAAGAAGGGCAATGCCTCGATGAAGGGCCTGCTGCTGATCTAAGCCTGACCCAAAGTAGCGCGGACGGAGGATGAGGCGGCTGATTTCCATGCCGCCCCAGATCCGCCCAATCTCGCTAGCCGAGCGACCCGGCTGCTTGCGAGATGAGCCCTGCGATCACGTCGGGGTGAGAGATCAGCGACAAATGGCTTGCCTTCACTTCGATGGTCTTTGCGTTCATGCGCTTGGCCATGAAGCGCTCGAGATCCGGATTGATCGTGCGATCCTCGGTCGAGACCGCATACCAGCTTGGCTTCGAGCGCCAGGCCGCTTGCGTTGTCTTTCCGGTGAAAAGCTTGTCCGAGATCGGCCCCTGGACAGCGTACAGGATGCGCGCCTTCTCGCGAGGAATATCGCCGGCGAAATCCCGCAGGAAAGCCTCCTCGCTAAGCTTGCCATAGCCTGCGGACCAGACGAGCCCGGCGGAGGCGGGCGGCGCCGCAAAAGTCTTGGCGAGCGCCGTGTAATCTTCGCCCGCATCCGGCGCGCGCGCCGCGACATAGACGAGCGACGAAACCTTCGGACCCATCCCTGCCTCGGTAACGATCATGCCGGCAAAAGAGTGCCCGACAAGGACCGTCGGTCCATCCTGGAGGGCGATCGCACGGCGCGTTGCTTCGACACCAGCCTCCAGCGTGGTCAGCGGATGCTGGACGACGGTTGCGCTGAGGCCAGCCTGCTGCAGCAGGCCAACCACCTCCGACCAGCACGAGCCATCGGCATAGGCGCCATGGACCAGAACGACATTGCGAACCTTGGGGGCCGTCTGCGCTCGCGCCGTCTGGGAGCCGGCCAATAGGCTCGTCGCCACCCCGGCGGCGAGCGCGGTGGAGAAAGTACGCCTGTTTATCATGATCGTGGATTCCTTGAGAGGTTGGCGGATCGCGCCCAGACTTCGGCTGGGACGCGCCGCAAAATGTTTCGCCCGGCGCCTTCATCCAATCTTCGCAGCCTGCCGAGCTTTCGTTACGGCCGTCACCGCTTCGTGATCGCAGGCTTCGGGCTCTCGCCGAACTCGGGGGCTTTCTTGCGGGGCTGAACCCGAAACGCATGCTCTTCAGCCAGCATTCCTCTCGAGCACGCCGCCGCCGAGCCTGCCTTCCAGAAGATCGCGTGCCTTTACCAAATTCGTCTCCGGCGAATTGCAGCAGCAGCCGCTGCCGTCAGCCTGACGGTGGCCGGCCAGCAGGTCGCCAGCATTTTCGTCGACACGTTCGGCTGGTTCCGGCTGCCGCGGCGGCTGGTGTCAGGCATGCGGCTCGCCGGCGTCGTGCTGCTGCTGGCCGGCTGCATTGTCATCAAGGCGCCTTGATCCCGTGCCGAGCCCGGCCGCCGCCGCAAAAGCGATTTTTTGCCCCTTCCACAGCCGGCTCTAGAATTTCCATCGCAAATCACGCATTATGCACTTTGGTATTTCCAGAGATGGCTTCACGCCCCTGGAATATCGGGAGGAACGGGACATGCCCATCGTGGTTGTACTCGTTTTGATCGTCGTGGGCTCGGTGTTGTTCCACTTCCTGAGCCCATGGTGGTGGACTCCGATTGCCTCGAACTGGGACTATATCGACAACACCATCATCATCACCTTTTGGATCACCGGCGTCGTCTTCGCCGCCGTGGTGCTATTCATGGCCTATTGCGTTTTCCGCTTCCGTCATCGCGAGGGGAGCCGGGCGGCCTACGAACCTGAGAACAGGCGGCTCGAATGGTGGTTGACGATCATCACCGGCGTGGGTGTTACCGCCATGCTGGTTCCCGGGCTGTTCGTCTGGAGCCGGTTCGTCAACGTTCCAAGCGACGCAACCGTGGTCGAAGTCGTTGGCCAGCAATGGCAGTGGAGTTTCCGCTTGCCGGGCAAGGACGGCAAGCTCGGCACATCCGACACCCGTGACGTTACCGCTGAAAATCCGCTGGGCGTGATCGCCAAGGATCCCAACGGCCAGGACGATGTCGTGGTCGAAGCGGCCGACCTGCATCTGCCGGTCGGCAAGCCGGTCAAGATGCTGCTGCGCTCGATCGATGTGTTGCATGATTTCTACGTGCCGGAATTCCGCGCCAAGATGGACATGATCCCGGGCTCGGTCACTTATTTCTGGTTTACCCCGACCAAGACCGGAACCTTCCAGGTTCTGTGCGCCGAACTGTGCGGCCAGGGGCATCCGATGATGCATGGCATCGTCATGGTCGACACCCAGGAAGACTATGTGGCCTGGCTCGACCAGCAGCAGACGTTCGCGCAATTGTCGGCGCCCCAGCAGACGGGCTCGGCGGAACAGGCGCCGGGCAACGCGACGGTGTCAGCTTTGAAAGTTGCGGCAAAACTCGAAACTGTCGGGTCCCGCTGAAGGGCACGGAGGTGCTCCCATGGTCGATGTCACGCCTGCAGATGCCGTCCCGCCCGCCGAAGTGGCGGAAATGGAACTCTACCATCCGCACAGCTGGTGGACGAAGTATGTCTTCTCGCAGGACGCCAAGGTCATCGCGATCCAGTATTCGGGGACCGCAACGGCCATCGGCCTGGTCGCCCTGGTCTTGTCCTGGCTGATGCGGCTGCAGCTCGGCTTCCCCGGCACGTTCGATTTCATCACCCCTGAGGCCTACTACCAGTTCATCACCATGCACGGCATGATCATGGTGATCTACCTGCTCACGGCGCTCTTCCTCGGCGGCTTCGGCAACTATCTGATCCCGCTGATGGTCGGCGCCCGCGACATGGTCTTCCCCTATGTCAACATGCTGAGCTACTGGATTTACCTGCTTGCGGTGCTGGTTCTGGTGTCGAGCTTCTTTGCACCTGGCGGACCGACCGGTGCCGGCTGGACGCTCTATCCGCCGCAAGCCATCATGACCGGCACACCCGGCGGCCAGGAATGGGGCATCATTCTGATGCTCGTCTCGCTGATCCTGTTCATCATCGGCTTCACCATGGGCGGCCTGAACTATGTCGTGACGGTGCTGCAGGGCCGCACACGCGGCATGACAATGATGCGCCTGCCGCTGACCGTCTGGGGCATCTTCACCGCCACCGTGATGGCGCTGCTCGCCTTCCCGGCGCTGTTCGTCGCTTGCGTGATGATGCTGCTTGACCGCGCGCTCGGCACCTCTTTCTTCATGCCCGCAGTCGTCGAGATGGGCGAACAGCTTCAGCACAATGGCGGCAGCCCGATCCTGTTCCAGCATCTGTTCTGGTTCTTTGGCCACCCCGAAGTCTACATCGTGGCGCTTCCGGCCTTCGGCATCGTCTCCGATCTGATCAGCACGCATGCGCGCAAGAACATTTTTGGCTACCGCATGATGGTCTGGGCCATCGTCGGCATCGGCGCGCTGAGCTTCGTGGTCTGGGCACATCATATGTATGTCAGCGGCATGCACCCCTATTTCGGCTTCTTCTTCGCCACCACGACATTGATCATCGCCATCCCGACCGCAATCAAGGTCTACAATTGGGTGCTGACGCTGTGGCGCGGCGACATCCATCTCACCATACCGATGCTGTTTGCCATGGCTTTCATCGTCACCTTCGTCAATGGCGGGTTGACCGGACTGTTTCTCGGTAATGTCGTCGTCGACGTTCCGCTGTCGGACACGATGTTCGTGGTCGCTCACTTCCATATGGTCATGGGAGTTGCCCCCATCCTCGTTATCTTCGGCGCGATCTACCACTGGTACCCGAAGGTCACCGGCCGGATGCTCAACGAGACGCTCGGCCGCTTCCATTTCTGGGTCACCTTCCTCGGCGCCTACCTGATCTTCTTTCCCATGCACTATATCGGCCTGATGGGCGTGCCGCGGCGCTATGCCGAGATGACCGATGTGACGGTGATGACGGAATCGGCTCACCACCTGAACTCGTTCATCAGCATCATGGCGTTCATCGTCGGCTTTGCCCAGATCGTGTTCCTGTTCAATCTGATCTGGAGCATCCGCCATGGCCGCGAGGCTGGTGGCAATCCATGGCGCGCCACGACACTCGAATGGCAGACGCCGCAGACGCCGCCGGCGCATGGCAATTTCGGCAAGGAGTTGCCGATCGTCTATCGCTGGGCCTATGACTACAGCGTGCCGGGCGCCAAGGAGGACTTCATTCCGCAAAACATGCCGGGCACCTTCGGCCCCTCCAGGGAGCCGGCATGAGCGTCATCCTGGTCTTCCTGCTCGTGATCGCCGGCTTTGCCGGCTGGTGGCTCTCGCATCAGCGGCTGATGACCAAGCCATGGCTCGAGCAAGGTGTGGCGGAAGATTTCGTCCCCCTCGACCGGTCTGGCCTGCCGACCGCCAAGATCGGCCTCGGCGTCTTCCTCGCCGTCGTCGGTTGCCTGTTTGCGCTGTTCACCAGCGCCTATTTCATGCGTATGGCGCTGTCGGACTGGCAGCCACTGCCGGTTCCGCGTCTGCTCTGGCTCAACACTGGCATGCTGGTCCTAAGCAGCATCGCGCTGCAATGCGCCTCGGTGGCAGTGCGCAAGCGCCAGATAGACACGGTCAGGCTCGGCCTTGCCGCAGCTGGGCTCACCGCGATCGCCTTCCTCATCGGGCAGCTCATGGCATGGCGGGACCTGGCCGCCGACGGTTATTTTCTGGCCTCCAATCCGGCCAACAGTTTTTTCTACCTGATAACCGGGATGCACGGCCTGCACATAGTAGGAGGCCTGGTGGGCCTGGGCAGGACAACCGTCGGTGCCTGGAACGGAGCGCGGCCGGAACGGCTTCGCCTCAGCGTCGAACTGTGCGCCATGTACTGGCACTTCCTGCTTTTCGTCTGGCTCGCCATCTTCGCTCTTTTGGCCGGCTGGGCCGCGACATTCATCGATATTTGCCGGCAGTTGCTGACCTAGGAGGTCGAGGAGCATGGCAGAAACGACACTGACGCATACCGGCCAAACGGAGTCGCGGCCCGCAGGCTGGCAAGGCATCGCCGCCGACTGGTCCTCGGATCAGCGCGCGTTCAAGAACGTGTCCTGGGGCAAGGCCATGATGTGGATCTTCCTGCTCAGCGACACCTTCATCTTCGGCTGCTTCCTGCTCTCCTACATGACCGCGCGCATCTCCACGCGCGTGCCGTGGCCCAATCCGAGCGAGGTCTTTGCGCTTCGTATCGGCGGCCAGGAAATCCCCCTTATCCTTATCGCCATCATGACCTTCGTGCTGATCTCGAGCAGCGGAACGATGGCCATGGCCGTCAATTTCGGCTATCGCCGCGACCGTCGCAAAACGGCAATTCTGATGCTTCTGACCGCAGCGCTCGGCGCGACCTTCGTCGGCATGCAAGCCTTCGAATGGACCAAGCTGATCACCGAAGGGGTACGGCCCTGGGGCAATCCTTGGGGCGCGGCACAATTCGGTTCGTCTTTCTTCATGATCACCGGATTCCACGGCACGCATGTCACGATCGGGGTCATCTTCCTCATCATCGTGGCGCGAAAGGTCTGGCGTGGGGACTACGACGTCGGACGTCCCGGCTTCTTCACCAGCCGCAGGGGTCGCTACGAGAACGTCGAAATCATGGGGCTCTACTGGCATTTCGTCGATCTGGTCTGGGTGTTCATTTTCGCATTCTTCTATCTTTGGTGAGAGGCTGACATGGCTGAAGCAACCGCAAACGGCCTTGGGCAACACCCACTTCACGCTGGTCATGCGCATGACGCGCCAGCGACTGGCGTCGCCCAGGCGGAGGTTCATCAGGAACACCCGATCAAGCTCTATCTGGTGGTCTGGGCATGGCTGTTCATCCTCAGCACCTGCTCCTATCTGGTCGATTATTTCGGCCTCCACGGCTATCTCAGATGGTCGCTGATCCTCATCTTCATGATCCTCAAGGCCGGGCTGATTGTCGCCGTGTTCATGCACATGGCCTGGGAGCGGCTGGCGCTGACCTATGCGATCATCCTGCCGCCGGTTCTGATACTGGTGTTCGTGGCGATGATGCTCTTCGAAGCGGATTACACGCTTCTCACCCGGATATCGTTTTTCGGCGCCGGACCCTGACGCGCAATCCGGATTTGAGGCTTCGCCCGCGGCATTTCCAGTCGGGAACCGCAGGATCCTGACTGCGGCCCGGGTCGACATGCTGCTGCCTTGAAACAAGCGGCGGCTGATCCATCTTGCTATTTATCGGAAACGATCGGAGGGGAATGATTGCCTTCGTTTCCAATGCGCCGCGAACTCTAGCAGGGAGGCCGAAGATGACGATCGCAAACAGACTGAAGGACTACATTGACGGGAGAGGAATCTCCTACGACACCGTCGCCCATCATCGCACATCGACGAGCAGGCAGTCCGCCATTGCCGCGCATGTGCCCGGCAGCATGATGGCCAAATCGGTGGTCGTTCACCACGAACTCGGTTATGCGCTGGCCGTGGTCCCAAGCACGCACAGAATCGAGCTCGGTACACTGCAGGACGTCATGGACAGGCGTCTTGGACTCGCCTCCGAAGACGAAGTGGTCTCACTCTTCGGCGATTGTGACACCGGCGCCATTCCACCGATCGGCGCGGCCTATGATGTCCCGGTGATCCTCGACGACAGCCTCGGCGAAGCCGCCGAAATCTATTTCGAGGGCGGCGACCACAGGACGCTGGTGCATGTGAGCGGCAAGGATTTCCGCAACCTGACCATGGGCGCACGTCACGCCCGCTTCAGCCACGCCGCCTACTGAAAAAATCAACCGTCTGCACCGGCACTCTCGCCGGTGCAGCCCAGCCGGATATCGTCAACTCGTCGGCCTGACCGGCGACGGCGGTTCCACAACCTTGCGGTAGACATGCCATGTGGCGTGACCGAGGATCGGCAGCACGACCGCCAGCCCGGCAAACACCGGCAGCGAGCCGATAATCAGGGCGACGGCGACGATCAGTCCCCAGACAGCCATGGTGATCGGATTTGCCAGCACCGCTCGCACCGAGGTGTGGATGGCTTCGTAGGCGCCGACATCGCGGTCGAGCAACAATGGGAAGGCGACGACTGTCGTGCACAACACCACCACCGCGAAGACGAAGCCGATGGCGTGCCCCAGGATAATCAGAGTCCATCCGCGCCCGGTGGCAAATATCTCATTGATGAAGCCGGATATCGATTCCGGCGGAGCCGGGCCGAAGAGATATTGGTAGAACATCTGCGCTGTCAAAAGCCAGGTGATGAAGATGGCAAACAGCATGATCCCGACCGCCGCGATGGCCGGCACTGCCGGAGAATTCCTGACCTCGAAAGCGTGCCTCCAGGAGGTGTCAAGCCCGGCTTCTCGTCTGCGGCTGATCTCATAGAGGCCGATCGCTGCGAATGGACCGATCAGCGCAAAGCCGGACACCAGCGGAAACAGCAACGGCAATGCATTGGCGCCCGAAGTCCAGGCTGCAAGCACGACGCCGACAAGCGGATAGAGCAGGCAGAGAAAGACGATGTGCGACGGTTTGACCATGAAATCGTCAACACCGCGCTTGAGCGCATCGAAAAGATCGGAAATACCGATTTTTCGAATTTTGGTATGTTCCAGCGTTTCGCTGGCGCCTGCAATCACGTGAAAACTTGCCATGCCCGTTCCTCCAGACCAGGTCCGGTACGGTCGCGGTTTCACGGTGCTGCCGTTCTGCATGACTGGCCACGCAAAACCGCGACCTGCACCGAAATCAACATACTCCATTGCCTGGAACTTGTCGCCCTTTTGTCACAAAGGCTCGGAAGGTCATGCGCTGGCTCTTGCGGCCCTTCTTCGATATCCTGTCTAATCGAAGGTGTAGGTCATGGACGGAAAAACCATTCTGCTGCTCGGCCTTGGCGTCGTCGCTCTGCTGATCCTGGGATTCTGTGCTCTGCCATCGTGAGCCGATCCCGATGTGCAACGCTGTCAACCTCCGGCTGACATGAACGCGCGCATCGCGATGGTGTCGGCAAGCAGCATGGCAAAGATCGCGAAAAGATAGAAAATCGAATAGGCAAACAACGCCTTTGCCGGCTTCATCTCCTTGTCGAGGATGACCAGAACCTTCAAGGCATACCAGATGAAACCCGCGCCCAACGCGGCCGAAACAACCCCATAGAACCCGCTCGCGAATCCGAACGCCCAGGGCAGCACGCTGATTGGCGCCAGGAGCAGTGAATAGGCGAAGATCTGCCTTCTGGTCGAGGCCTGGCCGGCCACGTTCGGCATCATTGGGATCCCGGCAGCGGCGTAGTCGCCGGCCTTGAACAGCGCGAGCGCCCAGAAATGCGGCGGCGTCCATAGGAAAATGATCAGGAACAGGATGAGGCTTTCAATGCCGATTGCGCCAGTGGCCGCCGCCCAGCCAATCATCGGAGGAAGGGCACCCGCCGCGCCGCCGATGACGATGTTCTGCGGCGTCGAGCGCTTCAGCCACATTGTATAGATGACGACGTAGAAAAAGATGGTGAAGGCCAGCAGCGACGCGGCGAGCCATCCCACCAGCACGCCGAGCGTCATGACCGCAAACGCGGAAAGCACCAGGCCGAAGCCGAGAGCTTCACCGGGCGTGACGCGGCCTGACGGAACCGGCCGCTTTGATGTGCGCGACATCAGCGCGTCGATGTCCGCGTCGTACCACATGTTGAGCGCCCCGGCCGCTCCCGCTCCAACTGCAATTGCAGCTATTGCGATCACGGCGATGACCGGGTTCATCGCGCCGGGCGCCACCATCAGACCGACGAAAGCGGTAAAGACGGCAAGCGCCATGACCCGAGGCTTCAAGAGCGCAAAGAAATCGCCGGCCGTCGCTTCCGAGAGGCGGACGCCGGTATCCTTGAGGCTTTCTTTGACCGACATTTGAGGCGACCATCGATGGAAACGGGCAGTCTGGCCGACCAAAGAGCCAAGCTACTGGGAAAATTGCTTCAGATAGGCAATGACATTGGCGATGTCCTCGTCCTTCTTGAGGCCGGGAAACGCCATCTTCGTACCTTTGACCATGGCCTTGGGATCGTGAAGGTAGGTCGTCAGCGTGGGTTCATCCCATTTGACGCCGGATTTGCCGGCCGCGATCATGGCCTCGGAATATTTGAAATCCGGATGCGTGCCGGCCGTCCGGCCGATAACCCCGTGCAACGACGGACCGATCTTGTTCGTGTCTTGGTCTGCGATGTGGCAGACCTTGCATTTGGTGAAGACCTTCTCGCCCGCCGCAGCATCCTGTGCCCGCGATGGATTGGAGATGAAGGTTGCAACAGATACGACAGCGAAAAACACAACCAAGCGCATGGCATTTCCTCCCTGATCGTCAAATTTGCCCGAGACGATCTTCGCATGCCGATACCGCCAGCATGCGCGTTGCACGACAGAACGGATTCTCCGCTTCTCCCCCCAGATGGAATTGCGGCACCTGTGTACCACAGAATCTGGCCAGCAGGTAGAACAGGTCGACCGTACAAAGGTTTAGGTGATCTGCGGTGGCTCAAGGGCACATCCGCCACAACGAAAAAGGCCGCCTCGAGGGCGGCCTTTTCTGATCTTGTCGTCAAGCGGCTTATTCCGCGTCCTTGGCAGCCTTCTTCTTCGGCGCGGCCTTCTTCTTGGGCTCTTCCGCGTCGTCGGCCTTTTCAGCCTTGTCGGCCTTCTTGGCAGCGGCCTTCTTCGCCGGCTTGGCCTTGGCGGTGTCGGTCTCCTCGTCGTCCGCCATCAGCTCTTCCTTGCTGACCTTGACGTCGGTGACCGAGATCTGGCCGAGCAGATGGTCGACGACCTTCTCCTCGAACATCGGCGCGCGCAACGTGTTCAGCGCTTCCGGATTGCTGCGGTAGAACTCGAACGCTTCCTGCTGCTGGTTGGCCGGGTAGCGGCGCACCTGCTCGAACAGACCGCGCTGCAGTTCCTCGTCCGAGACGGTGACGCCGGCCTTCTCGCCGATCTCGGCCAGAACCAGACCGAGACGCACGCGGCGCTCGGCAAGGCGCAGATATTCGGCGCGTGCCTCTTCTTCCGTCGTTTCTTCATCGGCGAAGGTCCGGCCGGCAGCTTCGAGATCGCGGTTGACCTGGGTCCAGATGTTGTTGAACTCGGCATCGACGAGCTTCGAGGGCGCCTCGAATGAATAGGCCGCGTCAAGCTGGTCGAGCAGCTGACGCTTGACCTTCTGGCGGGTCATCGAACCGAACTGGTTTTCGATCTGGCCGCGCACCACATCGCGCAGGCGCTCCAGCGATTCCAGGCCGAGATTCTTGGCCATCTCGTCATTGATTTCCAGCGCGCCGGGCTTGGACACTTCCTTGACGGTGACGTCGAAGGTGGCTTCCTTGCCGGCCAGATGCGCCGCCTGGTAGTTTTCGGGGAAAATGACCGTGACCCGCTTCTCGTCGCCGGCCTTGGATCCAATGAGCTGGTCCTCAAAACCCGGGATGAATTCCTTGGAACCCAGCACCAGCGGCTGGTCGGTGCCGGCGCCGCCGGAGAAGGCCTCGCCATCGATCTTGCCGACATAGTCGATCGAAACGCGGTCGCCTTCGGCGGCCTTGCCGGTCTTCGGCTCGAAGCTGCGTGCCGATTCGGCGACGCGCTGGACCTGCTCGTCGATCTCGCTGTCCGGCACTTCGAACACCTGGCGCGTCACCTTGATGTCGGAGAAATCCTTGATCTCGATCGCCGGGATGACCTCGTAGTTGAGGCGGAATTCGAAGTCGGCGCCGCCGGCCAGGATCTTCTCGGCCTCTTTCTCGTCCTCGGTCATGATCACTTCGGGCTGCATGGCGGCCTTTTCGCCGCGCCCGGTGATGATCGAACGGGTCGAATCGTTGAGGATCTCGTTGACCACTTCGGCCATGAACGACTTGCCGTAGACCTTGCGCAGGTGCTGCACCGGCACTTTGCCGGGACGGAAGCCGTTGATGCGGACCTTGTTGCGGGCGTCGGACAGCCGCGCCATCAGCTTGGCTTCCATGTCACCGGCCGGCACGGTGATCTTAATCTCGCGCTTGAGACCTGAGTTGAGCGTTTCGGTGACCTGCATCGTAAAACCTTTATCTTCACCAAAGAGACTGCCACGGCCTTCTGCCGTTCACAGCCTGCCGGTACAATCTTGCCGGGAATGGCTTTTGGTACGGAACCTGGCGATTTGACCGAAATTACGGCTCAAACTCTTCCAAACTGCGTTCCAAGATGTGAATAAGTTCTTGTTTTTCCTACTTCTTATCACATTCTGCAGAAGCGGATCGGCGCGTCCCGTCACATTTGACACGCCTTTTGTCACAGGCGAGGGTAATTTTCAACCATCTTCGCGTTGCAGCGAATGGGCACCATTTTCGCCCCGACATTGACAGAATGATGGCTACATGGGATTGCCGGGCCACGCGGGTATGGCGGAATTGGTAGACGCACCAGATTTAGGTTCTGGCGTGAAAGCGTGGGGGTTCGAGTCCCTCTACCCGCACCATCCTTCGCTCTGACGAGCTTCGGGTGGCAGGCCACCTGAGGCTCGTCAGAGCGAAGGATGTCCTCCGAAGCCTTGGCGTAGGAGGACTGGCGCGACGCCCTACACTTCAAACACCTGCCCCGTGAACCACTGCGCCAGCTTGGCCAGCTCCGGCCCCAGCACGCGGTCGGCATCGACCGGCGGCACGATCTTCCTGATATCCGCGACGAAGCCCTGCAGCGCCGGCGGTGCGGCGCGATTGGTGACGTAGAGCGCCTGCAAGGCGATCATGGCCAGCATGGCCATTGCCGCGTCGAGGCAGCGGCCGGCGGTTGCTTCCTTGGTCCAGGCGAAGAATGCCGTGGTGGCGACGTCGTCCTGGCCGGCGCCGGCCGATTCGGTTCCCGGAATGAAGGTGCGCTGCGCCGCGAGCTTGGCCTGTTCGAGATAGCCGGTAATCGCCATCGGGACATAACCGACATTGCCGTGGCCGTCGCTGTCGGCCCAATGCCGCCCTGTCATCAACAGGTCGGGCAGCAGCGACACCTTGCCGTTCAGCAGTTTTGAGGCGTGGCGGTCGCAGAGCAGGCAGAGATCGGCCCAGATCGCCGCCAGATCGTCCAATGCCGGCGTCGCCATGGCATTGTGATAGCCGCCGGTCGAGATGCAGCGCCCCAGTGGATGCGCCGCGTCCGGCGGGATATAGACGGGATTGTCCGATATCGAAGCCAGAGACACGGTCGCCGCCTGCTCGGCGCCCGCCAGCGCCCGGTGCGCGTGGCCGAGCACGCGCGGCACGATGCGGTAGCTGACCGGCGCCTGATAGTTGCGCCGCCCGTCGCCGGCGCCAACCAGGAACTGCCGCAACCCGCGCAAGGCCGCCGCCTCATGCGCGTCGCCCCAGAGCCCGTCGAGCGCGGCATCATAATGCTCGAGCGGGGCGCGAAACGCCTCGATCGACAGCGCAAACACCTTGTGCGCCATCGCAACGCGGCGGCGTGCGGCAAGCGCCGCGTCAGCCACCAGCGCCGCCGCGCAAGGCGAGCCGTTGATCAGCGATCCGCGCTCCTTCACTTCGAGCTCCAGGCCAGCGGTGAGCTCGGCAAACAGCGGATAGAGGGCCAGGATCTCGCCGGCGCCGCCCTGCCCTTGCGACGGCACCACTGGCATCGGTCCGCCGTCGAGCATTGCGGCAACGGCTAGCGCAATGCGTGGCGTGGTGGCGGCATTGCCTTCGATGAAATTAGTCAGCCGGGCCAGCACGATTGCCCTGACGACGCGCTCAGGCAACGGCTCGCCGAAGGATGTGGCCGCAGCAAAAGCCTTGATGCGTGCATGGCGGTCGCGCTCGTCGCGTTCGAGCTTGCGGCTCGCCAGCTCGCCCATGGCGGTGGTGACGCCGTAGATGATGGGCGGCGGATCGGATTCAATGAGTTTCAGGAACGAGGCGCGGCACTCGGCAATGCGTTGCAAGGCCTTGTCGCTGATGGCGACCGTGTCGTTTTTCCAGGCGACGCGTAAAACTGCATCGAGATTGATGTCTTCACGCGTCGTCAGCGTAGTCGTCATGGTTCCTCGCCCGGACCCTTGTTGCATGCGGGCGAAGCGATCGTTTTACCGAAATCCGTGCCCTAAAGTGAACTTCCAGCCGAGAATTCTAATAGAGCGGTTCCTCGAACAATGTCTTGTCGCCGTCCATCAGCGCCTTGATCTGCGCCTCGCCATTGGCGGCGAGCGCGATGCGCACCCCGAATGGCCGCACTCGCATGTCGTTCTGGATCGAGATGCCCTGTCCCTCAGGCAGGTAGAAACGGTCGATGCCATATTGCGGTGCGATTGTGGATTCGGCATCAAGCGTCCAGCCCGGCGCGACCTGGCCGACAATATCGGCTTCGTCGGCGGCCGGCGGCGTCGGCGCCTTGCCGAACCAGGCAGTGGTCGCATGCCAATAGCCGTCGGCGCCCGGCTTCAGCCGGACCACGATCGGCGTGTTCTCGGTGCTGAGCTGTTCGGCCGGAATGTTGGCGATCAGCTTGACCGGCAGGCGCGATATCTCGTAGCCGAGTATAATATAGTCGCCGCGCAACAGGTCGCGCGGATCGACCGGCTCGATCTTCAGCAGGACCTCCTTGCCGTTGCGCAGGATCGCGGCCCGGCCGGCGATGATCCAGCTCAGGAAGCCGATCTGCACCAGCGCCAGCACCAGCGCCGAGATGACAAGTTTCTTTCCCGATATCATGCTGCCGCTCCTTCCGGGGCCTTCATGCGTTTTTCCACGCGGATGATGACGAGGGCCAGGATGCCGAACAGCACCGCCGCGGCCAGGAAGAAGCCGGCCGTGTCGAGCATCGATTGCAAGGTCACCACGTAGATGATGGCGAGTTCGAAGGCAAAGCCGGCATAGGCGACCCAGCGCAGCCCCCTGCTCTCGCGCCCGCCCAGCATGACCGCCGCGGCAATGCCGGCCAGTGCCACGACCGAGGCGATGGCAAAGCCGCCGTTGAAGGTGCTGTGATCACCCAGTTCGAACTGGATCATCGCCAGGCCGGTGAGAAAGCCGATCAAGGCATGCAATGGCAGCCGCCCGCCGAGTTGCAGAACCCGGTCGACCGGCTCAGCGGCGAAGATTGCCACGGCAAACAGCAGCGCCGACACCACGACCAGCGGGATAGCCAGCAGCAGCGTGTTGTGGTCCATGCCGCGCAGCGCGATATAGAAGATGACCGAGAGAATAATCAGGTGCCGGGCCGGCTGGCTGCGCGTCCAGAACGAGACGACAAACAGCGCCAGTGCCATGATGACGAAGAAATTCGGGAATTCGGTGCGGTTGTAGAAGTCGAACTCCCGCACGAACAGCCAGGCCACGGAAATGCCGACGGCAGCGACGGTCAGCGGGTTCGAGCGCAACGCCACCGCGGCAAGTGCTGTGCCGATGCCCCAGGTGACAATGGCCGAGGCCTCGTCGCCCGTGAGATGGTACATCTGGCCGATCAGCGCGATCGAACCGCCGAAGGCCGCGGCCGCCACGATCCACAGTGCCTCGCCGATCGCTGCCTGGTCGCGGTTCTTCAGCACGGCGCCGCCGACATAGCCGGCGAGAATGACGGCAAACAGTGCCGCGACCCGCACCAGCCGCGGGATGGCCTCCCAGTTGGAAGCGACGAAGAGCAGAATGGCGGCGCCAAACAGCAGCGCCGCCATCATCGCCAATATGGTGCCGAAGCTCAGCGATTTGCGTTCGTTTGCGTCGATATCCCGCCTCAGCGCATCGGCCGTCTTCGCGTCGATCAGGCCGGCCTGCAGCCAACGCGCGATATCCGTCCTCACCCGTGACGAATAGCTCGCCATGCCGCTTCTCCCCCAGTTTCGGCCTTTTGTCAGCCGATGCGGTCAAACCGCTGACGCTACGACATTTTCCGATTCGGGTTTCTTTATGTCGAAGCCGTGAACGCGCGTTAATGTTGCATTGCACAATTTGCATTGCTGCCATGCGTCAATGGCACTTTTAAATCGATATAGGTCCGCCTATTTTCCATTCGTACACAAACGGAATGATCCGAAGAAAGACGAAACGAGTACTACCATGAACCTGATCCGCAACTACCGCAACTGGCGCCGCTACCGGGACACCGTCTCCGAGCTGAGCCGCCTGTCGAACCGTGAACTGACCGACCTCGGCATCAGCCGCAGCGACATCCACTACGTCGCCCGCAAGGCGGTCTAATCCTCTTCGGATCGCAAATGATCCGAACCAGTTTTGAAAAAGAGAACGACAATGAACCTGATCCGCAACTACCGTAACTGGCGCGTTTATCGCGACACCGTTACCGAGCTGGGTCGCCTTTCGAACCGCCAGCTCCATGATCTCGGCATCGTCCGCGACGAGATCAAGATCGTCGCCCGCAAGGCGACCTTCTAACGGCAAGAATTTCGCCAGGGTCGACCTCCTCCCCGACCCTGACGGATACGGCCAACCCTTACCTCCTCCCGAGGGTTGACCATCAAAACGGCGCCCGCCGCACCTCCTCCCGCGGCGGGCGCTGTTTCCAAAGCGAACGCAGTTCGTCTTTCAAAGCGAACGCAGTTCGTCTTCCAGGGGTTTCGCCCCCCTTGATCCGGTGAAAAGAATTTCGTCAAAGCCGACCTCCTCCCCGGCGATGGCGAATACGGCCGATCCCCACCTCCTCCCGAGGATCGGCCCCCAAAACGACACCCGCCGGATCCTCCCCCGGCGGGTGTTGTTGTTTCTGGGGCAGGCTTTCAGCTGAGCACTCCGTCGACCAAGGCGCTTATGCCGCCATCCAAGCATCGTCGCGGACGGACTGGACAAGAAAGTCGAGCACCGTCGTCACCCGCAGCGGCATGTTCTTGCGGGATGGATAAACGACATTGATCGGCAGCCGCGTCGGCGGAAAATCCGGCATCACCTTGACCAGCCTGCCGGCTTCGATGTCCGGCCCGGCCAGGATATGGGACAGCACCGCAAGCCCGGCCCCGGCCAGTGTTGCCCGATGAACCGCCATTGAATTGTTGGCGACCAGGCGAGGTTCAACCCGCAGAACAACATCGTCCGCCCCGTCGGAGAACGACCATGACCGGCCATCGCCGGCACGGCTGTAACAAATGCAGCGGTGATCCCTGATGTCTTGCGGCGCTTGCGGCATATCCCGTCCCTCGAGATAGCATGGCGAGGCCACGAGAAAGGCAGTGGTCCAGCCGATCCGGCGGCAGATCAGGCTGCTGTCGCCGACTGGGCCGAGGCGCGCCTCGAGATCGATGGCATCAGCGACGAGATCCGAGGGTTCCTCCCGCAAGATCAGTTCGACGGCAAGAGATGGATGGCTCTCCAGCAGCCTTGCAAGGCGGTCGCCGATAAACAACCCGAGCGGCGTAGGCAGGCTAAGTCGCACTTTTCCCGATACGGTTGCGCCCTCAGTGCCACTCGCTTCGCTCAGCGCGTCGACCGCTTCCACCACGCGCAGCGCCATCGGCAGCATCTGTTCGCCCTCCACCGTCAAGGCAAGCGCGGTTGTGGTGCGATGCAGAAGGCGCGTCTTCAGATGCGCTTCCAGCGCGGAGACCTGCCGGGACACGGCCGGCTGCGTCAAATTGAGGTCGATCGCGGCCGCGGAGAAGGACCTTGTCTGCGCCACCCGCAGGAACGTTCGCAATGCCGATACGACGTCCATCCTTACCCTCATTACCTTTCGACATATGCCTTATGTCCGCATCCTAGGCGGCAGGCGCTTTACTGTCCAGCTATTATGGATATTAATTGTCCTTAAGGATACAAAATATCCTCAAACCGTCAAAAGGACTAGCCATGACACAGCGCCTGAACGCCGCCCAACAATCGCCCGAGCTGTTCAAGAAGCTTTCCGACCTCAGCATGGCCGAGGCGCACGGCGCCATCGAGGAAAAGATCCGCGATCTCGTCCATATCAGGGCTTCGCAGATCAATGGCTGCGCCTTCTGTCTCGACATGCATGTCAAGGAAGCAAAGATCCACGGCGAGAGCGAGCTGCGGCTCTACCATGTCGCTGTCTGGCGGGAATCGACCCTGTTCATTCCGCGTGAGCGTGCCGCTCTTGCCTGGACGGAAGCCGTCACGAAACTCCCCGAAGGCGGCATTCCCGACGAGCTCTACGAGCGTGTGCGCGGGCAGCTTTCGGAAAAGGAAATTTCCGACCTGACCTTGTCGATCATGACCATCAATGCCTGGAACCGCCTCAACGTCGCCTTTAAGACTGTGCCCGGTTCGGCGGA
This sequence comes from Mesorhizobium sp. P3_A2, assembly GCF_056403115.1. NCBI lineage: Bacteria > Pseudomonadati > Pseudomonadota > Alphaproteobacteria > Hyphomicrobiales > Phyllobacteriaceae > Mesorhizobium > Mesorhizobium sp. P3_A2. Next base: position 45,447 of record NZ_JBFUGC010000001.1, read on the forward strand.
CAAGCTCTACGGGCTCGGCAAGGCCGGCCTGAACTGACCCTTCCCCAATCATCAATCGATGCGGCGTGACAGCGCGGCCGCAAACGGAGAGCATCATGAAAATCGTCATCATCGGCGGCACCGGCCTCATCGGCACCAAAACCACCGAACGCTTGCGCAAGCAGGGCCACGAAGTGATCGCAGCCGCGCCGAACACCGGCGTCAACACCATCACCGGCGAAGGGCTGAAGGAGGCACTCGCCGGCGCCGAGGTGGTCATCGATCTCGCCAACTCGCCGTCCTTCGAAGACAAGGCCGCGATGGAATTCTTCGAGATGTCGGGCCGCAACCTGCTGGCGGCGGGCAAGGCTGCCGGGGTCAAGCACCATATCGCGCTCTCGGTTGTCGGGACCGAACGCCTGCAGGACGCCGGCTATTTCCGCGCCAAGCTCGCCCAGGAAAAGCTGATCAAGACTTCCGGCATTCCCTACACCATCGTTCATTCCACGCAGTTCATGGAATTCCTGCCCGCCATCGCCAAATCCGGAGCTGTCGGCGAAGCCGTGCATCTGTCGCCGGCCTATGTGCAGCCCATCGCATCCGACGATGTCGCCGATGCCATGGCCAATGTCGCGCTCGCCGCGCCGATCAACGGCACGATCGAGATTTCCGGCCCGGAGCGTGTGCGCATGAGCGAGCTCGTCGCTCGTTACCTCAAGGCTTCCGGCGATCCCCGCAAGGTCGTGACCGATCCGGAAGCGCTCTATTTCGGCGCCAGGCTGAACGACAATTCGCTCGTCTCCGACAACGATCCCCGCCTTGGCCACATCAGCTTCGAGCAGTGGTTCGCCACTTCGGCGCGGAAATGACCGCCAGGCTGCGTCTCAGCCCAGGCGCAGCGCATTGCGCAATACAAGAAAAGGAGTTTCGAAATGATCAAGTCCATCGCCGCAGCCGTCATCGTGACGGCAGCCCTGGCCAACCCGGCCGGAGCCAAGGATGCTCACGCCGGCGGAAAGGCCGCCAAAGTCACGCTTGTCTATGAACATGAACTGCCGAATGTGCCAGGCAAGAGCATCAAGGGCATCCTGGTTGAATATGGTCCCGGTGGCGTCTCCGAGGCGCACACCCATCCGAGCTCGGCCTTCATCTACGCGACGGTTCTGGAAGGCTCCATCCGCAGCCAGGTCAATGACGATCCGGCTAAGGTCTACAAGACCGGCGAGAGCTTTTCGGAGATGCCGGGCGACCGCCACAGCGTGAGCGAGAACGGCTCCAAGACGAAGCCCGCAAAACTGCTGGCCGTCTTCGTGGTCGATACCGCCCAGAAAGAATTGACCTATCCGGTCACGAAGTAGGCCGAAAGGGCCGGACGCCCTTCCGGCGTCCGGCCCTGCCTGTGAGCTTTATCCTGTCGGGGACCCATGTTCGGCGATCATCTGCCTCTTGTCTTGATCAATCTGCTGGGGCTTGCCGGCATTGTCGTCTGGTATTTCCAGGGCCGTGGGCGCCCGATGGCACGCCTGGTCGTCCAGATCCTGTTCTTCGCCGGCATGACCGCGGTGCTCTGGCTCAGCGGAATCCTGCCGCATTGGGTGGTTGAGACCGATCTTCAGAGCGCGTATCTGGCAAAGTCGGCGCGCATCCTCTGGTGGATACACCTTGCCTGGACGCTTGTCGGCTTTGTGCGCCTCTATATCGTCGTGGAACACCGGCCGCGCGAAGCGCGCCTGCTCCAGGAGCTGGTCGTCGCGGTCATCTATCTCGGCGTGGCGCTGTCGATAACGGGTTTCGTCTTCGGCGTTCCGGTAGCGACGTTGGCGGCAACGTCGGGCGCGGTTGCGATCATTGTCGGGCTTGCGCTCCAGAACACGCTTGGCGACGTCTTTTCCGGCATCGCGCTGACGCTGGGGCGTCCCTATACGCTCGGCGACTGGATCATGCTGGGCGACGGCACGGAAGGACGCATCGTCGAAACAACCTGGCGCTCCACGCATCTGCTTACCGGTGCGTCCAACATTGTCGTCCTGCCCAACAGCGTGTTGGCGAAGGTCAGCCTGACCAATCTCAGCCGTCCCGACGAGAGACAGCTGATCAGCGTGAACGTGCGGATCGCCAGGACACAGGCGCCGCATGTCATCGAGGGAGCTATGCGCGAGGCCCTCGGAAACTGCGAGCGGATCGTCAAGGACCCGGCACCGCTTGTCGCGCTCAAGGACATCGACGCGGTGGCAATCGGGGTGGACCTGTTCTTTTGCGTGGCCGGTCCGGCCGACCGGTTGCTTGCGAGGAATGAGGTGATCGACTCTGTCCATCGCCATTGCGAGGCGAATGGTCTTTCCCTGGCTATGCCGCCGCAGAGCTATGCCATCCTGCTGCCGGCGACGGGAGACCAGCCGCAAGCGAAGCTCATGCGCTCAGCCGGCGCGCTCTAGCACCCATTCGAAACTGTTCTTCCAAAGCTCCGCCGGAATCTCCTGCGCCAGCGCTGCAGTGAGGTCGGAAAGTCGGACACTGCGCAGTTTTGCCCGCCAGGCCTCGTCGGCTTCCCACATAATGCGAGACACCGCGCAGGGACCGCTTTCGCAATAGCCCTGCGGACGGCAAGGATTGTTTTCGCGGATGTTGGTGCACACAAACGTCCGCGACTTGCCCTCCACCGCTTCAACGATCTCGAGGAAGGTCAACTCGGCCGGCGGCCGCGCCAGCCGGTATCCGCCTGACGGACCGAGCGTCGTATCGACCAGGCCGGCCTGTGACAGGCTTTGCAGCGCCTTGGAAAGATACTCCTTGGGAAGGCCGTGGAATTCGGCGAGCGCTTTTGTCGAGAGATAACGCCCGGCAGGCAGGCCCGCGAGAATGGCGCAGCAATGCAGCGCCCATTCGACTTGGCTTTTCAGGATCATCAATTAATTCCGGGGTCGATACCGCTCGATCTTATATTAAGGATATGAAATATCCCTATTTTTCTGCTGTGTAAACAGACGGTCTTGCGGAGTGGTTGCGGAACGGCAACGGCTCACCCTCGCAGCCGGCCAATTGCAAACCGCGCGGTAAGCGATTATTCCGGCGCTCATGAGCAAAAATCCAATCCACATTATCGGCGGCGGCCTCGCCGGTTCCGAAGCCGCATGGCAGGCCGCGCAAGCCGGTGTCCCGGTAATCCTGCATGAAATGCGTCCGGTGCGCGGCACCGATGCCCATAAGACTGATGGCCTGGCCGAGCTCGTCTGCTCCAATTCCTTCCGCTCCGACGATGCCGAAAACAACGCCGTCGGCCTGCTGCATGCCGAAATGCGGCTGGCCGGTTCGCTGATCATGAGCGCCGGCGACGCCAACCAGGTGCCGGCCGGCGGCGCGCTCGCCGTCGACCGCGATGGCTTCTCCGACGCGGTGACCAAAAAACTCGAAGCGCATCCGCTGATCACCATCGAACGCGAGGAAGTGCCAGGCCTGCCGCCGGCGGAGTGGGACCAGGCAATCATCGCCACCGGTCCGCTGACCGCGCCCTCGCTTGCCCAGTCGATCGCAGAGGCAACCGGCGCCGATGCGCTGGCCTTCTTCGACGCCATCGCCCCGATCATCCATTTCGACACCATCGACATGGACACCTGCTGGTTCCAGTCGCGCTACGACAAGGTCGGGCCCGGCGGCACCGGCAAGGACTATATCAACTGCCCGATGGACAAGGAGCAGTATCTCGCCTTCGTGCAGGCGCTCGTCGACGGCCAGAAGACCGAATTCAAGCAATGGGAGGGCACGCCCTATTTCGACGGCTGCCTGCCGATCGAGATCATGGCCGAGCGCGGGGTCGAGACGCTACGCTACGGGCCAATGAAGCCGATGGGCCTGACCAACGCCCACAATCCGACGGTCAAAGCCTATGCCGTCGTGCAGCTGCGCCAGGACAATGCGCTGGGCACGCTCTACAACATGGTCGGTTTCCAGACCAAGCTGAAGCATGCCGAGCAGGTGCGCATTTTCCGCACCATTCCGGGCCTGGAAAACGCCGACTTCGCCCGCCTGGGCGGCCTCCACCGCAACACCTACATCAATTCGCCGACACTGCTTGACGCTTCGCTGCAGTTGAAATCGCGGCCCGGCCTGCGCTTTGCCGGCCAGATCACTGGCTGCGAAGGCTATGTCGAAAGCGCTGCGATCGGCCTGCTCGCCGGTCGCTTCGCCGCCGCCGAACGGCTCGGCCACGCGCCGTCGCTGCCGCCGCTCACCACTGCCTTCGGCGCGCTGCTCAACCACATCACCGGCGGCCACATCGTCTCCGACGACGAGCCGGGCAAACGCTCCTTCCAACCGATGAATGTCAATTTCGGCCTTTTCCCCCCGGTGGGGGCGCCGAAAACCGAAGGCAAGCCCCTGCGCGGCAAGGACAAAACGGTTGCTAAGCGCCACGCGATCACGTCGCGTGCGCGGGCTGATTGCCGGGAGTGGCTGGGGCTGCCGGCGCGAGCCGAGGCGGCGGAGTAAATTCCTTGCGATCAGCAAACTAGGTTGAAGCTGTCCCACGCGAACGATTGCAATATCGGTGGGTCAATCTTGCGTTTGACATCGCAGTCTCACCGCCATGCGAAAATGGTTGGATGTGATCGACCTCGGAATCATCAATATGCTCAATCTGCTGTTTGCAAATCCCACAAGTCGGGTCTAGCTCATACAATTGGCGTTTCTCAGGGTAGGAGTAGACTCGCCGCTCCTTTGGACGGACTTTTATGATTTCCTCAAGTGCATCGCCCCATTTCTTAAATCTAGTTCTGACACGAGCAGCGTCGGCAGTGCCCAACATGATGGCGTCGTTAAAGTCGCGATCAGTAACGCACATCTTAATGTATTTCTCCCTAATTTCACCTTTGTTTTCAATAATTTGTCGTTTTTCGTAGCGCGCGAACCAAAACATAACCACGTCAAATACGGCTTTATTGATCGATCGCTCCCATCTTCCTCTCGGATTATTGTCATTGCCTTCCGAATAACGTCGAAAAGCGCTCTCACCAAAAACAGTAAATGACAACTCCACAGCATTTGAAAAGTCTTTGGTATATTTCTCACTCAAATCTGAAGAAATATTTCTGCGTTCCCTCATATGACTATTTAAAAACGATCTCATCTTTTCATTGTAGTTTAAATGAGTAGATTCGTTGAAAGCCATAAATCTAAGAACAAGTTCGACATCTTGCATTCTCGCCGCAGAATTATTTATCCCAAGCATTTTTTGAAAGATCGGATTATTCGCCAACTCGCACAGCTTATTGTTATAAGGCCCTCTGTAGATACAATTTCTAATTTCCTGGTCAGCCAGTGCGACGGACCCTGTATTTAGGCGTTCGAATATCTCAAATTTTACGTCCGGATGAGATTCCTTTGAAATCTTAATAATTTGGATAGTAAAATTATTAATTGTTTTCCGCAAATCAGGAGGCAAGTCTGCATAGCCAATCTTTTCATACTGAGAAAGGATTTTCATTTTCCCGAGTCGAAACGGTCGATGTTTTACATTCTCGCCACGAGTACGCCTCTCCTCGTCTTTCTTTGAAAGTGGAAAAAATCCTTCAATGAAAGAGAAGCAAGTGGTTAGCCTTTGTTGACCATCAATCACAACCTCCAGTCCGTTTTCTTCCTCTGCCGTGTAGACAAGCGGGAGTGGAACATGAAGTAGGATAGACTCGATTAGTTTCGTTGCCTTATTTTTGTCCCAGACATAACCACGCTGAAATGACGGGCGAGGATCAAGCTCCTTATCCTCCTTGCATGCGCGGTACAGGTCAATTACACGCCTAGCGGCAGATGAAAAATTAATCGGAGTAAACGCCGACTTTGGTAGGTCTAACGGTCCTTCATCTTCATCCTCGGGCTCAACCGAGATGTCCGACGACTCCATATCATTTGGATCGCCTGATTTATTTTGGAGTATCAGAAGATCTTCAGAATCTGCAACTTTAGCATCTTCACCATCGCCCATTAGATTTCCCCATCCCGCCAAACGCTCCCAATCATTCGCGACAGGCAATGTAAGTCAACATAAATTTAGTATTCTTCGGCAATTCCGCTTATTGTTCGGATCGCAGGGGAACCCGCAGCCCCGGCTTGCCCGCCTCGGCCGGGTTCCTTCTGACATACGCAGCCTTCAAACTCTCCGAAGTCTCGCGCGAGCCGTCATGGCTCCAGCCTGGCGGCTTGATCAGGTAGTTGATGCGATCGCTGGGCGTCAGCCCCGGCGCGAAGGCATCCCTGAACATGCCGATCCATTCATGGAACGCCACTTTCAGCGGGTTGAACGTGCCGAGATTTTTCACGATGCCGTAGCGCGGTCGATCCTCTTCCAACTCCTCGACGAAGGTGCCGAACATGCGGTCCCAGATGATCAGCGTGCCGGCATAGTTGGCGTCGAGATAGCGCGGATTGGTGGCGTGGTGGACGCGGTGGTGCGAGGGCGTGTTGAAGATGAATTCGAACCAGCCCCACATCTTGCCGATCGCCTCGGTGTGGATCCAGAACTGCCAGACCAGGTTGAAGCCGAAGGTGAAGGCGATGACCGCCGGATGGAATCCGAGCAGCACCAAAGGCGCCTGCAGCACGAACATGAAGGTGAACAGCCCGCTCCAGCTTTGCCTGAGCGCCGTCGACAGATTGTAGTGCTGGCTGGAATGGTGATTGACATGCTCGGCCCACACCCAGCGCACCCTGTGCGCGATACGGTGATAGACGTAGTAGCGCAGGTCATCGAGCAGGAAGGTGGCCAGGAACACCCATACCGACAGGCCGAGATTGAAGAAGCGGAACTGCCACAGCCACAGCAGCGCCCAGTAGGAGACGACGCCGAGCAGCAGGCCGGCGACGACATTGCCGGTGCCCATCATCAGGCTGGTCAGCGTGTCGCGCGTCTCGAACGAGCCCTTGGCACGGCCGGTGCGCACCAGCCAGAGCTCGATCAGGATGGCAGCGACGAAGAACGGAATGGCAAGCTGGGTCACTTCAGGGAAATTGTAGTCGTCCATCACGCGGCCTCCTTCGCCAGGCTCGGATTGTGCGGCGCAAGCACCGCCGCGACGGCCCTCGCGTCAGCCTTGTCGGTGAAGGCGAAGCGTCCGCCTTTCCAGGTGAAGTCGGCCAGTCTGAGCGCGATCGCGCCGGCTTCGTCGACGTCGAGGGCCAGGACATCGTGTGGCGTGACGATCCGGGTCAAGAAGCAGTCGCCGACGCTGTGGACGATGCCGATGCGCGCTGGACCGAGATCGAGGAACGCCGTCCTGCTATCCGCCGTCAGGCGCACGGCTGCTGCCTTCTCGTCGGGAAAATCATCGGCGAAACGGTTGAGCGCCTGATGCGGGCCGGCAAGCGTCGCAATCTTGCTACCGCCGGTGAAGTGCACGGCCAGCACCGACAGCGCAATGCCGATAACGACGAGTGCAACCAGCACAGGCAGGCTCATGGACAGGAATCTCCTCCGGACCGGTCGCGTCTTTTGGCGACGATTTCGGGCCGACGAATCTCTAGCACGATTGACGTTTACGTCAAATGGCTGGCCAGCCTCGCATTGCGCGTCTGAGCAACAGCCAATGCCGGCGCAACGCCGAAAGCCGCGCTACGCCGGCCAGGGGCGCCTGGCGACCACTCGCCATCTTGCCGAGATAGGCGCTGGTCAGGGCCAGCGGCAAAAATGCCGGGCGCAGCGTCTCCGGCAGGGCCGAAGCCCCTTGCTCGAAAGCGCGGAGATGCTCCTGCGCCAGCGCGATCATTGCAGGCACCGCCCGCGCCGCGCCGGGTCCGCCATCGCCGCTGACGAACTCTTCCGGCGACGAACCCGCCGCCGCCAGGATATCCGCCGGAACAAAACATTGGCCGCGCCGGCGATGCAGCGGCAACAGCAGCAACAGGCCGGTCATGGCCTGAGCGCAGCCCGCCCTGCCCGCCAGTTCGGCAAAGCGCGGCGCCTCAATGGGATCGAGCACCATCGCCGCCAACTGGATCAGCGCCGCGGCCGTCTCGCCGCAATATCCCTCGAGATCGGTGCGCGACGGCATCGGATCGTCATAGAGGTCGAAGATGCGGGCTTCGAGCATGTTGTCGAAGGCAGCTTTCGGCAGGCCGCGATCGGCAATCGTCGCCTTCAGCGCGTCGGCGAGCGGGTTGCCGGTGGCTGCCGCTTCTGCGGCGATGACATCGCGCCACCATTGCAGCCGCACTTCGCCAGGCAGCGCCTCATGGATCCGATCTCGGACAGAAGCGATCTCGGCGTTGAAGGCGTAAAGCGAAAACAACGCCTGGCGCTTGTCGGCAGGTGCATAGAGCGCGCTGACATAGCGGTCATGGTCGCCGGCGCGCACCGCCTCCATGACGATGTTGGCGGTATCGGTCACGTCAGTCGACGGCGATAAGGGCTGCGGCCACGGCGCGGTCTTCGGCAAGCAGCACATTGTAGGTCCGCACCGCCGCTCCCGTCGACATCGGGTCGGAGGCAATGCCCGCCGCTTTCAATGCCGCGCGCAGTGCCGCCGGCAACGGTCGCAAATCCTTGCCGGTGCCGACCAGCAGGATCTCGACCTTGCCGGCCTCGGCTAAAAGTAGGCTGAAATCCGCTGCCGTCAGCGCCAGCGGATCGGCCGGTTCCCAGCCGTGGATGCCCGTGGGCAAGCAGAGCAGCGAGCCGCGATGCGACATATCGGCGAAGCGGAAGCCGCCATTGCCATAGGCTTCGATCGGCGCGCGGCCGGGGAAATGCGCCTCGCGGATGACGATGCCTTTTGCCACGTGAGCGGCCGTCAGGTCGCCATGGCCTTGCCGCCACCCACCGGCTTCTCATCATCGGCGGTCGTGGCCTGCGGCCGCAACCTGAACAGGATCAGCAAGGGTGCTGCGATGAAGATCGACGAGTAGGTGCCGAAGACGACACCGAACAGCATCGCCATGGTGAACGACCGGATCACTTCACCGCCGAACAGCACCAGCGCCAGCAGCGCCAGGATCGTCGTCACCGAGGTCAGCGTCGTTCTCGACAGCGTCTCGTTGATGGCGTTGTTCAGCAATTGCGGCAGCGGCATCTTTTTGTATTTTCGCAGATCCTCGCGGACGCGGTCATAAACGACGATCGTATCGTTCAACGAATAGCCGATGATGGTCAGGATCGCCGCCAACGACGACTGGTTGAACTCGAGCCCGGTGATGACGAAGAAGCCCAGCGTCATCACCACATCGTGCACCGTCGCCACGATGGCGCCGACGGCGAACTGCCATTCGAAGCGGAACCAGACATAGACCAGGATGCCTATCAGCGCGACCAGCATGGCAATGGTGCCTTGCTTGGCCAGTTCGCCCGAAACTGTGGGACCCACCACTTCGACGCGGCGGAAATCATAATTATCCTGCAGCTCACCGCGCACCTTGTCGATGACGGTCTGCTCGGCATTCTCGCCACCCTCCTGGGTGCCGACGCGGATCAGCACGTCGTTGGGGGCGCCGAACTGCTGCACCTGCACTTCACCGATGTTGAGCTCCGACAGCCGGCTTCTGATATCGCCGATATCGGCGTCGCCTTGCTTGGACTGCACCTCGATGATCGAGCCGCCCTTGAAATCGATGCCGTAATTGATGTCGATGGTCAGGAATCCAATAACCGACAGGACCGACAGCAGGCTGGACAGCGCGAAGGTCCAGCGGCGGATGCCCATGAACGGGATCTTTGTGCCGGGCGGAATGAAGGTCACCGGCGCACGCGGCAATTCCTTCGGGCGCGCGCGGCGCAGCCAGATCGACACCAGCAGACGGGTGAAGGTGAAGGCGGTGAACACCGTGGTCAGAATGCCGATGGCATAGGTGATGGCGAAGCCCTTGACCGGGCCGGTGCCGAGATAAAACAGCACCACGGTGGCGATCAGCGACGTCACGTTGGAATCGACGATGGTCGCCAACGCCTTCGAGAAGCCGGTATCGATCGCCTGGATCACGGAGCGGCCAAGCCGTCGCTCCTCACGGATGCGCTCATAAATCAGCACGTTGGAATCGACCGCCATGCCGATGGTCAGCACAATACCGGCAATGCCGGGCAAGGTCAGCGTCGCACCAAGCAACGACAACAGACCGACGATCATCGCCACGTGCACGGCAAGCGCAATGTTGGCGAGGAAGCCGAGGAAGCCGTAGGCGACGAACATGAAGGCGACGACAAGGATGGAGCCGATAATGCCGGCGACCTTGCCGGCATGGATCGAATCCTGGCCAAGGCCCGGGCCTACCGTGCGTTCTTCGATCACGGTCAGCTTCGCCGGCAGCGCGCCGGCGCGCAGCAGCACGGCGAGATCGTTGGCGCTCTCGGCGGTGAAATTGCCTGATATCTGGCCGCTGCCGCCGAGGATCGGTTCGCGAATGACCGGCGCCGAAATCACCTGATTGTCGAGGATGATGGCGAATGGCTTGCCGACATTCTGCTGGGTCGCCTGGCCGAACCGGGTCGCGCCGCGCGAATTGAAGGTGAACGAAACCACCGGCTCGTTGGTCTGCGAGTTGTAGGTTGCCGTCGCCTTCGCGAGATCTTCGCCCGAAACGATGACGCGATTTTCGACCAGATACGGAACCGGCGGATCGTCCTGCGAGTAAAGCACCGAAGAGCCTGCCGGCGGGCGGCCGTTGAGCGCATCCTGCACCGACATCGAGGTTTCGACCATCTGGAAGGTCATCTTGGCGGTCTGGCCGATGATCTCCTTCAGCCTTTGCGGATCCTGCAGGCCGGGCACCTGGACCAGCACACGGTCGTCGCCCTGCCGCTGCACGATCGGCTCGGTGGTACCGAGTTCGTTGACGCGACGCTCGACGACTTCGATCGACTGCGCCAATGCGGCCGAGGTGCGGTATTTTACGCCGGCATCGGTGACGGTGAATTTGAGCACGCCGGCTTCGGAATCATCCAGCGACATTTCCTGGATGGAACCACCGGTGAACAGGCCGGCGGCGACCGGATCTGTCAGCGGCTTGAGCGCCGTCTTGGCGGCATCAATCTGATTGGGGTCCGTTATGCGCACCTGCACGGTTTTGCCGGTGCCGCCGAGACCGGTATAGCCCACCTTCGCGTCGCGCAGCAGCGTGCGGATTTCGTCGCGCGTCGTCTCCAGCTGCGCCTTGACCAGATCGTTCTGGTCCATCTGCAAGAGGATGTGCGAGCCGCCCTGCAGGTCGAGACCGAGCGTCATCTGCCGCTTCGGCACCCAGCTTGGCAGTTGCGCCAATGTGCTGGCGGGGAAAAGGTTGGGCGCGGCAAGGATGAACGTGGCGGCCACGGCCAGCCAGATCAGGATCATCTTCAGGCGCGAAAAATACAGCATATGGCGTCGTCCGTCAGGGCATACTGGCGGATCGTTCCGCCGACAATTCGGTTATTTCTTGGCGTTGTTATTTGCCACCGGCTCGCCCTTACCCTGCACATCGTCGATTGTCGAGCGCGCTAAGGTCAATTCGGCGCTGCCGCTGGCAGCGGTTTCAGCGTCAATCGCCTCTGTCGGTTTCCATTCTAATTCTGAACGCCGCCGGGCGCTATCGTTCGCACGTCGACTATTTTCAGCTTTGCCGGCATCGGGCCCGAACGCAGAAGCAGGGCAAGATCCTGAGCGCTCTCCTTGGTGAAGTTGCCTGATATCTGACCGGTACCGCCAAGGATCGGCTCGCGGATGATGGGCGCCGAAAGCACCTGATTGTCGAGGATTATCGCAAAGGGTCTGCCGACATTCTGTGAGGTCGCCTGGGCAAAACGCGTCTTACCCTTGGTATCGAAGGCGAACGATACAACCGGCTCATTCATGGCCGAGTTGTAGGTTGCCTGGGCATTGACGATGTTGTCGCCGGAAACAATGACGCGGTTTTCGACCAGATACGGAACCGGCGGATCGTCCTGCGAATAAAGCACCGAGGAGCCTGCCGGCGGACGGCCGTTGAGAGCGTCCTGTACCGGCATCGTCGTATCGACCATCTGCAAGGTCAAATTGCCGGGCTGCCCCAGAATGTCAGTAAGCCGAGCTGGCGTCTGCAAGCCGGGCACCTGAACAAGGATGCGGTCATTGCCTTGCGGCTTTACGATCGGTTCGACACTGATGCCGTCGCTGACCCGGCGTTCGACGACTTCCATCGATTGCGCCAGCGCCATCGACGTCCGCAGCTTCACGCCCTCATCCGTCAGCGTGAGCCTGAGAAGTGCGGGTTCCGGTTCATCAAGCAGCATCTCCCTGACCGGATTATCCCCGGCGACCGGATCGGTGAATATCTTCAGGGCTGCCTTTGCGGCATCGACTTGTGCTGGTTCCCTAACGTTGAGATGTACCTCGCGGCCAGCCTGACCAAGCCCCTTGTAACCAACTCGAGCATCGCGCAGCAGCATGCGAATGTCGTCAAGCACTGCCTCGAGACGAGACTTGACCACATCGTCCTCGTCGATTTCGAGCAGCAACTGCGAGCCGCCCAGCTGCTCGAAGCTCGCGTGCCGCTTGGGCAGCCAAGCAAGAAGATCGTCGAGCGTCCCGTCCGGCTTCAGGGAGCGCGCGCCAAGCAGCACGCCCAACACCACCACGACCACCAGCCCGATCAGGATCTTCGTAAGGCGCGAAAACCGCATATGGCGTTGCCCGTTGCTGGTCTACCCTGCCCCAAAATCCGGTTCTGTTCTGGACCTTACTTCTTGGCGTTCTGGTTGGCCACCGGCTCGCCCTTGACCCGCACGTCGGCGATCGTCGAGCGCAGCGCCGTCACCTTGGTGCCGCCGCCGAGGTCGATCTCGAGCTCATGGTCGTCGATCACCTTGGTCACCTTGCCGACGAAGCCGCCGCCAGTGATGACCGTGTCGCCACGGCGCACGGCCGAGAGCATCTCCTGGCGCTTCTTCAGCTGCGCGCGCTGTGGCCGGATGATGAGGAAATACATGATCACGAAGATCAGCACGAATGGGAGTATCATGCCGATATCCCCGAACGGACCAAGCGGAGTTCCGGTGGCTTGGGCGTATGCCGGTGTGACGAACATCAAGAACTCCTGGTTACGAAGAAGGCCATAAGGCGGCCTCGCCAAATTTGGCCGGAATATAGTGGGTAAAGTTGCCAATGCAACTGGACAGCCCGGCTTTCGGCTGCTTTTCCGGCCGGTTGACCCGTGTTAGAGCATGCTCCCGGATAAAGGGCGTGGTTTGCACAAAAGATCATGCTCAAACAAAAGCTTGGAACCAGTTTTTATCGCCCGGACCAGGACGATTTCCGCCCCTGCGCACGTTTGCAGAACAAACAAAAAGACCGAGACATGACCGACAGCACCATCGAGGCCCTGAACCAAAAGCTCGACCGCCTGATCGAGGCGGTCACCCGCCTCGCCCCGCCGCCCGTGCCGCAAACCGATCTTGCCGTGGCCGACTGCTTCGTCTGGCAGGCCGATCCCGGCTATCTCGAGCCGGTGCGCAAGGTCAATCGCGTCGACATCGGCCTGATCCGCGGCGTCGACCGGGTGCGCGACATTCTCGTCGAAAACACCGAGCGCTTCGCCGCCGGCCACGCCGCCAACAATGTGCTGCTGTGGGGCGCGCGCGGCATGGGCAAATCCTCGCTGGTCAAGGCCGTGCATGCCGAGATCAATGCCAAGGCCAAATCCGACCTGCCGCTGAAGCTCATCGAAATCCACCGCGAGGACATCGATACGCTGCCCAGGCTGATGGGCCAGTTGAAGGCGGCGCCCTTCCGCATCATCCTGTTTTGCGACGATCTGTCGTTCGACCATGACGACACGTCCTACAAGTCGCTGAAGGCAGCGCTTGAAGGCGGCGTCGAGGGCCGCCCGGCCAATGTCATCTTCTACGCCACCTCGAACCGCCGGCACCTGCTGCCGCGCGACATGATCGACAATGAGCGCTCGACCGCCATCAACCCGTCCGAGGCGGTCGAGGAAAAGGTCTCGCTGTCCGACCGTTTCGGCCTGTGGCTCGGCTTTCACAAATGCTCGCAGGACGAATATCTCGACATGGTCAACGGCTATGCCAGCCATCACGGACTGGCGATCGACCCGGAGCAGCTGCGCGCCGAAGCGCTGGAATGGGCAACGACGCGCGGCAGCCGCTCCGGCCGCGTCGCCTGGCAGTTCACGCAGGATCTGGCGGGACGGCTCGGCAAGCCGCTAAAGGATTGAATGTCACTTGGGCGGCTGCGCCCGTCGCAAGTCGCGCGGCGTCTGGCCGATCTCGCGGCGCATCCAATACGCCAGGTGTGATTGGTGCGCGAAGCCGGTCAACGCCGCTATCTCGCTCGTGCTGAGATCGCCGCGCCGCAGCAGGACGCACGCCCTTTCCACGCGGCGTCGCAACACATAGCGATGCAAGGTGACGCCCATCGCCGCCTTGAACCATGTGCGCAGATGCGAACTGCTCGCGCCGGCCACCCGGCTCAAGCGATCGATCGAAAGCGGCTCGTCGAGAGCGGCCTCGATGTGTTCGAGGACACGCTTGAGCTGGGCGTCAGACAACCGGTTCGCTCGAACCATGTCAGGGCCATCGAGGTCGAGCAGCCTCACCGCAAGCGCGGCGCCGATGCTTTCGGCAAACAAAGGGCCACTCGGCGCGCCTGCGGCGAGATCGCTCTGCAGCGCTCGAGCCAGATGCTCGATCCGCTGGTCACGCAGCAAATGTCGTGTGTCCAGCCGCGATGCTCGCGCCTTGCCGCCAAGTTCCGCGGCGACCCTTTCCATCAAGGCCGGCTGCAAGACGATCTCCATCGTGTCGAACGGGGTTTCGGCCTCGAAACCGCCCTCCTCGCCGGCCGGCACAAGGTCGATGTCGCCGGCGCGCCTGACGAAATATCGCCCGGCCTGATTGCAGTAGGAACGCGTCGCCGCGCTTGCATGCACCATGATGCGATGGTGCGCCGCGCGGGGCAGCCGATGGACGCCTGCCTCGATATGTCGGCAAACCATCGTGACGTCGGACGAGGCCGGAGCGAATTGCGGAAGCATGCTCTCTCGATTCATGGCGAAACCTGTTCAAGATTTGGCAATTCCCGCGCGATTTTCAACGCCGCGAACCTGTACTCCCGCCTCTCCTTTAAACACGGAAGAGAGGTTGCGATGAGTTCGTATGTTGTTGTCGGCGCGGGCCCGGTTGGTCGCGAGACGGCTCGCCTTCTTGGCGAGGAAGGCCATGATGTCATCCTGACCAGCCGAAGTATCGGTTCGAACGTGTTGCGGAATGTGCGGTCGGTACAGGCCGACGCCACGGACGCCTCGGCGCTGTCACGTGTGTGCCAGGGCGCCGATGCCGTTTTCATGTGTGCCATGGCCACATATCATCGCTGGCCAACAGACTTTTTCCCGATAATCGACGGCACCGTGCGCGCCGCTGAAGCAGTAGGCGCCAAGCTCATCGTGCTTGGAAACCTCTATGGTTACGGCAGGAATGGCGAAAACCCGCTGCGCTCCGACATGCCGCTGGACCCAAATTCGAAGAAGGGAACCGCCAGGACGATCATGTGGCAGCGGGCGGCCCGCGCCAGCGTGCCGGCGATCGAAATCCGGTCCAGCGACTATCTCGGGCACGGCGCGATCAGCTACTTCTCGCTGATTGCGCTGCCCTCCATCATCGAGAGCAAGCCAACCGCTTTCATTGGTGACCTCGACGCCACTCATGCCTGGAGCTTCACCAAGGACGTCGCCAGGACGCTCGTCGCCGCCTCACGCTACACCGGCGAATGGGGACGGGCGTTTCATGTCCCCTCGCAATACGCCTCGCCCAACGAGCTTATCCGCAAGACCGCGGCGATGCTTGGCCGGAATATTGCCGAGACGCACTCCTATTCCATCCCCGAGATGGAAGCGCTCGGCATGCATGAGCTGATCGAGATGAGGTACCTCTTCGAGACCCCCTTGCTGATTGATTCCTCCGACGCGGAGACGCTTCTGGGCGTTAAGGCCAGCAGCCTCGAGGAGATGGTCGCCGACACCCTCCAGGATTATCTTTAAGTCCGGTCGTCAGGCAATCTTCCGCAACTGAAAAAGCCCGCCCCTTGGCAGGGCGGGCTGAGACGGCGGGCCGGACTGGAGGTCAGACGGCCTGCAATCGTTTATTGTTCTATTCGAGATAGCCGGACGGATCGACCGGGGCCGAGTTCTTGCGCACTTCGAAGTGCAGCTTCGGCGAGTCCGTGGTGCCGCTCATGCCCGACAGCGCGATTTCCTGGCCGCGCTTGACCTTCTGGCCGCGCTGCACCTCGATCGAACTGGCGTGGCCGTAGACGGTGACCAGCCCATTTTCGTGGCGCACCAGCACCGTGTTGCCGAATTCCTTGAGGCCGTCGCCGGCATAGATGACGACGCCATTCTCGGCCGCCTTGACCGGCGTCCCCTCCGGCACCGCGATGTCGACACCGTCCTTGCCGCCACCAAAGCTGGAGATGACGCGGCCACGCACCGGCCAGCGCATCTTGCCGATGCCGGTGGCATCCGGCGCAACAGCGTCGTCGTCCTCGGCCTGCTGGATGACCTTGGCGTCCTTCTTCGGCGGCGTGTAGGTGGCGAGCGTCTCCGTCGGCTTTGCCGCCGGCTGGGTGGTGGCCGTCGTCACCGGATCAACCTTTGCCGGCTTGGCGCTGGCGACGGTCGCAGTGCCGCCGGCCGGAACCTTCAGCGTCTGGCCGATCTTGAGCAGACCGTCCTTCATACCATTCGCCTGCTTCAGCGCGACGACGCCGACGCCGGTCTTCCTGGCGATTGACGACATGGTGTCGCCCGACTGCACGGTATAGGTGCCGGCACCCGCCTTGGGCGTGGCCGCAGCCGTCTGCTGCGCCGGCTTGTCGGTCTTCGGCTTGTTCGCGGCGGCCGAAGCGTCGACCTGAGCGGCGGATTTGCCGTCCTTGAGTTTTGGCTGCTGCGGCAGCACGGCGACCTTCTCCGGCGCCGGCACCTTGGGGCTGTTCGCCGGCTTGCCGTCGGCAAGTTTGGGCTCGGTCCCCTTGCTCGAATAGGCGTAGGCCGGGATGACCAGCTTCTGGCCGGTCTTCAGCCCCTTGGTGGCGCTCAGGCCGTTGACCTTCATGATCACATCGGCCGGCACGTGATAGCGCTGGGCGATGCCGGAAATGGTCTCGCCATCCTTGACCACGATCTCGGTCGCATGCGGCGTGCCGGCAGCAGCCGGTCTCGGATCGGACTCACCAGCATTCTTGAACGGCCTTGCCGGCTGAACGGTGCCGGTCGTCGTCGTCCTGTCGACATGCGGTGCCGGTGCAAGTGCTGGCGCGGAAGCGGTGCGCATCGGCGCCGCTGCCGGCTGGCTTGGCGGCGGCAGCTGCTGGACGGTGACCGGCTCGAGGCTGGAGCGGCTGACCGACTGGGTGTGGCTGCCATCGACGGGTGCGGCCGAAACGTCGCCCGGATAGGGCTGCGCGGTGCTCTGCTTGTCGATGATGGCGCGCTGATTGTTGGTCGAGGAGGTGAAGACGTCGTCGACACCGTTGAACCGCGAGGCCTGGGAGCTACACCCCGCAGCCACGCCGGCTAGCATGAGGACAGCGCAACCCCGCGACAGAGTACGCCCGTTTGCCTTCAAAACACTGAATTGCATCGCACTAACCCGCACAGACCCGGTACACACTGGTCATGATTAAAGCGCGTTAATGTTACTGGCGGGTTAACCCATTAGAATCCGACGCAAATTTTCTTAAAATATTCGAACGCGCTGCTAGATCACTGCCGCGACGCTGCGCAGGATCGGCTGCAGGCGCACGGTTCCAATATCCTCGCGCTCGAAACGGCTGCCGACCTTGGTCAGCTTGGCCAGCACCTGCTCGCCCTCTTCCGGCCCGATCGGCGCAATGACGATGCCGCCGCTCGACAACTGGTCGAGCAGGAAGCGCGGCAGGCTGTCGAATGCCGCCCAGGCGACGATGCGGTCGAACGGCCCTTCATTGGCAAGCCCGCTAGAACCGTCCGCCTGACGCACGACGACGTTGCCGATGCCGAGTGCCTCGAAGCGTTGCTTGGCCTGCTCAGTCAGCGTCTTGTAGCGGTCGATCGAGACGACCCGCGCCGCCAGCCGCGACATCACCGCCGCCGTGTAGCCGGAACCGGTGCCGATCTCGAGCACGCGGTTGCCGGACTCTATTGCCAACGATGCGATCACCGCGGCCTGCAGGTCGGCGCCTTCGATCGCCTCGCCGCATTCGATCGGCAGCATGCCGTCCGACCAGGCGATGGAATGGTACTGTCCGTTGAGGAAGCCGCGCCGCGGCGTCGCTTCAAAGGCGGCGATCAGCGCCTTCGGCACCGCGCCCTGGCCACGCAGGCGCAGCAGGAAAGCGGCGAAACCCTCGCGGTCGTCGAGCGGCAGATTCATGCCAACACCTTGTTCATGCCAAAACCTATCTATGCGAGTGCCTTGGTCAGTTGATCGCGGATTTCATGCGCGGTGAGGTCGAGCTGCAGCGGCGTCACTGACACCAGCCGATTGCGCAAGGCGTAGAGGTCGGTGCCTTGCTTGCCTTCGACCGGCTCGCGGCCGAAGCGCAGCCAGTAATAAGGCAGGCCGCGCCCGTCGCGGCGCTCGTCGACCCACAGGCTGTGCACCAGCTTGCCTTGCGAGGTGACCACAGTGCCGGCGACCTCGTCTGGCAAACAATTCGGAAAATTGACGTTGAGCAGCACGCCGTCCGGCAGCGGCATGGCGACCAGCTTCTTCAGCAGCGCCGGCGCCAGCGTCTCGGTGGTCTCGTAGGGAACAACGCGATCCTCGCCGACATAGGAATAGCCCTGGCTGAGCGCGATCGAGCGGATGCCGAGCAGCGCGCCTTCCATGGCGCCGGCGACGGTGCCGGAATAGGTGACGTCGTCCGCGATGTTGGCGCCGGAATTGACGCCCGACAGGATAAGGTCAGGCGGGCCGGGCAGGATCTTCTTTACGCCCATGATGACGCAGTCGGTCGGTGTGCCGCGCACGGCATAGTGTTTCTCGCCAATCTTGCGCAGCCTGAGCGGCTCCGAGATCGACAGCGAATGCGCATAGCCCGACTGGTCCTGCTCCGGCGCCACCACCCAGACGTCGTCCGACAGCGTTCGGGCGATACGTTCGAGCGACGCCAGGCCCTCGGCGTGGATGCCGTCATCATTGGTCAGAAGAATGCGCATTATCTCGATTCGATCTTCGCCAGACCACCCATGTAAGGCCGCAGCACTTCAGGAATGGTTACGCTGCCATCCTCATTCTGGTAGTTTTCGATGACAGCAATAAGCGCGCGGCCGACGGCAGTACCCGAGCCGTTGAGCGTATGGACGAAGCGGTTGCCCTTGCCGTCCCGGTCCTTGTAGCGGGCATCCATGCGCCGGGCCTGGAAATCGCCACAGACCGAGCAGGACGAGATCTCACGATAGGCGTTCTGCCCGGGCAGCCAGACCTCGATGTCGTAGGTCTTGCGCGCGCCAAAGCCCATGTCGCCGGTGCACAGCACCATGGTGCGGAACGGCAGTTCCAGCCGCTTCAGCACTTCTTCGGCGCATTGCGTCATCCGCTCATGCTCGGCCAGCGAAGACTCCTGGTCGGTGATCGAGACCAGCTCGACCTTGTTGAACTGGTGCTGGCGCAGCATGCCGCGCGTGTCTCGCCCGGCCGAACCCGCTTCCGAGCGAAAGCACGGCGTCAGCGCGGTGTAGCGCAGCGGCAGTTTTTCATGCGCTGTGATTTCTTCGCGCACCAGATTGGTGAGCGGCACCTCGGCAGTGGGGATCAGGCCCAGCCGGCCATCGCCATGGGGCGTGAAGAACAGATCGTCCTCGAATTTCGGCAACTGGTTGGTGCCGAACAGAACTTCGTCCTTGACCATCAGCGGCGGGATGATTTCCTCATAGCCGTGCTCGGTCGTATGCAAGTCGAGCATGAACTGACCGATGGCGCGTTCCATGCGCGCCAGCCCGCTCTTCAGCACCGTGAAGCGCGACCCCGACAGCTTTGCCGCCCGCTCGAAATCCATCATGCCGAGCGCTTCGCCGATCTCGAAATGCTCTTTCACCCAATTCGGGCGCGTCGGCACCTTGCCGACGATGTGCCTGACGACATTGTCGTGCTCGTCCTTGCCGACCGGAACGTCGTCGAGCGGCACGTTGGGCAGCACCGCCAGCGCGTCGTTCAGCGCCTTGTCGAGTTCGCGCTCGCGCGCCTCGCCATTCTGGATGAAGGTCTTGATGTCGCCGACTTCGGCCTTGAGCTTTTCGGCAAGGGCTGCGTCGCCCGAGCGCATGGCGTTGCCGATCTCCTTCGAGGCGGCGTTGCGGCGCTCCTGCTTGGTCTGCAATTCGGTGACGTGCTCGCGACGAGCCTCGTCCCTGGCGATCAGATCATCGACCGTGGACTGCGCCTCGTCAGCCGACCACGAGCGCTTGGCCAGCGCCTCGACAAGGGCCTTCGGGTTGTCGCGAATCCATTTGATATCAAGCATGGGTAGTACGCTCCTGAGCTAGGCCAGAGGGCGTAAACCGCATCCTTGATCGATGCAAGACGAGCGTTCAGCGACCGTCGCGTTTTTCCGCAGACGCGGACACCAGAACGGTGCGGCTAGGAGGGAGCCTGCGTCGAGGAGGCTTTCGCTGCCTTTTCGGCCACGGCTTCGGCAGCTTCCTGCTTCTCGCGCGCCAGCTTCTGCTTGACCTGATCGCGCTCGATGAACCGGGCCGCCCAGATCGACACTTCGTAAAGCAGGATAGTCGGGATGGCCAAGCCAATCTGGCTCATCGGATCGGGCGGCGTCAGCACCGCCGCGACGACGAAGGCGATGACGATCGCCCATTTGCGCTTTTCGGCCAGCGCCTTCGACGACAGCATGCCGACGCGCGTCATCAGGCTGGTCACCACCGGCAATTGGAACACCAGGCCGAAGGAGAAGATCAGCGTCATGATCAGGCTGAGATATTCCGACACTTTCGGCAGCAGCGAAATCTGCACCTGGTCGTCGGTGCCGGCCTGCTGCATGGCGAGGAAGAACCACATCACCATCGGCGTGAAGAAGAAATAGACCAGCGACGCGCCCATCAGGAACAGGATCGGCGAGGCGAACAGGAACGGCAGGAAGGCGTTGCGTTCGTTCTTGTAGAGGCCGGGCGCGATGAATTTGTAGATTTGCGTGGCGATCAGCGGAAAGGCGATGACCATACCGCCGAACATGGCGAGCTTGACCTGCGTGAAGAAGAATTCCTGCGGCGCCGTATAGATCAGCTCGACCTTGTGCGGATCGAGCCCTGCCCATTGCGTCGCCCATTTGAACGGAATGACCAAAAGGTTGAACAGTTTTTTGGCAAAGAAGAAGCAGACGAGGAAAGCGACGAAGAAGCCACCGATCGAC
The DNA here is from genome assembly GCF_056403115.1 of Mesorhizobium sp. P3_A2. NCBI lineage: Bacteria > Pseudomonadati > Pseudomonadota > Alphaproteobacteria > Hyphomicrobiales > Phyllobacteriaceae > Mesorhizobium > Mesorhizobium sp. P3_A2. The sequence goes on from NZ_JBFUGC010000001.1 coordinate 66,770, forward strand.
CAGATCAATCGCCGGCGCAGCTCGATCAGATGCTCCATCAGCGGAGCCGACGACTTCTCGATCTCGTCCTTTTCGCTGTCCGAAATGCTCACTTGGCGGCTCCCGCCGTCTTCTTAGGCGCAGGCTTTTTGACCGGCGCAGGCTTCGGGTCAGCCTTTGTAGTTGCCTTTGGTGCAGCAGCTGATTTGGCGGCTTTTGCCGGCGCCACCTTGGCGGGCGCTGCTGACAGTTTGGCCGAAGCCTTCGCCGCCGGTGCGGCCTTTGCCGGTGCTGACTTGGTTGCCGCCGTCTTGGTTGCCGGGGCGTTCGCTTGCTTCGGTGCCGGTGCCTTTTTTGCAGGCGCTTTCGGTGGCGTTGCCGTTGCAACAGCCGGCGTTACCACGGACTCGTCGGTCATGGCCGGAAAGATCGGCGCCGCCGGCGCTGCTTCCGGTCCGTCGATACCAGGCATCACCGTCGCGCCGTTCTTGAGCGGCTCCGCTGCCTGCGGTGTCTCTGCCGCCGGCGTCGAGGGATCAACCGCAGGCTTCGGCTTCATCACCGCGTCTACGCCGGAGCGCACGTCGGCTGCCGCCTGTTCGAACGGATTGAGCTGCTTGCGGATCTCGGCTGCCGGATTAAGGCTTCGCAGCGTATCGACCGACTTCTTGACGTCGTCGAGTTCGGCTTCCTTCAGCGCCTCGTTGAACTGCTTCTGGAAGTCGGCGGCCATGGCGCGCAGCTTCGCCGTCGTGCGGCCGAAGGTGCGCAGCATATTTGGCAAATCCTTAGGCCCGACGACCACGATCATGACGATCGCGATCACCAGCATTTCGGTCCAGCCGACTTCAAACATGGCAATCTGTTCCGACTAGAACCTTGGGCTCAGCTCTTGCTGGCCTTTTCCTTCACGGCCGAAACGGTCTCGTCGGGGCGGTGCTCGACGGTGCGCTTGTCATCGGCGGTGTCGTCGTCGGCCATGCCCTTCTTGAAGCTCTTGATGCCCTTGGCCATGTCGCCCATCAGCTCGGGAATCTTGCCGCGGCCGAACACCAGCAGCACGATCACCAGCACGATCATCCAGTGCCAAATCGAAAATGAACCCATTGTAACTCTCTCTCGGATGTTTTCCCTGGCGATGATCTATGCGTTTTCGCGTTGGGATTCAAACACAACCGCGACAAAGTTTATGAAGGCGCGGCTTATGTCACGCATTTTCGGTAAAGCTGCCCGCTACCAATCGGCGCATCTACAACCGCAATGCAGCTTTTTGACAGCGGCTCGCGGTCAATCTTCCGTGACGCGCGGCGTCAACAGGCCGAGTTCCTCGAGGTCGATGTCGGTCAGCGCATCCTCGTCCTCGGTCAGCGCGTCCGGATCGGCCGGCGGCAGCGGGATGGCGAAATTCGACGGCATGCGGCCGGAAAGCAGCCCGGCCCCTTTCAACTCGTCCATGCCGGGAAGATCGCGGATTTCCTCCAGCGCGAAATGGTCGAGGAAACTGTCCGTCGTACCGTAAGTGACCGGACGGCCGGGCGTGCGGCGACGGCCGCGCATCCGCACCCATTCCGTCTCCAGAAGCGTGTCGAGCGTACCCTTCGACGTCTCGACGCCTCTGATGTCCTCGATCTCGGCACGCGTCACCGGCTGGTGGTAGGCGATGATCGCCAGCACTTCGAGCGCCGCGCGTGAGAGCTTCCTTTGCTGAACGGTATCCCTGCTCATCAGGAAGGCGAGATCGCCGGCGGTTCGGAATGCCCAGGCATCGCCGACCCGCACCAGATTGACGCCGCGCCGCGCATAGATCTGCTGCAGCTCGGCCATCGCCGCGGCGATGTTGATGCCGTCGGGCAGTCTGGCTGCGAGCTGTTTTTCACTGACCGGCTCGGCGCTGGCGAACACGATCGCCTCGGCCATGCGCACGGCTTCCGCCATATGCAGCCGTTCGCCGGGGTTCATGGGCGCGTTCTGGGACGAATTGTGGGTCTCGGTCGGGTCCTGGGCGATAATGCCCTCCTCCGTCTCTTCTTCGACCTTGAACGGAATGACCGAAGCGTTGGCGCGTTCGCTCATGATGCCACCTCAACTGCCTTGATTGCCGATGCCCGGTGGTCGCGCAGATAGATCGGCGCAAATGCCTGGTCCTGCCGCACATCGATCTGGCGCTCGCGCACCAACTCCAGCGTCGCGGCGAACGAACTGGCGATCGCCGTGCGCCGTTCTTCCGGGCTCGTCATATATTCTATCAGGAAGCTGTCGAGCGTCGTCCAGTCGCGCATCGAACCGATCAGCCGGGCCAGAATGTCGCGCGCATCCTTGAGCGACCAGACGCCGCGCCGGGCGATCGTCACATTGGTGATCGCCTGTTTCTGCCGCTGCTGGGCATAGGCGGTGAGCAGGTCGTAGAGCGAAGCCGAATAGGCGTTGCGCTTCTCGACGATGACCATTTCGGGCATGCCGCGCGCAAACACGTCGCGGCCGAGCCGGTTGCGGTTGACCAGCCGCGCCGAGGCGTCGCGCATGGCCTCCAGCCGTTTCAGCCGGAACTGCAGCACCGCCGCCAGTTCCTCGCCGCTCTCGCCTTCCTCGCCGGGCTGCTTGGGGATCAAAAGCTTCGACTTGAGGAAGGCCAGCCAGGCCGCCATCACCAGATAGTCGGCGGCAAGCTCGAGCCGCAGCGCCCTCGCCGTCTCGACAAAGGTCAGATATTGCTCGACCAGCGCCAGGATCGAAATGCGCGCCAGATCGACCTTCTGTGTGCGGGCAAGGTGCAGAAGAAGGTCAAGGGGACCTTCGAAACCGGCGACATCGACGACCAGCGACGGATCGCCGGTGACGCGTGAATCGTCGTTCTCGGCCCACAGACGGTCCATCGGTGCGGCCTTCGCAGCCTTGCTGTCCAATGTTTCCGCCACTTAGCCCTGCTTCCTTTTTGGTCTAGGCCACCGCGTCGAAATAGGTGGCAAACTCGGCGCGTATCTCGGTTTCGTCGGCCCGGTCACGATCCCTTATATAGGTCAGCGCCCGCTTGGCGCGTTCCAGCGACGTCCCTTCAAGTCCTGTGGTTCGCGATGCGATGCCCGCCATCTCCTCGAAAACGCCATTGCAGTGAAGGACCAGATCGCAGCCCGCCGCAAGGATCGAGGCCGCCTTTGTCGGGAAATCCCCAGAAAGTGCCTTCATCGAAGTGTCGTCGCTCATCAGAAGCCCGTCGAAGCCGATCTCGCGGCGGATGATCTCGTCAATGACCTTGCCCGACGTGGTCGCCGGGTTGTTTGGATCGATGGCGCTGTAGACGACATGCGCCGTCATCGCCATCGGCAGATGGCTAAGCTCCCGGAACGGGGCGAAATCATGCCGCTGCAGGTCGCTCAGCGAGGCATCGACAACAGGCAGTTCGAAATGCGTGTCGGCAAAGGCGCGTCCATGGCCCGGAATGTGCTTCATGACCGGCAGCACACCCCCCGACATCAGCCCTTCCGCCGCCGCGCGGCCGAGCTCTATGACTGGGCGCGGCTCCTTGCCATAGGCACGCGCGCCGATAACGTCGCTGGCGCCCTCGATCGGCACATCCAGCACCGGAAGGCAATCGGCCGAGATGCCGTAGCGCAAGAGATCGAAGGCGTGCAGCCGTGCCATCAGCCAGGCGGCGCGGGTGCCGGCGTCATGGTCCTTGCGCCACAATGCGCCGAGCGCGCCGCCGGCAGGATAATTCGGCGCCAAAGGCGGCCGCAGGCGCTGCACCCTTCCACCTTCCTGGTCGATGAACACCAGCGCATCGGGGCGCCCGATGCAGTCGCGCATTTCGGCGACCAGATCGCGGATCTGCTCGGTCTCGCCGATGTTGCGCGCAAACAAAATGAAGCCCCACGGGCATTCATTGCGATAGAAGCGGATTTCGTCGCGAGTGAGCGATTTCCCGGCACAGCCGAGGATCATGGATTTTGATTCGGTCATCCCGTCAGTTTAGGGCTTCGCGCCGTCAAAGGGAATCACCCTGGGCCGTAAGCCTCCGAACCCCACGCCCATCCACATGAAAAAGCCGGCGCGACCCTTTGGGAACGCGCCGGCTTTGATGATTGGTCAGGTCTTAGCGCGACACGAAGCAGTTGCCGCCGGCAGCCTTGTAGCTGGTGCACAGATTGATCGCATCGTTACGCGACTGCGCCGGGACGCGGACACGGTAGAAGGTGCCCTTGCCGGCGATCTCCGCCTTGACGATGTTGGCGGTGCGGCCCGCAAGCACGCTGCCATAGCGGCGCTGCAGGTCGGCATAGTTGGCCTGGGCGCTTTCGACCGTCGGCTGCGAAGCAATCTGCATCGACCACGAACCGCCGCCTGATGTCGAAGCCGTCGCCGGAATGGAGGCAACCTGGTCGGGCTTGACCTCGCCGACCACGTCGACCGGCTGGTCGGACGGGCGCTGCGGCGCCACGGCAACCGTCTCCGGCGTATTGGCGGACTGGGTCTCAACCTTTGGTGTAGCCGCCGGCTTCACCGGCTTGACCGGCTTGGCGGTCTCGGCACTTGCCTGGTCGCTGTTTGCCTGATCGGTGGCAGGCGCCACGGTGCCGGTCTGCTCGGCATCGGCTGAAGGGGCGACGTGCTGCGGCGCCGGGTCAAGCGGCTCGGCAGCCGCAATCTGCGGCGCAGCCGGCGTCGGGTCCTCGCGTGCCACCAGGGAGCCGTCAGGCTTGACCACCATGGTCCGCACCTTGCGCGGGGCAACGGCGACCGTATCGGGGTTCTTGTCGGCTTCCTGCAGCACCTGCGCGATGCGATCCTCGGACTTGGGTGCCGGTGCGACGGCCGCTTCCGGATTGCCGGCGGCGTCGGGGTTGCCGGCGGCACCAGTGCCAGGGGCAGCGTCGGTCTCGTCGGGCGACAGATCGACAACGCGGCTTTCCGGCTCCTGTGCCTTCACATCGACCGGCTCTTCGGTTGATGTGACCAGCTTCTCCTGCACCGGCTCGGCCGGTTTGGTGCCCTTGGCGACCGCGTCATAAACCTTATTGTCCTGGTTCGGCACGACAGCGCCGCCCGGATTTTCCGGCTTGACCTTGATCGGGGTGTTGTCGGCCTTGACGATCACCGGGGCGTCGCTGCCGCCCTTGCCGCCAAAGGACAGGGCAAAGGCACCGAGGCCACCGATAACAGCCACCGCGCCGACGACCCCGGCGATAAACAGGCCGCTCCGGCGCGGCTTTGCGGCTTCCTGTTCAGCCAGGCCCGGCACCGCCATCGCTTCGTCCAGGTCCGGATCGTAGTCGAGTTCGTCGACCGCGAAATCGTCGGCCTGCGAAACCGGCTGGCTGCCGGGCAAATCGCCCAGGTCGAAGCCACCGGCTGCACCGGCGTAGGCATTCTGCGTCGCCGCAAGTACTTCGGCCGGCCGCGCAGCATAGGCGCGCTGGTCGAGCTCATGGCCAGAATTGAAGCCGGAGCTGTAGGATTCGTCGTCATAGGCGGCGCTGCGCGTGGCCGCAGGCGGCTGCGCCACTTCCACCGCGTTCATGTCGGTAAGCAGGCCGGCGAATTCGGCGTCGATATCGTCATAGGCCGCCGGCTCGTCTTCCTGGAAGCTGAGCTCGGGAATATCGAGGTCATCGGCGATCGCCACCACGCGCTCCGGCACATCGACCGTCTCGACATCCGGCATTTCGTCATAAGCCGGAGGCGGCGCTTCGCGCGTCGGCGCCGGCGCCACATAGGCGGCCGCCGCGACCGGCTGGTCGCGATAGGTTGGTGCGGCTGCCGCAGGCATGGAAGGCTTTTCTGCAATAGAAGCCTGGGGCTGCGCTGCAAAGGAAGGCTGGGCGGGGGTCGGGGTCACGCGGCTCCACGAACGCGCCGGCTCCGGCGGCGTCGAGCGCCAATCGCCAGCGACCGGCGCGGCTGTGTCGTCATCACCGAGATCGATGCCCTTGGCCAGGGCCGCGTCGAAGGCATGATCGTCGAACTCGATCTCGGGCTCATGGCCCTCGAGTTCACCGGCAAGCAGATCGTCGAATTCGGCATCGTTCTGGGTCGCGGCGACTTGAGGAGCCTGCGCAGGCGCGTGTTCGTCCAGGTCCCAGTCGAGATTGTCGCCAGGAGCCGCCGGCGCCGCGGCGGACCGCTGCACCGGGACGACAGGCTCATAGGCCCTTGTGGGCTCGATGACTGGCGCCGGTCGTGGTGTGGTCATCGCGCCAAGCAGCGCGTTGAGTTCATCTTCCAAAGTCCGTTCGTCAGCGGCCGGCGCGGCCGGGGTCGCCACAACGGCGGGCGCCACATAGGCATGGGCGACCGGAGCTTCCTGAACCGGCGCTGGCTGGACCGGGGCGGCGGCGACCTCGGCAGCCGACTCGTGGTCGGCAACCGCGTCGTCGATGCTCAGATCGAAATCGTCGAACGCTTCGTGCGCGGCCTCATGGGAGGGGCTTGCCTCCGCAGTCCAGGCCGGCATCTCATCGGCTTCCGGCGCATCGATCTCAACCGGGGCGCTAGCCTCCAGATTGCTGACGTCCAGATCGCGCTCTTCCGGAGCCTCGGCTTCAACAGGCTGAGCTTCGAAAGCCTGAGGCTCGAAATCCTGGCCAGCGAAATCCCGGGCAGCGAAATCCATGTCGACATCGGCCATCGCGTCGTCGAAATGGCCGGAAAAATCCTCGTCGGCAATAGCGTGGTCGCCGGCATCCACGACCGGCGCCTCGGTTGCCGGAGCGGCATACTGGTGCTGCGCCGGCACATTTGCGTCCAGCGTCAGTTCGTCTTCCAGCGACAGCGAGACGGCATTGTCGAAATCATCGTCGAATGCGACATCGTCAGCAGGCGCAGCAACGTCGGCAACAGCCGCGCCATGGGCAACGCCATCGGCGACATCGTTATCGAGCAGCAATCCCTGCTCGAGCGAAGCGGCAAGCTCGTCGTCCATCGGCAGGTCGTCTTCGAGCGGCGACACGTTTTCCAGCGAGCTGGCGACAGCCATGTCGAAATCGTCGTCGAATGCAGGTTCGTCGAGTGCAGGCTCGGCAAACGAAGGCTCGGCGGCTGGCGCCACGGCCTGCGGGCGAGCACCAAAAAAATCATGATCGGCGGCGTCGTCGAACACGAAATCATGGTCCAGCGAAGCGGCGAGCGCATCGTCCATCGCGGCATCGGCGGTTTCGAAAGCCGGCTCGCGACTCTCGGCGGCAGGTTGGTGAACCTCGGGAGTTGGCTGGCTAACCTCCACGGAGACAAGATCGTCGCCGAGTTCGCCCATCAACTCCTTCTCGAGGTCGATGTCGAAATCGCCCTCGTCCGCAACCTTCTGGACGACCGGCGCCTGTGGCTTGACCGGCTGGCGTGGATCAAAACCCATGATCCTGGTCAGTTCCGCGAACGGATCATCCTCGGCGATGTCGTTGTTGTCGGCTGCTCTCAGCTGGGTTCTGTCTGCCATTATTGTTCCCGAACTCGCACTCATTCGGACGCCATGGACGTCGCGTAGGGTTGGCCCTTACCAGCGCAATGTGGGCAAATGGTGACAGGTTTTTTAGTCAAACCTAACGCATTTCGGTGGGCGCATCAGCCCCAATCAGCGTCAGGCCGGAGGTCAAAACATCCGAAACAGCCTGCACCAGCCCTAGTCTGGCATGCGTCAATTGTCGGTCGTTAACCTTAACAAAACGTAAGTCCGGATTATCGGTGCCCCGGTTCCAGTGTCCGTGGAAGCTGGAGGCCAGATCGTAGAGGTAGAATGCCAGCCGATGCGGTTCCAGCGCAAGGGCTGCGGATTCGATCAGCCGGGGATATTCAGCCAGCTTCCGGATAAGCCCGATCTCGCCCTCGTCAGTGAGCGACGCCGAGGCGGCCGCCAGGCTGTTGCGGTCGAAATTCGCCTCGCCCAACTGCTCGCTCGCCTGCCGGAACACCGAATGGCAGCGCGCCGAGGCGTACTGCACGTAGAACACCGGGTTGTCCTTCGACTGCTCGGTCACCTTGGCAAAGTCGAAGTCGAGCGGCGCATCGCTCTTGCGATAGAGCATCATGAAGCGGATCGCATCGCGACCCACCTCCTCCACCACTTCGCGCAGTGTCACGAAGTCACCCGACCGCTTCGACATCCGAACCGGTTCGCCGTCGCGAAACAGCTTCACCAGATTGCACAGCAGCACGGTCAGCTGGAGCTTCAGATCATCGCCGGAAATCGCCCGCGCCAGCGCTTCCAGCCGTTTGACATAGCCGCCATGGTCGGCGCCCAGCACATAGATCAGGTCGACAAAGCCGCGATCGACCTTGTCCTTGAGATAGGCGACGTCAGCGGCGAAATAGGTGAACGAGCCATCGGACTTGACCAGCGCCCGGTCCATATCGTCGCCAACCGCGGTCGAGCGGAACAGCGTCTGCTCGCGGTCTTCCCAGTCGTCCGGCTTCTCGCCCTTGGGCGGCGGCAGCTTGCCCTTGTAGATATGGCCCTTCAGCGTCAGATCGTTGATCGCCGAGCGGATCTTCTTGGCGTTGTCGGCATGCAGCGTGCGCTCGGAGAAGAACACGTCGTGATGGACGTTGAGCAGCGCCAGATCGGCGCGGATCATCGCCATCATCGCATCGATGGTGCGGTCCTTGACGATGGCCAGCGCCTCGTCATCAGGCATCTGCAACAGCTTGCGGCCAAATTCCGCGACCAGCGCCTGACCGACCGGCACCAGGTAATCACCGGGGTAGAGACCGGACGGTATCTCGCCAATGTCGTCGCCCAGCGCTTCGCGGTAGCGCAGAAAGGCCGAACGCCCGAGCACGTCGATCTGCGAGCCGGCGTCGTTGATTATGTATTCCTTGGTCACGTCATAGCCGGCGAAGGCCATCAGATTGGCCAGCGTGTCGCCGACCACCGCGCCCCGGCAATGACCGACATGCATCGGCCCGGTCGGGTTGGCCGAGACATATTCGACATTGGTCTTGCGGCCACCACCGATGGTCGAGCGGCCATAGTTGCGGCCCTGGCCGAGCAGCGCGGTCAGATGCGCCTGCCAGAAAGCGTCCTTGAGCCTGAGATTGACGAAGCCCGGGCCGGCAACATCGGCGCCAGCGACGTCGGCGTCAGCGCGCAGCACTTCCACCAGCCGTTCGGCCAGCGCGCGCGGGTTCTGTCCGGTCGGCTTGGCCAGCACCATCGCCGCATTGGTGGCGAGATCGCCATGGCTGGCGTCGCGCGGCGGCTCCACGGCGATGCGCGACAGGTCAGGCGAAACGCCATTACTGTCTTTCAAATCAAGCGCTTCGACGGCTTTTGTGGTTCGCGCGCTGAAATCGGCGAAGATGTTCATGGGTCTTGCTCTGGCGGACTGTGCAGGAGAACCGGCTCATTGGCCGGCAAATCGCGCCCGCCCTAGCTTAAATCGGGCGTATGGTCAAACAGACGGCGGTGTTCCTTCAAGGCGTAGGTGTCCGTCATCCCCGCCAGGAAATCGGCGACGCTGCGCGCCTTGATGCGATCCTCGGCCCGGTCGAGCCCTTCGCGCCAGCCATCCGGCATGGCGCGCGGATCGGCGAAATAGACATCGAACAGGTCGCGCACGATCTGTTCGGCATCGCCACGCACGCGCATCACCTCGTCATGCCGGTAGAGGTGCTTGTAGAGAAACGCCTTCAATTCCTTCTCGGTCGCCGCCATCCCGGCCGAAAACGTCACCATCGTCTCGCCCGCCGCCCGTACCGCTTCGGCACTGTCAGGCTTGATGCGCTCCAGGTTGGCGGTGGTCGAAACGATGACATCCTCGACCATCATCGTGATCTGCCGGCGCATCAGTTCATGGCCGGTGCGCACGTCGTCGAGGCCGGGATAGCGTGCGCGCACGCTTTCGAGGATCGATCCCGGCAGCGCAACCGTCTCCAGCATGTCCAACGTCAGGAAGCCGGAGCGCAGGCCGTCATCTATGTCGTGGGTGTTGTAGGCGATGTCGTCGGCGATCGCCGCGCATTGCGCTTCGATCCCGGCAAAACGGTCGAGTTCGAGGTCGTGCAGTTCGGAATAGTCGCGGATCGCCTGCGGCACCGGACCCTTAAGGCCTTTTCCCCTGGCATCGGTCAGCGGGCCATTGTGCTTGACCAGGCCTTCCAGCGTCTCCCACGTCAGGTTCAGCCCGTCGAACTCGGCATAGCGCCGCTCCAGCCGCGTCACCACGCGCAGCGACTGCGCATTATGATCGAAGCCGCCCCATGCGGACATCCGCTCGTTCAGCGCGTCCTCGCCGGTATGACCGAACGGCGTGTGGCCGAAATCGTGCACCAGGGCGACCGCCTCGGCCAGATCCTCGTCGCCGCGCAGCGCCCGCGCCAAAGCGCGCGCGATCTGCGCCACCTCGATCGAATGCGTCAGCCGGGTGCGATAGTGGTCGCCCTCATGGGCGACGAACACCTGCGTCTTGTGCTTAAGCCGGCGGAACGCGGTGGAATGGATGATGCGGTCGCGGTCGCGCTGGAATGGCGTTCGGGTCGGGCTTTCTACCTCGTCATAGAGCCGCCCACGCGACTTGGCGGGATCACTGGCATAGGCCGCACGCGGCCGATAGCCGAACCCGATGTCGCCAAGCTCATTTGTCATGGCTGATGCCGCCGCAGTTGACTTGCCCCTTCCCGCTTCATACCTATCATGTGAAACCGAAAGCAAGGTGACGCCCATGGGCGCTGATGCCAAGACTGCCATGAAAGTCGAAATGACCGACTCCGCCGCCAGGCGGATCGCCAAAATCGTCTCTGGCGAAGCCGGCAAGACGGCGCTGCGCGTCTCCGTCGAAGGCGGCGGTTGCTCCGGCTTTTCCTACAAGTTCGACTTGGTCGATACCCGCAACGACGACGACGTCGCCATCGAAAAGGACGGTGCCACCGTGCTGATCGACGACCTCTCGCTGGTCTACATGGGCGGCTCGGTGATCGACTTCGTCGACGATCTGATGGGTCAGTCGTTCCAGATCCGCAACCCGAATGCAGTCGCCTCCTGCGGCTGCGGCACCAGTTTCTCCATTTAATCAGATGCCTGCGATCGGCGCGGTCCGTCAGGTCGCGCTGTCGGCCGGGCGCGATCTCGACGTGACGCTGGCGTTCTGGCGCGACGTGCTCGGCCTGGGTGTTCACGCCCGTTACGATCCGCCCGGCATCGCCTTCATCATGGCCGGCGGTATCAGGCTGTTGTTCACCGACGGCGTGCCGGCCGGCACCGTCTATCTCGACATAGCTGGGCTCGAAGCCTTCCATGCCGAGGCGAAAGCCGCAGGCGTTCCCTTCACCGCACCGCCGGCGCTTGTTCATCGCGACAGCGAAGGCACGTTCGGTCCAGCGGGGGAAAGCGAGTGGATGGCCTTTCTAAAGGACCCGGCAGGCAATACGATCGGGCTTGTCGAACGTCTCCCGCCCGAACATCCCTGAGGCCGCCCATGAAAATCGTCACCTGGAACATCAACGGCGTTCGCGCCCGTATGGGCAACCTCACCCATTGGCTGACCGAAAGCCAACCCGACATCGTCTGCCTGCAGGAGATCAAGACGGTCGACGAACAGTTCCCGCGCGCCGAGATCGAGGCGCTTGGCTACAATGTCGAAACCCATGGCCAGAAGGGCTTTAACGGCGTCGCCTTGCTGTCGAAGCTGCCCTTCGACGAGGTGATCAGAGGCCTGCCGGGCGACGACACGGATGAGCAGGCGCGCTTCATCGAGGGCGTGTTCTCGACCGACCAGGGCGCGCTGCGCGTCGCCTCGCTCTATCTACCCAACGGCAACCCGATCGATGACGACAAGAAGTTCCCCTACAAGCTGTCCTGGATGGAGCGGCTGCATCGCTGGGCCGAGCAGCAGCTGCTGCTAGAAGAGGCGCTGGTGCTGGCCGGTGACTACAATGTCATCCCCGAGCCGATCGACGCGCGGTTCCCCGAGAACTGGCTTGGCGATGCGCTGTTCCAGCCGCAGACCCGGCAGGCCTTCCGGCGGCTGAAGAATCTCGGCTTCACCGAGGCGGTGCGCGCCGTCACCGACGCCGCCGACGTATACACATTCTGGGATTACCAGGCCGGCGCCTGGCAGAAGAACAACGGCATTCGCATCGACCATCTGCTGTTGTCGCCCGAAGCCGCCAACCGCTTTTCCTCGGCGTCGATCGAAAAGCACGTGCGCGCCTGGGAAAAACCGTCCGACCATGTGCCGGTGGCGATCGATCTGGCCTTGCTGCCGGCCTGATAGCTGCCGAACCCTGATATCGCCACAATCGCGCCATTCAGTCGGAAATCAGCATGGCGGCTGGGGTTCCATGACCATACGATTCCTTCTTTGTCCAATCGGCCTGGCATTTGCCATGGCTGCACCCGCAGCGGCCCTGGCCGATCAGGAATGCCTGGCCAATGGCAAGTCGTACCAGGTCGGCCAGGTCGCTTGCCTGACGGTTTCCGACCAGAGCCACATGGCCCGCTGCGACCTCGTGCTCAACAACACCTCATGGACGAAGATCGGCGACACCTGCCCCGACAACACGATGAAGCCTCACCTGAAGGTCACGCCGATCTCGATGCCGACGCCCAGCATGGTGCCGACGGAACCGATCGCGAACTGATTTCCGATTGATTGAGGCGGGCGACCCCTACTGGTCGCCGCCGCCCTTGGTGAGAATGTCATCCGCCAGGGATATGGCGGTGCGGCGGTCGGCTTCGCCGGCGGCGGCAAAGGCTTCTTCCTGCATGCCGCGGATCCATGGCTGATCGGCCGGCGAGGCGCGTTCGAGCGCGGCCGTCATCATCGCCAGCCCGCGCACGATCTTGCCGCTCTGGAACAGAAGATTGCCCAGCGTCGCCTGGGCGCCGGCATGGCCCTTTTCGGCAGCAAGCTGGAACCAGCGGCCGGCCTGCTTGACGCTGGCCTTCACGCCGCCCTCGCCCTTCAGGAACATCTGGCCCATCTCGAACTGGGCGTTCGGATTGCGGTAATTGGCGGCTGCGCGCATGTAGTATTCCTGCGCCGCGACCTCGTTTTCCTCGACCGGGCTGCCGGGAATGCCGGTCCTGAGATAGTCGCCCAGCGCCACCAGCGCGTCGGAGACATAGCTTTCCTCCGGCGATCCCGGCTCGACATCCTGATCGACGATCTCGGAGAAGAATTTGAAGGCCGCATAGTCGTCGCGGGTCACGCCATCGCCTTCGGCATACATGCGCGCGAGCTTCCAGGTGGCGCCGATCTGGCCGTTTTCGGCGGCGTATTTATAGGCCTCGACCGCCTGTTCCTTGTGGCCGCTCTTGTAGGCGGAGAAGCCGAACTGGAACACGGCCCACGGGCTCGATTGCGGCTTCACGCCGGTCTTGTCGTCGAACACCTTGTCGTCGAAGGCCATGGCCTGGCCCACGGCGCCAAAGATCGCAACAGCGACCAGTGCCGGCAGGACAGATGACCTCAACAACTCAGATATCCGCATAGCAATGTGTTTCTTTGGCACCGCCGGGATGGGTGACCGCGCCGTCGCGGGCAGGCCCTACCGTCTGTGCATATTTCCAGATCGCGCCCGATTGATAGTCGGTCGTGCGCGCCTTCCAGGCCTTCGCCCTCGTCGCCAGTTCAGCCTCGGACAGGTCGACCTCGATCGTGCCTTTGGTTGCGTCGATCGAGATCACATCGCCGTCCTTCAGCAATCCGATCGGTCCGCCAACCGCAGCTTCGGGCCCGACATGGCCGATGCAGAAACCGCGCGTCGCGCCCGAAAAACGGCCGTCGGTGATGAGGGCCACCTTGCCGCCCATGCCCTGGCCGTAGAGAGCCGCCGTCGTCGACAGCATCTCGCGCATGCCCGGACCGCCGCGCGGACCTTCGTAGCGGATGACGAGAACCTCGCCTTCCCTATAGTTGCGGTGCGTGACCGCCTCGAAACATTCCTCTTCCGAATCGAAACAGCGTGCCGGGCCAGAGAATTTCAGCTCCGTCATGCCCGCGACCTTCACGATCGCGCCTTCGGGGGCAAGGTTGCCCTTCAAGCCCACGACACCGCCGGTTTGGGTGATTGGTCGGTTGGCGGGACGGACCACATCCTGGCTATCATTCCAGGCAACGTGCTCCATGTTTTCGGCCAAAGTACGGCCAGTCACGGTCAGGCAGTCGCCGTGCAGGTAGCCGTGGTCGAGCAGCGTCTTCATCAGCAGCGGAATGCCGCCGGCCTCGAACATGTCCTTGGCGACATATTTGCCGCCCGGCTTGAGGTCGGCGATGTACGGGGTCTTTTCGAAAATCGCCGCGACGTCGAACAGGTCGAACTTGATTCCGGCCTCATGCGCGATCGCCGGCAGGTGCAAAGCCGCATTGGTCGAGCCGCCGGTGGCCGACACCACGGTCGCTGCATTCTCCAGCGCCTTCAGCGTGACGATGTCGCGCGGCCGGATGTTTTTGGCGATCAGCTCCATGATCTTTTCGCCGGAGGCGAAGTTGAAGCGGTCGCGCATCTCGTAAGGCGCCGGCGCACCGCAGGAATAGGGCAGCGCCAGGCCGATCGCCTCGGCGACGGTGGCCATGGTGTTGGCGGTGAACTGGGCGCCGCAGGAGCCGGCTGACGGACACGCCGACTGCTCGATCTCGAGCAACTCGGCGTCGCTGACCATTCCGACCGAATGCTGGCCGACAGCCTCGAACACATCCTGCACGGTGATCTGCCGACCGCGATAGCTGCCGGGCAGGATCGAGCCGCCATAGATGAAGATCGACGGCACGTTGAGCCGCACCATGGCCATCATCATGCCGGGCAGCGACTTGTCGCAGCCGGCAAGGCCGACCAGCGCATCGTAGCAATGGCCGCGCATGGTGAGTTCGACCGAATCGGCGATCACGTCGCGTGACACCAACGACGACTTCATGCCCTGGTGGCCCATGGCGATGCCGTCGGTGACGGTGATGGTGCAGAATTCGCGCGGCGTGCCGTTGGCGGCCGCGACGCCCTTCTTGACCACCTGCGCCTGGCGCATCAGCGAGATGTTGCAAGGTGCCGCTTCGTTCCAGCAGGAGGCGACGCCGACCAGCGGCTGCGCGATCTCGGCCGCCGACAGGCCCATGGCGTAGAGATACGAACGATGCGGCGCACGCGCCGGACCAACGGTCACATGGCGGCTCGGGAGCTTGGCCTTGGAAATAACTCTGGCGTCCATACTCTTCCTTGCCGCGGGCGGTGCGGCCTGTCCCATCGCCGAGCCTTCTGGCGCGTATCCCGAGACAAATTCGAGGTGCGCCGGGTTTATGGCGGGAAATGGGCAATTTGGTCGGGCGGAACTCTAGCGCGGGGGTTGTTCAGAAACTGTTGCCAAAACGTCACAATCCCGAGGGGCGGCGCAGGTGAGGCGTATCTGCAACGCAAGCCTTCGCCGGCATGGCTCGACGCCGTGCCCGCAAACGAAAAAGGCCGAGCATTGCCCGACCTTTTTCTCTTCAATTTCTGGGGCTTAGAACTTGATCTTGATGCCGCCCGAAACGGCGGTGACCAAATCGTTGCCAAAATCGTAACTGACGTCCGTGCCAGCCACATAGCCGTTTTCGTCGGTCAGGGTTCCGGAATGGCCGCTGGTCAGCACACCGACCGCACCGGCCAGACGCACTTCAATATTGGCCGTGGGCGTATAGGCGACGCCGCCACCTAGCGTCCAGGTATCGGTCTGTGAACCGTAACCGTGCGAGGTGCCGCGATCCCAGGAAAGCTGGGCCGCGCCGCTCCACTGCTCGTTGAACTTATGGCCAATGCCGCCGGTGACGGTCCAGCCGTCGCGATACATCAGGTCAAGAGACGTCGGCCTAACAGCCGGATTCGTCACCCCGCTGTTGCAGTCGGCAAGCCCCTTGCTCGCTTGTGTACAAATCGGCACAATCTGCAGCGTGCTCCAGTTAACCCACTTCAGTGAGCCGAAAGCCAGCCAACCGGGCGCAATGCCCGACTGCAATTTCAATTCCACCACGTCCGGCATGTATTGCGTTGAACCGTAGATCGGGATGAGGCCCTGGCCAACACTGGTCAAATCCAGCGTGCCCTCGATGTTGTCGAGCTTGACCTTAGAATTGTACACAAGGCTCGCGCGCAACGCGATTTCCGGAATTTCGTAGGCGAGGCCAGCACGCCAGCCCCAGCCAGTGGTCGACAGGTCGACCCGGCCGGTGAGATCGAAGTTGGGCGTGGGAAACAAAAGGCTTTCCTTGAAGCCGTAGACCTTCTGATAGAAAACACCGCCGATAAAGCGAAGCTGACCCTTGCCCGCATCCATTTTGTACGAGCAGGTACCTGCGTAATTATCGCTCTTAATATCGGTTTCCATGTTGGACTGGGCGCCTGCCCAGAGACCGGGATTGGTGTGCGCGCCCCATGGCTGAGAATAGTCGAACATGCAGTCGACGCCCTTGACGACCTCGGCCTTGACGCCGATGCGTGGAACCCAGTAGCTCTCGCTCTCTTTCGCGGTACTACCGAGAAATGTAACGTCGAGATCCGTCGGATCGGTGTCCACCGCATTCTTGAGCTTACGCTCGGGCATCACGTAGGTCGCCTCTGCCTCCGTGGCAAAGCGAGCCGGATCGAACAGCAGGTCGATATCATAGCCGCCGCGCTCCAGGCCGCCAGCATGAACGGATCCGATCAAGCCCAGCGAAAAACACCCCGCCCCCAGCAGTGTTTTCAAACGCAAATTGCTCATGGATGTCCTCCCCGAAATACTAGTGCGTGAAGCTAGAACCAATTCAGGTTAACGGTGCAACAATGAAATCACATAGCGTACACGTACACTCTTGCGGACCGCATTTCGAACACAGTGGCGGCCTGGCCAGCAGGTCCGAAAATGGCCATTTGGGAGGCACATTAGGAAAAAAATCAGAAAGAAACGCTTAAAACGGCACGAAATCCGGCTGTTTTGCCGGCATTCCGCCCCATTGTTACATTATGGCAACAATGGGGCTGAAACTTTCCGTTTACGTCAATATTAACGCAACGGAATGCCTGTTTTTTGGGCAAAAGAGCTGTCGAGAGGCGCTTGTCGGCGCCTCGCGAATCCGGTGTTCAACCGGCGTCGCGCACCCTGGTCAACGCCACCGAAAGCTTCTCCTGCTGATCGCGGTATTCGTCGAGTTTTTCGCGCTCGGCTGCAACGATCTCTTCCGGCGCGCTGGCGACGAATCTTTCGTTAGACAGCTTCTTGTGCAACCGGGCGATTTCCTCGGTCACCTTGGCCAGTTCCTTCTGCAGCCGCGCCGCCTCGGCGGAGAGATCGATCAGGCTGCCGAGCGGCAGGCAGATGGTCGCTTCGTTGAGCACGATCTGGGCCGAGCCCTTGGGTGCTGCGTCCTGCAGCGAGATGTCGCCGACCCGCGCCAGCCGCTTGATGGCGGAAGCATGGCGTTCCAGCCTCTGATGGGTCTCGGCGCTGGCGCCGACCACCACCAGCGGCGCGATCGCTGCCGGCGGCACGTTCATCTCCGAGCGCACGGAGCGTATGCCGGAGACCAGATCGACCAGCCAGTTGATGTCGGCGGCCGCATCCCCGTCCTCGAAGTCTGGTGATGGCCATGCGGCGTGGCAAAGCAGCGTTGCACGCGTCCTGCCCTCGCCTGCCGTCTGCGCCCACAATTCCTCGGTCATGAACGGCATCATCGGATGCAGGAGCTTGTAGATTTCGTCGAGCACGAAGGCGACGCAGGCGCGGCTTTCCGCCTTGGCCGCCTCGTCAGTGCCCATGAACACCGGCTTCAGAAGTTCCAGATACCAGTCGCAGAACAGGTTCCAGACAAAGCGGTAGGCAGCGCCCGCCGCTTCGTTGAAGCGGTAGCTGGTAATGCCCTCGGTGATCGCGTGCGACGCCCTGGTCAGCTCGGTCAGGATCCAGCGGTTGACCGGCAGCTTGGCGTCGTTCAACCAGAAATCGTCGTTGCGCGCGACCTCGTTCATCTCGGCAAAGCGCGTCGCGTTCCACAGCTTGGTGCCGAAATTGCGATAGCCGGCTATGCGCGCCGGATCGAGCTTCACATCGCGTCCCTGCGCCGCCATCACCGTCAGTGTGAAGCGCAGCGCGTCGGCGCCAAACTCGTCGATCAGGTCGAGCGGATCGATGACGTTGCCCTTCGACTTCGACATCTTCTGCCCGTTCTTGTCGCGCACCAGCGCATGCACATAGACGGTGTGGAACGGCTCCTCGTGCATGAAGTGCAGGCCCATCATCATCATCCGGGCGACCCAGAAGAAGATGATGTCGAAGCCGGTCACCAGCACGTCGGTCTGGTAGTAAGTCTTCAGCTCCGGCGTGTGATCGGGCCAGCCAAGCGTCGAGAACGGCCACAGTGCGGAGGAGAACCAGGTGTCGAGCACATCCTCGTCGCGGGTCAGGATCTCGCCCGGCTTGTAGTTCTCAAGCTTGTCCTCAACCCAGGCTTTCCACGGCCCTTCCAGAGCCAGGTAATATTCGATGGCAGCGGCCAACGCCTCTTCCTCGGTCTTCTCGACGAAGACGCGTCCGTCCGGCCCGTACCAGGCCGGGATCTGGTGGCCCCACCACAGCTGGCGCGAAATGCACCAGGGCTGGATGTTCTCCATCCAGTCGAAATAGGTTTTTTCCCAGTTCTTCGGCACGAAGTTGGTACGGCCTTCGCGCACCGATGCGATCGCCGGTTTGGCGAGTTCCGCGGCATTGGCATACCACTGCTCGGTCAGGAACGGCTCGATTGGCACGCCGCCACGGTCGCCATGCGGCACCGCGTGGCGGTGCGGCTCGACCTTGTCGAGGAAGCCGCCGGCCTCCATCAGCTCGACGATCTTCTTGCGCGCGACGAAACGGTCGAGACCGTCGAGCTCGTCCCAGACGGCCTGGCGTTCCGGCGTGATCTCAAGGTCGGCGAGGAAGTCCTCGTTATCCCTGAGTTTTATGGCGGCCTCGATGGTCAGGATGTTGATCGCCGGCAGCTTGTGGCGCTTGCCGACCTCGAAGTCGTTGAAGTCGTGCGCCGGCGTGATCTTGACCGCGCCCGAGCCTTTTTCCGGATCGGAATACTCGTCAGCCACAACAGGGATCTTCCGGCCGACGATCGGCAGCACGACATTCTTGCCGACCAGATGTCGGTAACGCTCGTCGTCCGGGTGCACGGCGACCGCCGTATCGCCCAGCATCGTCTCCGGACGGGTGGTCGCCACGGTGATGAATGTCCGAGGATTTTCCGGATCGAAAACCTCGCCCTCGATCGGATAGCGGAAGTGCCACAGATTGCCGTTGACCTCCTGCGGCTCGACCTCGAGGTCGGAGATCGCCGTCAACAGCTTCGGGTCCCAGTTCACAAGGCGATTGTCCTTGTAGATCAGCCCCTCCTTGTACAGGCTGACGAAGACTTCGAGCACGGCCTTGGACAGGCCTTCATCCATGGTGAAGCGCTCGCGCGACCAGTCGGCCGAGGCGCCGAGCCGCTTAAGCTGGTTGAAGATGGCGCCGCCGGATTCGGCCTTCCACTCCCAGACCTTCTCGATGAATTGTTCGCGGGTGAGGTCGCGGCGATGGATCTGTTTTTCCATCAGCTGGCGTTCGACCACCATCTGTGTGGCGATGCCGGCATGGTCCATGCCTGGCTGCCACAGCACATTCTTGCCGCGCATGCGCTCGAAGCGCACGAGGATGTCCTGCAGTGTGTTGTTGAGCGCGTGGCCCATATGCAGCGAGCCGGTGACGTTGGGCGGCGGGATGACGATGGTGAAGGCCTCGGCCCCCTCCTCTGCCCCGGCGCCGGCGCGGAAGGCGTCCGCCTCTTCCCAGATTTTGGCGATCTTCGGCTCGACGGTCTTGGCGTCGTAGGTCTTTTCAAGCATGGGAAAATGGTCCGCGCTGTCGGGAGTTTGCTGGTCCGGTGTAAATCGGAAGGTTTTGGCCAAGTCAACCGCAGGGCGGCCTGGTCCTTCACCGGCAAATAGGCGTCGCCCCCGTCATTTCAACGGGAAGGCCATGCCCGTGTTTTCATTGCCACGGATATCGACGGCAACCTGATCGCTTTTGCCACAGCAGCCAAGGGAAGCTGAAGCTCAGAAAAAGCTCAAAGCCGCGCTTTTCCTCTTCGGGATCGGCGGAATTACTGCGCGCCGCGCGCGACGCGCTCGATTTCCTCGCGCACCAGGCGCTCGACCAGCGTCGGCAGATTGTTGTCCAGCCAGTCCTGTAGCATCGGCCGCAGCATTTCCTCGGCCATCTCGTCGAAGGTCTTCTTGCTGCGGCTGGCAAAGGCGTCGGAGAGCTCGCCGAAGGCCGCGGCGACCTGCCGTCCGGTGTGTTCCGAAACGATCGCCGGGCGAACCGGTGTTGCATCGGCCTGGCGCGCCTGCTCGCCGCGCGACGGGCCAGGCTCGAAAGCCGGCTCGGCCGCGAAATCGTCCTCGAAAGCCTCGATCTCCGCGGCAGCAACCTGCCGCTTCTCGGTCTCTTGTTGCCTGACCTCTTGCTGCCTGATCTCTGGCGGCCTGACTTCTAGCGGCTTGGCCACATCGGCGGGCTTTGACTGACTGCCCACGGCTGCAATTTCGCGCCGCCAATCGGTGACGATGGAATCGGTGGTCTCCGCCTTTGGCCGGGCTGGCGCTTCTGTCCTGGCTGCCGGAGCAGACTCGCTGGCTATTCTGGCGCTCACTTCCGCCAGGGTCATCGGCGCATGCGCGGGGGGCGCGACGGTTGTAGCAGCAGGATTTGCCGGCGTGGCCGGCTTCACCGAAGCCAGCTCGGAGCGCGGCTCCAGCCGCGCCACGACAGGTTCGGCCAGTTGCGCCTGCACCTCGGCCAGCGTCACCGGCTTCTTGCTTTCGGCCGCGCTGTGCAGCTCGCTGCGGAAGGCCTCGACATCCGAGGCCGGCCCGGCGGCAGGTACAAGGTCCTGACGCAACTCATCGGCGTCACCCGGCTGCTTGCGGCCGGTGTCGCTGTCTTCAATGATCCTTCTGATGGAAGCCAGTATTTCTTCCATGGAAGGTTCGCGCTGCGCGCTGCTTGCCGTCGCCATCGTCACATCCGCCGCCCTTGTGACCCGTTCTAAGATTCTCTGTCCGTCAAAGCCGGACACGAATCATGGCGACAGCGTAGCCGACGGATCGCCATCGGAGAATCCCCAATCTCGGGAGACGCGGGATTTCAACAATTTAGACATGGCCGCGAACCGAAAACATTCTTTCAGAAAAGATCCTGTCGGTACAAAAGGATAGCGCCGCGCATCCCTGGGATGCGCGGCGCTCCAACACTCCAATCCTAGCGGGACTTGAAACCGCCTGGGCGCGATCAGCGGCCGTCCGGTGTGCGCAGACCGATCCACTTGTCCTTGACGGCTCTGTAGTGCTCTTCAGGCTTGTACTTCACCACATTCAACGCCAGGCGCTCGACCGACAGGCGGCCCATGGCCGAGAGGATGGCATAGCTCGCCACCACCACATCGCGCTCGGAGGTGGCAAGGTTGATCTTGGCGCTGATGACATCGTTCTGGGCGTTCAGCACATCGAGCGTGGTGCGCTGGCCGACATTGCGCTCTTCGATAACGCCGTTCAAAGCCAACTGCGCGGCTGCGATCACCTGCCGGTTGGCCGCGACGCTCTCCTGTGCAGAGGTGTATTGCGTCCATGCCGATGTCACGGCCTGACGCACCTGGTCTCGGCTGACATCGACCTCGATGCGAGCCTGGCTGAGCGATTCCTTCGACTGGCGGACAAGGGCCGAGGTGCGGCCACCCGAATAGATCGGAATGGTCAGTGTCGCACCGATGTTGGCGGAACGGGTGGTGCCATTCTGCGACGTCAAGGTTTCCGGCGAGTTTTTGGAGTAGTCGTCCGAAACGCCGGCGGAAGCGGAAAGCTGCGGCAGCAGCGCACCTTCGTGCGACTTCACTTGAAATGCGGCCGCATCGACCAGATGCTCGGTAGAAAGAATGGCCGGATGTTCGGTCGCCGCGATGTCGATCGCCGCATCGAGGCTCCTCGGCAAAAGCTTTGCCAAGGGCGACGCCGCCTTGAGCTTGCCCGGCTCGTCACCGACGATCTGGCGATAGGTTGCGGCACTGGCCAGCGCCTGCGCGCGGGCCGCACTCAACTGCGCCACCGCCTCCGAGCGCGAGGCATCGGCCTGCGCCACGTCGGTGCGCGTGCCTTCGCCGACCTCAAAGCGCGAGCGCGCCGCGCGCGCCTGCTCGGTCAGGAACTGCAAATTCTGTTCGGTCAGCACCGCCACTTGACGGTCATGGATGACATCCATGTAGGCGCTTGCCGCGTTGAACAGCGTATTCTCTTCGGTGTTGCGCAGGCTCTCGACCGACGCCTTGACCTGCGCCTCGGCTGCCGCGACGTTGTTCTTGGTCTGAAACCCGTCAAACAGCATCTGATTGATGGCGACGCCGAAGCTCCCGGTTGTCAGACGAGTGCCGGCGTTTGAACCGTTGAGGTGCCGGCTGGCGTAGCCGACGTCCGCACTCCCGGTAATGACCGGCCTGTATCCCGACTTGGCGATGGCGACGCCCTCATCGGTGACGCGCACGCCCGCACGCGCCGAATTCAGCGACGAATTGTTCTGGTAGGCCTTGGAAAGCGCGCCGAGAATGGTTTCCGCCGAGGCGGCTATCGGCGAAAGCGCTGTCGCGGAAATAAGGACGGTAGCAAACAAGCTCTTGGCTAAGGACGGCACTTTAAATCCCTCATTCGTTTTGCACGGGAACCGCGCCACGCCAGCCCATCCCGAGGGATCAGCCAGCGCCGCGTCGATTATCGTTCCCCCGCTGACGGCCTCCCGAAACACCGGTTAACCAAATCAGCAACGATTGTCCAATCGCAAGCCAACATGACAGCGCCTTTGCTGCAAGGCAAAATCACTTAGAATTCGAACGCATGAATACGTTCAAATCCCGGTAGTGGCTTAATTGCCGCATTAAATGCCCGTCTTCCGGTTACAACCCCCCCTGCTTTGAAAAACAAACGGGCCACGCCCGCATTGCCCTGCCCTTCGACGGCGACCAGACGGCCGCCTTCGGCGAGTTGGCCAAGCAGCGGCGCCGGCACTTCCTCGACGCTGCCGCCGATCAGAATCACATTGTAGGGCGCCTTGGCGGCATGGCCCTGCGGCAGCGGCCCGGTGACCACGGTGACATTGTCGCAGCCCTGCGCCGAGAGTGCGGCCTTGGCCGTCTCTGCCAGCGCGGCATCGCTTTCCAGCGCAATGACGGATTTTGCCAGCCTGGACAGGAGTGCTGCGCAATAGCCGGTGCCGCAGCCGACATCGAGTACCGAATCGCCGGCGTCGATCTCGGCCAGCTGCAAAAGCTTGGCCAGCGGCGATGGCTCCATGAGGTAGCGCGCACCGCTGCCGTCGGCGCCGTCGGAAATGCGGATATCCTCGTCAATATAGGCAAGAGCCTGTTGGCCGGCCCCGACAAAGGCCTCGCGCGGTACGGCAAGCATGGCATCGAGCAATGCTGCGTCTGTCACGTCGGTGGTGCGGACCTGACCGTCGACCATCTTGACGCGAAGTTCGGAGAAATCAGCGCTCATGTCCCAACCAATCCGTCAAAAACCAATGCGCCGAAATGCGCTTGCCGCGCCAACACTGCGGCGCATTCGACCGGAACTCAAGCCCCCGCCGCGCGGGAGCTGAAGCAACTGGAGGCCTCGCCCGGAATCGAACCGGGGTGCAAGGATTTGCAGTCCTCTGCGTAACCACTCCGCCACGAGGCCTCGTCGCTCCCGGCGAGCGAACTCAATATGGTGGCGACGAAAGGTCGTCAAGCGTCCGCGCAGCATTCCGGCGCGCTTTCCGCGTCAGCCTCCGCAACATGGTTCCCGAGCGGCTTAATCGCTTGGCACGCCAGCATATTAGCCAGTCATTAGGCATGACCGAGCGGCAGACGAAACTCGAACCCATGGCTCTACGGAGCGGAAGACGGAGGTAATCCATGCGTCGGCCCGCGGCAGACCGGGAATCCAGAACATCAGGCAGATTGTCGCTGCTGCGCTGCGAACAGCTTGTGCGCTACGCGATCGACCGCCTTGCCATCGAGGGCGCAAGCCGGCTCTCGCCGCACGATCGCGCGGCTGGCTTCAGCGGCTGCCGTCCTCAAGGAAATCTGCGAGGGGCTGGAAAAGCGCAGCGACCGCTGAGCCGAAACCGCACGCACATCGCTTTCAACTCGGCCGCCGGCGTCGTTCCCACCAGACGACGAACCGCCGCCGCTGGCGGCGCACCGCGGCAAATTCGTAGGAAAGCACCAAAAGGCCGAGCGGAATCATCCAGAAGCCGAGAATCGGCAGGAAGCCGAGAATGCCGAAAAACACCAGCACGGCGCCGATCGCGATCCTGAGGCCGCGTGAGCGCGGCATGGTGAACTCGCGGCCGAACACCGAAATTTTCCGCGCCGGTGCCTGGTTTTCGCCTGCTGCAGTCATGTCGCACGTCGATCCGGTTGCCACCAGTTAAAGCCATATATGGTAAAGGCTGCAATCGCCCTTTCGGTTCCGCCGACCAGGGCCGGACGGCGTCCAAGACCGCTCATATGTGGTGTCATCGGGCGATTGCCAGAAACCATTGCATGAAAAAGCGCTAAAAAAATGCGAAATGCTTCTTTGCAAAGCCGAAACGGGTTTGCTATAGGCTGCGCCACTCACATGAGAGCCTCTGTTCCCCGGTAGCTCAGTGGTAGAGCAACCGGCTGTTAACCGGTTGGTCGCTGGTTCGAATCCGGCCCGGGGAGCCAACATTTCCAAGCATTTGCCGAATGTGCAAAGTCGCCGTTTTTGGCGATAGGTACGGTATAGGTACGCAACTCGACTTCGCTAGGCGCCGACCTACACGCGAAGGAGAGAATCGCTATGGACCGCATTTTCGATGATTTGATAGCCCTTCAGAGGGCGGCCCAGCCGAGATCGAGTTGGCGCGTCGTTGCGACAACTTGGGCGCTTCGATTCGCCATCAATGTGATGACGGGTCTGACGATTGGCGCCTGGATCGCGTTAAATCGCACTCTCTAGGCCGGAGCGGCCATATTGTTAGGCCGGCCCGCCCAAGTCGATAGCAGCAAAATCGGGTGTCCGACCCATATCGATCTCGATCCGCAGTAGCGTTTCAGCGAGCTTCTGAGTCCGACCTATCGTGTCGAGCTGGTGCTGGTGGGGACCAACGACTGCGCCGTGTACTACTTTGCTCCTTATGGAGTAAAAGCTGCTCACGACCTTCGCTAGGTCCTTACGTTCCTCATAGGTTGATCCCAAAAGCATTGCGGCTCTGATCTTCAGTCGGTGGGAGATCTCCGAGCCGCTTTCCGGCGGGAGCAGGAGTGCCTCAAGTGCGATAGAGATATCTATGACCCTTTGGCTGTGATCCCGGCGACTCCGCGCTGATCGCAGACGATGGGCGGCTATTTGACAGCGACGAGCCAAGTCTCCGCTCAACGCGAGAAATTTCTCCGCATATGCGACGGCCTCCTTGGTCACCTTGCCTGCGGGCGGTTGACCTGCCTGCTCCCCTCCCCAAGTCCGACCTAATACCGCGGCCTCCAAGTCGGGATCGGAAAATTCGTGCCAAAAATAGCCGGGGTTCGGGAAAATTTCGCCCGAAGCGGATAATCCAAGAAGCACTTGGTCGACCGGTGATCGCAGAGGTCTTTCCGCAACCGCGCCGGGCGCCGCGTCCAAGGCTTCCTCGTAGACAGCCACCATCGGGCGATGAAAGTGAAACGCCATATTTTTGGCTGAAAAGTTGTAGCTCTCCGCGAGCGCGCTAACATTGGGCGAAGGATGCAGTTCGGCTAGACGCGTTACGATCACTCCGTTTGAAAACTTGATGGGTTCAGGGCTGTCGGCCCCGACGATCTCGACAACCAGGCGAACAACTGCCTTGCCGGCCGCGGCTATCGAATGAACTCTCTCCAACCATTCTGCGGTCAGCGCCGGGCCACGTTCGGCCAGCACGAACAGGCTGACCATCGCCAAGTTGGGCGCAGCGCCACCCGTGATTATCTGCTTGGATCCAAAACCGATCGATTTACCGTCTCCGAAAGCACCGACGATGGCCTTTTGTATCGCACGAACCTCTTCTGACAAGTCGAAGCCCTCGGACCCCGCTTTTACGTCCTTTGCATATTTCTCGTGCGCCTTAAGGACATCCAGCAAACTCATGATCCGAAGAAACTCCGCACCTTGTAGAAACGGAACTATTCCCCGCCGGTGATGGCAAGCAGGTTGGATGGTTAAATGCAAGGCCCGCTGCCGATGGCGGCGGGCCAAATCGTCGTTTCAATGTGCTTTCAGTTCAATGTGGTGTGCGCCTCAAGCGCCGGACCATCGGGCGGAGGGTCGTAGGGGTTGTAGCCCAAGCGTTCCAGCACGAGGAACGATCGGATCAGGGATCGATCGAGGAGATCGACTAGAGCCTGCAAGTGCTCTTTTGTTAGTGTCCAACGTCAGGTTGGCAAACTACCGCTGTTTAGTTTTCCTGCGCGGGTTGTTGAAAGTCTAGGTCACGGTCTCCAATGATGCGAGAGGACCTAACCAATGCCCCAGCCTCTTCGCCGAGATGCTCCGATTGATTGGAGCCTAACGGCAGTTGCTAACCACCCTTTTCTGACGTCGGGCGTCGGCGCGTGTATTCTCACCGTGGCATCCACTGAGGCTGCCATGGGTGTTTTCCTGGCTAGCATCCGATGGCAACACGCGCCGGCTGCTGTCGAAGCTTGGTCAAAACTTCGCACGGTGAGAGGTAAGCTTGATTTGATCGAGGCAGAAGCGTCTCTGGCCAGCTCCGGGCACAAACTGCTGGCGGTAAAGACGCTCGACAAATTCGTTGCTATCGCAAGGCGTCGGAACAAGCTGGCTCATGGTTTCTTCGGGATCGTAACTGACCGCGAAAATCAGTTCGCGTGGAGAGACGGGGCAGCGGCCGGCCGAACAATGGCTGCCGGCCTGGCAACATCCAGCATGCGTCCGGACCCAAAGCCGCCGACCTGGGTCTACACCCCTAGGGACTTTTCAGCACTCGCCCAAGAATGCAGTGAAACGTTTGATATGATTTCCACGATGGTCGACATCTTGCCGATCATCCATGCCTTCCACGAGAGATCGTCCAAGAGTTAGCGGCGAGTGCGGAGCATGGGGTTTAAGCGTTCGATTCCGCCGATTTGGCGAAACCTCCGCCGTCGGACCACAATGTCTCAGTTGGGTAGATCGATGAACTCCCAGACGACCGCCCCGGCACGGCTGCCACCTTTACCGGCATTGATCCGGAATCCCAATCTACGGGCGGCCACTACTAGACCTTTTCGGCCGTCGAGCTTTTTCGCGAGACTTCGATTCGTGACCTCCAGAAGCCCGAACAGGTTACCGCTGGCTGCACCTGCTAAATCCGCTCTGGTGCTGAAGGACGACCGCCGGATATGTTCGTTCAGAAAATCGGTTAGGTCCGTCTTCTCACGATCTGTCAGTCGCATCGCCATCCCTCATCTCAGTTGGAGCGGGCATGCCAGCGTCGCGGAGGTATCTCGCGAGCTTCTTGAACAGGTTTGGGTGGTAGCGCTTGCTGCTTGGGTCTGCATTCACAGTTGAGCGAAAGCCGCCGCCCGCAACATGGATGCGTCTGCTTTTCTCACTGTACCAAACCGAGAGTTCCAATATCGCGCTCTTGACCATTTTCGCCTCCATTCTTCCCGTTGAGCATAGGGCGCCTTAACGCACCAGAGGATTGTCTGAATTTCAAGACTGAGACAGTCCCCTTCGGGGAGCCGGCTTGTGCGTGCACGACCGTTGCGCGATGGTAATTCGTGGGGGATACAGAAATGGGCTTCTTTGTATTTTGGCTGGGTTTTTCTGTCGTTGTCGGCATTGCCGCTAGCAAAAGAAATCGCAGCGGCGCCCTCTGGTTCTTTCTTTCATTGATATTTTCGCCATTGCTGGCAGGTCTTTTCGTACTTGCTCTTGGGGATAGTAAGCCGCCAAGCCGATACCACCCGGGCCAGTTCGTCGAGGCGGAGTCCCGCCCAGAGACCTTCGGTCCGATACTTGAGAAGAAATGCCCCGACTGCGCTGAGATGGTGAAGGCAGATGCCCGCATTTGCCGTTTCTGCCGCCATGAGTTTTGAGAGAAAGAGCCTTTGCCATGGTCGATGATGTTTATGTGCAAGCCTACCGGGATGGCGGCTTGAGGGCCGTCAACGATCTGCTCAAGGAGCATTTCCCTGCCGACCGCGACCGGGTGATAGTCATGGAAGGTCTTCAGGACACCGGCTATTGGGCGATCACCTGGCATGAGAAGAAACACCCGGACGGCGGAATGTACCGCGATTTCGGAAGTGTGAAGGCGTACCTCGGCGACGAGGAGGACGAGCTGTGATGACCGACGGCAAGAAAGAGCAAATCAAAATGCGAGCGACGTTCGCGAATGGGATTGGCCTCGCGATCGTGGCAGCGGGTGGACTTGCCCCTATGATCGCTCTCATGACGCAGCATTTGAGCCCATCCAGCATCCCGAAAGGCTTTGCAATATTCGCCGGCGCTCTGGTAGCTGGCACGATATTCCATTGGAGGGCGATTGCCATACTCGCTTCTCTCGACAACGAGGGAAAAGCGGAGAACGAGCTGAACCAAGCGATCGCCGTCCTAGTTGGGCTTTTAGCCTTAGGTTGTGTGGTGTTCTACGCATTGATCAAGTGACGGTCTCTGGCGTCCCGCTCGCCATCGACGCAATCACCGCCCCGATGCTCGCTGGCGCCTTCTGGCGATAACGGCAGCGCGACATGGTGGGCATGGCCGCTTGCCTCCTGGTGGCCGGTTTGGGCGCCTATTTGCTGCTGTCTTAGGCGCTTGGGCTTTTAGCAGGCCGGCCCGTTGGCTAGCTGGAGAATGTCAGAATGACTTGGGCGGCACATACAGGCAGATCGTAATGTCGGGGTTGCCAGATGGTATCTCCCGATGCCGGCCTGCCGTCACTTTTTGGGCATGACACCAATGAAAACGCATATCGTGTGATTGACGCACCCTGCCGTCCGCGTAAGGCAGCAATTCGCCTGACGGCACCTTGAAGCCCTGGCTTGTTTCGCGGACGGCATCGTCTGCCATCGGCTCGCAATGCTGGTCATGGCAGCACTGTTTTTCATACCAGCTTTCGTCATGTGCCGATGCCAAAGGAGCTCCAAAGGCGCAAGCCGCGGCGATGGTGACGCCCCACCCGAATGCGCCGCCGCCCCCTCTCAATGGCCCAATCATGAATTACATTAGGCTTATCTGATATGACGGCGCAAGCGCAGCCCTCGGACACCTTCCTGCTGTTCCGCTAGCGCCGTTTCTAGGAGTTCCGAGCCTGCGGGCTAAATCCCTGTTTCACCTAGCCGGGTCAGCTTGCCAGCCGACCCGGCATGTAGGATTATTGTCCTCGTTGCGGCGAACCCCCTTCAACGGAGATCGCCAGTGGCCAGAACCAAACCATCCAAGCAGCTTTCGCAGGACGAGATTGACCGCTTCCTCGTGGCAGCAGAGGCGCTGCACAAGAGCATCGTCGGTCCCCTCCTGGCGTACCACAGCGAGCACTACCAAGCGCTTCGTAAGGTCCACGGACCGCTGTTGAAGTCGATAGAGACAATCACCGGCAAGCGGGCGCCGTTCATCCAGCCGAACATGACAGGGCCGGCGCAACCGCGGGAGAAGTCGCCTGGCTGAGGCCTGGATAGGCAAGATGCCCCACCGGAATCAGCCGGTGGGGCTCTTAGAACAGCCCATTTAGGGACTAGCTGAAAGGGCTGTTCGGCGGTGTGACCAGGGAAGATCACATGTGCAATTTGGCGCCTTCCTTTGCCCGGCACATCGGCCGAACAGATGAGGACGGTCCCTGCGTAAGAACGGCGTTCGTACGAAGGGCGAAGCTTCATGTCTCTTCGCGGAAATCCTGGAGCGAGGCGTGCCGCAAGTCTGCCTCGCCGCGCAGATGCTTCACGCGGCCGATCAGCCCCGGCTTCACCCATTGCGTCGCCGGTCGCTTCATGCCCTTGGGCGCCGGGCCAGCGAGCTCCTGAACGCGCTTCCAGAGTCGATCGCGGATCTCCCGGCTCGAGTTGATGAAGGCAGAACCGATATAGCGCCCGGTGCCGCGCTCGGCCATGAGGGCAAAGGCCGGTTGGCCGGGCTCGCGCTCAATGCCGAGCAGGTCGTATTCGCCAATGGTGTAACACTTCGCTTTCGACCAACTGCTCGATTGCCCGCTCCGGTAAACGCTGTCCCTGCGCTTCGAAACCATTCCTTCAAGCCCGGCTTGATCGACGAGATGGAAGATTGCCGCGGCATCGCCTGGCAGGGACTGGCTGAATTGGATGCGGCGCCCTTCTGGGATCATCGCTGCCAGTATCTCGCGCCGGACTCCCAGAGGCATGTCTCGCAAATCGTGGCCGTTGAGGTACAGAAGGTCGAAGGCGACGAAATACAGATCATGTTGCCGCTGGGGTGATCGCCTTGCGCAGTGCTGCGAAGTCGGACATCCCCGCATCGTTTAGAACGATGATCTCTCCGTCGATTATGGCGCTTTGCACCTCCTCGAGTTCGCTGGCGGCGCTGGCTATGTCGCGGCATTTCGCTGTCCAGTCGAGGCCACGGCGGGTGAAGACGCGGACCCCGTCGGCATCCTTGACAATCTGGGATCGATAGCCGTCGAACTTGACTTCGTGAATCCAGTCGCCGCCTTCGGGAGGCTTCTCGACAAGAGTCGGCAACAAAGGCTCGACGAACTTCAGACGCAGCATCAACACACCCACAACCCGGCGAGTTAATTAGCATGCGCTTGATTAGTTCCGGAAAATTTTAACGGATCATTGACCGCGCTGTCCCAAAATAGGACGGCGCGGTCAAATTGCCCAACCGACTGCGTAGGCGGCTCCGGCAAACCCCTACCCACAAACCCAGTGTCGGAGCCGCTCCCACAGACATCTAAATACCAGACATGGTTGAATTAACGGTTACGGCACGTGGTTTTTAAAAGGGGAATTCAACGAGGTTGAGGAAAACAAAAAAAGCCCGCCAGGGGGCCAGCGGGCTTAAATATCGTAAAGGCTGACGAGGGGTTGGCTTACTCGTCGAGAACAAATTAGCTAAAGCTTATATTGTGGGCAATTAGTCCTTACGGTCTATCGGCCTAGCCCCCTTCTCCACTCAGCGAAGACGTTAGATCCGGCAGGGAGCGATTGAGCGGTGCAAAGGGCGCAATCAGCGAATTCTGGCCGCTGTTGCCAGTTCGCTACAGCGAAGTTTCTGAAAAGCTAATATAACCTTCGTCAGCGCTAGGGCGCCGAGTTGTTGGCTGGGGCGCCGGGTTGTTGGGGGCCAATCCTTGGAACCCTAGCGTAGTACGAGGGAAGATGGCCCGCTGACTTTGGTCGGCGGGTTTTTCTTTTCGTAGCGGCGAAATTAGGAAGCGGTACCCTTCCCATCGGCCGAAACCAGGTGGCTTGATGGGAATTGGCCCAGCCGGGTCAGCCTGAGATAATTTCGTAGCTAAGGATCTGAGCGTCGCTGAGGGACGACCTCCGCCCAGGCGAGATGACGCCGGAGCCGAACAGGAGAACTGCTTCACGGCGAACGAACACTTCATGGTCGGGCCCAGTCGACACAAATGTGCCCGACGAGCTTCGCTCAACAAGCCCCGCCCTGCCGTTCGAAATGGTGAAGGTCGCGTGGTGCCTTGAGACCCACGGCCGCGGGACGACGATATCGCATTCAGGAGATCGGCCGATGGTCACGAATTCGTTGTTGCGGCAAGATCGCAATTGATCTCCATAGCGGATGACCAGATTGATGTGCCTTGGCGGGGCGAACCGCCTATCGATAATGGTGCCCCGGCTGACGATCTGCGTAGTGGGCGCCGCATCATCGCTAGCCAGGGTATAGACGTCGAAGGGTTCTTCCTTCCCCTTGAAGGGCATTTTGTCGATGAGCCGCAAGGCACTGCGGCCCTCTGAGGAAAGGGCTTCGAAGAAGCTCTGGCTGATCAGCACCTCCCCCGGGTTGGCCGTGGTGGACAACCTTGCGGTGACATTGACAACGTCGCCGAATACTTCGCCCCGCGTGCGAATAACCGCCCCGAAGTGCAATCCGATCCGGGTGGTCAGCGACCCTCTCGTCAGTTGGCTGACAATTTGACGGACGGCCCTCAGCGCCCCCTCTGGCCTCTCGAACAGGCTGAGCACGTCATCGCCCTTCGAGTGAATGAAATCACCGCCGTTCCGGGAGGCGATCTCGCGTATCGCGTCTAGGCAATCCGAGACCTGCTGCAGAGCGGCATCGTCGCCGATGCGCTCATAGAGCGGCGTGCTGCCCACCACATCGGCTAAGAGGACTGCGGCTAGAACTCTTTCCTGATCCATCGTCCCAAAGCTCCGGCACCGGCCTATGCTTGCGCTGTAGAATGCACCGGAGCGCAGTGTGGCGCTACCGTCAGCCGACATGGTGGCCATGGCCCGCCCGCCTCTGATAGCCGTTCGGGCGGTTGCGGTGCTGATGCTACCGGCCAGGGCCGGCGCAGCCGCCAAGCTAGGGGTCGAAAGGTGTCCCGTCGCCTTTTCGAACGAACGAAGGGCGGCGGGACAAAAACCGGCGATAAGGGATGTTAATCGTCGGTCGAAGCGTTCTATCTCCGCAACGAAACAGCACCATGTCTCCTCGCGGAAATCCTGTAACGAGGCGTGCCGCAAGTCCTCCTCGCCGCGAAGATGCACCCGCCCAACCGGCTATTCAATTAGCATGAGCTTTATTAGTTCCGGAAAATTTTAACGAATCATTGACCGCGCTGTCCCAAAATAGGACGGCGCGGTCAAATCCCAACCGACTGCGCAGGCGGCTCCGGCAAACGCGCCTACCCAGCCCAGTGTGTCGGAGCCGCTCCCACACCCGTTTCAGTACCAGCAATGGTTGAATCAACGGTTACGACAAGGCCCAAGCACAGCCAGAAATACCATAGCGCGGCGAGGTTGAGGCCCTGACACGCATCGCTAGACCGCCTTTAGGCCCAGTGTATTAGGACCTTCGCCTTAATTGCGCGACTGCTAATATCTTCGTATTTTTCCTCGAGCGTGGGGACGCCCGATGGAGATAACTATGTCCGGCAAGCCAGCAATCTTTCCAGCGCTCGATCACCTGCCGATCCAAGCTCAGGACCATGCCCCACCTGCCTCGTTCGATATCAATACCCTGTTCCTGGCCGCTCCCGATCATCCCAAAGGCCCAGGCGAGCATTTTGCTCCCCATGCAACCGTTGACCTACCTGATGCCGGCCTTGCTGGCATCGAGCACGCGAGCCTGCCAACTCACATTTCGGATTGGTTGTTGATCTAGCAGGCGGCTAGGCGCCCGCCCGCCAGCGGGCTTGGCGGAATCGCTTGCCGCCGTCAGTTGGCGGCCCAGTTTTGATCTCTCCTGCTCAAACGCATGACGAAGGTACGGCGAAAGTCGGCTAGGTCCTACAGCGGTGGGGTCAACTCCGCCCGGCCGGCGCTTAGGCAGGTAAAGCCCCAAACCCGACTGCCTAGGCGCCGGTCTGATTTCGTGCACCTTGCGCTTGCAACCAAAGTCGCCGAGCCCATGCTCGCTTAGCTGAGCCGGGACATGATCCTCGAAGGTCAGGTCTCGCGTTTGGTAGCCATCTCCCATTGTGAACCGGAACTCGCCGGATGTTGGCCCCAACCCCAACTCCCGACGAGCCCATCCCGATTTGTCACACAAATCAGGGCCGGGATTAGCCGGCAATTCCAGACTTGCACAAAAGGTGCCAAGTCTTCCCCCGATCAAATCAGAGGCCGTTCTGCCAATCTGTTAACCAATTCACTTTGAAGAACCTCAGTTGTCGACGATGTCGGACATCGAACCGCCAAATTGTCATGTCGGGCGGGAAGGCTTCACGAGACTGCTTTCAATGGGAGCGATTGTGCCCATCACAGGACGGCATGACGTTACGTCAAGAATCAGCTACCGCTGCAGCTGCGGCGGAGCTGATACCCGCTTGGCCGGCGCTGATCAGGCAACCTCCATTGCGGCGCCGGCCCCTTTACATCATCCACCAACTTGAAGATGGCATTGCGTTGCCAAGAAGCGCTTGGCTGATCTGCCGCCGGCCGAATCATTGCCCCAGGATGTCACGCCCAGCGTCGCGTAATCGCGTTGCCCTGCCGTCAACCGACAATCAATTAGTATGCGCTTAATTAGATCCGGAGAATTTTAACGAATCATTGACCGCGCTGTCCCAGAATAGGACGGCGCGGTCAAATCCCAACCGGCTGCGCAGGCGGCTCCGGCAACCCAACCCCCGCCGCACTGTCGGAGCCGCTCCCACACCTCCTCTCAATACCAGCAATGGTTGAATCAACGGTTACGACAAGTGCTTTCCGGTGCGTTTTGCCAGTCGTTAGACTTTGATGGAAAAGAGGGAAATAGTCGTGCCGGGATCCAGCAGCCGGTGATGGCCTACGCTGGATTCGGGACGTGGGCGTTTAGTTCCCGCGCCAGTACGGCGACAAGCACCGAGCAGTCGAGTTCCTCGTTGAATGAAACGCACGGATCCGCCTCCAGCAAAATTTGCGCCATGCGAAGCGATTTCAATCTGGCCGTCTTGGCTACACGTTCAGCGCATTCGACCTCGATGACCGCTTTCGCGGACCGCGCACCTGGGCGATCTCCCAGCCAACACATTCCTGCAACCTCGAACTCCCGATGCTGTTCCATCCATCGATTCCATACATTCGTGAACCATGTCGCCGTTCATTTTGATGAAGCCTTGCCCACGCTTAGCAGGGATTCACATCGAATTCAGTTCGATCTGGGATCGGCCTATGGAAGCGATCCTTTGAGATGCGCGACATGCCATCCGCGCGGAAGAAACGAATTCTGCGCTAAACCTCGAAGCGGTTTCCAGAGGTGCGGCGATAGGACGGCGGGACAACATCTGGACTCCAAATGGCATGAACCGCATTGTGATCGCGGGAGAAGGCAAATGGACAAACTGAACATAGGGGCTGATCAGGCCAAACGCTGGAGAGACCAGGCCGTGCGCGGTCGCCGGAGGCGCCTTTCGCGTAACGTCGCCGCGTGGGTGCTGATCCTGATGGCGATAATCGTCTTCTCTGGTCTGATTGCCTTCAAGGCGTACAGGTAGCCAAGGCTCGCCAGCGCGCGCTCATCCCTGCCCCGAGACGGTATAAGCAAAACCTGGAGGAACCATGCGACAGATTCTGGCATCGGCACTGCTGCTTGCGGCAGCGCTATCTGCAAACCCTGCTGCGGCGCTGGACAGTTCCAGCCCACCGGTCGTCGTCACGCCGCTTGCCGATCGCACCCAGACGGCTTCCGGCCAGCCGATCGTGCTGCCGCAGAAAAATGTCCAGGTCCTGGTCTCGACCTACGACATAGCGGTGGGTGCCACCTTGCCGGTGCACAAGCACCCGTTTGCCCGCTACGCCTATGTCGAGGCCGGAACGCTCAAGGTGACGAATGTCGAGACCGGCAACAGCAACACCTACAAGACAGGCGATTTCATCGTCGAGATGATCGGCCAGTGGCACCAGGCGACCAACATCGGCGACGGCCCCGTCAAGCTCCTGGTCATCGACCAGGTCGAACAGGGCGCCAAGAATACGGTGCTGCGCCAATAACTGCGGCCGGGTTGCCGGCTGGCCCAAGGAGCGATTGGCTGTTCCGCTTTCCCAGCAACCGAGCCGATGCTAGGGCTGGCCGTCTTCAAATCACGAAGGATCGCCCCTTGGCCGGAAATGCTCGCCCCTTGATCGAAATCTGTGTCGAAGGCATCGAGGGATTGCTGGCCGCGCAAGCCGCCGGCGCCGACCGGGTCGAGCTCTGCGCCAGCCTGGTCGAGGGCGGCATCACGCCCAGCCTCGGCACGGTGCGCGCCGCACTCGAGAGCGCGACCATTCCCTTCCATGTCATCGTGCGCCCGCGCGGCGGCGATTTCCTCTACAGCGAAGCCGAATACCGCTCGATGCTCGCCGATGTCGCATCGCTTCGCGATCTCGGCGTTGCCGGCGTCGTCGTCGGCTGCCTGAATGCCGATGGCACCATCGACGAAACCCGCATGGGCGCCCTGGTCGAGGCGGCCGGTCCGCTCAACGTCACCTGCCACCGCGCTTTCGACATGACCCGCGACCCGGCCGAGGCACTGGAAGCGCTGATCCGCTGCAAGGTCGGCCGCGTGCTGACCAGCGGCCAGAGGGACACGGCAGTGGAAGGCGCCGGCCTGTTGGCGGATCTCGTTCGCCAGGCCGGCAGCCGCATCATCATCCTCGGTTGCGGCGCGCTCGACCCTGACAACATCGCCGGGGTGCTGGCAGCCACCGGGCTGGCGGAAATGCATTTCGCCGCGCTCAAGGACGTGCCGAGCGCAATGGCCTACCGCAACCCGCAAGTCGGCATGGGCGGCACCGATCTCGACCGCGAGTACCGCACCACCGTCACCGACGGAGTGCTCGTGGCGGCAATGATCGCGGCGGCCAGAGCTTGATGACCGCGCCCTCGCCGATCAGCCGTGTATCGGCAGCGGACGAAGCTGCCATCCTCGCGCTTAACAATGAGCATGCGGCCGAGCTGTCATGGCTTGAGCCCGAACGGCTGTCCTTCCTGCTCGGCGAAGCGTTTTATGCCCGGCGCATCGGTTCCCTCGAAGCCTTCATCATGACCTTCGACCAGAATGCGCGCTACGACAGCCCGAATTTCCTCTGGTTCCGCGAACGCTATCCACGCTTCGTCTATGTCGACCGCGTCGTCGTTGCGGCGCAAGCGCGCGGCCGCGGCCATGCCCGCCGGCTTTATGACGAACTGTTTGTGCAGGCCGCCCGCGCGGGCCAAAGCATCGTCACCTGCGAGGTCAATGCCGACCCGCCCAACCCGGCTTCCGACGCTTTCCACGCCGCGCTCGACTTTGCCGAGGTCGGCGACGCGGTGATCCATGGCGGCAAGAAGGCGGTCCGCTATTATCTCAGGCAGATCCAGAGCAATTCAGCACAAGCGTGAGCGGTTTGCCGGACGGCGAAGTGCTTCTTTTGCCTGGGCCAAAGGCGGTCACGAATGCCTTGCGATGTGTTCGACAAGGCGAGGTGCTTCCTCGGCAATGGCCAATATGATTCCGGACTTGCGGGTGGAGGCGAAATCCAGGCCGGCGAAGTAGAGGCCCGGCAGGACACCCACGCCATCCGTATGAACGGGCTGTCCCGCAGCGTCGAGCGCATCAGCAAGTCTCACATAGCTGAAATCGCCCTTGAAGCCTGTGCACCACACCACGCTCGTGATGCCGGACCCGGAAAGATCGAGCGAACCGATGAAGGAATCCGGTCGACGCCATGCGACCGTCTCCGCGGGGTCGGGGTCCGATACGGGTGCGTCGATCCGGGCCTGGCTTATGTACTCATCGATATGACGTTTGACATTGTCCGAGGCCTGGTCCCCAAAGCGGACATTTGCTTCGAGATCGTCGGCGAGCGTAAGACGGCCGCCATTCGCAGTGCCGGTCAACCGCCCGAGAAGCACAACACCTTGGGCGCTGAGCGACTGAAGGCTTATCGTGTGCTCCGACCCGAGCACGCCACGCGCGGGTATGCGTCCCGCAAGCCGAATGACCTCCTCTCGTCGTACGTCGAGAAATCCGCTTTCCTCGAGCCAGATCATGACGTCGCGTCCACGATAGCGCCGTGGGAGCCGCCCGACGCGACTGGTCGCAAGGAAGACGGTCCGCCCCGCTTGCGCCAGTTCCTCCGCGATCTGAGCGCCTGATTGACCGCTTCCGACCACCAACACCGCTCCACCGGGTAGATCGGCAGCGCTGCGGTAGCCGGAGGCGTCGATCTGGTAGATGTAAGGTGGCAACCCATCTGATGGGAATGGGCGCACGGGGCAATTCAGGTTGCCGCTTGCGACAACCACGTTGCGCGCCCGAAGCATTCCGTTCGAGGTGGTCAGCCGATAGACGCCATCGTCTCGCGTGAGTTCGCTCACCGCAGTATCGGCTTGGATAGGCAGCCCATTTCTGCCGGCGAAATCCTCAAGGAGAGCGATGAACTGGTCGCGCGTGAGGACCCCATACGGATCCGGACCCTCGTAGCGGTCGCCCGGCATGACGGTCTGCACGTTGGGGCTATTCATATGAAAGGAAGCCCACCGCTGCGTGCGCCAGGTCTCTCCTATGCGACCCCGCTCCAGCACGGTATGGCGCAGGCCTTTTCGTGCCAGCCAATAGCTTACACCGAGCCCCGCCCAACCGGCCCCGACAACCACAGCGTCGAGAACATCGGCACTATCATTCATTGCGGGGTGATCTCATGATCGGCATCCCCCATCGCCGCGACAATTAAGCCTTGTTCATCGCCATGAGTCCAGCGTCGCCGAGCGGCTCTAGCGCCGTGAAAAAGTCGGAACTAATGTAGGCTTCCGCCAGCCGGGGGCGAAACACCATGCCGAGCAACGTCTTCCGTTTCGATGAGAGCTGGGACATTCCTGAAGCAACGCCGCAACAGGTCTGGGACGTGCTTTCGGACGCCGAATTGCTGCCGCTGTGGTGGGGCGACGTCTACAAGGACGTCGTGCCGCTCGACCGCAAGGGCAAGGGCGTCGTCGGCTCGCGCGCCAAGGCCCGGGCGCGCGGCGCCCTGCCCTATGAATTGAACTTCATCGTCGAGGCGGCCGAGCTCGAGCCCGGCCGGCTGGTGGTGGTCAAGACATTCGGCGATTTCGATGGCCTGTGGCGGGCGGAACTGTCGCCTTCGGGAACCGGCACCCACGTCGATCTCGTCTGGCAGGTGACGGTCGAGAGGCCGATCCTCAAATTCCTGGCGCCGTTGCTCAGGCCGGCCTTTGCCTGGAACCATCGCTGGACGACGCCACGCGGCGAAGCCGGCCTGCGCCGCTATCTCGTGGCGCAGAAGAAGGGCGAAGCGGCCTGATGCCGCCTCGCTGAGCGCTACTGGAACAGCGCCGTGGCGCTGTTAACGGTCGTCCAGAACCCCCACAGCAGCGGAAAGCCGACCAGGAGCCAGGCAAGCGTAAGCTTGGGCGTAAAAAAGGGGCCACGAAGGCCCCTTTCCAGTCACTTATGTCAGAAAAACTCAGGCGTTGGCGGCCGCCACCGCGCGTTTTGCCATCACTGCGATCAGGCTGGCGCGGTATTCGGCCGAAGCGTGGAGGTCGGTCATCAAATTCTTCGCCGACACTTTCACGCCGTCGAGAGCCGATGCGGCAAAGTTCTTCGCTAGCGCGGCTTCGATCTCCTTCGAGCGGAACACGCCGTCGTCGCCGGCGCCGGTGACGGCAACGCTGACCCCATCCTTGCCCTTGGCCACGAACACGCCGACGATCGCATAGCGCGATGCCGGATTGCGGAATTTTTCGTAAGCCGCCTTGGCCGGCGCGGTGAAGCTTACCGCGGTGATGATCTCGCCGTCCTTCAGCGCCGTCTCGAACAGACCGGTGAAGAATTTGGCGGCCGCAATCTCGCGCTTGTTGGTGACGATGGTGGCGCCCAGCGCCAGCAGCGCCGCCGGATAGTCGGCGGCCGGGTCGTTGTTGGCGACCGAACCGCCGATCGTGCCCTTGTGGCGCACCGCCGGGTCGCCGATCAGCGACGCCAGATGCGCAAGCGCCGGGCAGGCCTTTCGCAGCTTCTCGTCATTGGCGACGTCGTAATGTGTGGTGGCGGCACCGATGGTGACCGTCTTGCCCGACACCTTGACGCCCTGCAGCTCCTTGATCCGCGACAGGTCGACCAGGTCGGAAGGGGCGGCAAGCCGCGTCTTCATCGCCGGTATCAGCGTCATGCCGCCCGACAAAAGCTTGGCGTCGCCGCTTTTCATCAGCTTGGCGGCGTCGGCGACCGAGGCGGCGCGGTGGTAATTGACTGCGTACATGGCTTTCTCCCTTCGGGGAAAGAGCGAGTAGAGATTAGCGAATAGCGAGTAGGGACTGTCCCTTCGCACTGCGCCTTTTTCCCTATTCGCTACTCCCTATTCGCTATTCGCTGATCAATGTTTTGCCGCCCTAATCGCCGCCCACACCGTCGACGGCGAGGCCGGCATGGCAATGTCGACAATCCCGATGGCGTCGGTGATGGCGTTGATGACCGCCGGCGGCGAGCCGATGGCGCCGGCCTCGCCACAGCCCTTGATGCCGAGCGGATTGCTCGGGCACGGCGTGTTGGAGGTCGAAACCTTGAACGACGGCAGGTCGTCGGCGCGCGGCATCGTATAATCCATGTAGCTCGCCGTCAGCAGTTGCCCGCTGGCGTCATAGTGGGCGCCTTCCAGCAGCGCCTGGCCGATGCCCTGGGCGATACCGCCATGCACCTGGCCCTCGACGATCATCGGGTTGATGATGTTGCCGAAATCGTCCGCCGCGACGAACTGGACGATCTCGGTCGTGCCGGTTTCCGGATCGATCTCGACCTCGCAGATGTAGCAGCCGGCCGGGAAAGTGAAGTTCGCCGGATCGTAGAAGGCTGTCTCCTTCAAGCCGGGCTCCATGCCTGCCGGCAGATTGTGGGCGGTGTAGGCGGCGAGCGCCACCTGGAACCAGGGCAGGCTCTTGTCGGTGCCGGCAACCTTGACCTCGCCATTCTCGATGACAATGTCGCCCTCGTCGGCCTCGAGCAGGTGGGCGGCGATCTTCTTGGCCTTGGCTTCGACCTTGTCGAGCGCCTTTGATATGGCCGACATGCCGACAGCGCCCGAGCGCGAGCCGTAGGTGCCCATGCCCATCTGCACCTTGTCGGTGTCGCCATGGACGATCGAGACCGAGTCGATCGGCACGCCAAAACGCTGGTTGACCAGTTGCGCAAAGGTCGTCTCATGGCCCTGGCCATGACTGTGCGAGCCGGTCAGCACTTCGATCGTGCCGACGGCATTGACCCGCACTTCGGCCGATTCCCACAGACCGACGCCGGCGCCGAGCGAGCCGACCGCCGCCGACGGCGCGATGCCGCAGGCCTCGATGTAGCAGCTCATGCCGATGCCGCGCAGCTTGCCTTGCTTGGCGGCAGCCGCCTTGCGTTTGGCAAAGCCGGCATAGTCGGACGCCTTTGTCGCCGCATCGAGCGAAGCGCCATAGTCGCCGGCGTCATAGTTCATGATCACCGGCGTCTGATGCGGGAAGGTGGTGATGAAGTTGGTGCGCCGAAGTTCGGCCGGCGACACGCCTAGTTCGCGCGCCGCCGTCTCCATGGTGCGTTCCAGCAGATAGGTCGCCTCCGGCCGCCCTGCCCCACGATAGGCATCGACGGGTGCGGTGTTGGTGTAGACGGTGCGCACATTGGCGTGGATCGCCGGGATGTTGTACTGGCCCGACAGCAGCGTCGCGTAGAGATAGGTCGGCACGCAGGACGAGAACAGCGACATGTAGGCGCCGAGATTGGCGATGGTGTCGACCCTCAGACCGGTGATTTTGTTGTTCTTGTCGAATGCCATTTCCACGGTCGAGACATGGTCGCGGCCATGCGCGTCGGTGAGGAAGCTTTCGGTGCGGTCGGCGACCCATTTGACCGGCACGCCGGTTTTCTTCGACGCCCACAGGCAGACGATTTCTTCGGGGTAGATGTATATCTTCGAGCCGAAGCCGCCGCCGACATCGGGCGCAATGACGCGCAGTTTGTTCTCCGGCGCGACATTGTAGAAGGCGCTCATCACCAGCCGCGCCACATGCGGGTTCTGCGAGGTCGTCCAGCAGGTGTAGTGGTCCTCGGCCTTATCGTAATGGCCGAGCGCCGCACGCGGCTCCATGGCGTTGGGCACCAGCCGGTTGTTGACGATCTTCATGCGGGTGACATGGGCGGCTGCCTTGATCGCCGCGTCGGTCGCCTTGGCGTCGCCGATCTCCCAGTCGAAGATAAGATTGTCCTCGGCCTCGGCATGGACCTGCGGTGCCCCTTTTTCGAGCGCCTTGGTCGCATCGATCACCGCCTTCAATTCCTTGTAGGTGATCTCGACAGCCTCGGCCGCGTCGCGCGCCTGGCCCTTGGTTTCCGCCACGACGATGACGATGGCGTCGCCGACATAGCGCACCTTGTCGACGGCGAGCGGCGACCAGGCTCCCATCTTCATTGGCGAACCATCCTTGGAATGGATCATCCAGCCGCAGATGAGGTTGCCGATGCCGTCGGCCTTGAGCTCCTTGCCGGTCAAGACGCCGATGACGCCGGGCATGGCCTGCGCCTTTTTGACGTCGATCTTCTTGATCTGCGCGTGCGCGTGCGGGCTGCGCACGAAAGCGGCATGCTTCATGCCGGGCACCACCATGTCGTCGACATAGCGGCCGGCGCCGGTGATGAACCTTTTGTCTTCCTTGCGCGCGACCCGAGCGCCAATACCTTCAATGCCCATAGGAATTCCTCCGGAATTTAGGGGAGTAGGTGAGTAGGGCAGTACGGCAGTAGGAAATTAGCTCGTGTCCCCCTACCGTCTTATTGCCCTATTGCCTTGCTCATGCC
The DNA here is from genome assembly GCF_056403115.1 of Mesorhizobium sp. P3_A2. Classification (NCBI taxonomy): domain Bacteria; kingdom Pseudomonadati; phylum Pseudomonadota; class Alphaproteobacteria; order Hyphomicrobiales; family Phyllobacteriaceae; genus Mesorhizobium; species Mesorhizobium sp. P3_A2. The sequence goes on from NZ_JBFUGC010000001.1 coordinate 109,179, forward strand.
GCCTGTTTCGCCCTGCCCTTCGACGCCTTCGCCATCGTCTTCGATGCGGCGAGGATCGCCTTGACGATGTTGTGGTAGCCGGTGCAGCGGCAGATGTTGCCTTCGAGCTCGGTGCGAACCGTCGCCTCGTCGAGGCCTTCGGGATGGCGCGCGATCATGTCGGTCGCCGTCATGATCATGCCCGGCGTGCAGAAGCCGCATTGCAGACCGTGATGTTCCTTGAAGGCGGCCTGCACCGGATGCAGATCGGCGCCGTTGGCCAGCCCTTCGATCGTCACCACGGTCGACCCGGAGGCCTGCACGGCCAGGATCGAACAGGACTTCACCGTTTTGCCGTCGACATGGACGACGCAGGCGCCGCATTGCGAGGTGTCGCAGCCGACATGCGTTCCGGTGAGACCAAGATTTTCGCGCAGGAAATGAACCAGAAGCGTTCGGTCCTCGGCTGCGCCGCTGACCCGTTTTCCGTTCACGACAAACGAAACGTCCGACATGCATCCTCCCTGGGTATAACCTCGGTAATCATGCTGCCGATGCGGCTTTGGCGCTCGGCCAGGCGCTATTCGTACACCGCACAACGCGCAAAAAACACACGGTGCTCATTGTACTTTCGGTCATGGAGAACCGAAAATCATGGGCTCGTCCGCCCCATTGCCAAAGTGCGGATTGAAGGCAACAATGTCATCGACGCTGGCGCCAAAAGACATAAAAACAGGCGCACACAAAAATGCGTCGGAGGAATGCGGAGAAAGCTGCTGGCCAGTTCACGGACGAGCTATGCATCCGGTCTGTCGGCGCTCACCACAGACGAGCCTGACATGGATGCATTCGCCCGGGCGGTCGCCACCGAGGCCGCGGCCATCAACGCAGGCTTTGCGCTGCTGTTCTTCTCGCAGAGCCTGGTCGACGCCACCGCCCTGTCGCAAGCGCTGAAGATCCATGCGCCGACGCTGGCCTATGCCGCCTGTTCGACTGCCGGCGAGATCACCCCGCAGGGGCTGGAGGAAGGCCATGTGCTGGCTCTTCTGCTTCCTTCGGCCTCATTCTGCGCGGTCAGCGCCATGGTCGACAATCTCTCCTCGTCGGGCATGGACAGGATCACCGGCGAAGTCGAGGCCTTGCGGCGCCTGCTGCGCGGGCGCATCGGCAGTTGCCATTCCAACAGCACCTTTGCGCTCTGCTTCATCGACGGCCTGTCCTTTGCCGAGGAAGCGGTGACCTCGGCCATCCATTGGGGGCTGGACGACATCCCGCTGATCGGCGGTTCGGCGGGCGACGATTTGAAATTCGAAACCACCAGGCTGATCTCGAACGGCAAGGTGGCCTCCGACAGCGCCATCATCGTGCTGATATCAACCGAAATTCCTTTCCATGTCTTCAAGACCGACAATTTCGTTCCCACCGACGAGAAGCTGGTGGTGACGGCATCCGATCCCGACCACCGCACCGTGCGCGAGTTCAACGCCACCAATGCGGCCGAGGAATATGCCGCTTCGGTCGGCATCGTCGCGCAGACCCTGACGCCGATGAGCTTCGCCTCGCATCCGGTGGTGGTAAAGGTGGGTGGCGAGTATTACTGCCGCTCGATTCAGAAGATGCATCCCGACGGCTCGTTGTCATTCTTTTGCGCCATCGACGACGGCGTCGTGCTGTCCATCGCCCAACCCAAGGATATGGTGGAATCGACGCGCGCCGCACTGCGCGACGTCGAGGAGCGGCTGGGTGGCATCGACATGATCCTCGGTTTCGATTGCGTGCTGCGCCGGCTCGATGCGCGCAACCGCCAGGTTTTCCGCGACATTTCGGAGCTTTACCGGGTCAACAACGTCATCGGCTTCGGCACCTATGGCGAACAGTACCGCTCGATGCACCTCAACCAGACGTTCACCGGCATCGCTTTCGGCGAGCGCCAGGCGGCGGAATAGGCCTATGCCGCTCAGGGACATCGACGACGTCGACAGGCTGAAAAAGATCAACGCCGCCCTGGTCAGCCGCGTCGAGCGCTCGATGGACCAGCAGGGCAATGCCTTCTCGCTGTTCCAGACCGCGATTTCGCTGGAAAACCGGGTGCGCATCCGCACCGAGGAACTGCATTCGACGCTGCGCCGGCTGGAGCAATCGAACATCGATCTCAGCGCCGCCAAGGAAAACGCCGAACTGGCGAACCTGTCGAAGACCAGGTTCCTGGCTGCCGCCAGCCATGACGTGCTGCAGCCGCTGAACGCCGCCCACCTCTCCGTCTCGGCACTGGCCGAAGTGCAGACCAGTGACGAGGGCAAGAAACTCGTCCGCCAGGTCGAGCGCTCGCTGGAGACGATGGAAGACCTGTTGCGCACGCTGCTCGACATTTCCAAGCTCGATGCCGGCGTGGTCCAGCCCGACATTGGCGACGTCAATCTGGAGACGCTGTTTTCCTCGCTGCGCTCGGATTTCCTGCCGGTGGCCGAGATGAAAGGCCTGGCGCTGAAGTTCCGCCCGGTCAGCGCGGTGGTGCGGTCGGACCGCACCCTGTTGCGCCGCATCCTGCAGAACATCCTGTCCAATGCATTGCGCTATACCCGTTCGGGCGGCGTGCTGGTCGGCACCAGGCATCGCGGCGACACCATCCGCATCGATGTCGCCGACACCGGCTGCGGCATTCCCGACGACCAGCGCGAGGCGGTGTTCGAGGAATTCCATCGCGGCTCCGCCATTCCGGCCGATGCCGGGATCTCCGGCGGCGGGCTGGGGCTGGGGCTTGCCATCGTGCGGCGCATGGCGGCCGCGCTCGGCCATCCCGTGACGTTCTCCTCGAAGGTCGGACGCGGCACGATCTTCCACATCGACGTGCCGGTCGGCCTCGGCGCCAGCGCCGATGCCATCGCCAGCCTTGCCGAGATGGAGCGGCCGCGCGGCTACGGCCTGTTCGGCACCAAGGTGCTTTTGATCGAGAACGACGCCGACGTGCTGCAGGCGATGACATCCCTGCTCGAGCGCTGGCAATGCCTGGTGCGCGCCGCGACCTCGACCGAGGATGCACTCAGCCTGCTCGGCGACACCGACTGGGTGCCCGACATCGTCATTGCCGACCAGCATCTCGACGACGGTGACCTCGGCACCGCCACAATAGCAGAAGTGCGCGACTATCTCGGCCGCGCCGTGCCGGCGCTGATCGTCACCGCCGACGCCTCCGAAGCCGTCGCCAAAGCCGCCCGCGCCGCCGGCATCGAACTGATGCGCAAGCCGCTGAAACCGGCGCAATTAAGGGCGCTGCTGGCGCATCTGCTGGCTTGATAGTGCAACGCCGGAAACGGGTGGCGACGCTCGACCCGATCTGCGAACCTCGACACTTGGCCTGTGTATCGCAGGCAGGAAGGATTTCGCCATGAGGCCGGAACATCAGAAAAGCAAAGCAGCCCAGCCAGATAGCGCCGTACGCAATCCGTTTGACGTCATGGACGTTCCAAACCCTGGAGATCAGGAGGTGATGGACTTTGCCTCCGGCGCAACACTCTCCGGATCCGCGGATGACGAGAATGCCGAGGTCTGGAGCGAAAACGGTGGTCAGAACGATACAATTGAAGGCAACTGGTCCAGCCGCTGGAATGGCGGTGCCGACCCCACGATCACCGGCGATGCGAAGGACAAATGGAAACAGGGACAAGCCGAAGTGAAATCAGTGGGAGAGCAGGTCTATCTGCATTTCACTTGGGACCACGCAGCCCGCCACGGCCTCATCGAGGCGCGGCGCGAGGGCAGCAGGATGGTCGGAAAATACATCAACCTGAGCGATCCCTCAGTCACGCGGCCCTGGATCGGTTTGATTGTGAACGCAGAGAGGATCGACGGGCGCTGGCCGGCGGGACGCTTGGATTTTCGCAAATAATCGATCTCAAAACCCCGCCTGATCCCTGAACAGCTCCGCATTGTCGAGCTTCGACACCTCGATCACCGCTTGGGTGCGGCTGTAGACGTTGAGCTTGCGTAGGATTTCCGAGACATGCGCCTTCACCGTGGTCTCGCCGACCTGCAGCTCGTAGGCGATCTGTTTGTTGAGCAGGCCCTGGCGCAGCATCTGCAGCACGCGCAGCTGCTGCGGCGTCAGCTTGGCCAGCCGCTGCACCATGTCGGCGCGGTCGGTACTGTCGGCGTCCGGCGGCTGTCCCTCATAGTTTTCCGGCACATAGATCGCGCCCTCCATCACCGAGCGGATGGCGGCGGCGAGATCGCTTTTGCGCGCCGATTTCGGGATGAAGCCGGCCGCACCGTAGGACAGCGCCTCGGAAATGATCTTCGGCTCCTCATAGCCCGACACGACGACCACCGGCAGCCGCGGATGGCGGGTTCTGAGCTGCAGCAGCCCGTCGAAGCCATGCACATCGGGCATGTTGAGATCGAGCAGCGCCAGATCGAACGGTTTTATCCCACCCAAGAGATCGAGTGCTTCGGCGATCGAGCGCGCCTCCACCGTGTCGACTTCCGGGTAGGCCATCTGCACGGCGCTGTGCAACGCCTCGCGAAACAGCGGATGGTCGTCGATGATCAGGAAGCGGGCGCGATCGTTGATTGCGGTCATGGGGTTCGTTTCAGTCCTTCCTGGACAGGATACTCCGGTGACCATGGCCAGCTTATTGGCAAATAGTCTATCGCCATCTTAACCCGGAGGCGAAGCCGACTTCTTCCAACAATCAAGGCGGAGCCGACGCTTTTGCGGACGCTGATGCCTTGCCCGGCCGTCCAAATCGGTCAAATGTGCCGGCAGCTGAAGCAGAAAGACCTGGCATGACAGACTTCGTCCTCCCCTTGCCCGCAATCCCATCGGTCGCCATCGCCGGCTCGGCCGAACGTTTTGCGGTGCGCCGCATCTTCTGCGTTGGCCGCAACTACGCCGCGCACGCCCGCGAACTCGGCAATGACGAGCGCGACCCGCCCTTCTTCTTCACCAAGCCGGCCGATGCAGTGGTCGATTCGGGAACGACGATCCCCTACCCCCCGCTGACCAAGAACCTCCACCACGAGATTGAGCTGGTCGCGGCGATCGGCAAGGCCGGCTTTCGCATTCCGCGCGCGCAAGCGCTCGACCATGTCTGGGGTTATGGCGTCGGCATCGACCTCACCCGCCGCGACCTGCAGGACGAGGCCAAGAAAGCGGCGCGTCCCTGGGACTGGTCGAAGGCCTTCGACCGCTCGGCGCCCTGCGGCTCGCTGGTGCCGGCGCAGAAATCCGGCCACCCGCAAAAGGGCCGCATCTGGCTCGCCGTCGATGGCGCGGTGAAACAGGATGGCGATCTCGCCGAACTGATCTGGCCGATATCAGACATCGTTTCGATCTGCAGTGAGTCGGTTGCCCTACAACCGGGCGACCTGATCTTCACCGGCACGCCGGCCGGCGTCGGCGTGGTGGCGCCGGGCCAGACGATGACCGGCGGCGTCGACGGCATCGGCACGATCGAGATCACCATCGGCCAAGATCCCATTAGCCAGCCGTGATCCGATGAGCGACCTCGTCCTCCACAACTATTACCGCTCCTCCACCTCCTACCGCGCGCGCATCGCGCTGGAGATGAAGGGGCTGACCTACGAATACGTGCCGCATCATCTGCGCCATGGCGACCATCTGGAGCCGGCTTACCTAGCGGTCAATCCGCAGGGGCTGGTGCCGGCGCTGATCCTGGGCGACGGCACGCTTTTGACGCAGTCGCTGGCAATCATCGAATATCTCGACGAGACCAATCCCGAACCGCCGCTGCTGCCCAAGGACGCGCTCGGCCGGGCGCGTGTGCGAATGCTGGCGCAGATGATCGCTTGCGACATCCACCCGGTGAACAATCTGCGCGTGCTGACCTCGCTGCGCACTTTGTTCGGCGCCGGCGACCAGGATGTCGTCAACTGGTTCCGCCACTGGGTGAACGAAGGTTTTCAGCCGCTTGAAAAGATTCTGGCTTCGTCGCCAGAGACCGGCACCTTCTGCCACGGTGACGCGCCCGGCCTGGCCGACATCTGCCTGGTTGCCCAGATCGCCAGCAATGCCCGCTTCGGCGTCGACCTGACGCCCTACCCGACGATCTCGCGCATCCACGCCGCCTGCATGGCGCTGCCGGCCTTTCAGAAGGCGGCGCCGGAGAATCAGATAGATGCGGAATAGAAGCGCAATGTTGCTGGCGCACAGCATGAGGACCACCCGATGAAAGCCGTCGTCTTCGAAAAATTCGGCGAGGCGCCGAGAATTCAGACCGTGCCGGATCCCAAACCGGCCGCCGATGGCGTCGTCATCAAGGTCGAGGCGACGGGGCTCTGCCGCAGCGACTGGCATGGCTGGATGGGTCATGATGACGGCATTACCTTGCCGCATGTCCCCGGCCATGAACTGGCCGGCATCGTCGTCGCCGCCGGCAAGCGGGTGACCCGCTGGAAGGCCGGTGAGCGCGTCACCGTGCCGTTCTGCGTCGGCTGCGGCCGCTGCTTCGAATGCACCTCAGGCAATCATCAGGTCTGCGAACATCAATCCCAGCCCGGTTTCACCGCCTGGGGCTCGTTTGCCGAATATGTCGCCATCGACCATGCCGACACCAATCTCGTGCGCCTGCCCGAGGAGATGGAATTTGCCACCGCCGCCAGCCTCGGCTGCCGCTTCGTCACCTCATTTCGCGCCATTGTCGACCAGGGCCGGGTGACGCCGGGCGAATGGGTGGCGGTGCATGGCTGCGGCGGCGTCGGCCTGTCGGCGATCATGATCGCCAGTTCCATGGGCGCCAATGTCATTGCCATCGACCTCACCGACGAGAAACTGGACTTCGCCAAAAAGATCGGCGCGGTCGCAACCATCAACGCCTCGACGACGCCGAACGTGGTCAAGGCGGTCAAGCAGATCACCAATGGCGGCGTGCATATGTCGATGGACGCGCTCGGCCACCCCACGACATCGTTCAACTCGATTTCCAATCTGCGCCGGCGCGGCCGCCACGTGCAGGTCGGCCTGATGCTGGGCGAACACGCCCGCCCGCAAGTGCCGATGGACAAGGTGATCGCCTTCGAGCTCGAAATCCTCGGCAGCCACGGCATGCAGGCCTACCGCTACCCCGCGATGATGGAGATGATCCGCACCGGCAAGCTCAAGCCGGAACTGCTGGTCGGCAAGAAGATCAGTCTTGAGGAAGCGCCTGCAGCCTTGATGGCGATGGGCGGGTTTGAGGGCATCGGCATCGGGGTTGTGACGAAGTTTTAGGGGCGGAGCCGCCCTCCGCACCCAAACTACCGCGCGAATTTCTTCGCCCCGAACACACAGGCGACCACGCCAAGTGTAACCACGACCATCAGCGGGCTGACCTGCTCGTGCAGCAGTGTCGCTGCCAGCGCCAGGCCGAAAAAGGGTTGCAGCAACTGCAACTGCCCGACGGCGGCGATGCCGCCTTGCGCCAGCCCGCGGTACCAGAACACGAAGCCGATCAGCATGCTGAACAGCGAGACATAGGCGAGACCTGCCCAGGCGCCGGGGCCGACGGCGGCAAAGGATTGCGGCAGCGTCGCGAACGTCAGCACCAGCATGATCGGCAGCGAGATCGCCAACGCCCAGCAAATGACCTGCCAGCCGCCGAGCCGGCGCGACAGCGCGGCTCCTTCCGCGTAGCCCAGTCCGCAGACGATGATGGCGGCCAGCATCAGGCCATCACCGACCGGTGACGCCGTCACGCCTTGCATCAGGGCAAAGCCCGCAACCAGCGCGCTGCCGATGCACGAGAACAGCCAGAAGGCAGGCCGAGGACGCTCACCACCGCGCAGCACGCCGAAGATCGCGGTGGCCAGCGGCAGCAGACCGACGAAGATGATGGAATGGGCAGAGGTAACGTGCTTGAGCGCCAGCGCGGTGAGCAAGGGAAAGCCGACAACCACGCCAAGGGCCACGACCACCAGCGACAGAAAATCGCTACGCTCCGGGCGCTTCTGCCGAAACAGAAGCAGCATTGCCAGCCCGAGTAGTCCGGCAATCGCCGCGCGCGCCGAAGTCAGGAAGGTCGGATCGAAATCCGCCACTGCCACACGCGTCGCTGGCAGCGAGCCGCTAAAGATCAGCGCGCCCACGAATCCGTTCACCCAGCCGCTCGCGCTCTTGTCCATTCCAGGCTCCATTACTTTCACCCTCTATCGGACCGGAGGGTATGGAACTGCCAGAGACAATGCGGTACAATTTCGCAAAACTGTAATGGTCGATTGAGCAATACAGATGACCGAACTCGCTCTCAAAACCAACCCTGCAGACGCCCTTGCCGCGACCACGCCCATCTCCCACACGCTGGTCGAAACTGTCATGGCGACCATTCGTCAGCGGATTGCCGCGCGCAGCCTGACGCCGGGCGCGCGGCTGCCCTCGATCCGCGCCTTCGCCAAAGCCATGCAGGTGTCCAAGTCGACCGTGGTCGAGGCCTATGAGCGGCTTGCCGCCGAAGGCGCGATCCGGTCGCGGCCGGGCTCAGGCTTCTATGCCGCCGGATCGCTGGCGCCGCTGTCGCTGGCCGAGATCGGTCCGCGGCTCGACCGCGCCATCGATCCGCTGTGGGTCTCGCGCCAGTCGCTGGACGCCGGCAGCGAGATGCTGAAACCCGGCTGCGGCTGGATGCCCGCTTCGTGGATGCCGCAGTCGGCCTTGCGCCGGGCGTTGCGCACTGTGGCGCGAGCCGACGACGTCGCGCTTGCCGATTACGGCACGCCGCTCGGCCTGCCGCCGCTCAGGCAATTGCTGGCGCGGCGCATGGAAGGGCACGGCATCGACGTTTCCCCCGAACAGATCATGCTGACGGAGTCGGGCACGCAGGCCATCGATCTCCTCTGCCGGTTCCTGATCGAGCCCGGCGATACCGTGCTGGTCGACGACCCCTGCTATTTCAATTTTCACGCGCTGCTGCGCGCCCACCGCGCCAAGGTCGTCAGCGTCCCCTACACGCAAACGGGGCCTGATATCGAGCTGTTCGCGCAGGCGCTCGCCGAGCACCGGCCGCGCCTCTACATCACCAACTCCGCCATCCACAACCCGACCGGCGCGATCCTGTCGCCGGTCACGGCGCATCGGTTGCTGAAACTCGCCGACCAGTCGGACCTGACCATCGTCGAGGACGATATTTTCGCCGATTTCGAGCACAGCCCCGCGCCCCGGCTGGCGGCGTTCGATGGCCTCAACCGCGTCGTCCATATCGGCAGTTTTTCCAAGACGCTGTCGGCTTCTGTGCGCTGCGGCTTCATCGCCGCACCGCGCGACTGGATCGAGCAGCTTACCGATCTCAAGATCGCCACCACTTTCGGCGGCGGCCGGCTGGCGGCCGAGCTTGTGCTGACGCTGTTGAAGGACGGCAGCTATCGCAAGCACATGGATCTGCTGCGGGCGCGCCTTTCCCGCGCCATGGGCGAGACGGGCGCGCGCCTGAAGGCGATCGGCATCACGCCATGGATCGACCAACCCGCCGGCTTGTTTTTGTGGTGTAGCCTGCCCGATGGCGTGGATGCCGCCGACATCGCCCGCCGTGCTTTGGCCGACAACATCGTGCTGGCGCCCGGCAACGCATTCAGCCTGTCGGGAACCGCCAGCCGCTTCCTGCGCTTCAACGTTGCCCAGTGCGGAGACGAACGGATTTTCCGGGTGCTCGAGACGGCCATGGCGCGCTGATCGCTCACCGAGAGGCCGCGCAGACCTCCCGTACGCACTCACGCAGCCAGCGTTGTGCCGGATCGGCATCGAGCCGCGGATGCCACAGCATCGAGATGGTCACCTCGACCGTGGCGACCGGTAGCGGAAAGCTGACCATGCCGGCGCGTGCGCCTTGCGTATGCCGTTCGGGGATGCTGGCGATCAGATCGGAAGCGCGCGCCATGGCGAGTGCTGCCGAGAAGCCGGAGACCATACACACGACAGTCCGCTGCAGGCCAAGCAGCGCCAGCGCCTCATCGATCGGTCCCCTCTCCCGGCCACGCCTTGAAACGCTGATGTGGCGGCCGGCGGCGTAACGCTCGGGCGTCACCGCACCTTCGCTCAAGGGATGGCCCGCTCGCACGGCGCCGACGAAGCGGTCGCGGAACAACGCCTGGATGCGAACCTCCGGTCCCGTCTCGCCTGCAACGCCGATTTCCAGATCGATGTCCGCGTCGCGCAGAGAGGCAACATCCTTGTCGGCTTTGGGCGCAAAGCGCAGCCGCACGCCGGGCGCCTCCGCCTGGATGCGGGCGACAAGACGCGGCCCAAACTCCTCGACGAACCCTTCATTTGTGCGCAGCGTGAAGATCTGGTCCAAGCCAGCGAGATCGAGCAGCCTGGCAGGGCGCAGCAACGCCTCGGCATCCCCAACGACGCGGCCAGCCTGCTGGCGCAATTCCTCCGCCCGTGGGGTCGGAACCAGGCCTCGGCCGGCCCGAACCAGCAGCGGATCGCCGGTCGCCTCGCGCAGCCGCGCCAGCGTGCGGCTCATCGCCGAAGGGCTGAGCCGCAGCCGGCTCGCGGCGCGCGCCACACTGCCTTCGGCCAAAAGGACGTCGAGCGCGAACAGCAGATTGAGATCGGGCGATGTCATCAGCGGATTGTAACACATGACATGGCGTTTGATGCACGAATAAAATGCAAATGCTGCGCCTTTCGCCATGCTGCCGAAGAAATTAGATCTCCAACAGGTCCGTTTCCCGGACCGGAAAGAAGGAGATCGCCATGGCAATTGCTGAGCAGAACAAGCGCGCATCGGTGCCGCGACAAACGCAGTCCGCTGTCCTGGCCCAGTCTCCTCTCTTGGCATTGGCCAGCCTGTCGCTGGCCACGCTGCTGTCGTCGCTCGGAACCAGCATTGCCAGCGTCGGGCTGCCGTCGCTGATGCAGGCCTTCGGCGCGTCGTTCCAGTCGGTGCAATGGGTGGTACTCGCCTATCTGGTGGCCATCACCGCCCTGATCGTCAGCGCCGGACGGCTGGCCGACATGTTCGGCCGCCGGCCGTTGCTGCTCGGCGGCATCGCGCTGTTCACCTTGGCCTCGGTGCTCTGCGGCCTGGCGCCGACGCTGTGGCTGCTGATCGCCGCGCGCGCCGTGCAAGGGCTTGGCGCGGCGCTGATGATGGCGCTGACGCTGGCCTTTGTCGCGGAGACCGTAACCAAGGAACGAACTGGCAGCGCCATGGGTCTGCTCGGCGCCATGTCGGCGATCGGCACGACGCTCGGCCCCTCGCTCGGCGGCTTGCTGATCGCCGGCTTCGGCTGGCGGGCGATCTTCCTCGTCAATGTCCCGCTCGGCGTCGCGGCCTTCGCGCTCGCCTGGCTGGCCCTGGCTGCCCGCGGCACGCCTGCCGAAGCCGATCGAGGCAGCTTCGATGCGGTGGGCACTGCCCTGCTCGCGTTGACGCTCGCCGCCTACGCGCTGGCCATGACGCTCGGTCGCGGCAATTTCGGCACCCTCAACATCGGCCTGCTGGTCGCGGCCGGTATCGGCGTCCTTCCGTTCGGCGTTACGCAGACGAGGGCGAAGAATCCCTTGATCCGGCTTGCCCGGTTGTACGACATCCGGCTCAGTGCCAGCCTCGCCATGAACCTCATCGTCGCCACCGTGATGATGGCGACCCTGGTGGTCGCGCCGTTCTATTTGTCGCGCGGGCTCGGGCTCAACGCCGCGATGGTCGGCGTGGTGCTGTCGACCGGTCCGCTGGTCTCGGCGCTCTCGGCGCTCATCGCCGGCCGCCTCACCGATCGCTTCGGTGCCAACAGGATGATGATCGCCGGGCTGCTCGCCCTCGCCATCGGCACCTCGCTTTTGTCGCTCGCCATGACAAACCTCGGCGTCGCCAGCTATGTCATGCCGATCGCCGTCACCTGCTTCGGCTACGCCCTGTTCCAGACATCCAACAATGCGGCCGTCATGAGCGGTGTCGCCGCCGGTGAGCGCGGCGTCGTGTCGGGCCTGCTCAATTTGTCGCGCAATCTCGGCCTGATCACCGGCGCATCGCTGATGGGCGCCATCTTTGCGGCCGCATCGACGGGAGGGCGGCAAGGCCAGGAGGTGTCGGCCTCAGCGGCAGCCGCGCACGGAATGCACGTCACCTTTCAGGCAGCAACGGCTATGGCAGTGGCTGCACTGTTGCTGGCGCTGCTATCGGCCCGATCAGCCGGCAGGTCATCGTCGCGGCAACAGCCATCGTGATCGAAGGTAGGGTGCTTAAGTTGCGGCCCGCTTGCGGCGCTCATAGAGCATGACCAGCGTTTCGGCAGTCAGGGCCGGCCTCTGCTCGCCCTCGATCTCGACGGTGTTGGCGGCCTTCATCAGATACTGGCCCGGCCCCCTGTCCTCCACCGACAACAGCGTCGAGCGCAGCCTGATTCGTGCGCCGACCCTGACTGGCGCCAGGAATCGCACCTTGTCGAAGCCGTAGTTGAAGGCGGCTTGCGTGTTTTCGGGCACGACGCCCAGATCGAGCGCCAGTGCGCCGATGATCGACAGCGTTAGATAGCCATGCGCGATCGTTGTGCGAAACGGGCTTTGCCGCTTGGCCCGCTCCGGATCGACGTGAATCCACTGATGGTCGCCGGTGCATTCGGCGAACTGGTTGATGCGGCTCTGGTCGATCGTCGTCCATTCCGACACGCCGAGCTCCTGCCCGGCCATCGCCCTTAGCTGCTCAAAGGTCGGCGGCGTTTTCGGCCGTATTTCCGTCATTCCTGCTTTCCCGATGGCTCCAAATGCCTCGGACCACGAACCGACCGCCCCTGTCAATTCGCCTGTTGCGATTCCGTTCCGTCATTTTCCGCCGAACGGCACGCCTCATCCATGGCCATGCGCCGCAAACGGCCGTCTGTGCAGAGGCGGCGGGCGCCGGGTCAGGCCGTGCCTAAGATCACTTCTTCTTCTCGTAGCCGGAGCGGATTTCCTCCATCGCTTCCTTGATGCGCTCGCGCAGGATTTCGACGGATTCGGTGCCGGACCTCTTGACCAGCTCGGCCACGTCGCTGGCATTTTTCAGGGCGGCTTCGAAGGATTTCTTGGCGAACTCCGCCTGTTTGGTCATCAGCTCCTGCGGATTGCCCGGCGCCTTGTAGTTCTGCGCCATGTCGCTGATTTCGCGCAGCGTGTCCTGCAGCATCTCGCGCTGCCGGGACAGAAGCGAGGTCGCGCCGGCAGCCCCCGCCCGCACCGATTTCTCCAGCGCCTCGAGGTTCTTGCGGTGATGCGCGAGGATCGCCTCGACATTCGGCACCTTCAGGTCGCGGCCGAACCGGCTGAACATGTCCAGGAAAGAATCGGATTCGGGTTGTTTGGCCATTGGTCGCTTGCTCCCCAGTTTGCGCAAATGCTGAACCCTGTTGTGGACAATAGCACTCGCGCGCCGCGTGTCCATTCGCCCGCGCAACGCAATTTGGCGGTGCAAAGGCGAAGCGCCCGCTTCAGCCGGCGAGGAACAACAGCTCCGCCGTGTAAAGCACCAGGCCGGCAAGGCCGCCGATGATCATGCCGTTGAAGCGGATATATTGCAGGTCCCTGCCGATGTTCATCTCGATCAGCCTGGTCAGCTGGGCAAGGTCCCAACGCTTGACCTGGTCGGCGATGAATGTCGACACGCCGCTTTTCTGGCTCTCCACGAACGAGGCCAGCGCCACGACAAAGCCCTGGTTCATGTCGGCCCTGATCTGCGGATCGCCGGCAAGATGGCGGCCGACTTCGACGAACATGTTGGCGAGATGCTCGCGGACAATCGAATTCTCCGCCTTGGCGTCCTGTTCGATGAACAGGCGCAGACTCTCCCACGTGTCGCCGGCCAGGGCCTTGACCTCCGGCCGCGCCAGAAAATCGCGCTTCAGTTTCTCGGCCCGCTTGGCGTATTGCTTCGAGGTCCTGAGCCGCTCGATGAAGCTATGTGCGAAACGGTCGAATTCGGCGCGCATCGGGTGATCGGGATCGGCTCGCACCTCGTCGAGCAGCGAACCGGCGGACGCTACGATTTTCTTCAGCAGATACGCGTCGGCGCGGAACAGGTTGAACAGCGATGGCAGTTCCTCACGGATTTTTTCGCGCATGGTCGCCAGCGCTTCCTCGTCGTTCAGGAATCGGCCGATCACACGAGTGAACTCATCGAACAGTTTCTGGTGGCGGCGATCGTCGGTCAGCGCCGACAGCAGCTCGGCGGCCAGCGGCGCCAGCGGCACCTTGTCGATCTGCTCCAGCATGCGGCTGGTGACGAAGCCGCGCAGGCCGGATTGCTCGATTGCCGCAAGCGTTTGCGGCACCAGCCGCACGACAAAGCGCGACAGGCCGGCAGAGCGTTCGGCGTCAGTCAGCCAGTCGGCGACAAGCACCGCAAAATCGACCTCGGCGAGTTTTTTGCGCACCGGCTCGGGCGCCAGAAAATTGACCTCGATAAAGCGGCCGAGATTGTCGGCGATGCGGTTCTGGTTCGCCGGGATGATGGCGGTGTGCGGGATCGGCAGGCCGAGCGGCCGCTTGAACAGCGCCACCACCGCATACCAGTCTGCCAGGCCGCCGATGGTCGCCGCCTCCGCGAAGGCCGCGACAAAGCCCAGCCACGGATACGTGCGCTCGAACGACTTGGCCACGGCAAAGACAACGACGCAAAGCGCCAGCGCGGCCGTGGCGAGGAACTTTGTCCACCGCAGAGCGGAAAGCTTGGCGCCCGCCTCGGTGTCGAAACCGCCGGACGCCAGGGACGGAGCCGATTGAGACATTGTGGGCCGCTCCTCGTCGATCTCAGGGGTATTTAGGGACTGTTTCGGCCCGTGACATGACCGGACGGCCGATTTCGCCTCAAGACATGCCTATTGCGCACACAAAGTTGACAGGAATATTCATCTATCACGCAATCCCAGTCTGGAATTGTTCCAAGGTATAGGCCATATTCCCAAGAGGCCAGTGTGGGCGAATCCGAAACTCCGGGTGAGAAAGCCGCACCAGCACAAATCTAAAATCTGGCGCAGTTCCAATGCGCCAGCACTTGGGTGAGGAATGAAATGCGGTTAACGCGCCAGACCAACTACGCCATGCGCATCCTGATGTATTGCGCGGCAAACACCGAACGGCTGAGCCGCATTCCGGAGATCGCGGCCGCTTATTCTGTGTCGGAGCTTTTCCTGTTCAAGATCCTACAGCCGCTGGTCGAGCATGGTCTGGTCGAGACGGTGCGCGGCCGCAATGGCGGCGTCAGGCTCGGCCGTCCCGCCGAGCAGATCAACCTGTTCGACGTCGTGCGGGTGACCGAAGAGAGCTTCGCCATGGCCGAGTGCTTCGAGAACGATGCTGCCGAATGCCCGCTGGTCGACAGCTGTGCGCTGAACTCCGCGTTGCGCGAAGCGCTCAACGCCTTCTTTGCCGTACTCTCCCGCTACACGATCGCCGATATGGTGGCAGCGCGGCCGAATGTGCGCCATCTGCTCGGCATCGACATGCTGGTGCAGCGCGCTCCGGCCGCCTGACCTTCCTAGGCAGCCGACTGCGGCAAAACAAACGGCATATTGGTGGCCGGCAACACGCCGACACGTAGCCGGCAATCGAAAACCTTCTCGATCAGGTCGTCGCTCAGCACCTCTTGCGGCGAACCGTCAACGGCGAGCCTGCCGCGATGCATGACGAAAACCCGGTCCGCATACATGGCCGTCAGATTGAGGTCGTGCAGGATGGCGATCACGCCGCCGCCGCGCCGGGCGAAATCGCGAGCAATGTTCATGATGATCAGCTGGTGCTTGATGTCGAGGCTGGAAACCGGCTCGTCGAGGAAGAGATAACGCGGCTTGCCGTCGAGCACCGGCGCCCAGACCTGGCACAGCACGCGTGCCAGTTGCACACGCTGCTGCTCGCCGCCCGAAAGCTCCTGGTAGAACCGGCCGGCAAAGCCGTCGAGATCCACACGAGCCAGCGCCCGCTCCGGCAGTCGTTCGTTTTCGCCCGGCAGCACGCCGGAGCGGCCGCCGACAAGGCCGAGCCTGACCACTTCGCGCACCGTGAATGGAAAGGACAGCGTCGTCGCCTGCGGCAGCACGGCACGCACTATAGCGGCCTCCACCGGCTTCATCGCGGCGAGGTCGAGGCCGTTGACGGCAACCATTCCGGTAAACGCCAGATCGCCCGACAAGGCCTTCAGAAAGGTGGTCTTGCCCGAACCGTTGGGCCCGACGATGGCCGCGATCTCACCCGGCCGCGCGACAAAATCGACATCGGTGACAATGCGCTTGCCGCCGATCGCCACCGAGACATTGCGTGCTTCGATCATGCCCGCCTCACAGGTTTCAAGTCTCACAAGTCGATTACGCCGCGCTTGCGCAGCAGGATCCAAAGGAAGAACGGCGCGCCGGCGGTCGCGGTGACGATGCCGATCGGCAATTCGGCCGGCGCCACGATGACGCGGGCGACGGCATCGGCCAGAAGCAGTATCGAGGCGCCGAGCAGCGCCGAGGCCGGCAAGAGATAGCGATTGTCCGGACCGATCAGCAGCCGCAGCAGATGCGGCACGACGATGCCGACGAAACCGATGCCGCCGCTGACAGCGACCGAAGCGCCGACTGCCGCCGAGACGCCGACGATCGCGGTGTATTTCAGTCGCTGCACCGGGATGCCGAGATGGCCGGCGGTCGCCTCGCCAAGTGCCAGCGCATTGAGCCCGCGGGCCAAAAACGGCATTGCCGCCAGCGCCAGAACGATGATCGGGCCGACGGAGGCGATCTTCGGCCAGGTGGCGCCGCCAAGCGAACCCAGTTGCCAGAAGGTCAGGTCGCGCAGTTGCCGGTCGTCGGCCATGAAGATGAGGATGCCGGTCAGCGCCATGGCAAGGGCGGCGAGCGCAATGCCGGCAAGCAGCATGGTGGCGACCGACGTGCGCCCCTGCCGCGTGGCGACGCGGTAGAGCACCAGCGTCACCGCGAGGCCGCCGCAAAAGGCGGCGAGCGGCAAGGCCATGCTGCCCAGCGCCAAAGTCAGCGGCGCCAGCCAGGTCGTCCCAAGCACGATGACGGCGACGGCGCCCAGGCTCGATCCGGCGGAAACGCCGATCAGGCCGGGATCGGCAAGCGGATTGCGAAACAGGCCCTGCATCACCGCGCCCGACACAGCCAGTGCCGCCCCGATGAGCACGCCGAGCAGCACGCGCGGCATGCGGATGTCGTAGACTATCAGCCGGTCGCGAGCGGCGAGTGCAGCATCGGCTGGGACAGCGCCGATCAGCCAGTCACGAATGACGCCGACGGCCGACGCATCGGAGGCGCCCGATGTCAGTGACAGGAACATGGAAAGTGCAAGCACCAGGCACAGGAGCAAAATAACCAGACGCGCGCGCCCCGAACGATCGCCTTCGGCCACCACCTTGCTCGCCGCGCCGGCGATCGACTGATCCACCATCGGCTCAGTCCGTGACCTGACTGCCATAGAGCGAGACGGCCAAATCGTGGATGGCGTTGGCCGTGCGCGGCCCGAAGCCGAGGAGATAGCTGCCGTCCATCAGGATCAGTTTGCGGCCTTCACCCGCCGGGGTCGAGGTGATCGACGGGATCGCGAACAGCTCAGCCTCCGCAATCGGCGGTCCGGCATTCTTCATCGCCAGGATCACGTCCGGCCTGGCGGTGACGATGGCCTCGTCGGACATCGCCTTGTAACCGGAAAAGCCTTCGACCGCATTGACCGCGCCGGCGAGCTTGATGATGCCGTCGCCGGCAGTGTCGCTGCCGGCGACGAGGATCTTGCCGCCCTGGATCGACAGCACGAACAGGATGCGCTTGCGCTCCTTGATCGATGCCGTCTGTTTTTCGGCTGCCTTCAGCTTGGCATCGGTCTCGGCCACCAGCTTCTCGGCCTTGGCGTCGACGCCGAGCGCCTTGCCGACGATGCGGATCTTTTCCAGGATGCCATCATGGCTGTAGTGCTCGGGCACGTCGATGAACGGCACGCTCGACTTTTTCAGCACATCGACCGCTTCCTTGGGGCCGCTGCCCTGCAGCGCCAGGATGCCCGACGGATTGACCGAGAAAACACCTTCCGCCGACAGCTGGCGCATGTAGCCGACGTCGGGCAGCGCCATCGCGGCGGCGGGGTAGAGGCTGGTCGAATCGCGGGCGACGAGATGGCCCTCTTCGCCAAGCGCGTAGACGATCTCGGTGATCGAACCGCCGATTGCCGCGATCCGCGACGTGTCGGCAAACAGGGCGAGGTTTTCGCTGGCCGGCACTGGGCCGGCAAGAAACAGCGACAGGCCCATGGCCGCGGCAAGCGTCGGGCGCCTGAACAGTGAAATCATCGTCGTAGTTCCTCAGGCTGCGGTCGGGCTTGGAATGCGCGGCAGGTTTTCGGCGAGGAACCGCCAGTCGTCGCGCTCGCCCTCGCCTTCATGGCGCTTGCCGAAGAACTGGATGATCATCTTGCCGTCGGCGCCATAGGCTTCGAGCGAGGTGACATGACCGTCCTTGGTCGGCTTGCGCACGGCCCAGACCTCCTGGATGTGATCGGTGCGCAAATGCAGGTGGAAGGTCTCGTCCAGCACGTTGATCCAGGGCCCCATCGGTTTGATCGACTTGACCGGGCCCGAATGGATCTGGATGCAGCCGCGGTTGCCGACGAAGCACATGATCGGCATGCCGCCGGCGGCGGCATGATGGAACATGGCGCTGACGGCGTCATTGTCGAGCAGCCAGGCATAATCCTGGCCGACCATGCGCACGGCCTGGCGGCGGCTGAGTTTCAGCGCCTTCAGCATGCCGAAGAACTGGTGCACATCAGTCAGCCGGCTCCAGCGGTCGCGCAGATCGTCGATGTTGGCGGCGACGCTTGGCGTTTCAGCGTCGTCCTCGGCCAAGCCTGCGACAGAAACGGTCGGCTCCTGGTTCGACGATTCGAGCCCAGCCACCAGCTTCTGGTAGGCGTAGAGATTGGACGCCGGCCGCAGATGCACCTTGTGCACCGCATCGCCCGCCGCGTCGAAGAATTGCAGGCTGCGGCGGATGTCGCCGCCGTCGCGCTTTTCCACGGCAAAACCATGTGCCCAGACTTTCGGAAAGATGCGCAGGTCGATGTTTTCGCCCAGCACCATGGCATTGTGCGTGCCGGGCACGACCTTGTCATAGACGCCGATCTTCTCGTGCACCGCGCTTTCGTTGCGGGTCAGCGCCATCACTTCGCCGACGGCGTCGAGGCCGGTCAGCAGATCGTTGACGCGCGGCTCGACGCGCACGACGCCGTCGCCGCAATGGGCGGCGACCAGTTCGGCCTCCGAAATGCCAAGCTTGGCGGCAAGATCGCGCTCACGCGCCTTCGGATTGTCTGCCCGCGCCCGCCGGATTTCATGCGGGGCGGGTTTTATGCGCTGGTCCATGTCCTGCTTACCTGTCTGCCCTGTCTGGTTCGTTATTTGTTGAGGATGAGCTTGCCCTGCCGGGTGATCTTGAGCCGATAGAGCGCGCCATGGTGCTCGATGCCGATCTCGTGCTCGCCCTGGAACAGCGTGTTGGACGACAAGGTCCTCACCGCCAGCGGCACCCGATCGAAACGGGCTGGCGCCTCCTCGGAACGGCGGACGCGGTAACGGAAGTCATTGGGATTGTGGGTGTTCATTTCTGTCTATCCCTTTCCTGTGCCGGGCGTCTGGCTAGGCGTTGCAAAATGCCGATTAATTTCTTGACTCGAATAATCATGTTTACTAGTCAGTGCATTACCGGACTAAATTAGTCAAGATTTAAGACGCCGGACGAAATGAAAAATGCCAGCGAGCGCCGCCGCCAGCCAGCATCGAACCTGGAGTTGGGGCAATGGGGTTGGCAAATCGTGGACGACTGGATCTGGCAAACGCCGATCCGGCGCATCGGCCTATGGCAAAGACAGTGGCAGTTCTGCTTGCGGGAGTGGCAGTGATCGCGCTGCTGACGCCGCCAGCCGGCGCTCAACAAACCGCTCACCCAGACGCTGACCAGCAACAGGCCGACCAGACCAAGAAAACCGAGGACACCAAGCCCGCGCCTACCGGCGTGACACTGCTCGACAAGATCCTCGTCATCAGCCGCACCGGCGAAACGGCAATCGAATCGCTGGCCTCGGCCAGCCATGCCGACCAGGAACAGCTGGACCGCCGCATGGCGACGACTCCCAATGAAATGCTGCTCGGCGTGCCGGGCGTCACCGTGCAGGCCGACGCACGGCGCGTCAGCTCCAGCATCAACATCCGCGGCCTGCAGGATTTCGGCCGCGTCGCGGTCATCGTCGACGGCGCCAGGCAGAATTTCCAGCGCTCCGACCACGGCACGCAGTCGACCTTCTATGTCGATCCCGAACTCATCAAATCCGTCGATGTAATCCGCGGACCAGTCGCCAACACCTATGGCTCCGGCGCCATTGGCGGCGTCGTCTTCTTCGACACCAAGGATGCCGAGGATTTCCTCAGGCCGGGCCAAACCTGGGGCGCATCGGTCACCGGGCGCTACGAAAGCAACGGCAGGACCACCAGCGCCAGCGGCGCTTACAAATTCAACGACAACTGGGACGTCCTGGGCAACATCGTCTACCGCGACTACGACGACTACAAGAATGGCAGCGGCGACACCGTCGCCGGCACCGGCTTCGACGTGCTAAGCGGCCTGCTCAAGACCACCATCCGCCCGAGTGAAAACAGCGAATTGAAGCTCGGCTGGGTCGGCTCGAACGATGGCTGGACGGAAACCAGCGGCGGCGTGCCGGCCAACGACGTCGACCTGAAGTCGAACACCTTCACCGCCCGCTACAATGTCACCGACGACGCCAAGAGCTGGCTCGATCTCCACATCAACGCCTCCTACAACAAGACCAATCTCGACCTGACCACGCTTGTGCCGCAAAACCGGTTCGATCCGGTCACCGGCCTCCCCGTCGTGCTGCCGGCAGGCTCGACATCGACCTTCGATGTCGGCACCACCGGCATCGACATCTGGAACACGTCGCGCTTCGAGACCGCCGGCATCGCGCATGAGTTGACTTATGGCGGCGACTGGGTCGGCGACGATGTCGAGACCGGCGGCACGTCGGGCGGCGACAGTTTTTATACGCCGTCGGGCAAGCGCAATGTCTCGGGCGCCTACATCCAGGAAAAGCTGAGCTGGAACTGGCTCGAGGTCATCACCGGCCTGCGTTACGATAATTACAGCCTGAAGGATTCGGACAACGAAACCTCAGGCGACAGGCTGTCGCCGCGCATCACCGTTGGCGTCTCGCCCTTCGAAAGCGCCAGCCTGGCTGGCCTGCAGTTCTATGGCACCTACGCCGAAGGCTACCGCTCGCCGTCGCTGACGGAAACGCTGATCAGCGGCAATCATCCGGCCGGCGTCACCTTCCCGTTCCTGCCCAACCCGAACCTGCGGCCTGAAACCGGCAAGACCACCGAATTCGGCGTCAACTACAAGCTGAACGATATCATCGAAGCCGGCGACGCATTTCGGCTTAAGGCCGCCTACTTCCACAATGATGTCGACGACTACATCGAGGGCGTCACGCTGTCGCCGTTCGACCCGACCAGCGGCTGCCCGTTCGGCCCCGGCATCCCGATCTGCTTCCAGTACCAGAACTTCGCCCAGGCCAAGATCAACGGCTTCGAACTTGAAAGCGTCTACGATGCCGCCTGGGGCTATGCCGGGCTCTCGGCCTCTATCATCAACGGCCACACCATCTCCTATGAAGGTGAGCGGGCCGACCTTGCCACCATCCCGTCCTCGCAGGTCACCGGGCAGCTCGGCTTCCGCTTCCTCGAGGACAAGCTTACAGTCGGCGGCGAGGTGCAGTACAACGGCAAGCCGAAGGGCAATCCTGTTGCCAAGGATTATACGCTGGTCAACGCCTTCGCCAGTTACCAGGCAACCGACAATTTGAAGGTCGACTTCCGCGCCGACAATTTGTTCGATGTCAAATACACCAACCCGCTGAACGGCGGCACCACCGCCGTCATCTACGAGCCCGGCATCACGCTGAAGCTGGCCGCAACCATGCGCTTTGGAGGCTGACACCATGACAAGCTTGACGACATCGCTTCGTCTCCTGACCTCGATGCTGGCGATGTCGCTTGGCTTGGCGTCGGCGTGGGCGCAGCCCGCACCGGCGCCGCAACTCAGCCTCGAACTCAATGCCGCGCAGCCCTCCGACAAGGGTTGCCGCCTGACTTTCGTCGTCAACAATGCGCTCGGCGCCGATCTGTCCAAGGCGGCCTTCGAGATCGCACTGTTCAACGAGGCCGGCGTCGTCGACCGTCTGAGCGTGCTCGACTTCAAGGATCTGCCCGCCGGCAAGACCAAGGTGACCCGCTTCGACCTCGCCGGCACCAACTGCACCAAACTCAGCCGCGTGCTGATCAACAGCGCCACCGAATGCGCCGGCACCGGCGTGGAGCCGGAAGCCTGCATGCGCGGTCTGAAGACGCAGACCAAGACCGGTATCGCTTTCGGCGTCTGAGGTGGGACTGCATCCCGCCTTCTCGCAGGACAGCGCGACCTGGCCTGTCTCCGGCCCGCCGTCACGGCCGGCAACCGATCTTGATTTGACAATCCCGCCTCGCTCGCGGCAGGTCTCGCCGCGACACATGCAGGACATCAGCCCCCTCCCCGACGACGCCGGCAACGAACTGGCGATTACGCCGCCCGTGCCGCTCGAGCAGGCGCGTCCGTCAGCAGGAGACCGCAAATGGACGATGGCGATCATCGCTTCCTGCCTGTTCCATGCTGCGGCAGCGGCGGCGTTTTTTATCGCGCCGGCTGGAACATTCGATTCAAGCAACGCGATACAATCCGAAGGCACCGATCAACCGGGCGCCGACGTGGTCGGCAGCGCTTTGGATAGCCAGGCGCCCGACGCGATCGATGTCGCCTTGGTGACCGATCCGCAGCCGCCCAAGCACGAGGCTGTTCAACCCGCCCCGCCAACCGAGGCGCCTCAATCCGTCAAAGAGCCGCCGGCACCCAAGCCTGCGCCGGAGGCTGCCGAACAGGCAACTGTCGCTCCAGATACACTGACGGCCGCCATCCCGAATGATAAAAGTGTCGCCCCAGCGGTTGAGAGGTCGACACCGCCAGCGGTTCAACCGCAAAGTTCAGAGGCGCCTCCCGCCGCCGAGCCTCCTGTTGATTTGCCTGCCGCCAAGCCGCCGGTCCCGAGCCCGAGGCCAAGCGCACCAGCCGGATCGGGAGAGGTTCGCGGCGCGGCAGATGGCGAGGAGCGCGACGCGCCAGCGGTTGCTAGCAAGGGCAAAAAACAGGGCGCGGCCGGCAATGCGATGGAAGCCCGCTACAGCGGTGAAATTCAAAAGAAGCTTGCTCGCGCCAACCGCCGCGTTTCGAAAGCGATTCAAGAAAAGGCCAGCAACAATGCCAGGGTCGTCTTCGTCGTCATGGCCGATGGCAGCATCGGCGAGGTACAGCTTGCCGAAAGTTCAGGGTCGGATGAGCTTGACCAATTCGCCTTGAAGCTGGTGCGCCAGCAGGCGCCCTTCCCGCCCATTCCACCGGAGACCGGCAGATCAAGCTGGGTGTTCAGGGCGCGGATCGGTCCGTTTTAAGAATCTGCGCCCCGCAATCTCTTCAATGCCCGAGGTAACCCATTCAGAAAGGACGCCAATGTACATCGCCATGAACCGCTTCAAGGTCCAGAACGGCTCGGAGGCCGCCTTCGAGGATGTCTGGAAGAACCGCGATTCCAGCCTCTCGGAGATGAAAGGTTTTAGGGAATTCCATTTGCTGCGCGGCCCGGTCAACGAGACCGAGGGCTACACGCTGTTTGCCTCGCACACGGTGTGGGCAAGCCATGAGGATTTTGTCGCCTGGACCAAATCCGAGAATTTCCGCGCCGCCCACCGCAACGCCGGCACCTCGAAGGTGCACTATCTCGGCCATCCGCAGTTCGAAGGCTTCTCGGTCGTCGAAGGCGCCTGAGATATTTTCGCCTCAGGCAGCCGCATTCGGGACCGTCAAGCCCGACCGATCAATCGCCGCAAAGAGCGGGTGACGCGCTTGCGCAGCCATCGCAACCGGCCTCTGCGATCCAGAAAGGGCGGGACGCGCGGATCATCTCCCAGGCGGCCGAACCGCCTGATGTGTTGCGCCAGGAATCCAGGCACGAACTCGCGGCCATTGACGGCACCGAGCCGCTCGGCATTGGCGAGCACATAGTCGAGAACATCCGTACCCAACGTGATCTCATGCGTACGATAGGCCGCCGACTGCTGCACGTGGCCTCCGGCATAGGAGACGCCGGCCGATGCGTTGGCGCCGTGCAGGCGATAGAGGCCGAGACATTCCGACAAGAGCAGGCTGCCGGCCGACAGATGCGCGCATGTCGCAGCCAGATAGTCGGTCCCTATCCTGGTCTTGAAGGGGAACGCCAGAACCGGTTCCAGTGCGCCACGCCTGAAAACCATCGATGATGTCGGCGCCCACATCCAGCCATAGACCCCTGGCCCAAAATAGATGACCGGATGATCCGATGCATAGGCGAACTCGGGCGCCATCTCGCCAAGCTCCTTGCCGGCCGGGATGATGGTCCCGAGGCTATCCGGCTTCGGACGCGGCTTGCGCAACAGGACATAGGTGCCGCCCAGCAACGTTCGGTCGCCATCGACCAGGAACACGTCTGAACTGGACAGCGCCGCAGAGCGCACTGCATTGAGATGGGCCGAAATATGCGCCAGCAGAAAATCCGGCAGCCAGACGTCATCCGCGTCAAGGAACGCTACGAACGGCGCATCGGTCGCTGCGAAGCCGTCGCGAAATCCCGCGATTTGCCCGCCATTCTCGGAACGGACCAGCAGACGAAAGCGCGGATCGTCTATTGTCTGGAGGAGTTGCCGGATATGTTCGGCCGAGCCATCGGTCGAGGCATCGTCAACGATGACGCAGTCCCATCTCTGATAGGTTTGCGTCAGGACCGAACGAATCGCGTCCTCGACATAGGGCCGGTAGTTGTGACTGGTGATAACCACCGACACGCGCGGCAGCTCAAACGGTCGGAACGTGTCTTCCATCTGATCGGCTGCGCCTGCTCAAGTTGCTGCCCTGTAGCATTAGCGCATACCCTTACAATCCAACGCAGGCAAGCGAGCCGCGAAAAGCCCCCTACGCCGCGGCCAGCAGGCTGGCATTGCCGCCGGCAGCGGTGGTGTCGACGCAGACGGCGCGTTCATGCGCATAGGCCGCCGGGTTGAGCACTTCGCTGACCAGCGGCACGATCGGGCCGCTCCGGTTGGCGATGACCTTGCGCACGATCCGGGCTGCTTCCGGCTTGCCCGAGAAGGCGACAACATCGACGCGCAGCGAACGCGCCTCGACCGGGTCGGGCCGGCCATCTATGGCTGCCAACGGCAGCCCCTTGCCGGTCAACGCGGAGAGGGCTGCCGGCGCGCCGGGCGCCACGGCCAGCACCGCGTTGCCGGCGGCAAGCGCCTGGATCGTCTGGGCAAGCAGCGTGTCGGCGTCCGGCCCGAGGCACAGCACCCGGCCGCGCGGCGACAGCGACAGCGTGTTGGCCTCGCCGGTCGGCCCGGGCAGGTCGACCTGGCCGAAATCGATTGCAGCGGCAGCGCCGATCGCCGCTGCACCCTTGCCGCGCAGATGCTTTCTCAAAATGGCGATGCGGTCCGGCCGCGTCGACCAGCCGCCAAGCGTCGGCTCGGGCAGATTGTCGGCGAGTTCGGTCGCCGTCACCTTGTGGCCCTCGGCAATCTCGGTGCCGGCCTCCGGCCCCTTGCGGAAACGCCGGAGATAGTGCGGCCCGCCGGCCTTCGGCCCGGTTCCCGAAAGCCCCTCGCCGCCGAATGGCTGCGAACCGACGACGGCGCCGATCTGGTTGCGATTGACATAGATGTTGCCGGCATGGATGCCGTCGACAAAATGCTGGACGCGGCCCTCGATGCGGGTGTGCAGGCCGAAGGTGAGGCCATAACCCTTGCGGTTGATGGCGGCGATAACGGCGTCGATCCCGTCGGCGTCGAAGCTGGCGACATGCAGCACCGGCCCGAACACCTCGCGCTCCATCTCCTCGATGCCTTTGACCCGAAAGACATGCGGCGCGACGAAGCGGCCATCCTTCGGCGCCTCAAGTTTGGCGATCAGCCGGCCCTGCAGGCCCATCGTGGTGCAATACTCGCGGATCGAGCTCTGCGCCTCATCGTCGATCACCGGACCGACATCGGTCGAAATCTGCCAGGGATCGCCAATGGTGAGCGCCTCCATGGCGCCCTTCAGCATCTCCAGCATCTTCTTCTCGACGTCCTTCTGCACATACAGCACGCGCAGCGCCGAGCAGCGCTGGCCGGCGCTCTGGAAGGCCGACGCCAGGATGTCGCGCACCGCCTGTTCGGGCAGCGCGGTAGAATCCACGATCATGGCGTTGAGGCCGCCGGTCTCGGCGATCAGCATGGCATCAGGCGCTGCCGTCTCGGCCAACTGCTTTTCGATCAGCTTGGCGACCTCGGTCGAGCCAGTGAAGCAGACGCCGGCAATGCGCGGATCCGCAGCCAGCGGTCCGCCGACCGACGGGCCATCGCCGGGTAGAAGCTGGATGACATCCTCCGGCACGCCGGCCTCGCGCAGCAGTTCGACGGCGCGGAAGGCGATCAGCGGCGTCTGTTCGGCCGGCTTGGCGATGACCGAATTGCCGGTGACGAGCGCGGCCGCGATCTGGCCGGTGAAGATGGCGAGCGGGAAGTTCCATGGCGAGATGCAGACTATGGCGCCGCGCGCCTCGGTGCCCGCTTCATTGTTCGCCGCTTCGGCAGCGTAGTAGCGCAGGAAGTCGACGGCTTCGCGCACTTCCGCCACACCGTCGGCCAGCGACTTGCCGGCCTCGCGGGTGGCGAGCGCGAAGAACTCGACGGCATTGGCCTCATAGAGATCGGCGGCGCGGTTGAGGATCGCGGCGCGCTCGGTGACGGGACGTTTTGCCCAGGCCGGCTGCGCTTCCACCGCGAAGCGCACGGCGGTCGCGACCTGCTTGGCGGCGGCTTCGGCGACCGTGCCGACGATCTCGGCAGGCTTCGCCGGATTGACCACAGGGCGCTGCTTGCCATAGCCGGCGGCGCGCGTGATCGGCTTGGCATGCCAGCGCTCGGGCCCGGCAAAGGCCGCCTTGGCTTTGTCGATCGCCGCCAGCGTCACCGGATCGGTGATGTCGAACCCCTTCGAATTGCGGCGGCCAGCGCCGAAGATCGTCGCCGGACGAGCGATTGCCGGATTGGCGGCCGGACCCTGGTTCTCGACCGTTTCGAGCGGATCACGCGCAATATCCTCCGGCTCGACATCCTCGTCGGTGAGCTGATGGACGAAAGAGGAGTTGGCGCCATTCTCAAGCAGACGACGCACCAGATAGGCCAAAAGATCGGAGTGCGCGCCCACCGGCGCATAGATGCGGCAGCGCGTGCCTTCGGCCTGGCGCACTGTCTCATGCAGCGCCTCGCCCATGCCGTGCAGGCGCTGGAACTCGAAGGCGTCGCGATTGTCGGCCATCGACAGGATGGCGGCGACGGTATGGGCATTGTGGGTGGCGAATTGCGGATAGATGCGGTCAGTCATCGACAGCAGCTTCTTAGCGCAGGCGATGTAGGAAACGTCGGTGTTGGCCTTGCGGGTGAAGACGGGGTAGCCGGAAAGTCCGAGCGTCTGCGCCCGCTTGATTTCGGTGTCCCAATAGGCGCCCTTGACCAGCCGCACCATGATGTTGCGGTCGTACTTTTTCGCCAGCGCATAGAGCCAGTCGATGGTGAAGGCCGCGCGTGGCCCATAGGCCTGGACGACGACGCCAAAGCCGTTCCAGCCGGCAAGCTCCGGCTCGGCCAGCACGCGCTCGATGACATCCAGCGACAGATCCAGCCGGTCGGCTTCCTCGGCATCGATGTTGAGGCCCATGCGCGAATGCCGCGCGGCCAGCGCCAGCGACAGCAGCCGCTCGGCCATGACAGGCAGCATCTTTTCCTTCTGCGCCTCTTCGTAGCGCGGATGCAGCGCCGACAGCTTGACCGAGATGCCGTGGTTCTGGCGGATATCGGGACCGTTGGAGCCGGAATCGAGCGAGGAAATGGCGTCGGCATAGGCCTTGAGATAGCGCAGCGCGTCGGCCTCGGTGCGAGCCGCCTCGCCCAGCATGTCGAAGGAATAGAGATAGCCTTTCTGGATCATCGGCCGGCCGCGCTTGACGGCTTCGGCGATAGTGCGGCCAAGCACGAACTGCTCGCCCATTTCGCGCATGGCGGCGGCCACCGCCTTGCGGATCACCGGTTCGCCCAGCCGCCGCACCATCGAGCGCAGCGTGCCTTCGATGCCGCCCTCGCCCTCGTCGAGCACGCGGCCGGTCAGCATCAGCGCCCAGGTCGAGGCATTGACGAAGATCGAGCTCGAACCGCCCGAATGCGCCGACCAGTCATGCGGCGCGATCTTGTCGGCGATGAGGTCGTCCATGGTCTCGGTGTCGGGCACGCGCAGCAGCGCCTCGGCCAGGCACATCAGCGCCACGCCTTCCTTGGTGGAAAGGCCGTAGGCCGAGAGAAAAACCTCCATCAGCCTGGGGTCGGACGAGCCGCGCACCGCCCGCACCAGGTCGGCGGCACGAGCCGAGATCGCATCGCGGTCTTCGGTAGAAAGCCCGGTTGCTTCGGCAAGCCTCTTCACCGCCGCGTCTTCGTCGGGCAGGTAGTTGGCGCGGATCTGCTGGCGGATGGTGTCGAGCGGCATGGCGGTCCTGCGGAGCGAGCATCAGGGAACGGGCCGGCGGTCGCCGGACCGAATGGCGCAAGCTAGCACAGAGCCGTATTTTCAGCCGGTCCAAAGAAATCGACATGGCAAGCCGATCGATCTATCATTGCGATCAAATCGCCATCAAATGGACTGCAATATCAGTGACAGAAGACCAATTGGACCGCATCGATAAAAACATCCTGTCGTCTCTGGCGCGCGACGGGCGGTTGTCCATGTCGGAGCTGGCCGGCAAGGTCGGCCTATCGAAGACGCCGGTGCAGGCGCGGGTAAAGCGCTTGGAAAAAGACGGCTACATCAGGGGCTACCAGGCGATCATCGACCGCGAGCGCATGGGCGAAGGCCATGTTGCCTTCGTACAGGTCAAACTGTCGGACACGCGCTCGGCCGCGCTCGACGCTTTCAACCGCGCGGTGCAGGCGGTGCCGGAAATCGAGCAGTGCCACATGATGGCGTCGAGCTTCGACTATCTGCTGAAAGTCCGCACCACGGACATCGCCGCCTACCGCCGCGTGCTCGGCGAGCGCATCTCGGCGCTCCCGCACGTCGCCCAGACCTCGACCTTCGTGGCGATGGAGACGGTGAAGGACCGCTGACTCCTCACTCCGACAGCGTCTTCAAGAACGCCACCAGCGCCGCGCGCTCGCGGTCCGACAGTTGCAGCGGGTGCACCTCGGAGGTACCCTCGACAGCAGCGGGTGCCGCCGAATAATGCGCCACCACCTCCTCCAGCGAGGAGAACTGGCCGGCATGCATATAGGGCGGCCTCGTCGCCGCGCCCCGCAACGACGGCGTCTTGTAGGCGCGCATCAGTTCGGGCGCGTCCTTGACCATGAAGCGCAGTTCGCCGCAGGCGCCGGCGCCACCGTCGCGGAAGGCGCCGAAGCAGTTGAAGGGATCAGCCTCGACCTGGGCTATCGCGTCGAAGCGGCCGCGATCCAGCGGCAGGTCCTTGACCGGCGGCACGCCGGTGTTGTGGAAACTGTTGTCGGTGAAGCGCGGCCCGTTGTGGCAGGTCACGCAATTGGCCTTGCCGATGAACAATTTCAGCCCGAGCATTTCCTCCAGCGAAAAGGCATCGTCGGCTTTCGGCTTGGCGCCGGACGCCAGGTCGATGGCAAAACGGTCGAAGCGCGTCTGCGCCGGTTCGATCGACCGTTCGAAGGCGGCGATCGCCTTGCCGATATTGGAAAAGACACGGTTGACATCGTCCATCTGGGCCGCAGTCATCGCCTTCCACGCCGCCTGCTCTGCTTCATTGCCGAGCGGACTGGCATTGGCCGGCACGGCGGAAAGGTCAGGCAGCGGCCCGAAGATCCGCTCGTAGCGCTCGCCGAACCGCTTCTGGATATAATGCGCGAAGGCGGCGCGGTTTCCCGCCTGCTCGAGCGGGTTTTCCAGCGGCGTCAGCGCCTGCGCCCACAGGCTGTCGCGCCGCCCATCCCAGAAGAACCACGGATTGCGCGCTACCCCGGCCAGCGGCATCGAGCGCCTATTGGTGCGGCCGACGCCGACGGCCTGCGGCAGGTCGTCCTGGAATTGCCGGTCGATCTTGTGACAGGTCGAGCACGACACGTTGCCGTCATGGCTCATGCCCTGATCGAAGAACAGAGTGGAGCCCAGGGCCGCCGCGGCGGGCACGTCGGCAAAGCGGTTGGTGGTATCGGGCTTCAGCGCCGGCAAGGCGTTCAGCGCCAGCGAGGCAATGGTCTTCTTCTCGGCATCGGAAAAATCCGGCTTGCCGCAGCCGGCAACCAGCAAAACCGCCGCCAGGGCCAGAAAGCGCAACAGGCAGTTCATCTGGTCACAGCACCACGTTGAAGACGACCGTGTCGGAACCGGCCGCCGCTGAAATGGCGAAGCGCAACTGCCATACGCCGCTCATGGTGAATTTCAGCCCCTCGATGCGGTAGCGCCCCTCGCCCAGATAGTCGGTCGCCTGCGGACTGGTCGGCAGGCCGTGATTGTGCTGCGGCATGCCGCCGGAGACCGAGATCGCCGCGCCTTCCACGGGATTGCCTTTGACCGTCTTCAGGGTGAGCAGCCAGGATTGCAGTTCGCCTTGTTTGATAACGCCCCGCTCCGGCTGGAAACTGGCGACAAACAAGCCGTTCGCCGTTTTCTTCGAGCGCGAAATATCCGGGCCCGGCGCCGATTGCGGCGCGGTCAGATAGACGATCGCCAGTATGCCGGCCAGCAGGGCGGCCAGACCAAGGCCCGCAAGAAGATAACGCCATAGTGATGCCAAACCGGTTCCTCTTCCAAACATAACGTCCCGGGGAGCAATTCGCGTCCCGCCGCTGCTGTGGGAAAACGCTTCTGGCGCAAAAAACCGCCGCCGCCAAGCATGGCGCTGCCGGCCGCAAAAAGCTACAGGACCGAAACCAAACCCCGAGGCAGAGTTATGGCAGCAGACGGCGTCGCTTCGATCGGTGAATGCATGCTCGAACTGTCCGGCCAGACCGGGCCCAACTGGCGCATGGGCTTTGCCGGCGACACGTTCAACACGCTGTGGGCACTGCATGCGCTGAGCGGCGAGAGGCCCGCCACTTACGTCTCTGCCTTTGGCGACGACCCGTTCTCGCAGGGTCAGATCTCGTTCTTCGCCGAAAACGGCATCGGCATCGGCGCCAGCCCGATCATCCCGGGTGCCCGGCCCGGCCTTTACGCCATCACCTTGACCGGCGCCGAACGCGCCTTCACCTATTGGCGCAGCGACGCGGCGGCCAGACGGCTTGCCTCGGACCCGGCGGCCTTGGCAAAAAGCCTTGAAAACCAGGCGCTTGTCTATTTCTCCGGAATCACTTTGGCAATTCTGGACGCCGCCGCGCGCAAGACGTTGCTGGCAGCGGTGGCCAAGGCGCGCGCTGCCGGATCGCTGGTCGCCTTCGACCCTAACTACCGGCCGCGCCTGTGGCACGGCCGCGAGGAGGCGCAAGCCGCGATCCTTAACGCGCTTGCCGTCACCGACATCGCGCTGCCGACCTTTCCCGACGAGCAGATGCTGTTTGGCGATACGGCACCCCAGGTGACCGCCGAGCGGATGGGAAAACTGGTCGGCGAAGTCGTCGTCAAGAATGGCGAGGAGCCGGCGCTGATCGCCACTGGCGGAACCCTGCAGCCCGTTCCGGCCCAGCATGTCGCCACCCCCGTCGACACCACCGGCGCCGGCGATTCCTTCAATGGCGGCTATCTAGCCGCCCGGCTTGCCGGCCATGCGCCAGCAGAGGCCGTGCAGCACGCGCATCGTGTCGCCGCCGCCGTCGTGCAGGTGCGCGGCGCGCTGGCGCCGTTCGAGGTTCTAAGAACCGCTTTCGAAGGCTAAGACCTTAGGGAAGCCGGAAGCGATATTCCGTCACCTGATGATAGATCTGCCCCGGCCACAAAGTGGCTTGCGGGAAATAGGGCCGGTTGGGCGCGTCGGGCCAGGCCTGTGCTTCGAGGCAAAAACCGGAAAACGCCTTGTAGCGCCGCCCGTCCAGGCCGCCCGACGTCGGCACGACATATTGGCCGGTGTAAAGCTGCAGGCCGGGCTCGGTGGTCCAGACCTCCATCTCGACGCCTGAACTGGCGCCTTGCGCCCACGCCACCTGGTGAAGCGGGCCTCGAGCTGACGCCAGACAGAAGTTGACGTCGTAGGCGAGCTGCTCGCCTTCTGTTTCCATGCGCAGCGGCCGCGCCTGGCGGAAGTCAAAAGGGGTATCGTCGACAGGCTTGACGACACCGGTCGGGATCATCTCGCCATCAACCGGCGTGTAGGCGCCGGCATTCAGCATCAGCCGGTGATCGAGGATGTCACCGGTGCCGCCATCGTCGAGATTGAAGTAGGAATGCTGCGCCAGATTGCACAGCGTCGGCTCCTCGCAGGTGGCGGTGAGCTCCATCGAGAGCGTGCCGGGGATCTTCAGCCGGTAGGTGCAGGTGACGTCGAGCGCGCCGGGAAAGCCCATCGTGCCGTCGGGATCGTGCAGCGTCAGCGTGACAAAATCCCGGCCGTGCAGCGAAACCGTCCATGGCCGGTGGAAAAAACCCCGCGAACCGCCATGCAGCGTGTGCTTGCCGAGGAAATTGCGCTCGGTCTGGTAGCGCTGGCCGGCAATGGTGAAGCGGCCGTCGCGGATGCGGTTGGCATAACGACCGACGACCGCGCCGAAGAAGGCCCGGTCGGTCTCGTAGGGCTCGAAGCGGTCATAGCCCAGCACCAGCGGCGCATCGTGGCCGGCGAGCCGCAGATCCTGGATGATGGCGCCGAGCCCGATGATGTTGGCGCTGATGCCGCCGCCACGGATGGTGAAACGGCGGACGGGTTCGCCCGCCTGGGTCGTGCCGAAGACTTCGCCGTCCTTCATCGCTATGCCCAAATGCTATTTCGTGGATCTGTCGACTTAGAGCAATTCCAGGAAAAGTGTGAAACGGTTTTCCGTCCGGAATTGCGAAAAACAAAGAGATAGAGCGGTTCGGCGTTTCCGCTGAACCGCTCTAGGCCGGCTGAATGTCATCTGGCAAGGGCAGGCGCATGGCCTGCCCTGCCCGTCAGCGGTTTAGAGGCCGAGGCCGCCAATGCAGACATATTTGGTGTCAAGGTAATCCTCGATGCCCTGATGTCCGCCTTCCTTGCCGAGGCCCGATTCCTTGACACCGCCGAACGGCGCTTCCGGCGTGGTGATCAGGCCTTCATTGACGCCGACCATGCCGTATTTCAGCCCTTCCATGACCCGGAAGGCGCGGCCGAGATCGCCGGTGTAGAAATAGGCGGCGAGGCCGAACTCGGTGTCGTTGGCGAGCGCGATGGCCTCTTCCTCGGTCTCGAACTTGAACACCGGGGCGATCGGGCCAAATATCTCTTCCTTCATGAAGCGCATGTCAGGCTTGGCATTGGCGATGACGGTCGGCTGGAAGAACGAGCCGCCAAGCGCGTGGCGCTTGCCGCCGGCGACGACCTTGCCGCCCTTCGAGGTGGCGTCGGCGATGAATTCCTCGACCTTCTCGACCGCCTTCACGTCGATCAGCGGTCCCTGCTGCACGCCCTCTTCCAGGCCCGAGCCAACCTTCAGGCCATTGCTGGCTGCGACCAGCTTCTCGACAAACTTGTCGTAGATGCCGGCCTGCACGAGGAAGCGGTTGGTGCAAACGCAGGTCTGGCCGGAATTGCGGTACTTGGCGGTGATGGCACCGGCAACGGCACGGTCGAGATCGGCATCGTCGAAGACCAGGAACGGCGCGTTGCCGCCAAGTTCCATCGACACTTTCTTGACGGTGACGGACGACTTCTGGATCAGAAGCTTGCCGATCTCGGTCGAACCGGTGAACGTGATCTTCGATATCAGCGGGTTGGCGCAGATCTCGTCGCCGATTTCGGCAGCCGAGCCGGTCAGGATGTTGACGACGCCCTTGGGGAAGCCGACTTCCTCGGCCAGCGCACCCCAGGCAAGACCGGAATACGGTGTCTGCGAGGCCGGTTTGACCACGGTAGTGCAGCCGGCGGCAAGCGCAGGGCCGAGCTTGCGGGCAAGCATCGAGGACGGGAAATTCCACGGCGTGATCGCCGCGATGACGCCAACCGGCTCCTTGGTCACCAGGATGCGGCGATCGCCCCACGGCGACGGCACGACATCGCCATAGGTGCGGCGGCCTTCCTCGGCGAACCACATGATGTAGGCGGCGGCAGAGCCGATCTCGCCCTTGGATTCGGCCAGCGACTTGCCCTGCTCGATGGTGAGCAGTTCGGCCAGCACGTCCTGATTGTCCATCATCGCGTCATGCAGCTTGCGCAAGAGCTTCGAGCGTTCGAGCGCGGTGGTCTTGCGCCAGGTCTTGAAAGCCTCGGCGGCGGCTTCGATGGCGCGGCGGGTTTCCGCCTTGCCCGACTTCGGCACGGTGCCGATCTTGAGGCCGGTGGCCGGGTTGTTGACGTCGACCGTCTGGCCGCTGTCGGCCTGCACCCATTCGCCGTTGATGAGATTGGCCTGGCGCATGAAATGGCTGGTTTTCTGAAGCATGGTCTAGCCTCCGTTCGGCGCACTGACGGGCCGGTTTCTGGATCTCTTCGATGAGCGTGCGCAAAGGCTGCGGAGCCGGCACGCTGAAGCCACTGCTCTTAACCTAGGGCAAGCCCCGCAAGCAATCGCAAGATGGCATATAGGGGTTGGGCCAGAGCAAGACGAGAGCCGCAACAGGCAAATTGCCGTGTGGCCTAACCGAAGACGTGAACCACCACCGTCAGCCAGCAGGTCGTGGTGAGAACGGCACAGGCGGTGGCGATGGTCATCTGGTTCGACGCCAGCGCCTGGCCGGTGTTGAACTGCACGGCGATCAGGTAGGAATTGATGCCGGACGGCATCGCGGCCACCATCACCGCCACCTTGGCCGTCAAGGGCGGCAGGCCGAGCAACCAGACGAAGACAAGCACCAGCGCCGGCATCAGGAACAGTTTCAGCGCCGAAAGCACCAGCGCCGGCCTGACATTGCCCGAAATGCCGAAGCGGCGCAGGCTGAGCCCCATGGCGAACAGCGCCACCGGCGCCGCCGTAGCGGCCAGCGTATCGACCAGGCGCATGGCGACAGCAGGCAGCGGCGCGCCGGTGATGCGCCATGCGAGCCCCGCCAGAATGCCGATGATCAACGGATTCATGAACAGCCGCCTGAGGAAGCTGCGGACAACGCGCAAGGGATGCACGGGTTCGCCGCTGCCGCGGCCGAACACTTCGAACAGCACGATCGAGGCCATCAGCATGGTCGGCAGATGCACCGAGACCAGCAGAGACAGCACCTCGAAGCCATCCGTTCCGAATATGCCGAGGATAAAGGGCACGCCGAGCAGCACGACATTGGAAAACGCCGACGACACGCCGCCGACGACACCGGCGCGAGAATCCCTGCCGAAGACACGGGTGGTAACCAGATGGCCGGCGGCCCAGGTGATCGCGACGGCCGCAAAATAAGCGCCCCATAGCGACCATGGCGCAACACCATGGAAGTCGGACTTCACCATCGTCTGGAACAGCAGCAGCGGCATCGCCACGTTGATGGCGAATTCGGAGATGCCCTCACCGCTCGCTGGCCTGAGATAGCGTGTCCACCCGGCGACATATCCGAGCGCGACAAGGCTGAAGACGAAGAGGACGGTTTCGGTGAGCGGCGACATTTCCAGAGGGATAAGCGAGCCATGCTCGCGGCGCAATCGCGCCCGAATTTGATCATCGTCGGCTGGCAGGCTTATAGAGGGTTTGGATCATTGGGCGGACGACACGACAAATGGGCTTTGTCGGCACCTCGAAAGGCAATCGTGTCCGGCGGCTGACGGCTTTCGTCGCTGTGCTGCTTTGCCTTGCCGTATCGGTAGCTCAGGCGGCCGAGACCAAAAGTCTCAAGGGCGTGGCGCTGATCATCGGCCAGTCGAAATACGACCATATCGCCGCTCTTGCCAATCCGGCCAATGACGCCCGCGACATGGCCAAGATGCTGACCGACCTCGGCTTCGATGCCCGCAACGTCACCGATCGCGATGCCGCCAAGCTGAAGCGCGACCTGGAGCGGTTTACCGAGGATGCCGAAGGCGCAGACGTCGCCTTCATCTACTATTCCGGCCATGGCATCGAGGCCGGCGGCGAGAACTATCTGGTGCCGGTGGACGCCGACGTCTCCTCGCTGAAACATGCCGGTGAGGCGCTGGTGCCGATTTCGGCCGTCATGGACGAATTGAAGAAGACCGTGCCGGTGACGATTGTGCTGCTCGACGCCTGCCGCACCAATCCGTTTCCGGCCGACGCGGTCGTGCGCCGGGCGCCAACGGCTTCCGCCGAGCCCATCGGCGCCGGCGGGCTGGAACCGGTGCGCGGCGCCAAGGCGCTCGGCAATGCCTCGGTGGACGATGCGAGCCTCGGCACGGTGGTCGGCTTTGCCGCCGAACCGGGCCGCCCGGCGCTCGACGGCGACGCCGGCGAAAACAGCCCCTACGCGGCGGCGCTTCTGCGTCACCTCACGGCGATGAAGGGTACGGAATTCGGCTCGGTTATGCGCATGGTGACGGAAGAGGTCTATCTCGACACCAAGGCAAAGCAGCGCCCCTGGGTCAGCGAGAGCCTGCGCCGTCTCCTCTATTTCGGCGTCGCGCCGCCGGAGCCGACCGGCGATGATGGGCTGATCACTGGTGAGCGGCGGCAATTGCTGTTGACCATCTCCGACCTGCCCGATCCCAAGCGGGCGCAGGTGGAACTGGCCTCGCTGAAGGACGGCGTGCCGCTCGATGCGCTCTACGGCGTGCTCAAGGCGCTCGGCACGGAAAAGATCCCGGAGGACCCGAACGACCTGCAGAAGGTTCTGGACAGCCAGGCCGAGCGCCTGAAGAAGATGATGGCCGAGCGCGCGGCGCTGCGCACCGACGATCCCCAGATCAGCCGCCTGGTCGCGTCCGCCGACAAAGCCATCAACCAGGGTGCCATGGTGACAGCGCGCAAATTCCTCGATGACGCGGTCGGCCGGGTCGAGGAAAACAGCGGTGCGGTCGACGAGGCCGAAGATCTGGTCAGGCAAAAGCGCATCGCCGACGCCGCCATCTATGCCAAACGCGCCGACGCCGCCGCACTGGTCTTCGACTACAAATCCGCCGCCAACGACTATGCCAAAGCTTTCTCGCTGGTCGAGAAGTGGGACGAGAAGCTGCGCTGGAACTACAAGAACCAGGAGGCCGAGGCGCTGAACGCTTATGGCTACGCCACCGGCGACCTCGATGCCCTGCAACAATCCATCGAGGCCTATCATGTCATCCTGAACTTCATCCCCAACGGTGAACAGAACCGCGATTGGGCAATCACTCGCAACAACATGGCGGTCGTGCTGCAAACCATCGGCGAACGCGAAACCGAGACCGCGCATCTGGAAGAAGCGGCGCAGATCTTTCGCGATTCGCTTGTCGTCTTCGAGCGCGAGAAAGATGATCGCAACTGGGCCGCCGCGCAGAACAACCTGGCCAATGTGCTGCTGAAGATAGGGGAACGCGAAAGCGACCCCAAGCGCCTGAACGATGCGGTGGCAGCCATGCGCGCCACGCTGGAGAAGCGCCCGCGCGACAAGCTGCCTTTGGACTGGGCATCTTCGCAGAACAATCTTGGCCTCGCCCTCTATGCACTCTCCGAACGCGAACCCGCCGGCGAGCATCTGAAGCAGGCCGAAGCCGCTTACCGGCTGGCGCTCGAGGAGTACACACGTGCCAAAACGCCGGTGGAATGGGCGATGGTCGAGAACAATCTCGGCAACACGCTGGTCACGCTTGGCATCCAACTCAACGACAAGGCCAAGATCAATGAGGCGGCCGACGCTTTCCGCGCCGCGCTGGAAGTGCGAACCCGGGAAACCTTTCCGGTGTCCTGGGCCACCAGTCGCCTCAATCTCGGAAATGCGCTGAGCGGTGTCGCCCGCTTCGACATGGGCACGGCGACGCTCGAAGAAGCAGCTTCCGCCTATGACGACGCACTGACAGTGTTTACCCGCCAGCGCTTCCCGATGGACTGGGCGTCGGCGCAGAACAATCTTGGCTCGATCTACCAGACGCTGGGCCAGCGCACGCGTGATGCGGCCAAGCTGGAACAGTCGGTGGCAGCCTTCCAGGCGGCACGGCAGGTCTATGTCAGGCGGAAGTTCCCGCAGGACTGGGCCATGAGCTACTACAATCTCGGCAACACGCTGCAGCTACTGGGCGGCGTGACCGACAAGCCCGAGCACTATAGCGCTGCGGTCGACGCCTACGGCAATGCGCTGCGCGAGTACAAGCGCGAGACGAACCCGCGGCAATGGGCACTGGCCCAGGCCGGCCTGGGCTCGACGCTGCACTGGTTGAGCATGAGCAATGCCGATGCCAAGACCCTGCAGGATTCGATTGCGGCGCGGCGGGCAGCGCTCGAAATACTCACCATCGAGGCAGCACCGGTTGACTGGGCCAATGCTCAAAATGGCATCGGTATGAGCCTGCTCAATCTCGGCAATCTCCAGCGGACCGACAAATATCTCAACGACGCCGAAGCTGCATTCACGGCGACGCTGAAGGTGTTTACGCGTGAAACTCAGCCACTGCAGTGGGCCTTCGAACAGAACAATATCGGCGACGTCCACTGGAACCGCGCCAGCTACGGCGCGGGCAAGCCGGAATATCTCAAAGCGATCGAATTCTTCGAGAACGCCAAGCAGGGCTTTACTGAAGCCGGCTACACGATCCCCATCCCGCTCACCGACCAGAAGATCGATCTGGCGAAGAAGCAGATGGCGAAAAAGTGACGTTGCGGACGGAGCGTCCGCCTTTCGCTTGTCTTTGTGGCGGCTTTCCGATCCCTATATGCGAATGACCAGGGCCGACATCCGGCTCTCGGAAGGTTTCAGATGATTCGATTTGTGCTGGCGCTATTTCTGCTTGTTGTCCCGGCCGCGGCCCATGCGACAGATGCCGGCTGGGCGCTTTTGCGTGACGGCGGCCATGTCGTGCTGCTTCGCCACGCGCTGGTCACCGGCACCACCGACCCGGCCAAGTTCGACATCAACAACTGCGCCACGCAAGTCAATTTGTCGGCGCGTGGCAAGCAGCAGGCAAGCAAGATCGGCGCCTTGTTCGGCGCCCGTGCCGCGCCCATCGAGCGGGTGCTGTCCAGCCGCTACTGCCGCTGCCTCGACACCGCTCGCATCGCCTTCGAAGCCGAGCCGGAGCTTTTTGCACCGCTCGATCTCCTGAAGAGCGATCCGACCGAGAAGGCCGCGCAGCTCGACGCGGTCATGAAGGAGATCCGCGCCTATTCCGGCTCCGACAATCTGGTCATGGTCACCCATCTCGAAAACATCGTCGCGCTGACCGGTGTGTCGCCGCGCGAAGGCGAAGCGGTGGTGGTGGAGCCGCAAGGCGACGGCCTGCGCGTGCTCGGCCGCGTCACTTTCTGACAAGGCCGCCATCCCGCGCACTGTTGCCGAAATACCACCGCCGAAAGAAGCCGCAAATCCGCCGCCACAATGCCGCTTGCGACAACCCGTCGCAGGGTCTATAGGCGCGCTCCCGGTCACGAAAACCGAAGCGAGCACAACGGTTGGAGCTTTCGTCTCCGCCCGTGCAGGCGGCTTTGCTGCCCTGTATACGGCGCCGTTTTGGGGATTGGGATCGCGGATGTAGCTCAGTCTGGGAGAGCGCCGGATTTGGATCCGGAGGTCGCAGGTTCGAATCCTGCTGTCTGCACCACGGATAGCTCAGTTGGGTAGAGCATCAGATCGCGAATCTGACGGTCGAAGGTTCGAATCCTTCTCCATTGGCCTTCCAAGCCAAGCCACCCTGTCACGGTGTTATTCGGAAAATCGGTCCGGGACCGGAATGCTGAAGACCTCAAGGCGGCCGAAGCCCACGGGCCGAAGCCGTACAGAAAGGTCCGACGCCATGGGCTCGCGGCCAGGCCCGCGGTGACGATCAAGGCGCAGTGTCGCCGGCAAGGGAGGCCAAGGCCTCCGGCGCCCGCTTCGCTGCCCCGCGATCCGCTCCCGAAGGCCCGCCGCGATTTGATGCCACCGGTCCCCGGATCATTCGTGCCGGGAACGACGAAGTGAAACGAGAAACGAAAGGGAAGATCGACGCATGACGTGACGCCTCGCATGGGGCCATGCCCGACAGGAGTAAGACAATGACGACCATTCTCGACAAGGTTCTTGGACGCGAGCGCGTCCTCGTAAGGGAAAACGAACGTGCCCTCACCCTCTACAAGGGGGAGATCAAGGCTGTCCTGCTGCCGGGCGAGCATTCGCTCGTCAACCGGCGCGGCAACCTTGAAGTGTCCCGGCACGATCTGAAGAACCCGGAATTCGTTTCGGCGTACGAGAAGGCGTTGTTCGACAAGCTTCCGGATGTTGCCGCGCGTCATTTGACCGTGGTTCGCACCGGACGCACGGAGGTCGCCGTCATCGAGCGCGACGGCAATCTGCATGCTGCGCTAGCGCCGGACCGCAAGCTGGTGCTGTGGACGGATGCCGGGCCATGGAAGGTGACGCTGGTCGACACCGCAGTCGATCTTGCCATCGATCCGGCGCTGATGCGCCGGCTCGGTCAGGCCCGGAAGACGGAATTGATGTCCGTCCATCCGATCGTCGATGGCCAGGCCGGACTGCTGTTCGTCGACGGTGTGCTGGTGCGCACGCTCACTGCGGGCGTGCATGCGTTCTGGAATGTCGGGCGCATGGTGCAGGTGAAGGTCGTCGACCTCAAGCGCCAGTCGCTCGATGTCGCCGGGCAGGAAGTGCTGACCAAGGATCGCGTGACGATCCGCGTCAACATCGCCGCCGAATACCAGGTCGTCGACCCGGTCAAGGCGGTGAGCACGGTGAAGGACTTCTCCGAAGCCCTCTACCGCGCCCTGCAGTATGCCTTCCGCAAGACGCTTGGCGCGCTGACGCTCGACCAGATCCTTGAAAAGAAGGTGACGGTCGATGAGGAGGCGGCGGCCAAGGTCCGTGCCGATATGGCCGCGATCGGCGTCGAGGTCAGCGATATCGCGCTCAAGGATGTGATCCTGCCGGGCGAGATGCGCGACATCCTCAACCAGGTGGTTTCGGCCGAAAAGCAGGCCGAGGCCAACGTCATCCGCCGCCGCGAAGAGACGAACGCCACGCGTTCGCTCCTCAACACGGCCCGGGTGATGGCCGAAAACCCGGTGATGCTGCGGTTGAAGGAGCTTGAGGCTCTGGAAACCATCGCCGGCAAGGTCGAGCGGCTGACCGTCCACAACGGAACGGGCGGACTGCTCAACGACATCGTCAAGCTCCGCGAGAGCTGAGCTGACGTTGCGTCAATGGAAGGGCCGCCGGGTCAGCCGGCGGCTCTTCTTGCGTTTCTTGGGACCCCTCCCCATCTGCGCCCGGCGCATCAGGCCTTTTCCTGCCGGGAAAAACCGATTAGACAGCGCCCAAACCAGATGCGGACAGATTCCGCCCGCAACCGAAGGAAGAGCCCTTGTCCACCACGTTCGACAAAGTCGCCAAGATCATTGCCGACACCAGCGAGATCGATATCGACACCATCACCCCCGAGAGCCACACGATCGACGATCTCGGCATCGACAGCCTCGATTTCCTCGACATCGTCTTTGCCATCGACAAAGAGTTCGGCATCAAGGTGCCGCTGGAAAAGTGGACGCAGGAAGTCAATGACGGCAAGGCCTCGACCGACGATTACTTCGTCATGAAGAACCTGTGCGCCAAGATCGACGCGCTGGTCGCCGCCAAGAACGCCTGATATCGGGCAAGCGCGCGGCCTTGACGGGCTGCGCCGCCTGACCCACAAAGCCGCTCATGAGCAGCCCCCGCGACGTCGTCATCACTGGTATCGGCCTTGTCTCCTCGCTTGGAGAGGGTCCGGACGCCCACTGGCAGAAGCTGGCGCAGCCAGGCCTGCAGCCGGTGCTCGAAGCCGCGCGCTTTGCACCGTACACCGTGCATCCGCTGCCCGAGATCGACTGGAACCTGCAGATCGCCAAGCGCGGCGACCAGCGGCAGATGGAAACCTGGCAGCGGCTCGGCACCTATGCCGCCGGCCTGGCGCTGGACGATGCCGGCATCAAGGGCAATGACGAGCTCTGCACGACCATGGACATGGTTGTCGCCGCCGGCGGCGGCGAGCGCGACGAGGCCGTCGACGCCGCCATCCTTGCCGCTTCGGAAAGCCGCAACGACCGCGACGTGCTGCTGAACGAGAAGCTGACCACCGAATTGCGGCCGACCCTGTTTCTGGCGCAGCTTTCCAACTTGCTCGCCGGCAACATCTCCATCGTCCACAAGGTGACCGGATCGTCGAGGACCTTCATGGGCGAGGAAGGTGCCGGTGTCGCCGCTGTCGAGACGGCAGCCGCGCGTATCCGCTCGGGACAGTCGACGCATATTCTGGTCGGCGGCGCCTTCCAGACCGAACATTCCGACATGCTGCTCGGCTATGAACTGGCCGGCTATCTGCATCGCGGCCCGTGGAAGCCGGTCTGGCAAAGACAGGGTGCCGAGGGTGGCGGCCTGGTCTCCGGCTCCGGCGGCGCCTTCCTGGTGCTGGAACAGCGCGAACACGCGACAAGCCGTGGCCGCAAGATCTATGCCGAGCTCGGACCGGTCGTCTCCGGCCGCGCCCGGCGCTCGCGCGGTGAACTCGACGCCGAGATCGCGGCCTTGCTCAAACAGACAGCACTCCCGAACGGTAAGCTGCTTACCATGTCCGGCGCTTCCGGCGCGCATACGGCAACATCAGCCGAGAAGGCAGCGCTCGATGCCAATCCGGCGATATCGGCGCGCGGTTTCGCGACGCTGACCGGGCATATGAAGGAAGCGCAGTTTCCGTTCGCTGTGGCGCTCGCCGCACTGGCTGTCGACCGCAAGGCCGCCTACCCCGTTTTCGACGCCGCGACCGAGAAGCCGTTCGAAGGCATTCCGCAAACCGTGCTTGCAACGGCGATCGGCTATCACCAATTCGAGGGCATGGCGCTGGTCAACGCTGCTTGAAGCAGTGCTGCGCGATCATGCTGCAAAGTTAAGAGGTTCCGGATGGCCAATCTCAGAGATCACATGGGCAGGCCGATCGTCGCCGTCACCGGCATCGGCGTGGTGACCTCGCTCGGCGTCGGCAAGGCAGACAATTGGGCGGCGCTGACCTCCGGCAAATCGGGCATCCACCCGATCACTCGCTTTCCGGTCGACCACCTCAACACCCGCATCTCCGGCATGGTCGACTTCCTGGATTCGAGCTCTAAGGGCGCCAGCCTGCTGACTTACGAGTTGGCCGAGACCGCGGCGAATGAGGCCGTGGCCGAATCCGGCCTCGATTCCTCTGATTTCGGCGGGCCGCTCTTCCTTGCCTCACCGCCGGTCGAGCTCGACTGGCACGATCGCTTCTCGCTCTACAATTCCGACGACAAGGACGCCGGCGCCGAGAGGCTGCTCAGGGTGGCGCGCGGGTTGAAGGAATTGGACATATTCGAAACCACGCAGTTCGGCTCGATCGCCGACCGGCTGGCTGACCGGTTTGGCACGCGCGGCCTGCCGATCACGCTGTCGACCGCCTGCGCATCGGGCGCCACGGCCATCCAGCTCGGCGTCGAGGCAATCCGCCGCGGCGAATGCGACCGGGCGCTGTCGATCGGCGCCGACGGCTCGGCCACCGCCGAGGCGTTGATCCGCTTTTCGCTGCTGTCGGCGCTGTCGACCCACAACGACATCCCGGAAAAGGCCTCAAAACCCTTCTCCAAGGATCGCGACGGATTTGTGCTGGCCGAAGGCTCCGGCGCGCTGGTGCTGGAATCGCTTGAGGCTGCCCTTGCCCGTGGCGCCAGCGTTCTCGGCATCCTGCGCGGCTGCGGCGAAAAAGCCGACGATTTCCACCGCACCCGCTCCAAGCCCGACGGTTCGCCGGCGATTGCGGCGGTACGCGCCGCTCTGGCCGACGCCGGTTTGAGCGAGGACGAGATCGACTATGTCAACGCCCACGGCACCTCGACGCCGGAGAACGACAAGATGGAGCACCTGTCTTTGTCGACCGTGTTCGGCGAGCGGATCGGCTCGATGCCGATCTCGTCCAACAAGTCGATGATCGGTCACACGCTGTCGGCCGCGGGCGCCGTGGAAGCGGCATTTTCGCTGATGACCATGCGCGAAAGCGTCATTCCGCCGACCATCAACTACGACAATCCCGACCCGGCGATCGTGCTCGACGTGGTCCCGAACAAGAAGCGCAATGCCGAAGTCGGCACGGTTTTGTCGAACTCCTTCGGCTTTGGCGGCCAGAACACCTGCCTTGTCATGGCGCGGGAACCGGTCTAAGCGAGCGCTTTCCGCTCAAACAGAACCGACAGGCCTTATGCGCGCACTGCAACTTATCGAGGACCGCCGTCTTGAAACGGTGGACCTGCCGCCCCCGCCGCCCCCCGCACTGGGCGAGGTCACGCTGCGCATCAAGGCGGTGGCGCTGAACCATATCGACGTCTGGGGCTGGCGCGGCATGGCCTTTGCCAAGCGCAAGCTGCCGCTGGTCGTCGGCGCCGAAGCCTCCGGTGAGGTCGAGGCCGTCGGTCCCGGCGTTTCCAGCCTGCTGCCCGGCCAATTGGTGTCGATCTACGGCGCCCGCACCTGCGGTCTCTGCCGTGCCTGCCGCGAAGGCCGCGACAATCTCTGCGAACATGTTTCGGGCGTGCACGGCTTCCACCTCGACGGCTTCGCGCA
The DNA here is from genome assembly GCF_056403115.1 of Mesorhizobium sp. P3_A2. Taxonomy (NCBI): domain Bacteria; kingdom Pseudomonadati; phylum Pseudomonadota; class Alphaproteobacteria; order Hyphomicrobiales; family Phyllobacteriaceae; genus Mesorhizobium; species Mesorhizobium sp. P3_A2. Next base: position 154,053 of record NZ_JBFUGC010000001.1, read on the forward strand.
GGAGAAGATCAACCTGCCGGCGCGTCTGCTGGTCCCTGCCCCGCCCGGCGTGACCGATATCGGCGCGGCTGTCGCGCCCGTCACCTTCGGCACGGTCGAGCACATGCTGTTCGACAACGCAAAGCTGCAGCCCGGCGAGACCATCCTGATCCATGCCGGCGGCTCCGGCATCGGCTCGGCGGCGATCCAGCTGGCCAAGCGCATGGGTTGCACCATCATCACCACGGTCGGCTCGAACGACAAGATCGACAAGGCCAAAGCACTCGGCGCCGACCATGTCATCAACTACCGTGACGAACGTTTCGAAGGCGTCGTGCGCAAGCTGACCAAAAAGAAAGGCGTCGACGTCGTCTTCGAACATGTCGGCGCCGACACCTTTGCCGCCTCGATGCTGTGCCTGAAGCGCGGCGGCCGCCTGGTCACCTGCGGTTCGACCTCGGGCGTGTCGACGCAGATCAATCTGATGCAGCTCTTCCAGCAGCAGCTGAAGCTGCTCGGTTCATTCGGCTGCCGCATGGAAAACATGGCCAATGCCATGCAGAAGATGGCGGCGGGTCAGGTCGCCCCGGTCATCGACACCGAAGTCGACTTCGATGGCATCGACGCCGCGCTGAAGCGCATGGAAGGCCGCGACGTGTTCGGCAAGATCATCCTGCGCGTTTCCTAGGCCAATGGTCGGCAAGGTGTTCAAGAAAGCCCGCCGGGACTTCATGTTCCGCTATGGCCGAAGACTGCGCCAGATGGAGCACTGGCTGGTGGCGCGTGCGGCGATGACGATCATCTCGCTCCTGCGTCTGCTGCCGGCCGACAGCGCGCTCAATTTCGCCGACCGCGCCGCCCGGCGGATCGGTCCGCGTGTCGGACGCCACCGCGTTGCCATCAACAATCTGCGTCTCGCCTACCCCGACAAGAACGACGCCGAGATCGAGGCCATCGCCTCCGACATGTGGGGCAACATGGCCCGGCTTGCCGCCGAATACATCTTCCTCGATGCGCTGTTCGACTATGACCCGAACGCGACGACGCCCGGGCGCGTCGAAGTCGGTGGCGTCGATCACTTCAAGCACATCGCCACCGAGCAGAAGCCGCACATCCTGTTCACCGGCCATCTCGGCAATTTCGAACTGCTGCCGGTGGCGGCCGCCACCTTCGGCATGAAGATAACGGCGTTGTTTCGCCCGCCGAACAACCCGTACCTCGCCGACTACATCCACTCGACCCGCCGTTCGAGCATGGGCGCGCTGCTGCCCTCCTCCACCGGCGCCTCCTTCGCGCTGGCGTCCATTCTCGAGAATGGCGGCAATATCGGCGTTCTGGTCGACCAGAAATTCTCAAGCGGGCTGGAGACGACCTTCTTCGGCCGCCCGTGCCAGAGCAATCCGGTTCTGGGCATGCTCGCCCGCCACTATGATTGCGATGTCTATCCGGCGCGTTGCGTGCGGTTGCCAGGCAACCGCTTCCGCCTCGAGATCGAAGACAAGCTCATTCTACCGCGCAATGAGAGCGACAGTGTCGACGTCCCAGCCACCACCCAACTGCTCGCCGACGTCGTCGAGCGCTGGGTTCGCGAGGACCCAGGACAGTGGATGTGGTTCCACAAAAGGTGGGAAATCTCAGGCCGGCGTCGCCGCCGGCGTGGACAGGCAAAGGACGCCGCCGGCCAGCGGCAGCGTCAATCCTAGGTCGTCGAGACCGTTAGTTCGTCACCACGATGCGCGTATTGCCAAAGCCGACTTCGCGGACCATCGAATAAAAGACCGCGGCATTGGCCGTGTGCAGCCGCACGCAGCCATGAGAGGCCGGACGCCCAAGCTGCCTCACCGCATTGGTGCCGTGGATGGCGTAGCCGCCATGGAAGAACACCGAATACGGCATTGGCGACATGTGGTATTTTTTCGAATACCACATCCGCGCCGTCCGTTGCGGGCGATAGGTGCCGGGCGGCGTGAAGTAGCCGCGGCGCGCGGTCGACACGCTCCAGCGATATAGCACCTGGCCGTATTGGCTGACGGTCATGGTCTGCGATGAGACGTCGATGCTGGCCACCAGCGAAGCAGCCCTGCTTTCGATGGACGTGCCGAACAGCATCGCAGCAAAAGCTGCCGCCATGAAAACGATTTTAGTCATGAGATCAAACCCCTTTGATGCCCCTTGCCTGCTCTGTCATCACGCGGTTTTTCATCTTTTTAACGACAGGTGAGTGATCTAACACACACTCCTTGATAAAATCGCCAATCTAAAGCAGCGAATTTGAACGATTTTCCCGCCATAGTTGCTGCCGCGGCACGTGGTTTTGGCGCCAGTGGCGTAACGCTTGCAAAAGCCACCCGTTCGTTGCTCAACTCTCCTGATGAACGAACGACTCTTCAAAGCGATCGACGACCGTTCCGGTGAACTGGTCCAGCTCACCGCCGACCTGATCCGCTTCCCGACCATCAACCCGCCGGGTGAAGCCTATCGCCCCTGCGCGGAATATATTGCTGCCCGGCTAAGCAAGCGCGGCTTCGAAACCGAATTTATCCGCGCCGAGGGCACGCCCGGCGATACCGACCGCTATCCGCGCATCAATGTCGTCGCCCGCTTCGACGGCCGCTCGCCCGGCGCCTGCGTCCATTTCAACTCGCATATCGATGTCGTCGAAGCCGGCGAAGGCTGGAGTGTCGATCCCTTTGCCGGCATCGTCAGGGATGGCAGGGTCTATGGCCGCGGCGCCTGCGACATGAAGGGCGGCCTCGCCGCCTCGATCATCGCGGCCGAAGCCTTCATGGAGGTTTTCCCCGATTTTCCCGGCGCCATCGAAATCTCGGGCACGGTCGATGAGGAGTCAGGCGGCTTCGGTGGTGTCGCCCACCTGGCGAAACTTGGCTATTTCTCGAAACCCAAGGTCGATCACGTCATCATTCCCGAGCCGCTGAACAAGGATCGCATCTGCCTTGGCCATCGCGGTGTCTGGTGGGCGGAGATCGAGACCAAGGGCGAGATCGCGCATGGCTCGATGCCGTTCCTCGGCGACAATGCGGTGCGCCACATGGGCGCCGTGCTGCAGGCCTTCGAGGACGAACTGTTTCCGGCGCTCGACCGCAAGATGACGCGCATGCCTGTCGTGCCCGAAGGGGCCAAGCGCTCGACCATGAACATCAATTCGATCCATGGCGGCCAGACCGAGGATTTCCGCCCCGGCCTTCCCTCGCCCAACGTGCCGGATGCTTGCCGGCTGACCATCGACCGCCGCTTCCTGCTCGAGGAAGACCTTGCCACGGTCAAAAGCGAAGTGACCGATATCCTCGACCGGCTGAAACGCGAGCGCAAAAAGTTTGACTACGAAATCCGCGACCTGATGGAAGTTCTGCCGCTGATGACCGAACGCGATGCGCCGGTGGTCAAGGCGGTGGCGCAAGGCATCATGGCGATCTTCGACCGCGAGCCGGATTACATTATTTCGCCAGGCACTTACGACCAGAAGCACATTGCCCGCATCGGCCACCTCTACGATTGCATCGCCTATGGTCCGGGCATTCTCGATCTCGCCCACCGGCCCGACGAATGGGTCGGTATCTCGGACATGGTGGAATCGGCCAAGGTGATGGCAATCGGGCTCAATGTGCTGCTGAGAGGCACGGCCGCGGGCTGAACCACCGACTTCGCTGGAAAAACATTCCCCTTGGCACAACTGGGGAGCACGAAACGCAATTTACTCCACCTCGAAATCACGCTTCTATCCATCAGGGTCCGAGCATTTGGGAGTTGCACGATGAAATTGTGGAAAACCATTCTTGCCGCGGCAGTTTTGGCGCTGGCCGCCGGCAGCCAGGCCTTTGCCGCGCGTACCGACCTGGTGATCGGCATTACGCTCGAACCGCCGCATCTCGATCCGACCGCCGGTGCCGCCGCGGCGATCGACGAAGTGCTCTACGCCAACGTCTTCGAAGGCCTGACCCGCATCGGCCCGAACGGCGAAGTGCTGCCCGATCTCGCGGAGAACTGGGCCATTTCCGACGACGGCAAGGTCTACACCTTCAAGCTGCACACCGGTGTCAAATTCCATGACGGCACCGATTTCGACGCCAGCGACGTGAAATTCTCGCTCGACCGCGCCCGCGCCGACAATTCCGTCAACGCGCAAAAGGGCCTGTTCGCGGCCATCGACACGGTCGAAGTCGTCGATCCGGCGACGGTCCAGGTCACGCTGAAGAACCCGCAAGGGTCGTTCCTCTACAATATGGGGTGGGGCGACGCCGTGATCGTGGCGCCGGAGAGCGCCGACACCAACAAGGAAAAGCCCATCGGCACCGGCCCGTTCAAGTTCCAGAGCTGGGCCAAGGGCTCATCGATCACGCTGGTGAAATCGGACACCTACTGGGGCGCTCCGGTATCTCTCGACAAGGCCGAGTTCCGCATCGTGCCCGATGCCGCGGCCGCCGTGCCGGCACTGCTCTCCGGCGACATCCAGGCCTTCCCCTTCTTCGATCCCGACAGTGTCGCCCAGGTCAAGGACGACGCGCGCTTCAAGGTGGTGATCGGCTCGACCGAGGGCGAAACCATCCTCGCGATCAACAACAAGAAGCCGCCTTTCGACAAGCTCGAGGTGCGGCAGGCGATTGCCTTCGCGCTCGACCGCAAGGCGATCATCGACGGCGCCTCGGCCGGCCTCGGCGTGCCGATCGGCTCGCACATGTCGCCCGCCAGCAAGGCCTATGTCGACCTCACCGGCCTCTATCCGCACAATGTCGACAAGGCGAAGGAATTGCTGAAACAGGCCGGCCTGGAAAATGGCTTCAAGGCGACGCTGAAACTGCCTCCGCCCTCCTATGCCCGCCTCGGTGGCGAGATCATCGCCTCGCAGCTGCGCGATGTCGGCATCGATCTGGAGATCATTCCGGTCGAATGGGCGCAGTGGCTGGATCAGGTGTTCACCAAGAAGGATTACGACCTCACCATCGTCTCCCACACCGAGCCCAACGACATCGATATCTATTCGCGCAAGGAGTACTACTTCAACTACGACAACCCGGCCTTCGACAAGATCATCGCCGAGCTGAACCTCACCTCCGACGACGCCAAGCGCAACACGCTGCTCGGCGAAGCCCAGAAGATCCTGGCCGACGATGCCGTGGTCGGTTTCCTCTACGAACTGCCGAAGGTCGGAGTGTGGGACGCCAAGCTGCAGGGGTTGTGGGAAAATGCGCCGATCCAGGCGAATGATCTGACCAAGGTGAAGTGGAGCGAGTGAGGCTGTTGGCCAAGGCGCGACGCTTGCGCTCCGTCACACCCCCCTCTGTCCTGCCGGACATCTCCCCCTCAAGGGGGGAGATTGCGCTCTCATCTCTGCTTTCGCCAATTGCCAACGCCGCAAAGGAAAGCCCCGCGCTGGAACTGCTGATCTCCCCCCTTGAGGGGGAGATGTCCGGCAGGACAGAGGGGGGTGGGCGGGAACTCGATCTCTGCCCGTTCTTCGCCTGCAGCAACCCTGCACTTCCCGCATCATGACCGCCTACCTCCTCAAACGCCTCGCCATCGCCATCGCCACGCTGATCCTGGCCTCGATGGTCGTGTTCGCCGTGCTGGAGATCCTGCCCGGCGACCCGGCGCGGTTGATGCTTGGCCTGAACGCCAGCGCCGACCAGGTCGAGCAGCTCCGCAACCAGATGGGGCTCAACGCGCCACTGGTCCTGCGCTACCTCCACTGGGTGGGCGGCCTGCTCAGCCTCGATTTCGGCCGCTCCTACACCTATTCGGTGCCGGTCATCGACCTTGTGCGCGAACGCATGGCGGTTTCCCTGCCGCTGGCGCTGATCGCGTTGGTGCTGTCCACCATCATTGCCATTCCGGTCGGGCTCTATTCCGCCAGCCGGCGCGGCCGGGCCGGTGACACGATCGCCATGGGCGCTGCCCAGCTCGGCGTCGCCGTGCCGAACTTCTGGTTCGCGCTGATGCTGATCTACCTCTTTGCCGTCTGGCTGCGGCTGGTGCCGGCCGGCGGCTTTCCCGGCTGGAGCGCCGGTGTCTGGCCGGCGCTGAAATCGCTGCTGCTGCCGGCCGTAGCACTTGCTCTGCCGCAGGCTGCGATCCTGGCCCGCGTCGCCCGCTCGGCGCTGATCGAGGTGCTGAACGAGGACTATATCCGCACCGCCCGCGCCAAGGGTCTGCCCTACCGCGCCGTGCTGTGGCGGCACGCGCTGCGCAACGCGATGATCCCGGTGCTGACCATTCTGGGCCTGCAATTCGCCTTCCTGCTCGCCGGCACCATCATCATCGAAAACGTCTTCTATCTGCCCGGCCTTGGCCGGCTGGTGTTCCAGGCGATCACCCAGCGAGACCTGATTGTCGTCGAAAGCATCGTCATGCTGCTGGTCGTCGCCGTCATTGCGGTCAACCTCGTCGTCGATGTCTCCTACGCCATCGTCGACCCCCGCCTTCGAGGCCGGCAATGACGCTGCACATCGACATCCCAGAGGAGACGTTTGGCAGCGTCCTGGCCAAAGCATTCCGCAACCGCTCCTTCCTCATCGGCTTCGCCATCACTGTGTTGGTGGTGGCAATGGCGCTCGTCTCTTACGTCTGGACGCCTTACGACGTGACCAAGCTGGTGATCTCGGACAAGACGCTCGAGCCCTCTTCGGCGCACTGGTTCGGCACCGATCATTTCGGCCGCGACATCCTGTCGATGATCATGGTCGGCGCCCGCAATTCGATTGCCGTGGCGCTGGTCGCCGTCGGCATCGGCATGGGCGTCGGCGTGCCGCTCGGCACCTTTGCCGCCGCGCGCGGCGGATTTGTCGACGAGGCGCTGATGCGGCTGAACGACCTCGTCTTTGCCTTCCCGGCGCTGCTGTCGGCGATCATGATCACGGCCATTTTCGGGCCGGGCGCGATCAACGCCATCATCGCCATCGGCATCTTCAACATTCCGGTGTTCGCCCGCGTCGCCCGCGCCGGCGCGCTGGCGATCTGGCCGCGCGAATTCATTCTCGCCGCGCGTGCTGCCGGCAAGAGCAAGACCCAGATCAGCATCGAACACGTGCTGCCCAACATCGCCACGCTGCTTCTGGTGCAAGGCACCATCCAGTTCGCGCTCGGCATCCTCGCCGAAGCCGGGTTGTCTTATGTCGGCCTCGGCGCACAGCCGCCAATGCCGAGCTGGGGCCGCATGCTGTTCGACGCCCAGACGCGCATGGTGGTGGCGCCATGGATGGCGATTTTCCCGGGCATGGCCATAGTCATCACCGTGCTCGGCCTCAACCTGCTCGGCGACGGCGTTGCCGACATCCTCGACCCGAAATCGCGGCGGCAGCGATGAGCCTGCTGGAGATCGAAAACCTGTCGCTGGCGATCGGCGACACGCCGATCCTGAAAGGGGTGGAGCTCTCAGTCGCGCCCGGTGAGGTGATGGGGCTGGTCGGAGAATCCGGCTCCGGCAAATCGATGACGGCGCTGACCATCATGCAGCTTCTGCCGCACGCCGCGCGCGCCAGCGGCCGCGTCTCTTTCGACGGCATCGACATCCTTGCGGCCACCGAGGACCAGATGTGCGCGCTGCGCGGCGACGATATCGGCATGGTCTTCCAGGAGCCGATGACGGCGCTCAATCCGGTAAAAACCATCGGCGAGCAAGTCGCCGAAGGCATACGCTGGCACACCAAGGCAAGCCGAGCCGAAGCTGAGGACCGGGCGCGCAAAATGCTCGACCGCGTCGGCCTGCCCGAAGCGAAATTCCCGCTGTCTCGCTATCCGCACGAACTGTCGGGCGGCCAGCGCCAGCGCGTCGTCATCGCCATCGCCTGCGCATTGAAGCCCAAGCTCTTGATCGCCGACGAGCCGACGACGGCGCTTGACGTGGTGCTGCAGGCGCAGATCCTCGACCTCTTGCGCGGCCTTGTCAGCGAAAACCGCATGGGCCTGCTGTTGATCTCGCACGACCTCGCTGTCGTGACCGAGATGGCCGACCGCATCACCATCCTGCGCCATGGCGAGGTGATGGAGACCGGTGACACTGCACGTACACTGTCGGAACAGCTTCACCCCTACACGCGCCAGTTGGCACTGGCCTCGATGCATGTGCCAGCGCGCGCCAAGGCGCATGCTACCGGCCAAGGCAAGCCGCTGCTTGAGGTCGAAGGCGTGACGCGGGATTATTCCGGCCGGCGCACCTCCCTGTTCCAACGCCCGACGCCAATCCGCGCTGTCGACGACGTCTCCCTGTCGTTGGCGCCCGGTCAATCGGTGGCGCTGGTCGGACGCTCCGGCTGCGGCAAGTCCACGCTGGCCCGCATGATCCTGGCGCTCGACAAATCTACCTCGGGAACGATCCGCTTCGGCGGCGAAACCATCACCGGCAGGAGCGAGGCGGAGCTGAAGCCAGCGCGGCGCGACATGCAGGTGGTGTTCCAGGACCCTTACGGCTCCTTCGACCCGCGCCAGAAGGTCGAGAAACTGGTGGCCGAGCCGCTGCATGCGCTGGAGAAAAAGCCGACGCCTGCCGAGCGGCGCGAGATGGTGGCGCATGCACTGCACGAAGTCGGCCTCGGCGCCAGCGAGATGGACAAATATCCACATGAATTCTCCGGCGGCCAGCGCCAGCGCCTGTCGATCGCCCGCGCCATCATCACTCGCCCGAAACTGGTGGTGGCCGACGAGCCGGTCTCGGCACTCGACGTCTCGATCCGCGCCCAGATCCTCGATTTGTTCGCCGAGCTCAATCAGAAGCTCGGCATCGCCTATCTCTTCATCACCCACGATCTGACCGTCGCCCGCGCCATCACCGACGAAGTGCTGGTGATGCATGACGGCAGGATCGTCGAGCGCGGCAAGACCAGTGATGTGCTCGACCATCCCCAGTCGGAGGCGGCAAAGGCGCTGGTGGCGGCTGCTCCCGACCTGCACCGGGCGATCGCACGGCGCATGCAGGAACAGGGGTGAGCGGCCGGTTCGCGCAGCGAATTCATCGTGCCAGTGGCACGATGAAAGGTCGCGAACGCTGGGACGCTGCGAAGCAGCGGGGACCCGGCTAGCCGCCGTCGAGCCCGGCTCTGCCGGCTTACTCTCCCGGCTTCACCACATCGACCGGGCTGATGTCCAGCAGGTCGAGCGTACGGCGGAGCAGCCGCACCTCGCTCTCGGCCAATTTTGAATCGGCCTTGGCGATCTCGGCCATATGGCGTGCCAGCAGCTTGCGCCGCTCTACATCGAGATCGCGAAACAGCGCGATGGCCTGCGAGCCGTTGGTCTCGTAGCCGAACTCGTTGAGATATTCGACGACCGCGTCGATGCTGGTTTCCGGGATGCCGAAGGCCTCCTTGCAGATGCGCCGGAAGGCGACCATCTCGCTCTCCGACACCGAGCCGTCGGCGAGGATCATGCGAAACAGCATCAGAAGTTCCGCCGACAGCACCGGGTCGTCGGCCACTTTGCGAACGCCGGGGTCGCCATCGAAGATCGAGCGTATCTGGTCAAGCAATGCCATCGCCAACAGCGTCCCTTTTCCTAATCCGCCCCGGTGACCCAAAAGTGCGCAGCGGTTTTGGGATAATGACATGCACCACAGGAAATCCAAGCGCAACGTGCCTGGATAGGGGTAGCGCGGATTCGGCCTTGCGCAAACCAGGTCGCCATGATCGAAGGCGCGGCATCTCTTTTCCCGCCGGAATGCCCAGAAAATCCCGATGTTCGACCTCGCCACCCAGACAATCATCATGCTCGCCTTCGCTGCCTTTGCAGCCGGCTTTGTCGATTCGATAGCCGGCGGCGGTGGCCTGATCACCATACCTGCTCTGCTGCTTGCCGGTTTCCCGCCGGTGGCAGCACTTGGAACCAACAAACTGCAAGGCATTTTCGGCACGGCGTCGGCGACCATCCACTACGCCATGAATGGCCATGTCGATCTGCGCCGTCAGTTGCCGTCCGCGCTTCTGGCCCTTGCCGGCAGTGCCGTCGGCGCCTTGCTGGCGGCCTTCGTGCCCGGCGATCTCTTGCGGGCGCTGCTGCCGCTGCTGCTGATCGCCATCGCGCTCTACTTCGCCGTGAAGCCCAACATGAATGATGTCGACCGCGCCGAGCGCCTGTCGCCCTTCCTGTTCGGGCTGACCGTGGCACCTGCTGTCGGCTTCTATGACGGCCTGTTCGGGCCGGGAGCCGGCTCCTTCTACATGCTGGCCTTCGTCAGCCTCGCCGGCTTTGGCGTGCTGAAGGCGACGGCGCACACCAAGCTGCTCAATTTCGCCTCCAACATCGGCGGCTTCATCGTCTTTGCGGTGGCCGGCGTCATCTACTGGAAGATCGGGCTGATGATGGGCGTCGCCCAGTTCCTTGGCGCGCGCCTCGGCGCCAGCCTTGCCATCCGCATCGGCGCAAGGCTGATCAAGCCGCTGCTGGTGATCATCTGCCTGGCGCTGGCGATCAGGCTGCTGGCCGATCCGGCAAACCCGTTACGCCAGCTAATTGGTGTATGAGCCCACGCCCTGATAGAATGTGGTCGTACGAATCATGTTGGAGGGACCACACATGAATCTTAGTGCACCCACTCAGCTTGTTTTCATTATTTCCCTTGTCATCGCCATCATCGGCGTTCTCGCCGCGCTTGGCGTTCTTGCGTTTATTCCCTTGGCATCGGTCTGGATTATGCTCATCGCCTACATCGTGCTTGCCGCCGGCTGCATGATGCGCGGCGCCTAAGCACGCATATCTCAGGCAACCGAAGCGCCCGGCCAAAAGCCGGGCGCTTTTGCTTTCGGCCCGTTTTTGATTAAGGCCCCGTTTTGATTCAGGATTGGGCGTCTGCTAGATTTGATCGGCAAAGGATGGCCTATGCCGATCGAGATGCAGCGCCGCAAGGAACAGGACCTCTCCATCGCCGGGCGGTTCGAGATGTGCCGGCGGGCTCCGCCGCCCGCGCTCGAGGGTATTGTGTCGGACATTTGCGGCTATCGCGAAACCGCGCCCGGCCATTTCCGCAACATCGAATATGCCTCATTGACCGTGCCGCTGGTGATCAGCTTCGCCGAGCCATTCGCCATCGGCCTTGGCAAGGATCCCGGCGACAATGACCGTTTCGCCAGTTTCGCCGCCGGCCTGTTTGCCGGCCCGGTAATCATCGAATCCTTTGGCGCCGCCTGCTGCGTGCAGATCAACTTCACCCCGCTCGGCGCCCGCCGCTTCTTCGGCCTCCCGATGAGCGAGCTGACCGACAGCATGGTCGTGCTCGACGATGTGCTCGGCGCCGAGGGCATGGCGCTGCGCGAAAGGCTTGGCAATGCATCGGATTGGGCGGCGCGTTTCCACCTTGCCGAGGCCTTCGTCGCCACCCGCCTCGGGCATGCCGCCGATACGTCGCCTGAAATTGCCTGGGCCTACGACCGCATCGTCACATCTGGCGGCCGGACCCGCATTTCCTCGATCGCCGAAAAATTGGGCTGGAGCCGCAAACATCTCGCCGGCAAATTCTGCGATGCGACCGGCATCGGGCCGAAGACGCTGTCGCGCATCGTGCGTTTCAACCGGGCGCTCGGCCTGTCTCGGCAGGACCAGAGCGACTGGGCCGATATCGCCGCCGATTGCGGCTATGCCGACCAGGCGCATCTGGTGCGCGAGTTCCGCCAACTCGCCGGCGATCCGCCAACGGCGCTGAGGTAACATTTCTTCAAGACGGGCGAGCGGCCTTCGAACAGAGTGGGTTATCGACCAACTTGAATGAAGGAGATTTCCATGCCCGCCACCGCTGAAGCGCCCCGGCTCTATCCGGCGCTGCGCTACAAAAATGCAGGAAAAATGATCGACTGGCTGTGCGCGGCCTTCGGCTTCGAGGTTCGCGCCCGCTATGGCGAAGGCGACATCGTGCACCATGCCGAGCTCACTTTCGGTTCCTCGATGATCATGCTGGGCACGGCGCGCAGCGACGACTACGGCAAGATGGTCGGCGAGCCCGGCTCCGGCGGCGGCAAGTCGATCTACGTCGCCGTCGACGATGCCGATGCCGCACATGCCAGGGCCAAGATGGCCGGCGCCACGATCATCCAGGGACTGACCGACCGCGACTATGGCAGCCGCGAATTCATCTGCCGCGATCCGGAAGGCAATGTCTGGTCGTTTGGGACGTATTGGCCGAAGGCTGGCGAAGCCGGCTAACGGGCCAGCCCGAAAATGGCATCGCAGTCGAGATGCCTCTCCAGCTCAGCTGCGATCTCGTCCAGAGCGTTTTCCACTTCGGCGCGATAATCGATACCGCCGCCTTTGACGCCGAGGCTTTCCAGGAATCTCGCCCGGAAAGCGTCGGCGGAAAACAGCCCGTGCAGATAGGTGCCCGACACCTTGCCGTCGGCGGAGATGGCGCCGTCATCGGCGCCGTTGATGACGGCGGACGGCCGCGCCATATCCGGCCCCGTGGTGCGGCCGAGATGGATTTCGTAACCCTCGAGCGGCAGGCCGAACGGCACCGAGCGCGCGCTGACATTGCGCACCGTCTTTTCCGGTTCCATCACCGTCTCGATGTCGAGCAGGCCGAGCCCCTCGGCCTCGGTGACGCTGCCTTCGATGCCGTCGGGGTCGCGCACCACGCGGCCGAGCATCTGGAAACCACCGCAAATGCCGACGACGTGGCCGCCGCGCTTGCGGTGGGCGAGGAGATCGCGATCCCAGCCATTCTCGCGAAATTTCAGGAGGTCGCCGATCGTCGATTTCGAGCCGGGAATGACCACCAGGCCGGCATCTTCCGGCAGTTTCTTTCCCGGCGGCACGAACACCACCTCGACCTGCGGCTCGGCCTTGAGCGGATCGAGATCGTCGAAATTGGCGATGCGGCCAAGCATCGGCACGGCGACTTTCAACGCCCTTTTCTCGCCGGAGGCCAGTCGTTCGAGCACGACCGAATCCTCGGACGGCAGCCGCGCTGCCGCCTTCAGCCACGGCACGACGCCAAAGCAGCGCCAGCCGGTGAATTTTTCGATCGACCGGATGCCGTCATCAAACAGCGAGACATCGCCACGGAACTTGTTGATGAGGTAACCGACGATCATGCGCCGGTCCTCTTCCGGCAGGATCAGATGCGTGCCGGCGACCGAAGCGATGACGCCGCCGCGGTCGATGTCGCCGACCAGGATCACCGGCACGTCGGCGCGCGTGGCAAAGCCCATATTGGCGATGTCGCGGTTTCTCAGATTGATCTCGGCCGGCGAGCCCGCCCCTTCGACGATGATGAGGTCAGCGCCCTCACCGACCTTTGCCCAGGATTCCAGCACGGCGTCCATCAGCCCTGCTTTCATCGTCTGGTAGTCCCTCGCTCGCGCCTCGCCGAACACCTTGCCCTGCACGATCACCTGCGAACCGATGTCGCTCTGGGGTTTGAGCAGCACCGGATTCATATGCACGGTCGGCTGAACACCACAGGCCAGCGCTTGCAGCCATTGCCCCCGGCCAATCTCGCCGCCGCCGGCGCGGTTCTCGCCGGGAATGTCGGCGACGGCGGCATTGTTCGACATGTTCTGTGGCTTGAACGGCCTGACCTTCAGTCCGCGCTTCTTCGCGGCGCGGCAGAGCCCGGCAACCAGCACCGTCTTGCCGACATCCGAGCCGGTGCCTTGCAGCATGATTGCCTTGGCCATGGTTCAGCCCCTGCCCTGCGCGCCGGGAATGGTCGACTTCTGCGCCAGCGGCCCGCCGCGCCAGATGTAGAGCGCCAACAGCGGCTCGTCGCCGGTGCGCATGGCATGGCTGACATTGGAGGCGTGATGGATTACCTCACCCGCCTGGCGGACATGAAAGGCGCCCTCGCCCATCCGCCATTCAGTGCCGCCGGTCAGCGGAATGTAGATCTCCTCGGCAATATGATGGTGGTCGGGATAGGTGATATCAGGTCCGAGGATCAGCAATCCGGCCGCAACCTCCGTGTTGACGAAATGGCCGCGCAGCCCAAAAACCTCCAGCCAGCCATACTTCTGCAGGAACGCCGCGCCGAAATCCGCTGCATTGTAGGTCTGCCCCCAATACAGATCGTTGCGGCGCTGCGCCAATAGCCGCACCAGCGGTTGCGCATCCGGCGGCGCCAGTTCGGCGATGCGGTTGAGCTGATCAACGCAAGGCAGCGGATGCGCTTCGAGCGGACGAGCCGGCATTGTCCAGTCGATCCGGCCTACAGCGTCACGCACCAGTGCATTGTCCACGCCCCGGAGATAGCCGTGGAAACGGTCGAGCAGCTCGCTGAGATATGTCGGCACGCAATGCTCCGTTGATCCATTCATGCACAGCCGCTGCGCAGCAGGCCGGGTTGCGCGGCGGCATCATTGGTCTAGATTGGGCGGCGCGCAAAGCCAAAAACAACAGGCCAGCAAGCCAACCCCCAGCAAGGGGAAACACAGGGAGCACGCCATGGACGCCGCGGTCGATGCGAGCACCAGCCAGTTCGAACTCAACGAGGAGCAGCGCGCCATCCAGGAGATGGCGCAGGCCTTCGCCGCCGATCGCGTCGCGCCTAATGCACTCGAATGGGACCGGGCAAAACACTTTCCCGCCGATGTGATCCGCGAGACCGGCCCGCTCGGCCTCGGCGGCATCTATGTCAGGGACGATGTCGGCGGTTCGGCGCTCGGCCGGCTCGACGCCGTGCTGATCTTCGAGGCGCTGTCGCACGCCGATCCGGCGTTTTCCTCCTTCATCTCCATCCACAACATGGCGGCCTCGATGATCGACCGCTTCGGCAGCGACGAGCAGCGCCAGCGTTTTTTGCCGAAGCTGACCTCGATGGAATGGCTGGCAAGCTATTGCCTGACCGAGCCCGGCTCGGGCTCCGACGCGGCGGCGCTGAAAACGCGCGCGGTAAAGAGCGGCGACGATTATGTGCTGAACGGCGCCAAGCAGTTCATTTCCGGCGCCGGCGACAGCGACCTTTATGTCGTCATGGCGCGCACCGGCGCCGATGGTCCCAAGGGCATTTCCACCTTCGTCGTGCCCAAGGACGCGCCCGGTCTCTCCTTCGGCGCCAATGAGCACAAGATGGGCTGGCACATGCAGTCGACCCGCCAGGTCATTTTCGAGGACTGCAAGGTGCCGGCGGCAAACCTGTTGTCGGGCGAAGGCGCCGGATTCGGCATCGCCATGGCCGGGCTCGACGGCGGCCGCCTCAACATCGCCGCCTGTTCGCTCGGCGGCGCGCAATCGGCGCTCGACAAGGCGCTGGCCTATACCGGTGAACGCAAGGCTTTCGGCTCGAAGATCAACCAGTTCCAGGCGCTGCAGTTCAGGTTGGCCGACATGGAAACCGAGCTGCAGGCGGCTCGCATTTTCCTCTATGCCGCCGCATCGAAACTCGACCGCAAGGCGCCGGATGCCGGCAAATGGTCGGCCATGGCCAAGCGCTTCGTCACCGATATCGGCTTCAACGTCGCCAACGAGGCGCTGCAGCTGCATGGCGGCTATGGCTATCTGCACGATTACGGCATCGAAAAGCTGGTGCGCGACCTGCGCGTCCACCAGATCCTCGAGGGCACCAACGAGATCATGCGCGTCATCATCGCGCGGGCACTGATCGGCCGCTGAAGCCAGCAATACCGGGAGAGAGATATGACGACGATCGCCTTCATCGGCCTCGGCAATATGGGCAATCCAATGGCCGCCAATTTGGTCAAGGCGGGGCATGTTGTGAACGGCTTCGACCTGATGCCGGAGAATCTTGCGGTAGCGCGTGAACATGGTGTGACGGTAATGGCCAATGCTGTTGCCGCGGTGAAAGACGCCGATGTCGTCATCACCATGTTGCCAGCCGGCAAGCACGTGCTCTCGGTCTACGAGGACATCGCGCCCAGGGCCAAGCAAGGCGCTCTGTTCATCGATTCCTCGACCATCGATGTCGAGTCGGCCAGGAAGGCGCATGCCGTTGCAAAGAAGCACGGACTGCATTCGATCGATGCCCCCGTCTCCGGAGGCACAGGCGGCGCTGCAGCCGGCACCCTCACCTTTATGGCCGGCGGTTCGGGCGAAGCTTTTGCTGCCGCCGAGCCGATCCTGAAGCCGATGGCCGGCCGCATTGTCCATTGCGGCGATGACGGCGCCGGCCAGGCGGCAAAAATCTGCAACAACATGATGCTCGGCATTTCGATGATCGGCGTTGCCGAGGCCTTCGTGCTGGCCGAAAAACTGGGCCTCTCGCATCAGGCGCTGTTCGACGTCGCCTCGACCTCGTCCGGCCAGTGCTGGTCGCTGACCACCTACTGCCCGGTGCCCGGCCCGGTGCCGGCATCGCCGGCCAATAGGGATTACAAGCCGGGCTTTGCCGCGGCACTCATGCTGAAGGACCTGAAACTGTCGCAGGAGGCTGCCCAAAGTGCCGGCGCGGTGACGCCGATGGGGGCCGAAGCAGCCCAGCTTTATGCCCTGTTCAACGCGCAGGGAAATGGCGGCGCCGATTTTTCCGGCATCATAAATTTCCTTCGCGGCAATTCTCTATAAGTTTCGAATTTTGCACCGTTTTATCGATTTTTCTCGTATGGAAAAGTTGCAAATTTAGATTTGCTTAAGCTCTCGATAACCCGACGGTAACGATGTGCCTATACAACGGATGGCGAGGCGGACATATCGCATCCGCCCGGCGCTCCGGATCAGGTCTCGCGTACCGGAGCCCGTAAGTTTCGCAAGTGTTTTTGTTGGCGAAACGCCATGCGTATCTGGCAAAGCCGCGTTCCCGATGGGGCGCGGTTTTTGCGTTTCTAGGAACTATTGCCGCGTCGTCCGATTATATTTTGGTTGCCGCAGCTGGACTGCCGATGTGATCCTCGTCAACCAGCACGATCGGCGCCCCTCCGGCCATGACGACAAGCAGGCGCAGATTCCATTTTCCCGCGCTGCGCACGGCATGCGACATCACCCAGCCCCAGCCATGGCTGCCATGGACGGGAACGCTGAGCTGGGCGTCGCCCGAGCCGTCTCCGACGACCTGGACGCTGCCGACCACCCAATAGCCGGCGTCAATATCTTCACCCAGCGCGGCCTTGACGCGGTCATCGGCGCGCACCGTCTCCATGGTCAGCCGGTAGGCGTCGCTGTTCTTCATCATGCGAGGAACGACGAGGGCCACGGCGGCAATACTGACAAGCGAGACCACGAACAGGCTGAACCCAGCGATCGCCCAGTTGCGTTGCACCCTGCGAAAATGCTCGGCATCGCGCCAGGACACATTCTGCCACGCCCAGCGGCTGCCCTTGGCGCCCAGGACGAAGAGCATGACGATGTTGACCAGCGGGACGAACATCAGCAGCGCGATGAAGGTGTTGTTGGCGATACCCCAGATCCAGTTGAGGAAAAACGCGCCCCAGTTCCAACGGTCGAGTTCGGGCGGAATTTCAGCGGGCTGGTTGAGCGGTTGTACGGCCATCATGTCCCCCCATCGGCAATATGCCGCATGGGAGTCTAGCGTAGGCGCAATAAGACCGGAAACCGGTTTTCACCGCCACCAAGTCGGACAGAAGATGTCGTCGGGCGCGAAGCCTCAATCAATCCTTTGACGACAGCCGGCGGAAATTCGCCTTCACCGCGCGGCTGGCAGGCTTCAGCGCCGCACTGATCGACCGTTCCACGGCTATGCCGTTGAACAGCGATGGCGTGCGGCCGGAAAAAATCTCCGGCCAGAAGCGCGCCGCCGATTGGAACAGCGCCATTTGCGCGGCAAACGCGCCTTCGGCAACAGCCGTGGCTTTCTCATTGATGGCGCGTGCAGTCTCGGAGCCAAGGCCTCTGCCGTTTTGTGCGTCGGCTGCCATCAGAGGCAGGCGCATGGCCATCACCAATGGCGCCAGCATCAGGTCGGCTCCTATGGCGCCCGCTCCTCGCGTGCGCAGTGTCTTCGTGATCTTTTTCATGAACCCCTCAACTGCAGCCGATCCTGCCGGCCGAGAACACTACGCGCGACGGCGGCTATCGTTCCCTGAAGTCACGAAGTTGCCAGGGGCGCCCTGATCGCAACGCGCCCCTGCGATCGCTTCGCCTACTTCTTGCGCAAATCCGCTAGCGCCAGATCCAGCGCCCTGGCGATGCGTTCGCAAGCCATGTCGATCGTCTCGCGCGTCCAGATCAGCGGCGGCGACAGGATCATCGTGTCGCCGGTGGCGCGCAGCATCATGCCTTGCGCGATGGCGTGGTCACGAACGGTGACGGCGGCACTGCCCGCCGGCAGGAAGCGCTCCTTGGTCGCCTTGTCCTTGACGATCTCGATCGCCCCCATCAGCCCGATCGAACGCACCTCGCCGACCAGCTCGTGGCCGGCGATGCGCTCCTGCAGCGCCTGGGCGAAGTAAGGTCCGGTGTCGTTCTTGACACGGTCGACCAGACCTTCCCGCTCCATGATCTCGAGGTTCTTCAGCGCCACCGCGCAGGCCACCGGGTGACCCGAATAGGTATAGCCGTGATAGAACTCGCCGCCTTTCTCCACCAGTGTCGCCGCGATGCGGTCGCCGACCAGCAGTGCTGAAAGCGGCTGGTAGCCCGACGTCAGCGCCTTGGCCGTGGTGATGGTGTCGGGCTCGATGCCGAAGGTCTGCGCGGCGAACCATTCACCGGTGCGGCCATAGCCGGTGATGACCTCGTCCAGCATCAGCAACACATCGTATTTGCGACAGATGCGCTGCACTTCAGGCCAGTAGCTCATCGGCGGGATTTTCACTCCGCCCGCCCCCATCACCGGCTCGCCGATGAAGGCGGCAACCTTGTCGGCGCCGGCCTCGAGGATGGCGTCCTCCACTGCCTTGGCGGCGCGCAGGCCGAAATCATGGTCGCTTTCGCCAGGCAGAGCCAGCTCATAGGCATAGGGCATCATCACATGGACGATGTTGGGGACAGCACCACCGAGCTGCTTGTGCATCAGATCCATCCCCCCCAGCGACGTCCCGGCGATAGTCGAGCCGTGATAGGCCGACTTGCGCGAGATGATACGGTTCTTCTCGGGCTTGCCTTCGAGCGCCCAGAAATGGCGGACAAGCCTGAGTGCCGTGTCGTTGGCCTCCGAACCGGAGGAGCCGTAGAACACCTGGCTGATGCCCTTGGGCGCCAGTTCGGCCAGCTTCTTCGACAACAGCACCGGCGTCGGCGTCGAGCATTTGAAGAATGAGTTGTAGTAGGGCAATTCCTTCATCTGCGCGTAAGCAGCGTCGGCCAGCTCGTCACGGCCATAGCCGACATTGACGCACCACAGCCCGGCCATGCCGTCGAGGATCTCGGTGCCGTCGGCATCGTAGATGAACGGGCCGTTGGCGTGGGTAATGATGCGCGAGCCGGCCTCGCGCAACTCCTTATGGTCGGTGAACGGATGCAGATGATGCGCGGCGTCGATCTGCTGAAGCTGCTTCAGCGAATAATTCTGATAGGTCATGTCTGGGTCTTTCCTCTGAAATCATTCCGGCGATGCCGGGGCGAATTCGTCAGAGGACGGCAGGCGGTGAATAGCCGATGCGGGCGCACAGCCGCAAAAGTTCGGCACGCAGCGTGCGCGGCGACGGTGTCACCGCCACCCGAAATACGCGAGCCCCTAAGGCGCTGACCAAGATCCTGACGAGAGCCATGGCCGCACCTTAGAGCAAAGGCTGGTCGAGGTGAACCACCCTTTGCTTGGCCCACGAGGGGTCTAGGCCGTGGCGGACAACGCCCGTTGCAGGAAGACGTATTTCATCGCCGTTTGTGCAGCCTGTGGCCGGCGGTCGCCGCGCCCGCCATGGCCGCCCTCGGTCTCCTCGAAGAACAAAGTCCTGTCGTGCCCGGCTTCCTGCAGCCGCGCCGCCATCTTGCGGGCATGGCCGGGATGGACGCGGTCGTCAGCGGTCGACGTCGTCAGCAGCACCGGCGGATAGGCAGCGTCGGCTGACACATGCTGGTAGGGCGAATAGGCGCCCAGCCACCTGGCCTCTTCCGGTTTCGACGGATCGCCATATTCGCCCATCCACGAGGCGCCGGGCGGCAGGTCGGTGTAGCGCAGCATGTCGAGCAGTGGCACTTCAATGATGACGGCGCCGAACAGTTCGGGATGCTGCGTCAGGGAAACGCCGGTCAGCAGGCCGCCATTCGAGCCGCCCTGGATGCCAAGTGAACCGGCCGTGGCAATGCCACGCTTGACGACATCCTGCGCCACCGCGGCGAAATCGTCGAAGGCATTCTGGCGGTTGCCCTTCAGCGCTGCTTGATGCCAGGCGGGGCCGAACTCGCCGCCGCCGCGGATGCAGGCCTGCACGTAGGCGTTGCCCTTTTCCAGCCACAGCCTGCCGCGCACGCCGGCATAGCCGGGCAGCAGCGGCACTTCGAAGCCACCATAGGCATAAAGCAGCGTCGGCACCGGACCCTTCTGGTCGCGTCGCCTGACGACGAAATACGGGATCATGGTGCCGTCCTTCGAGCGCGCCTCGAACTGTTCGGAAATCAGCGGCGCGGCATCGAAACGCGCCGGCTGCGACTTCACCGTGGCCAGCGTCTCGCCATCGTCGTCCGACCAGATGATCGAGCTCGGCGTCAGGAAATCGGTGAAGGAGAACGAGACGCTGGAGCCGAAATGCTCGGCGTGCGCAATACCGACATTCCCGTTTTCAGGCAGCGCCACCGGCTTGAGCGACCAGCTTTCCCCCTTGCGCTCGGCGACGATGACCTTGCCGCGCACATTGTCCATCAGATTGATGAACAGCCGGGCCTGCGTGCGGGCAATGCCGGCGACGGACACGCGATGCGCCGGCTCGAGCACGGTTTCGACAGGTCCCAAATCGCCGGTGTCGATCCAGCGTTCGAAATCCAGGGAATAGAGACCGTCAGGCTGGCACACGGTGCCATCAGGCGCCGTCCACGGGCTGCGCACGCCGAACACAAACCGGCCCTTGAACAGGGCCGTATCTGTGACATCGTCCGGCAGCGGAATGCGCCGGTTTTCGCCCGATGGCAGGCGCAGGAAACTGTGCGAGGAGAAGAAGGCGATCGCGCGGGACAGAAACAGATACTGGCTGTCGCCGTCATATTCGACCCCGACGCCGGCCGCGAGATCCTGTTTCTCCGCCTCGAAGATCGGCGTCGCGTCTTCCAGGCGGGTGCCGCGCTTCCAAAGTTTGACGACGCGCGGATAGCCGGACTGGGTCTTGTCCTCTTCCTCGAAGGCGGCCGAGACAAGGACGGTGTCCTTGTCCAGCCAGGAAAAGCCGGATTTGGAGGCCGGGGCGCTGAAGCCGCCCTCGACAAAGGATTTGGCTTCAATGTCGAATTCGCGCATCTCGCTGGCATCGCCGCCATCCGGTGACATCGCCACTAGGCATAGATTGAAGTCGGGATAGAGGCGGCTGGCGCCGCTGAACACCCATTTCACACCCTCCTTGGCGGACAGGATATCGAAGTCGATGATCGTCTCCCAGTCGGGCTTCTCGGTCTTGTAGGAGGCGACCGTCGTACGGCGCCAGAGGCCGAGCACGTTGGTCTTGTCCTGCCAGAAATTATAGACATGGCCGTTGAGCGCGGCACCCACCGCGATGTTGTCTTCGGCCGTCATCAGGTCGAGCGCCGTCTCGAACGCAGCCTGATAGGACGGATCGCCCTGCAACTCGCCGACCGTGACCTCGTTCTGGCGATGCACCCAGTCGAGCGATTGCTTGCTGGTCCGATCTTCCAGCCAGAGGAAATTATCCTCGGCGGCGGTCTCGGTCTGGCGTTTTGTCATCGATTGGGTCACGCATGGTCTCCAAGCTATTGGCGGGCGGCCCTGCCTACATCGCGTCGCAGGCGGTTTTATTCAAGATGGTGACGTGAGGGTATGCCCTCCCGCGCCTGCTCAACCCGTCACGCGTCCTTACGACTGGCGGAGCGGTAGAGCGCGAAGCCGACCAGCAGCGCGTCGAGGCTGGCGATCACCACCGGCAGGCCGAGCGGACCGATCGCCTGCATCAAGGCTCCGGCGCCGGGCGGGCCGACAATGCCGCCGGCGCCCCACATCAGCGCGAAGGCGGCGTTGCCGGCGACCAGCACCGTTCCCTTGAAGCGGCTGCCGAGCTCGACCAAGGCCATGGTGTAGACGCCGTAGCCGACCGCGCCCATGACGAGAAGCACGAGCCAGATCGCCGGGGTCGTGATCAGCAATGGCAGCAAAACCGCACACGTCGTTGTCGCCAGGGCGCAAAAGATGATCATCGCGCGCCCGCCGAAACGCTCGGCCAGCAGGCCAAGCGGGATTTGCAGGAAGATGTTTCCCAGCGACAGCGCCATCACCAGGGCCGCCAGTGTTCTTTCAGGCAGGCCATAGGCGGCACCGAAGACCGGCATCAATGCGTAGGTGCCCTGCTGGACCGCCGCCGAAACCAGCACGGCAAACAACAGCGCCGGCGCCAGCCTGGCGAAACCGAGAAACCCGCCGGACGACTGACCGTCCTCCTCGAAGCCGGCAAGGCTTGACGAAACCGCACGCAGGATCACGGCGCACAGCACAAAGCCAGCCATCCCGACCAGGAAAGGAACCCAACCCGATATGCCCACCGCGGTCAGGACCAAAGGCCCTGCGGCATAACCCGCGCCCAGCACGGTGTTGAATGCCCCCATAACTCTGCCGCGGCGCGACGGCGGCGCCAGCGACAGCGCCCACACTTCGCCCAGTATATAGAGCGGATTGATGACGATGCCGATGATGAAACGGAGGACGAACCAGCCCACCCAGTCCTGCAGATAGCCGATGCCGAGGAAGCACACTGCCCCGATCAATGAGCAGCCGACAGCCAGCGAGCGTGCGCCAACCATGCGGACGGCTGCCGGCACGAACGAGGCCGAAAGGATCAGGCCGAGCGGCATCATCGCAGCCGACAGGCCGATCAGCGCCGGCGACATGCCCTGCTTCTGCATCAGCAGCGTAAACAGCGGCGAACTCAGCCCTTGTGCCGCGCCGAACATGGCAAGGGCAGCAGTTACGCCCGCAAGCGCTGCCCATTGCGTCGGCGCTTCGCTGTCGCTCGCGCCGGTGGTGGCCATATTGCTTTCCATGTGAACTGCCGGCCCATTCAGCGGCAAACCATGAGCTAGCGGTTCGAATTCGCGAAAGAAAGGGCCGCCGCCAAAATCCCCTTACGCCAAGGGCTAGTGGGCACGTCCTATCTATCGCACACTGCCGTTCCGGCATGTCGCTTCCCTCGTCCTAGTGGTCGCCGCCTCCGCAATGGCCGGACAGCCGGCGGTCCATTATGCCGCCCGCTACCCGCATCGTACGAGGACCATCATGACCGCCGCCCTGCATCCAGCCGAACCGCCTTTGGCAACCGACCGCGCCCGTCGCGGTGGCCGTGCGGGCAAACGCGCCGGCGGCTCGGTCGCCTTCGAACAGCCGGCTTTCCGGCAATTGAGAAACCCGCTGACGCCGACCAAGCTGGTCTCCGACGACGAGCTGGAATCGATCCACCTCGCCTCGCTGCGCGTGCTTCGGGAGATCGGCGTCGACGTGCTGCACGACGAAGCTCGTCGCATCATGAAGGAAAATGGCGCTGACGTGACCGCGGGCAGCGAGCGCGTGCGCTTCGACAGCGACATGATCCTTGATCTGGTCTCGAACTGCCCGTCGGAATTCACGCTGCATGCCCGCAACCCGGCGCACGATGTCCGCTTCGGCGGCAACAATGTGATCCTGTCCATGATGGCCTCGGCGCCGAACTGCTCCGACCTCGATCGCGGCCGCCGCCCGGGCAACCAGCAGGACTATCGCAACTTCCTGCGCCTGGCGCAGATGCACAACATCCTGAACTGCACCGGCGGCTATCCGGTCGAGCCGACCGACATCCACCCGTCGGTGCGCCATCTCGAATGCATCCGCGACCTCGCCACGCTGACCGACAAGGTGTTCCACATCTATTCGCTCGGCAAGGAACGCAATGTCGACGGCATCGAGATCGCCAGGATCGCGCGCGGCATCAGCCACGAGCAGATGCTGGAAGAGCCGTCCGTCTTCACCATCATCAACACCAATTCGCCGCTCAAACTCGACGTGCCGATGATGGAAGGCATCATCCAGATGTCGAGCAAGGGTCAGGTCGTCGTCGTCACGCCCTTCACCCTGTCGGGCGCGATGGCGCCGGTCACCATCGCCGGCGCGCTGGTGCAGCAGAATGCCGAGGCACTGTCCGGCATCGCGTTTGCCCAGATGGTACGCAAGGGCGCGCCCGTCGGCTATGGCGGCTTCACCTCCAATGTCGACATGAAGTCCGGCTCGCCGGCCTTCGGCACGCCCGAATACATGAAGGCGCAGCTTGTCGGCGGCCAGCTTGCCCGCCGCTACAAGATCCCCTACCGCACTTCCAACACCTGCGCCGCCAACACCGTCGACGCACAGGCCGCCTATGAAAGCGTGTTTTCGCTGTGGGGCGCCATACAGGGCGGCGGCAATCTGATGATGCACGGCGCCGGCTGGCTCGAAGGCGGCCTGCGCTGCTCCTACGAGAAGACCATCCTGGACATCGACCTGTTGCAGATGGTGGCGGAGTTCCTGACCCCGCTCGACCTCTCCGAAGAGGCGCTCGGCTTCGACGCCATCCAGTCTGTCGGCCCCGGCGGCCATTTCTTCGGCACCCAGCACACGCAAGACCGCTACAAGAACGCCTTCTATTCGCCCATCCTTTCCGACTGGCGCAATTTCGAGACCTGGGCCGAAGCCGGCTCGCCGACCGCGCTGGAAAAGGCCAACAAGGTCTGGAAGGAACGGCTGGCGTCCTACGAAGAACCCTATATGGACCCGGCGATCCGCGAAGAGCTCAACGACTTCGTCGAAAAGCGCCGCTCCGAAGGCGGCGCGCCGACCGATTTCTGATCGACACACCGCGCAGCGTTTTTCACAACTGCTGGCCAACACCTGATTCAATCTACGCAAAAACGGATCTACCTTTATGAAATCTCACGTCAAAGCGG
Organism: Mesorhizobium sp. P3_A2; assembly: GCF_056403115.1. Taxonomy (NCBI): domain Bacteria; kingdom Pseudomonadati; phylum Pseudomonadota; class Alphaproteobacteria; order Hyphomicrobiales; family Phyllobacteriaceae; genus Mesorhizobium; species Mesorhizobium sp. P3_A2. The sequence goes on from NZ_JBFUGC010000001.1 coordinate 178,917, forward strand.
TTGTCATTGGCGGCGGCGTCGTTGGCTGCTCGGTTCTCTACCATCTGGCCAAGGCCGGCTGGACCGACATCATGCTGATCGAGCGTTCGGAGCTGACCTCCGGTTCGTCCTGGCATGCGGCGGGTGGCTTCCACACGCTGAACGGCGATCCCAATGTCGCCAAGCTCCAGGCTTACACAGTCCAGCTCTACAAGGAGATCGAGGAGATTTCCGGCCAGTCCTGCTCGCTGCATCTGACCGGCGGCGTGATGATGGCCGATACGCCCGAGCGCATGGATTTTCTTCGCCTGGCCCACGCCAAGGGCCGCTATCTCGGCATGGACACCGAGCTGATCACACCCTCCGAAGCCAAGGCGATGTTTCCGCTGATGGACGAGACCAATTTTGTCGGCGCCATGTGGGATCCGGTCGAAGGCCATCTCGACCCCTCCGGCACCACCATCGCCTACTCCAAGGCGGCCAAGAAACTCGGCGCCGAGATCGTGCTGCGCAACCGCGTTGTTGATCTGACGCAGCAACCTGATGGCACCTGGAACGTCGTCACCGAGCAGGGCACGGTGCATGCCGAGCATGTCGTCAATTGCGGCGGCCTGTGGGCGCGCGAGATCGGCCGCATGGTCGGCGTCGAACTGCCGGTGCTGGCGATGGAGCATATGTACCTGCTCACCGAGCCGATGCCGGAGGTCGAGGAGTTCAACAAGTCGACCGGCCGCGAGATGATCGGCGTGCTCGACTTCAAGGGCGAGATCTACACCCGCCAGGAACGCAACGGCATCCTGCTCGGTACCTATGAAAAGGCCTGCAAGCCGTGGTCGCCGGTCAACACGCCGTGGGACTTCGGCCACGAACTGCTGCCGCCGGATCTCGACCGCATCGCGCCGTCGCTGGAAATCGGCTTCAAGCATTTCCCCGGCATCGAAAAGGCCGGCATCAAGCAGATCATCAACGGCCCCTTCACCTTCGCGCTCGACGGCAATCCGCTGGTCGGCCCGGTGCAAGGCCTGACCAATTTCTGGTGCGCCTGCGCCGTCATGGCCGGCTTCAGCCAGGGCGGCGGCGTCGGCCTCGCACTGTCCAACTGGATGGTGCATGGCGATCCGGGTTTCGACGTCTGGGGCATGGATGTCGCCCGCTTCGGCGAGTGGGCCGGCCTGCGCTACACCAACGCCAAGGTGCGCGAAAATTATTCGCGCCGCTTCTCCATCCGCTTCCCCAATGAAGAGCTGCCGGCGGCTCGCCCGGCGCAGACGACGCCGCTCTATGACACCATGCTGGCCAACAACGCCGTCATGGGCGACAGCTGGGGCCTCGAAACCCCGTTGTGGTTTGCTCCAAAGGGCAAGGAGCCGAAGGACATCGTCTCCTTCCACCGCTCCAACGATTTCGGCCCTATCGGCGAGGAAGTCCGTGCCACGCGTGAGAAGGTCGGCGTCACCGAAATCGCCAACTTCGCCAAATACGAAGTGTCGGGACCTGCGGCTGAGGATTTCCTCAACCGGCTGATGACCAACCGCATGCCGAAGATCGGCCGCATCGTGCTGACGCCGATGATCAACGAATTCGGCAAGCTGATCGGCGACTTCACCATCGCCAAGGCCAGCGAGGACCGCTTCATGATCTGGGGTTCATCGGCAGCGCAGAAATACCATATGCGCTGGTTCGAAAAGCATCTGCCTAGGGATGGGTCGGTGCGCATCCACCGCTTCGACCAGACGCTGGTCGGTCTCTCCATCGCTGGTCCGAAATCGCGCGACCTGCTGCAGAAGCTGGTCGATGTCGACATTTCGACCAAGGCTTTCCGCTTCATGGATTTCCGCGAAATGGCGGTCGGCGGCGCGCCCTGCATGGTCAACCGCATCACCTATACCGGCGATCTCGGCTACGAGATCTGGATGGCGCCGGCCTATCAGCGTCTGGTCTACAAGGCCATCAAGGACGCCGGCGAGGAGTTCGGCCTGGTCGATTTCGGCATGCGCGCTTTGCTCTCCATGCGCCTGGAAAAGAACTTCCCAACCTGGTTCCGCGAGCTACGCCCGATCTACGGGCCGTTCGAAGGCTCGATGGACCGCTTCATCAAGCTCGAGAAGAACGACTTCATCGGCCGCGAGGCCGCCGCCAAGGAACAGGCGGAAGGGCCGAAGCTGCGCCGCGTCTCGTTTATCGTCGATGCGACCGATGCGGATGTGATGGGCGACGAGCCGATCTGGGCCAAGGTCAGCAAGGACTATGGCACGGTTGAAAAGCCGCATGGCTATGGCGCGCCGCGCTTCGACACGGCGGGCAAGGAAGTCCGTGGCTCAAAGGCTGCCGAGGGGGCTTCGGCCGTGCGCGGTATCGTCGATGGCGACTGGCGCGTGGTCGGCTGGGTCACCTCGGGCGGCTATGCGCATTCCGTGCAGAAGTCGATGGCTCAAGGCTATGTGCCGGCAGCGCTGGCCGAGGACGAAAGTGCCGGCCTGTTCGAGATCGAGATCCTCGGCCATCGGCGTTCCGCCCGCATCAATGTCGAGGCGCCCTTCGATCCGAGCGGCGAGAAGATGCGAGCCTAAAAAGGCGACAGCGTGTGTGAGATCGTGTAAGGGGCATCGGCGGTGGCCACAGGCTTTTCCCTCGATGAGAAGACGATCCCCTTGCAGTATCTAGAGAAATGGACGGACTGGCTGTGCGAAGGCAAGGCCGGTCCTTTCAACGCCGCGCTGGTCTCTCTCGCGGTCTATTGCCTTGTCCAGATCGTGGTGATGACGCTGTTGTCCCACATCGTGGGAACCGGCGTCGGCGTCGACGATTCCGAACAGCTGATGTACATGCATTACCTCTGGGCCGGCTATGGCGGCTCGCAGCCGCCTCTCTATACGTGGCTTGCCCGCCTCGTCGCCGGCGTCGTCGGGACGAATATACTCGCGCTCAAGATCGTGAAGTATCTTTTGATCGGCGTGGCGCTGGCGTCGGCTTTCATCGCAGTGCGCCGTCTCGGCTATTCCAGCCGGGCTGGCGCCGCCGCTATGTTCGGCCTGTTGTTGTTTCCGCAGATGGTGTGGGAGATGCAGCATGCCCTCACCCACTCGATTGCCGCCTTCTGTTTTTCAGTGGTGCTGTTTCTTGCGCTCGTCGAACTGGTGCAGCGGCGATCGCTCTTGGGTTATGTGCTTTTCGGTGTGGCTATCGCTGCCGCGATCCTGTCGAAATACAACAATGTGATTTTTCTCGCCGCGCTGATCCTGTCGACGCTTTCGCTGCGCGAAACACGCAGCGTCGTGCTGAATCGCCAGTTTTTGATTAGTGTCGCGCTGGCTGTGCTGCTTTGCCTGCCGACACTCTACTGGAGCCTGACTCACACCGACCAGCTGCTGTCGCACGCCGGCGGCTTCGGCATGGCCAGGGAAAATGGTGTGATCCAGAACGCGCTCACTGGAGTATGGGGACTCGGCAGGGCGATGCTGAATTTCGCCGGGCTGCCGGCCGGCATATTCGCGGTGGCTTTTCTCATCGCAAGGAACAGACCGGCGCCAGCCCTGCAACCGCCGCCATGGGCCGAAAAGCTGGTATGGCGCACCATCGCTTTTGCCTTTGCCATCACCCTCGTGCTCGTCCTTGCGAGCGGCGCAACGCAGTTTCGCGATCGCTGGATGCTTCCCATACTCGTGCTGCTGCCCACAGCACTGGCCATACACATGGACGCCAGGGGAGACCGCGGCAGAAAGGTGCAGGACATCGCCGTCTTTGTCGGCGCCACGCTTGCCATCCTAGTGTTGCCATTGACCTGGTATGCGCATCTTTATGGCGGTGACAGCCGCGGCAGCATCGTGCGCATGGACTACACGGCGCTTTACGCTCAGCTGACGGCAAACGGACCGATCCGCACAACGGTATCGAGCTGGCACTGGTTGGGAAATCTGCGTCTTATCGATCCCGATCTCATCGTCCTCGATGAAGAATTGCCGGACTTCAGCCAGCTGCTGAAAGAGCCGGCAGTGCTTGTCACGACGAATGACAAGGAAGATGTCGACGCCGTCCTCGAGCTCCTGGATCAGGCTGGCTATGTGGCAGATGGACCGCCGCAGCAGCTTGCTGTGCCGCAGCTGTTCGGCAGCGACCCGCCAACCCGCTTAGTGACGGTCACGCACCTGAAGAAGGTAACGGCCGCGGCAGGCGCAACACCACAATAGCGTCGGCAGGGAGGCCTCGGGTGGAGAAGCAAGGGTTCGGTCGTCACCGCAAGATCATGCCGTTCGAGCCGGGCTCGGTCGAGGCCTTGCGCGACGCCTCGCGCCAGAAGGCGGCTTCGCTGAACCAGCACGTGCTGGGCTATGGCGCGCTGGCTGAATCCGAATGGCAAGCGGCAGGCATCGCAGCACCCGACCTGCCGGCGATGCGTAAATACCGGCTCAAGCGCATCCGCGCTGAGCTGAAGCGCCGCGGCTATGCCGGCGCCCTGCTCTACGACCCCGTCAACATCCGCTACGCCACCGATTCGACCAACATGCAGCTGTGGGTCGCGCACAACCCGACCCGCCACTGCTTCGTCGCCACCGAGGGACCGGTGGTGCTGTTCGACTATTTCTCCTGCGAGCATCTCTCCGACCATTCCGGCGTCGTCGACGAGGTGCGGCCGGCAGTGTCGTGGATGTATCTCTATGGCGGCGAGCTGACCGAGCAGAAAGTCCGCCGCTGGGCGGCCGGCATCGCCGATCTGGTCAGGCAACATGGCGGCGGCAACAGCCGCATCGCCGTCGACCACATCAATCCCGAAGGCGTCGAGGAACTCGCCCGGCTCGGCATTGCCATCGGCAATGGCGAAGCGGTGATGGAAAATGCGCGGCTGATCAAGTCGCCCGACGAGATCCTCGCCATGCGCCGCGCCATCGTCGCCTGCGAGGCGGCGATGGGCGAGATGGAAGCGGCGCTGAAGCCGGGCATTTCCGAAAACGAACTCTGGGCCGAGCTGCATCGCGGCAACATTGCGCGCGGCGGCGAATGGATCGAAACCCGGCTGCTCGCGTCGGGGCCGCGCACCAATCCATGGTTCCAGGAATGCTCGTCACGCGTTATCGAAGCAGGTGACCTCGTCGCCTTCGACACCGACCTGATCGGCCCCTACGGCTTCTGCGCCGATCTCTCACGCACCTTCCTTTGCGGCGACGAAAGGCCATCGAACGAGCAGCGTGACCTCTTCCGGATCGCGGCCGACCAGATCGCCCACAACACGCAATTGATGCAGCCGGGCATTTCCTTCCGCGACCTCGTCGAACGCTCCGTGGTGCCGCCGGGAGACTGCTTTCCGACGCGTTACGGCGTGCTCTATCACGGCGTTGGTCTGGCCGACGAATACCCGACGCTGCCGCATGCCAGCGACTGGACGCCGGACACGCCGGACGGTGTGCTGGAACCGGGCATGGTGCTGTGCGTGGAAAGCTATATCGGAAGGCTCGGGGGGCGCGAGGGCGTCAAGATCGAGGAGCAGATCCTGATCACCGAAACCGGCAATGAGCAGCTTTCAACCTACCCGTTGGATGCGAGGCTGCTCAGCTAGGCTGGCGAGGGCTTCGCGCATTGCTTTGACGGTCTTCTCCGGCGTCGTCCTGGCGGTGATGTAGGGCAGGCCTTTGCGCCGTGCCGTCCAGCCGACAACAGCGACCTTGCGTGCCGCTGGCTCGAAACGCTGCGCCAGCGCCCAGCTCTCGCAGTCGATCGCGGCGATATCCGCCTTGCCCTCGGCAACCGCGACGATCGAACCGCGATGGCCGCCACTCTCGCTGCGCGACGAAAAGATATCGAGACTTTCGCCGGCCGCTTGCAGGTCGCGCGTCAGCGCAATGACGCCCGACATCGAATCGAGACTGTTGAAGGTGAAGCGCTTGCCACGCATGAGATCGAGCGGCAGCAAGGTTTTGCCATCCGCAGGCGACCGAACCTGTGGCCCCTCGCCTATCCGCATCACCAGCGCGCTCGAATAGAGCTCGCCTTGTCCGCCCTCAAAGGCGTCGTAGCTCGGCTGTCCGACCACCTGCACCTGTTTGGACAGGCCAAGCTCCATCGGCCCCCAGCAGGTCTGCGCGAACAGCAGCGCCGGATGCAGCCAAAGCTGGTGATGGTCGAGTTCGTTCGGCGGCAGCGTTGCCGGATCGGGCGCGATCAGTCTGCCCTCGGCGTCGTGGATGCCGCCCGGCACCGGCGGCAGGTCACCATTGCGGCGCACGATTGTCTGCGGCGCATCGATGCCCTTTTGCCTGAAAGTCTCGCGCAACCCGGCCCATTGTGCATCGACCTCGTCGCGCACTTCGGGCCAGTCATACATCGGCAAAGCCGCAACCAAGTCACTCATGCCGACACTCAATCATCATGTCTCAGGAAAGGATCGCAAAAACGCGGCGTCCAATCAGAATTGGCCGACACGGGTCCTGGGATGCCCCGGATTATTCCTTGGGCGGCTCGGCGGGAACCGGCGCGCTGCCGAGCCCGCTGATGCTGCGCGCCCTGACGCGCGGCTTGAACGCCCTGCCCGGCTCGGCCTGGCGGCGCAGCACCGGGTGCACGATCGGCTCCTTGGCCTTGAAGGCGTAGGCTTTGATCAGCGCAAAATAATTCGGGTAGGCATAGCCATTGTTCATCCGCAGCCACTCGTCGCGGCGGTCGCGAAACAGCTTCGGCAGCTTGTACCAGGCCACCGTCGGGGTCTTGTGATGGACGAAGTGCAGATTGTTGTTGAGGAAAAGGAACGACAGCGGCGAGCGCTCGATGATCACCGTGCGCCCCTCAGGATGCTCGGACCACTGATGCTCGGCGAAGGTGCGGACAGCGATCAGCGACTGGCCGAGCCAGACCGGCACCAGAATGTAGAGCCATACGGGGATGCCGAAGCCGAACTGCACGACCGGCAGCACGATGGCGAGACCGATCGCATGCAGCAGCCATGCCTTGCCGATCACCTTGTCGCCGGCAATCATGTGCTTGGCGTCGTCGATGAAGAAACCGATGCAGGACAGCCAGGGGCCGAGAAAGAAACGGCCGACCATGGTGTTGTTGATCTTGAGCAGGAATTTCATCGTCGGCGGCAGATCGTCATGCATCCACAGCGCCTGGTAATAGCTCTCGGGATCGTCGAGCGGATCGGTCAGTCGCTCGTCGGCGTGGTGGCGCAAGTGAAGCGTCTTGAAGCGACGGAACGGCCAGACCAGGCCGATCGGAAGGAAGACGAAGGCTTCATTGATCAGCGCGCTACGCGTCGGATGGCCATGCAGCACTTCGTGCATGATTGACGACTGCAGGGCCAGGATGAAGCCGAGGAGAATGAGAGCCAGGATCGGATAAGAGGGCCAGAACAGCAGACCTACAGCAAGCCATGTTCCGTAACAGAAGAAAGCGAGGACCACGGTCGGCCATTCGATGGCCGCTGCGTTGCGTCGCTTGATGCTCTTGCCTGCCATGCTATCGACCACTGTCCTTCAGTCGCCGGAACCCCAATTGGTTCCTGACAGCATAGTGTCAGGAGAAGTGATTCCACTCAACGAGACAAAGTGTACAAAATGTTGCTATTGCGCATTTTTGACTGCACATGTTACACATTGTAAACAGCCTTAGGGATTCATTTACGCCTGGAGCCCTGATTCGACGGCTCTGGCGCAAATTTTTCCTCAAAGAGCGCGGAGGACGAACAGTGGACAAACGGGACCTGTCAGCCATCTTTCGGGAGCGTCTGAAGCTGCTCCTGACACGATCCGACCTCAACCAGTCGGCCTTCGCGTCAGCAGTCGGCATCGATCGGTCGGCGCTGTCGCAACTGATGTCCGGCGCTTCGACGCGGCTGCCGCGCGCCGAAACGCTGCTCAACATCGCCGCCGAATTCAAAGTGTCTCTGGATTGGCTGCTTGGGCTGAGCCAGGACGAAGGCGTCACCGGCGAAATTCGCGAAAGCCTGGAGATCGAGGAGGCGCCCGACGGTTTCGACCGCACGCTCTTGGCCAAATGGTTTGCGGAAGCCGCGGGCACCAAGATCCGCTATGTGCCGGCCGGCATTCCCGACCTCCTGCGCACACGCCAGCTGGTCGATTACGAAGCCAACATCACCAACCGCAGCCGTCTGGCGCAGGCCAGCGAGACCCAGTACCGCATCGAGTACAACAGGCGCCCGGAGACCGATATGGAGGTCTGCATGCCGCGCCACACGCTGGAGATTTTTGCCCGCGGCCTCGGCGTCTGGGATCGTTTTCCCGAGGCAGACCGGCGGCAGCAGCTCGCCCATATGGCGACGCTGCTTGACGATCTCTACCCGACCTTCCGCCTGTTTCTCTATGACGGCCGCATGCGCTACTCGATCCCGCTGACCATCTTCGGTCCCTACCGCGCCGCCATCTATGTCGGCGACATGTATGTGGTGCTGAATGCCACCCAGCCAGTGCAGGCGCTGACCCGCCATTTCGACAATCTGATCCGCGCCGCCGACGTCAACCCGCACGAAGCAGCCGCCTTCGCGCGCAATCTGGCCGGCGCGTCGTTCCCGTCGGGTTCTGCCTGATCGTCAACGCCCCGGAAAGGTTCGCAGCGCGGCGACCACGGGCCGCAAACACATTGACTGGACATAAAGACTTCTTTATATCCTTATTCCATTCAAAGATTTGAAAGCCGATCCGATGACCGCGACCAATCCCATCGACGCATTGCTGGCCGAAAAGGGCGTGCTGCTGGCCGACGGCGCCACCGGCACCAATCTGTTCGCGATGGGTCTGGAGGCCGGCGAAGCGCCCGAACTGCTCAACGAGACGGCGCCTGACACCATCACCAGCCTGCACCAGAATTTCGTCGATGCCGGCGCCGACATCATCCTCACCAACTCCTTCGGCGGCACCCGCCATCGGCTCAAGCTGCACCATGCGCAGGACCGCGTCCATGCGCTGAACAAGCGCGCCGCCGAGATCGCCCGCGCTGTCGCCGACAAGGCCGGCAGGAAAGTCATTGTCGCCGGCTCGGTCGGCCCGACCGGCGAGTTGCTGGTGCCGCTCGGCGCCATGACCTATGACGAAGCGGTCGAGGCCTTCGCCGAACAGATCGAGGGTCTGAAGGAAGGCGGCGCTGAAGTCGCCTGGATCGAGACCATGTCAGCGCCGGACGAAATCCGCGCCGCCGCCGAAGCCGCCATCCGCGTCGGCCTGCCCTACACCTATACCGGGTCGTTCGACACCGCCGGCCGCACCATGATGGGTCTGTTGCCCAGGGATATCCATGGCGTCGTCGACGGGCTGTCGCAAAATCCGCTCGGCGTCGGCGCCAATTGCGGTGTCGGCGCCTCCGACATCCTGGCGTCGCTGCTCGACATGACCGAGGCCAAGCCGGAGGCTACGGTCATCGTCAAGGGCAATTGCGGCATCCCGGAATTCCGCGGCACCGAGATCCACTATTCCGGCACGCCGGAACTGATGGCAGACTATGTCAGGCTGGCGGTCGATGCCGGCGCCAGGATTGTCGGCGGCTGCTGCGGCACCTCGTTCCAGCACCTTGCCGCCATGCGCAAGGCGCTCGACGCGCACACCAAATCCGAACGCCCAACCGTCGAGACGATCGTCGAGCGCATCGGGCCGATGCGCAACAAGGTGGCGACGGAAAACACCGCCGAGACCAGCGAAGCCCGCCGCGAACGTCGCCGCAGCCGAGCCTGATATCGATCTGGAATTATTCGCTGTTTTCAGCGTAGCGCGACAGCGCCGTCTTGAAATCCGTGCTGGTGCTGCCGGTATCGCCGCCCATGGTCATCAGCGTACCCGATGCGCCGGGATCGGTGATCTGCTCAAGCATGACGCGGAAGCGGTCGTTGTTCAGCGCCGACATCGCCGTGGTCCTGGCCGCGGCCACGTCATTCATGATCCGCCGAGATTCCGCCGAATGCGGCTGCGAAGCGGTCGACTGAACGTCCCTTGCCGCCGGCATCGAAGTCGCACTGTCTCTGATCTGCAATTCGGCCCCCAAAGCCCTGTATTAGCTCTTCGTAACAAGAGGAAATTGCGATCCCGTTCCGGAATTGCCGCACAATTTAACGATCCGGCACCCCTTTGGTCGAGGCGCACCTCACCTGAATATCGCCAGGCCCGAAAAAAGGCCGGCAAGGTTTCCCTCGCCGGCCTGCCTCACCCGCCCGTAGCCGGTTCCCCCGTATCAGAACGACCCCCGTCTGAAAGGAACCGGCTGTATTGCCACTACCGGTTACCGCCCAGCGCCGAGGCAAGGCGCACAAGCGAAAGGAACTCGGACCTGTACCCAAACGGGTCGGCTCCTCGGGCGGCGGTGGCAATCTCCATGATCTTGTCGTAACCGAACTTCGCGGTCGCATCCTCGTCGCGCAGCTTCTGGCCGAAGGCGGCGACAGCGACGGAGAAGCGCTGGTCGGTGCTGGCCTGGTCGAAGGACTCGACCTCGTTTGCCGACGTCACCGGCGTGGTGATCAGCTTCGAGACGTCTTCGTTCGGCAGCTTGTAGCGGATCTTCACGAAAGCATATTCGTCGGCATTGGCCACACCGCCATTGTTGACCGTTGCCTGGCCGTAGCGCAGCGGATCCATCTGCTCGCCGCCACTGCCCTTCGGCGTGATCTCGTAGATGGCGGTGACCGAATGGCCCGAGCCTATATCGCCGGCATCGACGCGATCATTGTTGAAGTCCTCGCGGTTCAACGCGCGGGTCTCATAGCCGATCAGCCGGTATTCCGACACCTTGTTTGGATTGAACTCAACCTGGATCTTGACGTCCTTGGCGATGGTGAACAGCGTCGAGGAAGCATCCTCGACCAGAACCTTCTCGGCCTCGGCCAGCGTGTCGATATAGGCGGCGGTGCCGTTGCCGTTCTGGGCGATGGTCTGCATCATCTGGTCGTTCAGATTGCCGCGTCCGAAGCCGAACACCGACAGGAAGACGCCCGTCTTGCGCTCCTGCTCGATCAATCGCTTCAGATCCTCGTCATCAGTCTGGCCGACATTGAAGTCGCCGTCTGTGGCCAACATCACACGGTTGATCCCGTCCTTGACGAAGGACTGCTGGGCAAGCTTGTAGGCTTCCTTGATGCCTGCCTCGCCGGCCGTCGACCCGCCGGGCGTCAGATTGTCGATGGCATTGAGGATCTTGTCCTTCTCGGTAACCTTGGTCGGCATCAGCACCGTGCCGGCATCACCGGCATAAGTGACGATCGAGATGGTGTCGTCCGCCTTCAGCTTGCTGACCAGCAGCCGGAAAGCCGACTTGAGCAGCGGCAGCTTGTCCGGCTCGTCCATCGAACCCGACACGTCGATCAGGAACACCAGATTGGCCTTGGGCTGCTCGACCGGCTTGACGTCGAAACCCTTGATGGCGACGTGCATCAGCTTGGTGTGTCCGTTCCACGGCGTCGGCATGACGCTGACGGTCGAGTTGAAGGGCGTCGAGGCCGAATCCGGACCCTTCCAGTCATAGGGGAAGTAATTGACCATCTCCTCGACGCGCACCGTGTCGGCCTGTGGCAGGTAGCCCTGCTTCAGCGAGCCGCGCACGAAGGAATAGGAAGCGGTGTCGACGTCGATCGAGAAGGTCGAGACCGGATCCTGAAGGGCTGCATGCACCGGATTGGTTTTGAAATCCTCGACGCGGTCGCGGTTTTCCTCCTGCGGCGCAATCTGGTCGGCCGGCATCGTCGAAGGCTGCTGCGGCGCCACCAGCTTGGATTCGGCGGTCCCCTGGACACGGCTTGCCCGCGCGGCATCTGCCGCTGGCGCAGCTGGTGAAAATCCCATAACAACTCTGCCACCCGACTTTGCGGCCTCGGTGCTTGGCGCAGGCTCGGGCGCCTGCTGGGAAGTCTGCAAAGTGCCGTACTCGGATTCGTTCACCGTCGCCGGTGCCTGGGTCTTCGGCAACGCTTTGCCTCCAAGACCAGCGATCGGACTCGACCCGGTCTTCGGGGGCGCGGTCGGCGTAACAAGCGCATCGGTGACGTCGCGGCTTCGCACCTCGGCGTTGGCATCGGCCTTCTTCAGGTCGCCTTCGGGCGCCTGCTTGTCTTTTCCCGGTGCGTTGATCGCCGGCCCACTGGTTGCCGGTTTGTCGGCCAGCGTTTCGGTGATCTTCTCGTCGCCGCCGAACGGCGACGGCTGTTCCCTCAGCATGTGGAAGGTGGCGTATCCGGCGATCGGCAGGGCGACGAGCCCGGCAATGGCCGGCGTGGCAATGAGTTTCTTTTGCATGATCTCGCTCCAGAGCTTTTGTGCTCGCTCTGTGAGACGAAGCCCGCCAACCGATCCTTGGGTGACGGCCGAAATATTTTCTTGATCATAGGCGCGCATGGCGGCTTCGAAGGCGCGTGCCTTCGCGCTCTCGGCCGGCGCCGGTACTGCTGCATCGCGCAGCCTGTTGAGTTCGTTGTCGTCGACCATGGTCACACTTCCCCGGCTGAACGCATCAACGTCTTCAGCCGTTTCTTCGCTTCATGGATGTGCCAGGAAACCGTCGTCTCCGAGATTGCCATCGCCTCGGCGGCGGCCGCATGGCTCAAACCTTCGCCATAGACCAGAAGTACTGCATCGCGCTGCTTGTCCGGCAATTGCCGCACCGCTGCCCAGAGCGCCTCAGTGGGATCTTCGGGCTCGGCCGAGGCCTCTCCCGATATCATGCTGTAGGCACCGTAGGCCTCGGTCTTGACGTTTTCGCGCGTGGTCTTGCGCATCATGTCGCGCGCCGCATTCATCGTCACGGAATAAAGCCATGTCGTGAACGCGCCGCCGCCGCGATAGTCGCGGATGGCCTTACCGAGCCGGACGCAAACTTCCTGGGCAATGTCTTCGGCATCGGCCTTTTTTCCGCACCAGCGATAGGCGGCGCGATAGACGAAGTCGTAGTGCCGCTCCAGCAATTTGCCGAAGGCACCCCTGTCTCCGCCCTTCGCCCGCCCGATCAATTCGGCGTCGGAGGCTTCGCTTTCGTCCAGCATCATCGCCATCATTTGCCCGTTGGACGAAGGCTAATGGCCAATCCTTGGGGTTATGGAAAGATTTTTTTCAGGCAGGCGCTTTTTGAGGCTAGACGGCTTGTCCTGCCACCCAGCCGGACGACCACGCCCACTGGAAATTGTAGCCGCCAAGCCAGCCCGTGACATCGACGACTTCGCCGATGAAAAACAGTCCCGGCACCGATTTCGCCTGCATCGTCTTCTGGTCGAGCCCATTGGTATCGACGCCGCCAAGCGTCACTTCGGCGGTGCGGTAGCCCTCCGAACCGGCCGGCTTGATGCGCCAGTCATTGACTGCGGAGTCGACGGTTTTCATCTGCAGGTCCGTCAAATCAGCGAGATTGCCGTCGATGCCGCTGCGCTCGGCGACCGCTTGTGCCAGGCGCTTGGGCAGATGGTTTGCCAGCACCGTCTGCACCGCTTGCCTGCCATTGACGCGCCGGGCGCCGCGAAGCAGTTCGGCCACATCCATTCCAGGCAGCATGGCGATGCGGATCTCATCGCCCTCGCGCCAATAGGACGATATCTGCAGAATGGACGGCCCGCTCAAGCCGCGATGCGTGAACAGCATCGCCTCCGAAAACCGCGTCTTGCCGCAAGCGACGTCGGCGTCGACGGCGTTGCCCGCCAGGGGCGCAAGCCGTTCGAGCGTTCTTGCGTCGAAGGTCAGCGGCACCAGCGCCGGGCGGGTTTCCACCACAGCCAGGCCGAACTGTGCCGCCAACTCGTAGCCAAAACCCGACGCGCCCATCTTGGGGATCGACTTGCCGCCACAAGCCACGACCAGCGATTGGCAGGCGACGGTGCCGCTGGAGAGGCTCAGGGTGAACCCTTCCGCGGTCCGGCTGACGTCCCTCACCTCGGTCGACACCGCTAGTTCCGCACCCCGGTCCTGCATTTCGGAAACCAGCATGTCGATGATCTGGCGCGCAGAGCCATCGCAAAACAGCTGCCCCAGCGTCTTCTCGTGATAGGCGATGCCATGGCGTTCGACGAGTGCGATGAAGTCGCGCTGCGTGTAGCGGCTGAGCGCCGAGATGCAGAAATGCGGATTGCCGGAGAGAAAATTCTTCGGGCTGGTATGGATGTTGGTGAAATTGCAGCGCCCACCGCCCGAGATGCGGATCTTCTCGCCGGGCTTTGCCGCGTGATCGAGCACCAGAACCGAGCGGCCGCGCTTGCTTGCCTCGATGGCGCACATCATTCCGGCCGCACCGGCGCCGATCACCACGACATCATAGGATTGCATCAGGCTGTTCGTTCCCGCTCGACCTGCGGTGTTCTAGCAGGCCACCAACGGCAAGAAGTCAAGCCAGCGTTTCGGCAAAGAACGCCAGCAGCCGCTTCCAGTGGCGCTCGGCGCCCGCTTCATCGTAGACGCCGTGGTCCGGTACGCACCAGCCATGACCAACGCCGATATAATTCTCGATGACGTGGTCGACCTCGGCCACCCTCAGCGCTTCGGCCAGTCGCGCCGACTGCTCCGGCGGAAAGCTGCGGTCGACGCCGGCGGTACCGACATAGACGCGCGCCTTGATCGAGGCCGCCTTGCGGTGCGGGCTGTCGGGAGCCTCGCTCGCCAGATTGCCGCCGTGGAAGCTCGCCGCGGCGACGATGCGATCGGGATAGGTGGCCGCAGCATTCAGAGCCCGGCCGCCGCCCATGCAATAGCCGACGACACCAACCGGTCCATTAATGCCTTCCGATGCCAGCGCGTCGAGGAAGGCGCCGCTGTCGCGGATGGTCATGTCTTGCGTCGTGCCGGTGACCAGCGCCATCAGCGCCACCTTCGTCTCTTCGACGGCAAAAGCCGTCTTGGCGTCGAACGGACCATAGGGCGCATTGCGGTAGAACAGGTCCGGCACCAGCACGGCATAGCCATGTCCGGCGAGCCGCTCGGCCATCACGTCGAGCACCGGACGCGGCCCGAACGCGTCCATATAGAGGATCACGCCGGCCTTCGCTGGGCCAACCGGGCGAAACAGCCCTGCTTTGGCCAAGCCGTCCGCGGTCTTGATCTCGATGTCCTGCTTGCCCATGGCTCGCTCCGTTTGAGTGTCGCGCGATACATATCCGGGACAGACGGCTGGGCAAGTCAATCGAAGGCCCGCCGCGTTCACAAATCCGTATCGCTCGGCCGCAGGAACGGAAACTCAGCGCGCGAATGCCGCCATGTGAAAGGCCTGTACGTCAGCGGGATAGCGATAGGCCGTGCCATAGGGACAGGCGTTGCGGTCGAGGCAGCCGCCGGTCCGACAGGGCGAACCATTCGCTCCCTGCACATGCGCGACGCATGATTGATAGGCAAAGCCATCCTTCGAATAAGCGTCGACCGGACAGGATTTCATGCAGGGTTTTGCGACACATGTATCGCAGAGGTGAATCGATGCCTGAGACGCCTCGACCGAGATCTCGTCCTCGAACAGCAGCGCGCCGCGATAGGCATGCCAGAGCCCGTATTTCGGATGCATGAGAATGCCGAGCGGTGACGGCTTTAGCCCTTCAGCCCGCATCGCCCATTGCTGGAACGGCAGATACGGCTTGTCCGACGGAGAAACCGCCCGGACGCCGAATGTTTCCGCCACCGCGCCGATCACCTCGCGCGACCAGGTGTCGAGCGGATTGGCAATGGCCTGCGGTTGCCGTTCGCGCCAACGCAGGAAATGCGGCCACGGCTCGGCACCCGCCTGCCCGACCAAAATGGCTGTTTTGGCGGAAGCACCTGACAGGCCAGAGGGTGCCTCCTCGCCTTCGGCGAATGTGACGCAGCCGCGCAGGATGAGGCCGTTGGCGGAAAGCGCGGCCGCTATCTCGTCAGCGGTGCCGCGCACAATCATCCCTTCTGGTCCGGGTCGGAGAAAGCGCTCCGCCAGACTTCCTTGTGGATGATGTTGGCGACTTTAGCCCCGCCTGACTCGGGCTCCTTTCAAGTGAAGGCGTCAGCCATCGACGCCTTCTTCGTCGCGATGTAGTCCTTCAGCCCGTCGTCGATGCCCGGATCGAGATACGGCGCCTCGTAGCTCTCCAGCCAGCGGCGGGCGAGCTCATTGGCGCGCTGAGGTGCGGTCTTTTCGCCCTCGGCCAGCCACTGCTCGTAGGAATTGTTGTCGGCTATGCTGGAACGGTAGAAGGCGGTCTGGAAATTCGCCTGCGTGTGGTCGCAGCCGAGATAGTGGCTGCCCGGGCCAACCTGGCGGATGGCGTCCATCGCCTGGCCATTTTCCGACAGGTCGACACCCTCGGCGAACTTCTGCTGCATGCCGAGCTGGTCGATATCCATCATGAATTTTTCGTAGCAGGACGCCAGTCCGCCTTCGAGCCAGCCAGCCGAATGCAGCACAAAATTGGTGCCGGCCAGAATGGTCGAGTTCAGCGTGTTGGCGCTCTCATAGGCTGCTTGTGCGTCCGGAACCTTGGAGGCGCAGAGCGAGCCGCCGGTGCGGAACGGCAGGCCAAGACGGCGGGCCAGCTGTGCAGCACCATAGGACACCAGCGACGGTTCTGGCGTGCCGAAGGTCGGTGCGCCCGACTGCATCGAGATCGACGAGGCGAAGGTGCCGAACAGCACCGGCGCGCCGGGCCGGATCAGCTGCGTGAACGACGCACCGGCCAGCACCTCGGCCAGAACCTGCGTCAGCGTACCGGCAACCGTCACCGGGCTCATCGCGCCGGCAAGGATGAACGGCGTGACGATGCAGGCCTGGTTGTGGCGCGAGTAGACTTTCAGCGCACCCAGCATGGTTTCGTCGAACACCATCGGCGAGTTGGCGTTGATCAGGCTGGTCAGCACGGTGTTGTGTTCGACGAAATCGTCGCCGAACACGATCTTGGCCATGGCGACCGTGTCTTCGGCCCGCTCCGGCGCCGTCACCGACCCCATGAACGGCTTGTCGGAATACTTTATGTGCGAATATACCATGTCGAGATGGCGCTTGTTGACCGGCACGTCGACCGGCTCGCACACCGTGCCGCCCGAATGGTGGATGGATGGCGCCATGTAGGCGAGCTTCACGAAATTCTGGAAATCCTCGATCGTTGCGTAGCGCCTGACGCCGTCGAGATCGCGCACGAAGGGCGGGCCGTAGACGGGCGCGAAGACGGTGGCGTTGCCGCCGATCTGCACCGAACGCTCGGCATTGCGCGCATGCTGGGTGTAGATGGGCGGCGCGGTCTTGAGCAGCGAACGGCAGAGACCCTTGGGAAAATGCACGCGCTCGCCCTTGACGTCGGCGCCGGCCTCTTTCCACAGCTGCAGCGCTTCGGCGTCGTCGCGAAAGATGATGCCGATCTCTTCCAGCACCGTATCGGTGTTGTTTTCGATAATCGCCAGGCCTTCCTCGTTGAGGACCTCATAGATGTTGATCTTGCGCTTGATGTACGTGAGCTGCGTGCCCGGTCCACCGCCCGAGCGCGCCGCGCGCCTTGCCGCCGCGCCGCCGCTGGCCGCACGCCCGCGTCGCGCATTGGACGCTTCCTGGTCGACTGACGCGTTCTCACTCATGATCGTTTTCCCTAAAAACCGTTTGCGGCCGCATATCGCAGCTTCTCGCCCGGATCGTAGCCATGCACCCTATTCGAAACGGCCCGCCAGCGCCAACGCCTGTCGCAAAATCGACAAGAATTCCAATAGATTTCCGGTCGCTTTCCTTTTGCGGGAAGTCGCAAATCAGCTATGGATACACGCCCCCGCCGGGTTAGGTATTGACGCGATAAATTTGAGCCGCCGCGATCTCATCCCGCGCGGCAAGGAGCCTGAGAAAAATGTCCGACGACGAGATCATCCTCTCCGAGCTTTCCGACGACGAGTTGGTGCAGCAGATGCACGACGATCTCTATGACGGGCTGAAGGAAGAGATCGAGGAAGGCACCAACATCCTGCTCGAGCGCGGCTGGGCGCCCTACAAGGTGCTGACCGAGGCGCTGGTCGAGGGCATGCGCATCGTCGGCGAGGACTTCCGCGATGGCATCCTGTTCGTTCCCGAAGTGCTGCTGTCGGCCAACGCCATGAAGGCCGGCATGTTCATCCTGCGCCCGCTGCTCGCCGCCACCGGCGCGCCCAAGCAGGGCAAGATGGTCATCGGCACCGTCAAGGGCGACATTCACGACATCGGCAAGAACCTTGTCGGCATGATGATGGAAGGCGCCGGCTTCGACGTCATCGACCTCGGCATCAACAATGCGGTCGAGAAATACCTCGACGCCATCGAGCAGCATCAGCCCGACATCATCGGCATGTCGGCGCTTTTGACCACGACCATGCCCTATATGAAGGTCGTCATCGACACGATGAAGGAAAAGGGCATTCGCGACGACTATGTCGTGCTGGTCGGTGGTGCGCCGCTCAACGAGGAATTCGGCAAGGCCGTCGGCGCCGACGCCTATTGCCGCGACGCGGCGGTGGCGGTCGAGACCGCCAAGGACTTCATGAAGCGCAAGCACAACGTGCGCGCTTCAGCCTGATCTTTTCAGCAAGGTGTCTGGCCAACAATCGAAAGCCGCGCCTTGCAGCGCGGCTTTTTTGTTCCCAGCTATTGGAACGGATAGCGGCGTCAGGGTTTGGTGACGGTGTCGTCGATGGCTTTCGCAGTCGATTTGAGATCCCGGCCGACGCCGCGGACGGTGTTGGCGCAGGCCGTAAGCGCCAGGGCGCAGGCAAGGATTGCAATCGGCGCAACGCGTAACAGTTTCATGGACGGTTTATCCCTCTCTCGATAGATTCGCCCCACAGCAACGAAGGCCGCTTAGACCGGGTTCCATGGCCAGGAAACAAAAAACGAAACCGAATCAAGACGACAGGCTGCTGGTCATCGCCTGCGGGATGATTGCGCGCGAAGTTTTGGCCGTCAAGGAGCAGCTCAAGCTCGACCATCTCGACCTCACCTGCCTGCCGGCGGAGTTCCATTTCTATCCCGACCGCATCGCGCCTGCGATGGACAAGGCAATCGAAAAGGCCAAGGCGGAAGGCTATGAGCATATCTTCGTTGGCTATGCCGATTGTGGCACCGGCGGCCTGCTCGACCGGGTGCTGGAGAAGCACGGCGTCGAGCGCATGGCCGGCCCGCACTGCTTTGCCTTCTACCAGGGCATGGATGCGTACGCGAAGGTCGCCGACGACGACATGATGTCGTTCTACATGACCGATTTCCTGTGCCGTCAGTTCGATGCCTTCTTCATGAAGCCGCTCGGCCTCGACAAACATCCGGAGCTGATCCGGGACTATTTCGGCAACTATGAGAAGCTCGTCTACATCGCCCAGACCGAGGATCCGGAGCTCGACAAGGTCGCCGAGAAAGCCGCCAAACTGCTCGGCCTCGCCTATGAGCGCCGTTCGACCGGCTATGGTGATCTGACAGGCGAGCTCGCCCGGGTAGCCTCACACGCCTGACGGTCAGCTTGATTCCTCGGCCAGCGCCGTCAGCACGTTAGCAGAGCTTGTCTTGCAGACGAAGCCCAGCCTGTCCCTCGCCCGGGATGCGTCATAGACGCGGTCGATGGAGGAAAACATCGTCCAGCCCTTTCGCGCGTAGAGCGCCGGATAGTCCGGGAAATAGCGCGCCACGACGGACGGCGCGTCGGCGATCAGCGCTTCGCAATCATCCGGAACGGTGTCGGCGCTGAAACTATGAAGATGTCGAAGCCTAGCTGTGGCGCCTTTTCCAGCGCCTCGGCATGAGCGTCGGCCGCATCCTCCACCGTCAGCCGGCGGAAGAGCAACTCATTGGCCTTGGTATTGGCGTCCGATTGCTCGATTGTAGCAGCCATGTCGTCGGCTTCGGGAAAGAAGCGCGCGGTGCGCAGCACAATCACCGGCAGGCCGTGCTCGATATGATAGAGTCGGCACAGATGCTCGGCCGAAAGTTTGGTGACGCCATAGATGTTGTGCGGCTCGGGCGACATCGCCTCTGTCAGCCAGGCGGCCCTGCGGGCGCCGCCTTTGAAGCCGTCGCGAATGGCTTGCGAGATCATCAGCGATGTCGTCGAGGTGAAGACGAAGCGCTGAACGCCGAAGGCGACCGCGGCATCGAGCAGGTTGAGTGTGCCAAGCACATTCGTCGCGAGGAAATCCTCGTTGTTGCGATGCTCGATATTAGGCTTGTGCAGCGCGCCGCTGTGGATGATGGCCTCGATCCCCTTGTCCTGGACGGTCCGCATAACCAGCTCACGATCCGCGATCGAGCCAACAACACGCGTCTCAGTCGATGGGACAGGGTCGAGCCCGGTGACCTCGTGACCAAGGCTGCGCAAGCGGGGCGCCAGCGTGAGGCCTAGCCAGCCAGACGACCCCGTGAGCAAGATTCTCATTCGGCGCACCATGATTTTTGACCGCGCGGCTGTTAAGCACGAATGACAGGAGTGAACGACGCTATAAAGCCGGTATCAGCCGGAAGGATCGTCGCTGCAGACACCAACTGCCATTCCATAGCCAGGGAGTCCCACATGATCCTTCGTCCACTGCTCGCCGCGATCGGCCTGCTCTGCTGCATCTTGCCCGCTCACGCCGACGGCGAGGTGCAGAAGATCATCACGCCGGCCGACAAGGCACGGCTCGACAAATATGGCGAGACCCGGAAAGCTGCCCTTGAAGAGGCGAAGGCCGGCGACCCGGCCGAGGTTAGCGAGCTCAACACCTTGCTGGCCAAGCCGCTGGTCACCTTTTCCGATAAGGACCTGACCGGCAACTGGCAATGCCGCACCATCAAGGTCGGCGGCATCAGCCCGCTGGTCATCTATGGCTGGTTCAAATGCAAGGTGAGCGACGACGGTTCCGGCTGGTGGCTGGAAAAGATCAGCGGCTCGCAGCGCACCACGGGCCGCTTCTTCGATGATGGCGAAAAGCGCGCCATCTATCTCGGTTCCGGTTATGTCAATGACAACAAACCAAAGCGCTATGGCAGCGGCCCGGAAAGCGACCAGGTCGGCTATGCCTTCCGCAACAGCGCCAATGCATGGCGCATCGAGTTCCCGGCGCCCTATTATGAATCGCATCTCGACATCATGGAATTGAAGCGTTGATCCCGCTGGCCTCTCACCGGCCGGGCGGTCATCAAGATTTAACCCCGCCTGGCACAGAATTGAGCCAGGCAGCGCACGGGAAGACGGTTGCGCGCCGGCAAGAAGGCGCGCCATGGCTTCAGCTGACAAGAACAGTGCTGCGATCGTTGTCGTCACCGAAGGCGGCCCGCACATCTGGGCCATCGTCAACGCCATCGCCGACCGTCTCGGCCCTGTCAGCGTCATCCTCGAAAGCCCGGAATCCAAAAAGCAATTGCTGCTTGGCCGCGCGCGCCGCCTGGGCTGGTTTTCTGCCATCGGCCAGCTCGGTACGATGGTGCTGACCAGGCTGGGCAAGCGCTTCTTCGCCGGCCATGCAGCGCAGCTGATTGCCGGGCAGAAACTTGAGACCGAACCAAGGCCGGACCAGAAGATCATCCACGTCTCCTCTGCCAACGCGCCCGACTACCTGCAGGCGATCGCCGACATCCGACCGGGCGTGGTGTTGCTTGCCGGCTGCCGACTCTTGTCCCGGCAGACGCTGGCGCAAATGCCTTATCCTGTGCTCAACTATCACGCCGGCATCGCGCCGAAATACCGCGGCATGAATGGCGGCTACTGGGCGCTGGCTTCCGGCGATCCCCAGAATTTCGGCACCACGGTGCATCTGGTCGATGCCGGCGTCGACACGGGCGACGTTCTGAAACAGGCGCGCGGCAGGCCTGAACCCGGCGACACCATTTCAAGCTATGCACTGCGCCAGGCGGCATTCTCGCGCGACATCTGTGTCGAGGCGGTCCGCGATGCGCTGGACGGCAAGCTGGCGACCATCAAGCCGGATCTGCCGTCGAAACAATGGTACCACCCGACGATCTGGTTCTATCTCTGGACCGGTGTGCGCCGAGGCGTGTGGTAGGCGCTGTCAACCTGACGCGTTGTATGCTATTGTCATACAGAAAGTGAGTTTTACCGATGTCGAACATGGCCCCCCTCAGCGTCCGCGTCACCTCTGACGAACGTGACATTCTTGAAGCCGCTGCCAGTCAGGCAAACACCAATCTCAGCGACTTCATCCGGCGCAAGGCGGTCGAAGCCGCCGAAATGGAAGTGCTGGACGGACGTATCGTGAGGATCCCGGCAGCCGATTGGGAAAAGTTCGAGGCGTGGGCGAAGTTTCCCCCGAAAACCCTTCCCGGGCTGCGGAAGCTCGCTGCCTCACGACCTGTATGGCAGGACTGACGCCTCCCCGGCCTCTTGCGGCCGATGACGACAGAGACGCCTTCGATTGCGGTCGCGAGTCGCTCAACAACTGGCTTCGCCGTCATGCCTGGCGCAATCAACAGGATGGGACCTCGCGCACCAGCATCATCTGTGATCTCACGACCGGAGCTATCGCCGCCTATGTCACGTTGAGCGCTGGTCAAATCGAGCGAGCCCATCTGCCAAAATCAACGCAACGCAACCGCCCCGATCCCATGCCAATTATTTTGCTCGGCCAGCTTGCCGTGGATCGGCGATATCAAGGTCATGGCTGTGGACGCTCGCTTCTTCTGTTCGCTTTGAGAACAGCGGTGCGATTTTCAAGGGAAATAGGCTGCTTCGGTGTCCTGACACATCCGCTCGATGATGCTGTAAGAGGGTTCTATCGTACCTTCGACTTTGAAGACCTCCCATTCGACCCAAAACGCAGCATGATTGTTCGGGTCGCGGATTTGAAACAAAACGGCTTCGAAGACGAATGACGACGCTGCTGGAAAATGCGGCGATGTTCACCCTACCAGGCGGTTTGTAGGCACTCTTTACCGTCGCCTCCGGCCATCTCAGCCCGCAACAAAGTCAAAGATTCTCGCCTTTCGTTTTGCGACGTCCAATAGCGTCGCTTTTGAATGCGCGCGCGTCGTCCCATAACAAGCAGCCCCACTGCGCATCCGGCAATGCTCGCTCCTGCTGAATAGAGTGGCCGAGCGTCCTTCATACGTCCAAGCGGATGCACTGCGCTCGGCAGGGAGTGAGAATTCATGGCCGATCTGATCGTCGTCTACTGGCGCGACATACCCGCCCAGGTGATCGTCAAGAAGGGCCGGCAGAACGCCAAGCGCGAGCTGCCGCTGCGCTTCACCGAGGCGATCGACATGTGCGCCATGCGCACCGGCGCCGGCGGCACCGATGATTACCTTGCCGAATGGCGCAAGGCCGAACCGGTCCCGGTCGGCGACGATCTCGAAGCCGAGGTCGAGAAGGCCTTCAACGACATCGACGCGAAATATGACCGCGAGCGGCTGGTCGCTCTGGTCAAGGCGGGCGGGAAAGAACATGTCTGAGCCTCAACCGGCGGTTACCCAGGCCACTCTGGTCAAGAAGGCAGCGCCGAAATCCGACTACAAGCCGGCCGATGTGTCGCCGCAGCGGCGCGTGCAGCGGTCGTTTGCAGTCAGGCTGTGGTCGATCCGGCATTCGCGCCTGCTCGAATGGTTCTACTCCAGGTTCGCCGACATGTTCCTGCTTCTCCATCCTTTGTGGAAAGGCATTGGCTACGGGCGGGTCGAAGCCCCGATCAAGTTTGTCGAAAAACGCGTCAAAGGCTTCATGTTCGACTGCCGCATGTGCGGCCAGTGCGTGTTGTCCTCGACCGGCATGTCGTGCCCGATGAACTGCCCCAAGCAGCTGCGCAACGGCCCGTGCGGCGGCGTGCGCGCCAATGGCAATTGCGAGGTCGAGCCCGACATGCCCTGCGTCTGGGTCAAGGCCTGGGAAGGCTCCAAGAACATGGTGCATGGCGACAAGATCCTCGACGTGCAGAAGCCGGTCGATCAGTCGTTGCGTGAGACGTCGGCGTGGCTGCGGGTGACCGCGCAGGCGGCGGCAGCCCGCGAAGCCGCGGCCAATGCCAAGACCGGAGCCGCCGCATGATCGCCCGCCAGCGCGACGAGAACCCGGCCGGCATCCATCTGCCGCTCGATCCCCTGCCCGGCCACTCCTCGCGCGGCCGGCTGGAGCGCGTGCTGCGGCGTGGCGAGTTCGCCGTCACCACCGAGCTCAACCCGCCCGACAGCGCCGATCCCGAAGACGTCTACAACCGGGCGAAGATTTTCGACGGCTGGGTCGACGCCATCAATGCGGTCGATGCCTCCGGCGCCAACTGCCACATGTCCTCGGTCGGCATCTGCGCGCTTTTGACCCGCATGGGCTACGCCCCGATCATGCAGATCGCCTGCCGCGACAAGAACCGCATCGCCATCCAGGGCGATGTGCTGGGTGGTGCAGCGATGGGCGTCGCCAACATGCTGTGCCTCACCGGCGACGGCGTGCAGGCCGGCGACCAGCCTGGCGCCAAGCCGGTGTTCGATCTGGATTCCATGTCGCTGCTCGAAACCTGCCGCATCATGCGCGACAACGGCAAGTTCCTGTCCGGCCGCAAGCTGACGACACCGCCGCAGATTTTCCTCGGCGCCGCCGTCAATCCGTTTGCGCCACCCTTCGACTTCCGCCCGATCCATCTCGGCAAGAAGATCGCCGCCGGCGCGCAGTTCGTGCAGACGCAGTACTGTTTCGACGTGCCGATGTTCAAAACCTTCATGCAGAAGGCGCGCGATCTCGGCCACACCGATAAGGTCTTCATTCTGTGTGGTGTCGGCCCGCTGGCCTCGGCCAAGACGGCTAAATGGATCCGCTCCAACGTGCCCGGCATCCATATCCCGGACGCCATTATCAAGCGGCTGGAAGGCGCCCAGGACCAGAAGAAGGAAGGCAAGCAGCTCTGCATCGACATCATCAACGAGGTGAAGGACATCGCCGGCGTCGCCGGCATCCATGTAATGGCCTATCGCCAGGAGGAATATGTCGCCGAGATCGTCGACGAATCGGGCGTGCTGAAGGGCCGCCAGCCGTGGAAACGCGAGATCCGCCGTGACGACCAGATGGTCGCCGATCGGCTCGACCACATATTGCATGACGAGATTACCGAAACGCAGGTGGACATGGTAAAGACCGCGCACTAAGCCCGGCCGAGCACCAGACCCTGGAACGAAACCAGACACGATATAAAGAAGCACTTTATATCAGGCGGAGAGACTTCATGACCCGGACCATCGTCGCCTCGGCGACACGCGAGATCATCATCGGCTTCGACCAGCCCTTCTGCGTGATTGGCGAGCGCATCAACCCGACCGGTCGCAAGAAGCTGGCCGCCGAGATGGTGGCCGGCAATTTCGAGACGGTCATCAAGGATGCGCTGGAACAGGCCGCCTGCGGCGCCACCATGCTTGACGTCAATGCCGGCGTCACCGCTGTCGACCCCAACGCCACCGAGCCGGCGCTGCTGGTGCAAACGCTGGAGATCGTCCAGGGTCTGGTCGACCTGCCGCTGTCGATCGATTCCTCCGTCAGCGCCGCAATCGAAGCCGCATTGAAGGTCGCCAAGGGCCGGCCGCTGGTCAACTCCGTCACCGGCGAGGAAGAAAAGCTCGAAGCCATCCTGCCGCTGGTCAAGAAGTACAATGTGCCGGTCGTCGCCATCTCCAATGACGAGACCGGCATTTCGATGGATCCGGACGTCCGCTTCGCCGTCGCCAAGAAGATCGTGCAGCGCTGCGCCGATTTCGGCATTCCGGCGCATGACGTCGTCGTCGACCCGCTGGTCATGCCGATCGGCGCGCTGGGCGATGCCGGCCGCCAGGTGTTTGCGCTGCTGCGTCGGCTCCGCGAAGAGCTAAAGGTCAACACCACTTGCGGCCTGTCCAACATCTCGTTCGGTCTGCCGCACCGCCACGGCATCAACGCCGCCTTCATCCCGATGGTGATCGGCGCCGGCATGACCTCGGCGATCATGAACCCCGTGCGGCCGCAGGAAATGGAAGCCGTGCGCGGCGCCAATGTGCTGAACGGCACTGACGAAAACTGCACCAACTGGATCAGGACCTACAAGGACTACAAGCCGGCCGAAGGCGGCCAGGCGGTTGCCGCGCCGACGCAGGTCAACGCGCCGGGCGATGGCGCTGCCAATGGTGGCCGCCGCCGTGGCGGCCGCGAAGCCCGGATGGCTCGAGGATAAGCGCGCAATCGTGAACTCGCCTGCAAACATTACCGATCCGCTCGTGCTGTTCATGCCGTCAGGCAAGCGCGGGCGGTTTCCTGTTGGCACATCGGTGCTCGACGCCGCGCGCCAGCTTGGCGTCTATGTCGAAAGCGTCTGCGGCGGTCGTGCCACTTGCGGGCGCTGCCAGATCGAGGTGCAGGAAGGCAATTTCGCCAAGCACAAGATCGTCTCCTCCAACGACCATATTTCGCAGAAGGGCGCCAAGGAAGAGCGCTACGAGCGCGTACGCGGCCTGCCCGAACGCCGCCGCCTCTCCTGCTCGGCGCAGATCCTCGGCGACCTCGTCATCGACGTGCCGCAGGACACGGTCATCAATGCCCAGACCATCCGCAAGGATGCCGATACCCGCGTCATCGCCCGCGATGCGGCAATCCGCATGTGCTATGTCGAGATCGAAGAACCCGATATGCACAAGCCCCTCGGCGATCTCGACCGCCTGAAGATCGCCTTGATGAAGGATTGGGGCTTTAAAAACCTCGAATTCGATTTCTACGTGATGCCGCAGGTGCAAAGCATATTGCGCAAGGGCAACTGGACCGCCACCGCCGCCATCCACAAGGATGCCGAAAGCGACATCGCCCGCGTCATCGCGCTTTGGCCCGGCCTCAAGAACGAGGCCTATGGGCTCGCCTGTGACATCGGCTCGACCACCATCGCCATGCATCTGGTGTCGCTGCTGTCGGGCCGCGTCGCCGCTTCGTCAGGCACCTCGAACCCACAGATCCGCTTCGGCGAGGATCTGATGAGCCGCGTCTCCTATGTGATGATGAACCCGGACGGCCGCGAAGGCATGACGGTCGCCGTGCGCGAGGCGATCTCCGGCCTGGTCGACAAGGTCTGCGCCGAAGGCAATGTCCAGCGCAATGACATCCTGGACAGCGTCTTCGTCGGCAATCCGATCATGCACCACCTGTTCCTCGGCATCGATCCGACCGAGCTCGGCGGCGCACCCTTCGCGCTCGCCGTCTCGGGTGCCGTGCGCATCAAGGCTTCAGACATCGGCCTGAAGCTCAACCAGGGCGCGCGCCTCTACATGCTGCCTTGCATCGCCGGCCATGTCGGCGCCGACGCGGCCGCCGTGACGCTATCGGAAGGTCCGCACCGCCAGGATGAAATGATGCTGATCGTCGACGTCGGCACCAATGCCGAGATCGTGCTCGGCAACCGCACGCGGGTCGTGGCTGCTTCTTCGCCGACCGGTCCGGCCTTTGAGGGCGCTGAAATCTCCGGCGGCCAGCGCGCCGCACCCGGCGCGATCGAGCGCGTGCGCATCGATCCCGACACGCTGGAGCCGAAATACCGTGTCATTGGTTCGGAACTTTGGTCCGACGAGCCAGGCTTCCTCGACAGCGTCCAAGCCACCGGCGTCACCGGCATTTGCGGCTCCGGCATCATCGAGATCGTCGCCGAAATGTACCTCGCCGGCATTATCTCTGAGGATGGCGTCGTCGACGGGTCGCTGGCCGAACGTTCGCCGCGTGTCACCGCCAATGGCCGCACCTTCTCCTATGTGCTGAAGGAAGGCGAACCCAAGATCACCATCACCCAGACCGACGTGCGCGCCATCCAGCTTGCCAAGGCAGCCCTTTATGCCGGCACCAAGCTGTTGATGGAAAAGCAGAACACCGAGCATGTCGACCGTATCCACTTCGCCGGCGCCTTCGGCTCCTTCATCGATCCGAAATACGCCATGGTGCTTGGCCTGATCCCGGATTGCGACCTCGACAAGGTGTCCGCCGTCGGCAACGCCGCCGGCGCCGGCGCCCGCATGGCGCTGCTCAATCGCGGCTATCGCCGCGAGATCGAGGACACTGTCAGCCATATCGAGAAGATCGAGACAGCACTAGAGCCGAAATTCCAGGAGCATTTCGTCTATGCCATGGCGCTGCCGAACAAGGTCGATCCGTTCCCGAAACTGTCGGCGGCGGTGAAATTGCCGCCACGCAAGACCATCAGCGAGGACGGTATCGCCGGCGATGCCGCCCCACGCCGGCGTTCGCGCGAAGGCCATGCGGCCAGGCGCAGCCGCGAATAGGCCGGCCGCCAAGGCTGGCGAATTCTTTCAATTTCATTTGTATGCAAATGTTTCCAGATCGCACCGATCTGGAAACCGAAGCGCTGTTTTCGCGCAATCCACCCGATACAGACGTGAAGCATTTAACGGACACCGAAAGGCGGGCCGGACTATTGCGCCGTCACAACGCTTCAAAGGAGAGTAACGATGTTCGAGACCCTCGGCCGTTTTCGTGCGGCCATCAAGCATGCCCAGTCCGTGCGTGCCATGAACAGCCTGCCGCCCGAAGTGCAGAAGGACGTTGGCTGGCCCGTGTCGCCGCGCATCGACGCCCAGGCCAACCTGACGCGCCTGATCCTGGGCTCGAGCCGCTGATGACCTTCGCCGACAAATGCAAATTGCTGACAAAACGCCGGGGCCGCCGCGTGGTCCCGGCTGCGCCTGACATCAAGCTGCGCGCCGCGCTGCTGCCCCGGCGCTGAGGCCGTTGGCGGGAAAACCGCAAACTCGGGCGATCAAACAACCGTGTTGCGTTGGTCCAAATTCTTGACATTTCGGCTGGAGGCGCGATCTTCGAGATAGTGGGGAAATTATCTTAGTCGGCTGTGGCCGAGCATGTGTACGCGAATGCCCAGTTTCAAAAGCCATCTCGTTTCGTTCATCCTCCGGCACAGCCGGAAGAAGGCATTTGCCAGCCCCGAAAACCTGCAGCGCTGGATCGCCTATGCGCGCAAGACCGAGGACCACCATCCTCCGGCATTGCTGCGCGAGCGCCTCCATATCACCGAGCGCAGCGTCGATGGTTTCCCCGTCTACGAGATCGCGCCGAAGGCCGGCGAGCGCAGGCGCATCCTCTACATGCATGGCGGCGCCTATGTCTTCCAGATCACCTCCTATCATTGGGGGTTGATCGCCGAGATGGCCGAGCGGCTGGGTTTCGGCATCACCGTGCCGATCTACCCGATCGCGCCGGAGCATGATTTTCACGCCATGTTCGGCATGGTCGGCGACGTCTACCGGCAGATGCTGGACGAGACGGACGCCGAAGACATCGTCTTCATGGGCGATTCCGCCGGCGGCAACATGGCCGTGGTGCTGACCATGATGGCGGCCGAAGAAGGCCTGCCCTTGCCCTCGCGCCACGTGCTGATTTCACCCGGCCTCGACATGTCGCTGTCCAACCCGGAAGTGTTCGAGGCGGAACGCAACGATCCGTGGCTGGGCATTCCCGGCGGGTTGGAAGCGATCCGCATGTACAGCGCCGGCATCGATCGCAGCGACTGGCATATCAGCCCGCTCTACGGCGACCTCTCGGTGCTGCCGCAGACCCTGCTTCTGACCGGCTCGCACGACCTGCTCAGCCCCGACAATCTGATCTTCGCCAAAAAAGCGCGTGCCGCTGGCGTTGATATCGACGTCGTCTACGAGGAAGGGATGTTCCACGTCTGGCCGCTGATCGAGATGCCGGAAGCGCGTCGCGCCAGGGACAGCATCGTCACTTTCCTCGCCGGTGAGCCCGCCAGGCGGCGCGCAACTGCGCGGCGCAGAGCGCGAACCGCCTTCGCGGCACGCCCTGCCGAAGCAGCGAAATAGATCAGAACTTCCCGGTTTCCCGAAACAGTTCGAAGGTCGCGCGGATATGGTCGGCGACCGCCTTGACCGGGGCGCTGGCGTCCGGCGACACCACCATCGCCAAATTGTAGGTGCCGATGTCGGGCATGCCGTCCTTCGGGCACAGCTCGACCATGTCGTTGCCGAGGAACGACTTCGGCAGCGGCGCGACGGCGAGATCGGACATGATGGCGGCGCGCTGGCCGGCCGTGTGCGCGCTCATATAGGCGATGCGGTAATTGCGGCCCTCACGGCTGAGCGCATCGAGCGCGCCGGCCCGCCAGGCACAGCCCTCTTCCCACAGCGATACGGGCAATGGCTCACGCAGATGCGCGCTGCCGCCCTTGGCGCCAGCCCAGACGATCGGCTCAGTCAACAGCACCTCAGCGCCGAGCGCGCTGGTCTTGTAGGAGTTGGTCAACAGCGTGATGTCGAGCGCACGGTCGTCCATGCGCCGGCGCAGATTGCTGCTCTGGTCGATGGTGACGTCGACAGCGATCGACGGATGCGATTGCGCGAAGCGCTTCAAGACATGCGGCAGCACGCGCTCGCCATAATCGTCCGGCGAGCCGAGCCGCACCACGCCGACGATCTCGGGGATGATGAATTTCGACACCACCTCGCGGTTGATCGACAGCAGCCTGCGGGCATAGCCGAGCAGCATCTCGCCATCGGTGGTCAGCGTCACCGAGCGCGCATCGCGCGCAAAGACCGAGCGGCCGAGAATGTCCTCGAGCTTCTTGATCTGCATGGAGACCGCCGACGGCGTGCGGAACACCGCATTGGCCGCGGTGGTGAAGCTGCCGGTCTCGGCAATGGCCACAAACGTGCGCAAAACGTCGAGATCAAGCAGCGGCAGCGGGTGATTGAGTGGGGCGTTCATCGGGATCGACCTTCAATTTTTCTGATGTGAAGCATCATTCCATTTCGTTTGATTGAACATCAGATTGGGAGGATAGTCAACTCCATCGAAGGCAGGACGTGCCACGGTTTCAAACGCTCCTGACACAAAACTGCATTCGATGCGGAATATCCCGGTTACAGAACGCGTTCATGCGGGACGTGCCACAACCAAAGGAGAATGAAATGTCTATCCTCTCATCCATCGGTCGGCTTGCGACCGAGTTCAGCGCGGCCCGTGCCCGCTTCCAGACCGAACGTGCGATCCGCTCGCTGCCGATCGAACTGCAGAAGGATATCGGCTGGCCCGAAGCTGCCGACACCAAGACCGGTGCACGCCACGGCGTCGGATCCTGGGCTGGAGCAAAGTAAACCATTGTGTACCATGTGCTGAAGGCCTGCCGCGCAGAACCAGCCCGGCAGGCCTTCTCTGTTTTACTCACCCGCCTTCTCTAACTTATTTGCATTCAAACGATTTTCAGAGCCATGTCGCCCTTGCATGGCGCATATGAGCAAGCTGCATAGCAGCTCAAATTTCCAATTAATGCCTTGTAAATAATCACAAATCTCGGGCAGTCTGCCGAAAAATGTCGCAATTGATGTCGCTTTTCATATCAAGCGCTTCGCATTTGCGATTTAGTTTCTGCTCACACACGCCTATATCACCGCCAGCAAACGAGCTGCCCCACTCCATCAAGCGAAGGCGACCCGTCTGAGCAACCGATAGGAGATGATGATGAAGCTTTTTGCCCGCCTTTTCCCCCGCCGCGAAATGAACCTGACCACAGCTCTCGAGCGCCAGCGCCTTGCCAACACCATGCCCGGCCAGACCGGCGCCATGAATGCGGTGCGCCTCGGCTTCGTCGCCTGAGATAACGGCTACCGCGCAGCGCTCCCTGCCGCTGCCGAAAGTCGATTACAGCGCCGCTTCGGTTTGACCGAGGCGGCGTTTTTCGTTCTGAAGCCGATATTGCCGGATAGCGATGCTCAATCTCGCGGCAGCCCGTGCCCGTCATCCCCAGGGATTGCCCATTTGCGACCCATGTCGCAAATTTAGTTGCCGCTTAGCCGCCTAGCCGATTGACAGGAATGGTTTTTCCTGATGACGCTATGCTGTTCGCGACATCCTGTTCGCGCCATGGCTGCGTGAGGTTCCCTTGAACGCCGTAAAGCATCCGATCAAGCGATCGTTTGTATTCTTCCTCGTCCCCGACTTCACCATGATCGCCTTTGCGACGGCGCTCGACCCGCTGCGCTCGGCCAACCGCATGCTTGGCTATGAGGCCTATCGCTGGCGCCTCGCCAGCATCGACGGCAAGCCGGTGCGCGCCTCCAACGGCGTCGAATGCGCGGTCAACACCTCGCTCGAGGAAGAGCGCAAGAAAATGGCCGGACCGGACCGGCCGAATATGGCCATTGTCTGCAGCGGCGTGAATGTCGAGCGCTACCAGAACAGGTCGGCCTTCGCCTGGCTGCGCGAGGAGTATAACAGAGGCGTCGCCGTCGGCGGCCTGTGCACCGGCGCGCATATCCTTGCCGCCGCCGGCCTGCTCTCCAACAAGCGCTGCGCCATCCATTGGGAAAACCTGCCGGGCTTTTCCGAGGCCTTCCCGAAGGCCAACGTCTTTGCCGACCTATTCGAAATCGACCAGAACATCTACACCTGCGCCGGCGGCACAGCAGCATTGGACATGATGCTGAAGCTGATCGGCGACGACTTTGACGACAATCTGGTCAACCGCGTCTGCGAGCAGGTGCTGACCGACCGCGTGCGCAGCCCGACCGACCGCCAGCGCCTGCCGTTGCGCGCCCGCCTCGGCGTACAGAACTCCAAGGTGCTGACCATCATCGAGCTGATGGAAGGCAACCTCTCCGAGCCGCTGTCGCTGATCGAGATCGCCGACCATGTCGACCTATCGCGCCGCCAGATCGAGCGCCTGTTCCGTACCGAGATGGGCAGGTCCCCTGCCCGCTACTATCTCGAAATCCGCCTCGACCGCGCCCGGCACCTCTTGATCCAGTCGTCGATGCCGGTGGTCGAGGTAGCGGTCGCCTGCGGCTTCGTCTCGGCCTCGCACTTCTCCAAATGCTACCGCGAGCTCTACGCCCGCTCGCCGCAACAGGAGCGCGTCGACCGCAAGCAACTGCTGGCCGCCTGAACCGAACGCTTCAGATCAAGCCTCGGCCGGCTGCGCCTGTGCCGTCCGCATCGCCTCGACGCGGATATCTTCGGTCAGCCGCGCCTTCAGCGCCGAGAACTCCGGGCTGGTCTTCAGCGTGTAGTGGCGTGGATGCGGCAGGTCGATGGCGACATCCGACTTGATGCGTCCTGGCCGCGCGCTCATCACGATCACCCGCGAGGCCATGAAGATCGCCTCCTCGATGTCGTGAGTGACAAATAGCACCGTCTTCTTGCGCCGTTCCCAGATGCCGAGCAAAAGCTCCTGCATCAGCCCGCGGGTCTGGTTGTCGAGCGCGCCGAACGGCTCGTCGAGCAACAGGATCTCGGGATCGTTGGCCA
Source organism: Mesorhizobium sp. P3_A2 (assembly GCF_056403115.1). NCBI lineage: Bacteria > Pseudomonadati > Pseudomonadota > Alphaproteobacteria > Hyphomicrobiales > Phyllobacteriaceae > Mesorhizobium > Mesorhizobium sp. P3_A2. The sequence continues at coordinate 212,008 of NZ_JBFUGC010000001.1, forward strand.
GCGCCCGGGCGATTGCCGTACGCTGCTGCATGCCGCCGGAAAGCTGCTTTGGCCAATGGTTCTCGAAGCCCTTGAGCCCGACAAGATCGACATAGGAGGCAACGATCCCGTCCCGCTCCTTTTCGGCCATGCCGCGTTCGCGCAGGCCGAAGGCGATATTCTGCGCCACCGTCAGCCACGGAAACAGCGTGTAGGACTGGAAGACCATGCCGCGATCCGGTCCCGGCCGCGTCACCGCCTTGCCGTCGAGCAACACGCGGCCTTCGCTCGGCGCCTCGAGGCCTGCGACAATCCTGAGCAGCGTCGACTTTCCGCAGCCCGACGGCCCGAGAATGGTGATGAAGTCGTTGGCCGCGACCGTCAGATCGACCGGCATCAGCGCCTTGACCGGCTGCCCGCCGCGCACGCCGGCGAATGTGCGCGAGACGCCTTCGATCAAAAGCTTGCTCATGCCAGGCTCCAGGGGAAGAGCCAGCGATTGAACGCCTTGAAGGCGAAGTCGGACAACAGCCCGATCAGCCCGATGACGATGATGCCGAAGATGATCTGGCCCGTCGCCAGCCGCGACTGACTGTTGATGATCATATAGCCGATGCCTGAGGACGAACCGATCAGCTCGGCGACGATGACATAGGTCCAGGCCCAGCCGAGCACCAGCCGCAGCGTCTCGGCGATCTCCGGCGCATTGGCCGGCATGATCACCCGTTTGACGATGCCATTGTTGGTCGAGCCCAGCGTATAGGCGGCTTCGACCAGGTCGCGCCGCGTCGAGCCGACCTTGACCGCGACGATCAGGATGATCTGGAACACCGAACCGACGAAGATGACCAGCAGCTTTTCCAGCTCGCCAATGCCCGCCCACAGGATCAACAGCGGAATGAAGGCCGAGGCCGGCAGATAGCGGGCGAAGGAGACGAACGGTTCCAGGAACGCCTCCACCGGCTTCCAGGCGCCCATGGCGATACCGATCGGCACGGCGACGATCGACGCCAGCACAAAGCCGCCGAAGACCCTCCAGATGGTGATCAAAATGTCGAGCCAGAAACGGTCTTCGACCAGCAGCCGCCAGCCATCCCGCAGCATTGACAGCGGATCGGCGAGGAAGATGCGGTTGACGTGGCCGCCAAGCGTGATCCACGCCCAGAAGGCGACGAACAGCACGAAGAAGGAAATGCCGAGCACGGTTCGAATGCCCGGCGACACCGGATGCAAGGGGCGCATCGTCAGATCGTCCGCATCTTCAAATCACCACTTGTCCAGGAGGAGGAGGCGGCGCCAAGCGCCGCCGCCTGATGGTCAAAGGCGAGCCCGTCAGTTCGATACCGCGCTGGTGTCGGCCAGCGTGGCGACATCTGGCGCTTCCTTGATCAGCCCCATCTGCAGGAGCAGTTCGCCGGCGGTCTTGGAAAAGTCCTGGAATTCCTTGGTGAAGAACTGCTTGTTCTCCGCCTTGTCGGCCCACTTCAGATATTTCGCCGAATCCTCGAACTCCTTGGCCGACTGTTTTACGTCGGCACCCATGATCTCGTAGGATTTCTGCGGATCGCTCTTGATCAGGTCGAGTGCCTCGAAATAGCTGTCGGCGAGCGCCTTGGCGGCGTCGGGATTGGCGGTGAGGAATTCGGGCGTGCAGCCGACCGTGTCGAGCACCATCGGATAGTCGAGCGTAGTCGCCAATATATGGCCCTGGTCAACCTTGTCGCGCACCGCCGAGATGAACGGCTCGTAGGTGACCGCCGCATCGTTCTGGCCGGCGAGGAAGGCTTGTGCGGCCGCATCCGGCTCCAGGTTGACTACGGTCACGTCCTTGGTCGACAGCCCGTTCTTGTTCAGCACCCAGGCCAGCATGAAATAGGGGGACGTGCCCGGCGCCGAGGACGCGACATTCTTGCCCTTGAGGTCAGCGACGGTCTTGATGTCGTTGCGCACGACAATGCCGTCGGCGCCATAGGATTTGTCGAGCTGGAATATCTGTTTGGTGGTGACGCCGCTGGCGTTCCAGACCAGCCAGGTCTCGACCGTTGTGGCGGCGCATTGGAGGTCGCCGCTGGCAATGGCAAGCGGCCGGCTGGCCTGCGGAACCTTCTTCAAGGTCACGTCGAGGCCATGCTTCTCGAATATGCCGGCCTGCTTGGCAAGCGTCAGCGGCGCAAACCCGGTCCAGCCGCTGATGCCGATGGTCACCGACGTGGCGGCCTTGGCCGGAGCGGACAATCCCGCTGCAAGCGCCAATGCCGCGGCAAAGACGATGGTCCTGTTCATGTCAGTTCCCCTTGTTTTTTTCGGATGGGGAATTGTGTCACAGACGCCCATGGGCTTGTCAATGAAACTGATGCTGCATTGCGGCATGGGCCAAAGGTCTAGCGCGCGTCGAACATCCAGCTGCGGTCGCGCCACATTTTTTCGCCGACCTGGCAGTCAGTCGGCCGGTCCTGCGCCAGCACCACCGGCGGATGAGTGGCTTCCTCCCGAGCCCATTGCGGCGAAGCGGGGCCGGCAAGCTCCAGCACGAGCTTGCGGCGAATGGCTTCGGGAAACTGCGTCCAGTCATTAACCGGGATCATGAAGGATCCGGGCCCGCCGATAACGCAGTCGCTGTAATAGCGGTCGAGATTGTTGACGTCATAGGCACCGCCAAACCCACCGCCGCGCGTCATCAGCGGCAGTCCGTTGATGATTATGCCTTGCTTGACCACCGCGTCGCGGGTGATGTCGACGGGCGCGCCCTGGTTGTTGGGCCCGTCGCCGGAAATATCGATGACGCGCTTTGTCCCCTGAAAGCCGCTTTCGGCAAAAAGATCGCTGCCGAATTCGAGCGCGCCGGAAATCGAGGTGCGCCGGGCGCTGGCCGGCGGATGGGCGGAAAGCTGCGCCGCCACCCGCTCGGCATCGGCCCGGCTGGCGATCACCGTCCACGGCACCACGACCACCTGCGTGGTAGCTCCCGCCCATTCGACATAGGTGACGGCGACCTTGCCATAGGCGCCGTCGGCTATGGCTTGCAGGACATTGTCGTGGGTTAGCGCCGCGGCATAGCCGTGGCGCTGGATTTCGAGTTCGGTGGGCGACATCGACAGCGACACATCGACGGCCAGCACCAGCTCGACATCGACCGGCTCGGCGGCATCAACTGCTGGTGTCAGCCAAAGCACCAGCGCCAGTGCGGCGCTGCCTGAGAGGAAATGTCCTGCGTGGGAAAAAGCAGACATGCCCCAAGGTAAGCGAGAATCGGCTGCTGACAAAGTGAAAAGCCCGGCCGTGAGCCGGGCTTTGCATTCATACTTCCGCGATTGCAGCTTCCGCTCAACTTCTCGGCTTCAAATTCTCCGGATCGTAGAGCGGCTTGTAGCCGACGCCAGCAACCTCGACGGGATAGGTCTCGCCAAAATACTCGACACTGAGCTTGCGGCCTTCCTGGGCATAGGCCCAAGGCAAATAGGCGAGCGCGATGTTCTTGCCGATGGTCGGGCCATAGGCAACGGAGGTGGTGAAGGAGCGGCGGCCGAGTTCATCGACCAACGTCTCGCCGGTCTTCGGATCCATCACCGGCATGGTGCCGACGGGATAGCGGGCGACGCCTTTGGAATCGACGTTCTCGGTCATCACCAGCGTGCACAGGATCGCCGGCTGGTGTTCACGAGCCCGGTATTCGACATGCTTCGCCTTGCCGCAGAAATCGTTCTCCTTGACCTTTGGACGCGCGAGATCGGCTTCGAGCAGATTGTACTCGGTCAGGAGGTCGGCGTTCTGCAGCCGCAGGCTCTTTTCCATACGGCGCGTGTTGGCATAGGTCTCGACGCCGAACGGCATGACGCCGGTCGAGCGCAGCGCGTCCCAGACGGCAAGGCCGTCCTCGTAGCGCATATGCAGTTCCCAGCCCTGCTCGCCGACATAGGAGATGCGGAAGGCGGTGACATCCTTGCCGCCGATCCTGACCGGCTTGATCGCCGCGAACGGAAAATTCTCGAGCGACAGCCCGTCAGGGTTCTCGACCACCTTCTGCAGCGTCGCCCGGGCGTTCGGACCCCAGATGCCGATGGTGACGTATTTCTCCGTCACGTCGGTGACGGTGACGTCAAAGCCTTTGTCCTGCGCGGTGCGTTGCATGTAGCGGAAGTCGCGCGGGCCGGCGTCGGCGCCGTCGATCAGACGGCAGCGGTCGGCCATGCGGATCACCGTGAAGTCGGCGCGCACCATGCCTTCCTCGTCGAGGAAGTGGGTGTAGATGCCCTTGCCGATATTGTTGTCGCCGCCGATCTTGGCCGCGCACAGCCATTCCAGCAGGGCGACATGGTCGGGTCCCTCGACGTCATACATAGAGAAGTGCGAGAGGTTGACGATGCCGCAATCCTCGCTCATCGCCAGGTGCTCGGCATTGGACACCCGCCAGAAATGGCGGTTGTCCCATTCGTTCTCTCGTACGGGAACCCGGTTGCCATACTTCTCCAGCAGGTGCTCGTTGGCGGCGTAGCCATGCGCGCGCTCCCAGCCGCCCAGCTCCATGAAGTAGCCGCCGAGCTCCTTCTCGCGCTCCCAGAACGGCGAGCGGCGGATGTTGCGGCCCTTGGAGAACGGCTCGCGTGGATGCACCGCCGGATTGTAGACCTTCATCGCCGTTTCGGTGCAGCGATCCCAGATGAACTGCTCCTTGGTCTGGTGCGGGTAGAAACGCGCATAGTCGATGGCATGATGGTCGATCTCGGTGCGGCCGTCGGTCATCCAGTCGGCGATGAGCTTGCCCATGCCGGGCCCGTCCTTGACCCAGATGGCGACGGCGTACCACAGGCCCCTCACCTTCTGGCTCTCGCCCATCGACGGACCGCCATCTGCGGTCACCTGCAAGAGGCCGTTGAAGGAATGGCTTTCATTGTAGCCGAGTTCGCCGAGGATCGGCGTCAGCTCCATGGCACGTTCCAGCGGCGCCAGGATCTGCTCCATGTCGAGGTCGCGCTGCGACGGCGACAACCGCGCCTGGTCCTTTTCCAGGAGGTCGCGCGGATGGCAGAGGCGCGGATTGGTCTCCTCGTAATAGCCCCACTCGATCTGCCCGCCCTCGGCGGTCTTGGGATCGCCGGTGTCACGCATATAGGCCGAATTGCCCTGGTCGCGCAGCAGCGGCCAGCCGATCTCCTTGCCGGTGCCGGCAAACTCATTGTAGGGCCCGAAGAAGGTCAGCGGATGGTCGATCGGCATGACCGGCAGGTCTTCGCCGACCATTTCGGCGATCAGCCGGCCCCAGATGCCGGCGCAGACCACGACATAGTCGGCCATGATGGTGCCCCGGTCGGTGACGACGCCCTTGATGCGGCCCTCCTCGACGATGAGGGATTTGGCCGGCGTGTTGGCGAAGGATTTGAGTTTCCCCGACGCTTCCGCCTGGTCGACCAGCTTGCCGGCGACCGTCTGTGAGCGCGGGATGACCAGGCCGGCATCCGGATCCCACAGCCCGCCCTGCACCATGGACTCTTCGATCAGCGGGAATTTTTCCTTGATCTCGGCCGGCTCGATCAGCCGGGCGCGGGTGCCGAAGGATTTGGCCGAAGCGATCTTGCGCTTGATCTCGTCCATGCGGCTGTCGTCGCCGACACGCGCCACTTCGAGGCCGCCGATGCGGGCGTAGTGGCCCATCTTCTCGTAGAAATCGATGGAATAGAGCGTCGTCCAGCAGGACAGGAAATCATGGCTCGTCGTGTAGCAGAAGTCCGAGGCATGCGCGGTCGAGCCAATATCGGTCGGGATGCCTGACTTGTCGATGCCGACAATGTCGGTCCAGCCGCGTTCGATCAGGTGATGGGCGATCGATGCGCCGACAATACCACCCAGGCCGACGATGACGACCTTCGCCTGTTTCGGAAACTCTGCCATTGCCCGCGACTCCAAGGGGATAAAGCGGGCGCGTCCGCGCCCGTTCGAATGGCGCACAATATGCAGACGACGCGGATGGAGCTACCGCCTGTTTGCGACACGTCGCAGATGCGGCGCGACCAGCGCGCCGGCGTGTCGTCAGTGGCGATCTATCTCAGGCAAAGGCCCAGATGTCCTCGGCCTGGAACCCGACCTGGTAGCCCGCGGTCTTCAGCTTGACCACGACCTGGCCAATTTCCGGGGCGGGCAGCGCGCCGACCTCGACCTTGATCATGCCGGGACGGTAACGCTTGAGCTCGAGCTGCTCAAAGACGATCCAGTCGGCGCCCTCGCAATCAACCAGAAAGGCGTCGATGTAGGTGATGCCGTTGCGATCGAGCAGCGTCTGCAGCGTTTCCGACGGCACCTCGATATCCCTGAGATGCGGGGCGAATTTGTTGAAATTGGCATCGGCCGCGCCCCAGGCATTCTTGCCCGACATCAAATTGGTGTCGGTGACCGACGAGCAGCCGATGAACTCGATCGGCAGCGTGCCGGCCTCGAGCGCTGCGGCATCGAAAGTGTGGACGGTGATCGTGCCCTTGGTTTTGGTCACCGCCACCGGCTCGATGACGAAGCGTTCGGTATCGGGGTAGTTGGCACGCAGGCGTTTCTGATTGTACGGGATCGGCTCGACCAGCACGGCCCGCGCCCGCGGAATGCGATGCAGCCATGGCGTGACGTCGTCGAACAGCGCGCCGTCGCAAGCGCCGACATTGACCATCTGGAACGGTTGCCCGCCACCAAAGCGCGCCTTCAGCGCCGCCTTGGCCAGGAATTTCGTGCCATGCAGCGCCGGCCCACGGTCGAGCAGGCCGGCGGGCAGGCCGAGCGAAAGAGCAATGCGCGCCAGGCCGGAAACGGAACTCATGGCTTATCTCCGGGAATGGCGTGCAAGGCGATGGGCCGCCTTCCATTCAGGTTTGCCGACGCCCACAGCGCCATGACCGGACCCACCAGCAGCAGGAAGGGCGGCAAAAGGTTGGGGAAATAGATGCGGGTGTCGTGGATCGGAAAGACGGTGAACTTCGCCAGCACGCCAAGCACAAGTGCTGCCAGCAGAATGCCGGCACGGCGCTCGAGTTGGAAGCCGGCGCGGCTGAGCGCAAGCCACCCGGCCAGCGCCAGCACCGAGACGCCGACCCAGCTGTTGAGCTCAATGGCGCGAATGAAGGATGCGGCAAACGCCTTGAGATACGCGCCCACCGAAAATGGCGGCTCGAAACCATCCATATTGTAGTGCTGCTCGATGCTGGAGAACCACAGATGCGGCCACCAGCCGGGATGCTGGGCCCAGTGCGAGATGGCGAAATAGGCGACAAAGGACGCGGCAAAGCCGGCCAGCACCCCCCATGCCCGCTGCCGGAAAACCACCAGCAGCACAGCGAAGATGGCCAGGAACACGATGTTGTCGGGACGCGCCATGAAGGCGAGGAAGAGCAACACCGCCGTTGCCACTTCGCGGCCGCGCACATAGGCAAGCAGGCCGCCGAGGAACAGCGCAGAACACAACAGATCCGGCGTCGAGGCGCGCGCCGCATCGCCGAAATCGGCCATGATCAGCACCGCGCCGACCACCGGCGCCAGCGCCAGCCCGCCTTCGGTTCGCAGCCAGAGCAGCGCGATCATCCCGAACAGCAGCACCGAGACGACCTGCAGCAGCCGCATCGCCTCCACCGGCGACATCACCGCGCTCATCGTCGACAGCATCTCGGCGTAGAGGAACTTGATCCGGTACATGCCAAGCAGCGAGTGGAAGTCGGAAGCATTTTCAGCCATATGGCTGCGGAAGCCGCCGCCATCGTCGGTCAGCGCCTTGTAGTCGGCGGCCGACACACCGGCCTGGACCGTGCTGTAGGCATAATCATGCAGCGCCTGCGCATCGGGGTAAGCGCCCTCCTCGGCAATGGCGAGGTAGGGCAGCATGTCCCAATTGGCGTCGGGCATCGTCCAGGCGGTAAAGGCCGTGAGCAGGATGTAGAGCGAAAACGCGATCGCACCGATCGGCGCCGCCCACCGCGCATAAGTCCCCTCGCCCCACGCCAGACCGGCGGCCGTCAACCGGTCGAGTGTGTTTTGCGCGGCGGGAGACTTGCTCAGCATCATCAGGCTCGGGACTTAACGGACTTGGCTTTTGACGAAATCCTTCACGATCGACACGATGCCGCGCGACAACAGGCTGTCGAAGGCATCGACGAAACGGTCGACATGCTCGCGCTGGCAGATCAGCGGCGGCTCAAGGCGGATGACGTTGCGGTTGTATTCGGTGAAGGCGACGAGCACATCATAGTCGCGCAGCAACAACGCGCCGACGAAGCCCGACAGCGAACCCTTCAGCTTGTCGTCGAGCACGCTGACGATCGGCCGCAGCACCATCGGCAAGGTCTGCGAGAAATCGTGGAACTCGAGCCCGACCATAAAGCCCTTGCCGCGCACATCCTTGATGATCTTCGGATATTTTTCCTTTAGCGCCTGCAGACGCTGCAGCAAGTAATCGCCGGTCGAGGCGGCGTTGTCGATCAGCCCCTCGTCATAGAGCACGTTGATGCCCTCGATCGCGGTGACGCAGGCCTCGCCCATGCCGCCGAAGGTGGCCATGGCATGGATCATCGCCGTCTTCGGCGTGCCATAGGCCTTCATGTAAACCTCGCGCCGGGCGATCATCGCGCCGACCGCCGCCTTGCCGGCGCCGAGCGACTTGGCCAGCGCGGTCACATCGGGCACGACACCGTAGTGTTCGAAAGCATAGAAGCGGCCCGAACGGCCATAGCCGCACTGCACTTCGTCAGCCACCCACAGCACGCCATACTGGTCGCACAGCGCGCGCAGCTTCTGCCAGTATTGCGCCTCTGCCTGGATAATGCCGCCGCCACCCTGGATGGTTTCGAGCACGATGACGCCGACCTCCGGGTCGGAGCGGAACAGGCGCTCGACCGCCTCGATGTCGGCAAACGGGATCCGCACCGTGTTGTCCGCCATCTTGAAGTCCGCGCGGTAGAGTTGGCCGTCGGTGATGCCGAGCACACCCTTGGTCTTACCGTGGAAGGAGTTCTCGGCATAGACGATCTTCGGCCGTTTCGGGCCGGCGGCGCGCTCGGCGAGCTTCACCGCCGCTTCCATCGCTTCCGAGCCGGACGATCCCAAAAACACCATGTCGAGATCGCCGGGCGAGCATTTGGCGATGTTGTGCGCAAGTGCGGCCGCATATTGCGACATGAAGGCGATGGCGATTTCCTGGCGCTTTTCCTCCTGGAACTTGCGGCGAGCCTCCAGGATGCGCGGATGGTTGTGACCGAAGGCGAGCGAACCGAAGCCGCCGAAGAAGTCGAGAATCTTGCGGCCGTTCTGGTCGACGTAGAACATGCCTTCGGCGCGTTCGATCTTGATCTTGTGGAAGCCGAGCAGCTTCATGAAGTGCAGCTGGCCCGGATTGAGATGCGCCTTGAACAGGTCGGTCATGCGCGCGACATCCATCGACTTCGCCTGCTCGACGCTGATCAGATCGGGCTTGGCAATAGTGGTGGGCGACAGCGCCGGCGCATTGACCATGGTGCGCGCGTTCGTCTGCTCAGGCTTGGCCATGACGGTCATCTCGGAGTTCTCCTGGTCGTCCCATCTTATTCGGCAGGGACATGATTGGCGGTGACGGCAAGGCCGTCCTTCTTGGCGCGGTACTCGCTGTAGGCGGCGATCAGCATGTCCTCGTCGCGATATTGCGGCACCCAGCCGAGCTGGCGCTCGGCCTTGGACACGTCGAGCACGCACTCCTCATCGGCGATCAGATATTGTTCGGGATCCATGATCGGCATGTTCATGAGATCGAGCAGGTCGAGCGTGCGCTTGACTGCCCAGCCCGGCGTCGGGATCAGCAACGATTTGGAGCCGGCGTGCCTGATCAGGTCGCCGAGCAATTTCTTCACCGGCGGCGGATTGAGCGAGCCCAGATTATAGGCCTCATTGGGCACGCCGGCCTTCCAGGCCGCGCGAGCGGCCTCCGCGCAGTCGAAAACAGAAATGAACTGATAGGGGTTCCTGCCCGAACCGATCATCGGCACCGGAAGGTTCCAGTCGATCAGCTTGAACAGTTTTTCCAATATGCCGAGACGGCCGGGGCCGATGATCAGGCGCGGCCGGAACAGCGAGATCGACATTCCACGCTTGCGCCATTCGGCGGCGAGCTCCTCGGTCTTCTGCTTCGACCAGCCATATTCGCCGAGCGGCGCGACCGGATGCTCCTCGGTCATCGGCTGGGTCACCGTATGGCCGTAGATCATGTCGGTGGTGTAGTGGACGAGCTTGGGCGCGCCGGCTCTGTCCATCGCCTGCATGATGTGTTCGGTGCCGTTAAAATTCACCGGGAAGAAGAAGTCGTGGCGCTTGGCGCGCACCTGGATCGGCGACAGCATCTTGGCCGACAGATTGTAGACCATGTCGTCGGCCTTCAATCCGACCTTGGCCACTGAGGCCGGATCGGTCACATCGCAGGTGACGAAGCGAACCGAACGATAATGCGGCAGGTCGCTCTTGACGATGTCGGCAACGACAACCTCTTCACCGTCGGCCACAAGCTTCGGGGCAAGATGACGGCCGACGAAGCCGTCACCGCCGAAAATGATATGTCTCATCGAACGGTCTCGCTGCTGCTGATCTTGTCGGGGCTGATGGAAGCCGTCTGGTCCTCATGCCCGCGCCCGCTTTGCGCGATCAGCACGGTGCCGACGCAGATGAAGGCGATGCCGGCAATGCGCCAGGCGTTGAGGTCCTCGCGGAAGATGAAATAGGCGAAGATCGCGACCGCGACATAGGCAAGGCTGAGGAACGGATAGGCAAAACTGAGCTCGACCTTGGACAGCACATAGAGATGCGAGGCCATCGAGATGACGAAGGTGCACAGGCCGAGGAACACCCAAGGGCTGAAGACGATCTGCAGGAGCTTCAGAAGCGGGTTGGTGCCTTCGAACGAAACCGGGCCGAGCGACATCATGCCTTGCTTCAGCATCAGCTGCGCCGCGGCATTGGTCATGACTGTGAACAGAATGAAGGCGATATATTTCATATTTTCCACCCGCCGCTTGGCATGGTCCTACTACTAACCTGCAAACATTTCGTGAAGCCACGACAATGTTTGAATTACCCTGGAATTTACGGTCTATTTACCATAAACTATTCGATTTCTACCTGTTCCGCCGCCTCGACACGCCCCGGCCGCAAGGCGAGTTTTTTCGCTGTCCGCAGCCAGAAACTGGACATGAACGCCGGGTCGCGCAGCGCCTCCAGCCGCGGCCAGTCCGGGAAGGAGGCCGCAAAAACGTCGGCGCCCATTCGTGCATCCTTGTAAGGATTGACCGCGCCGCCGGCCGCGACGGTGATGCGGTCGAGTTCGCCAAGCAGTGCCAGCGTCCTGCCGCCGCGATTGGGGAAATCGAGCGTCAGCGTGAAGCCGGGCCGTGGAAACGACAGCAGACCCGGCGAGCGGATCGAGCCGAAGCGCTTCAGCACGGTGAGGAAAGAGCCCTGCCCGGCCCGCCGCGCCGCGTCCAGCAGCGCCGGCACGGTCTGGCGCGCTGCATGTTCCGGCACCACACTTTGGTGCTGGTAGAGACCTTTGGGGCCATAGAGCCGGTTCCAGTCACCGACGCCGTCCAGTGGAAAGAAAAAGCCCTGATAGCCGGTTTGGCGCGGCGCCGCCGAGCGCCCTTTCTTCCACCGGTAGGCGGCGTTGAAAGCAGTCAGGAACGGCCGGTTGAGCACGTTGAACGGCGGCTGGATCGGCACCGAAAGGCGGGAACCGGCGCGAGACGCCGCATGCGAGCCATGCTCGGCGTGATTGCCCGACAACAACAGGCCGCGCCCGCGGCCATGGCCGCCGGCAAGCTGGTCGATCCAGGCGACGGCATATTCATTGGCCTGGTCGGCGGCCTCGGCCAGTTCGAAGAATTCACCAAGGTCGGCAAATCGCGTCGCGGTCTCGACGATGTCGAGAGAAGGCACCCGCATCAGCCGGATCGAGGCCGACAGGATCAGGCCGGTCAGCCCCATGCCGCCGATTGTTGCCGCAAACAGCCGGGCATTGTCCGTTGCCGAGCAAATGTAGGTCCGCCCGTCCGAACGCAGCAGCGTCAGCGATTCGACATGGCAACCAAAAGTGCCGCGCCGGTGATGGTTCTTGCCGTGGACGTCGTTGGCGATGGCGCCGCCAAGGGTGACGAACTGGGTACCGGGAACCACCGCCGGAAAGAAGCCGTGGGGTGCGGCGTGCGCAATGATGTCGGACAGGAGCACGCCAGCTTCCGCTTCGAGCAGGCCGGTCTCCGCATTGAAGGCACCAATACGGTTCAGCGGCCGCATGTCGACGACCGCACCTGGCTCGTTCTGGCAGGAATCACCGTAGGAACGACCGTTGCCATAGGCGAGCAAGCCGTTTGCCTTCGCCTTGCCGCTCTTCATCAGCTCGACAGCCGTATCGGCCGCGGTGGTCCGCTTTGCGGCCGGCGTGGCGCGGCCGAAACTCTGGAACCGTTCGCCCGCCACGCTCTACCAGCCTCCAGCGACCAGCAGTGCGGCGCCGATAGCCACGATGATCTGGCTGCGCCAGTCGCGGATGATGAAGACGACGGGATCGTCGTTCATCTCGTCGCGGCGCGCCAGGATCCAGACGCGCATGGTCAAATACAGCACGATCGGCGCCAGCGGCCAGACCAGCCAGGGATGCGGATAGAGTTCGCGCACGGCGGCGCTGTCCATATAGAGCGCCAGCACCAGCGCCGAGGAGAAGGCCGACGCCATGCCGGCCTGGGCGACGATCTCCTGGTCTTCGATGCGGTAGCCGCGGCCTGCAATACGCTCGCCCACCGGAATGGCGGTGGTGCGCAGTTCGACATAGCGCTTTACCAGCGCCAGCGACAGGAAGAAGAAAATCGAGAAGGCGAGCAGCCAGAACGAGACCTCGACGCCGGTTGCCGCCGCGCCCGCCAGCACGCGCACCGTGTAGAGGCCGGCCAGCGTCAGCACGTCGACCAGAAGCATGCGCTTGAACGACAGCGAATAGGCCGTGGTCACCACAATGTAGCCGGCGAGCACACCCAGGAACTCGATCGGCAGCAGAAGCCCGGCGGCAATGCCGATCGCCAACAGGCCGGCCATCGCGCCAATGCCGAACGGGATCGACAGCGCGCCGCTGGCGAACGGCCGGTTGCGTTTGGTCGGGTGCTTGCGGTCGAGCGCAAGGTCGAAGAAATCGTTGAGGATGTAGATGGCCGAAGCCACCGCACTGAAGGAGACGAACGCCAGCAGACATTGCCAGATCATGTTGGCGTTGAAGTATTCGTGCGACAGCACCATCGGCACCGCGATCAGCGAATTCTTCAGCCACTGATGCATCCGCAGCATCTTGACGAATGTCTTCAATGTCCTTTTCGGCGCCGGCATCGTTTCGGCGCTATGCGCGGCCTGCCAGCGCCTCGCGTGGCGGTCGGGCGCCACGACGATGGCGTCGCGCGCGGCTTCGAACACCTTGAGATCGTGACGGCTGTTACCGGCATAGTCGAACCCGCCATCGCCATAGGCGGCGATGAGCGCGTCGCGCTTGCGGCCCGAGGTCATGTTGTGTGGACCGTCGGTCGCCAGCACATAATCGAAGATGCCCAGATGGGCGGCAATCGCCTCGGCGAACTTGCGTGGCGTACCTGTCGCCAGCACGATCTTGCGGCCGTCCACCTGGTCGGCTCGCAGGCGCTGCAGCAGCGCTTCGCGATAGGGCAGCGAGGCCGGATCGATGTCGATGCGGTCCGCGATGGCTTGCTTCAGCCGCGCCGGGCCGGCGGCCAGCCAGAATGGAACCAGGAAGATATAGAGTGGATTCTTCTTGAGAAGGATGAACAGACCTTCCCACAGAAGGTCGGTGGCAATCAGCGTGCCGTCGAGGTCGACCGCAAGCGGGATTGCGTTCTTGTCCGACCGCGCATCCATGTCTGTCCTGTCCTGCTCGTAAACCCATCGCGCCGTGTTTCGGCGTCTTCGCAAGGGTATAGCGGCGGAACGGCATAGTGAACGTTAAAACGCCTGGTTGCAGCCGGTAGACGCGATGATATTTCCCGCGTCATTGTTAAGCAATTGCTACCACGAACAATAAAAGGCCGGGCATTGCCCGGCCTCTACAAGAGCTACCCGTCAACGTTACTTGATGCGGGCGACGCCGCCCGAAATCTCGACCGTTTCCGAGCCGGTCAGGGCCTCGAGGTCGCCATTAGGCAAGGTGACGAAACAGCCGTTGGGGCAGAATTCCACGGTCTCGCCGGCGGCCAGCGCCAGCTCCGTCTTGCCGCCGCCTTCCGTCACGATCAGCGTACGGGTCTCAGCGTCCTTGTTGACCGCGCTGGCGGCAAAGGCCGAGCCACTCGCTGCGGTAAAAGCGATGGCAACGACGAGCGACTTCCACATTTTGCAATATCGGTGTTTCCACACCGCCTCTGTTGCATTTCACAAGGCATTATCGCCTTTGCATGTGAGCTTATATGAGATGCAAGCTGAACCGCAACTGAATGCCGCATTCATGCCGTAATTGGTTTGGGAGGAGCCCGAGCCCCTAGCTGGGGTCGGGTTTGCGCGCCTTGCGGCCTGTTTTGGCCAGGCGCGCCTTCTCGGCAGCGGCTTCGGCCTCCGCCTGCTCCTTCTCGGCGAACTCGACTTCGATCTTGTCGTCGTCGAGCGGCCATGCCTCGGTCTGCTTGACCTTTATTTCGGCGCGTGGCGTCGAAGGGATCTCGATATGCTCGCTCTCGAAAGCATCGAGCACGGCAAAGCGGATATCGTTCTGAACGATGGCGCCGTTCAGCACATCGGCCAGGAACACGCGGATCTCGAACTCGAGCGCCGCCGGTCCGAAATTGGTGAACAGCACGAACGGTTCCGGGTTCTTCAGCACCAGCAGATGGCTGCGTGCGATCTCCAAGAGGATGGCGTGCACCCGCTTGACGTCGCTGCCATAGGCGACGCCGACCTTGATCTCCACACGCCCTAGCTTGTTGCGGTGCGTCCAGTTGCCGACGGCGTTGTTGATCAGGTTCGAATTGGGCAGGATTACCGATTGCCGCTGGAAGGTCTCGATCTCGGTGGCGCGCACGCTGATCTTCTTGACCGTGCCTGAGGTGTCGCCGGCGACGATCCAGTCGCCGACCTTGAATGGCCGCTCGGCAAGCAGGATCAGGCCGGACACGAAGTTGGACACGACATTCTGCAGGCCAAAACCGATACCGAGGGAAAGTGCGCCGGCAACGAGCGCCAGGTTGGAGAGATCGATACCCGCCGCCGAGATGCCGACGAGGCCGGCAACGGCGACGCCGGCATAGCCGACCGCCAGCCGGATCGAATTGCGCACGCCGGTATCGACCTTGCCGCGCGCCATCACCGAACCGTCGAGCCAACCCTGGAACCAGCGGGTCAGGAAATAGCCGATGATGAAGACCACGATGCCGCTGAGGATGCCGGTGACCGAAATCGTCACCGAGCCGATGGTGATGCCTGTCGCCAGCTTGTAGGCCCAGGCCTGGATGTCGCCGGGCTGGAACCCCCACATGAACAGGATCAGCGGCAGGAACACCAGCACGATCATCAGATTGATGGCGACGCTGACCACCAGGCCGAGCTGGTCGAGCGCTGTGTCCTCGTAGCTGGCATTGGCCGACAGCCAGCGCCCGATCGAGGTGCCCGCGAAACCGCCCTCCTCGCCGATCTCGCGCGCCGACAAGAAGCCGATATAGGCAGTGACCAGGATAGTGCCGGTGACCACGACCTGGACCGAAACGAAGATGGCCAGGCCGATATAGCCGAACAGCGCTGCCACAATGGTGGACAGGCCGAGCACGATGGCGGTATAGCGCAGCCAGGCCGGCCATGGCCGCCAGCTTCCGTCTGAGCCCTTGTACGGCCTTAGCAGCGCCATCAGGATCAGGATGACGCCGACGATGATGGCGGCGACAAAACTTCTGGCGACCGTCAGCGACAGCGGCGAGCCCATACTGTCGTTGACCACCGCCAGGAAATAGTGGACGCCGATGACAATCGCCATGGCTGTCGTCAGCCGCACTAGCCAACGCGCCGGGCCGGTGTCAACCTGGATCAGGCGCCAGTTCGGCTGCCGCGGTTCCAGCGCCGCATTGGTCAGGCGGTTGACGCAGAAAACGACGGCGATGACGCCAGCCAGCGCGTTGAGGAAGAGGCCGATGTCGCCGCGCAGCACATTGTAATAATTGTACAGGAAGACCGTCGAAGCGAGAAAGGCGCCGACCGCCAGCGTCGGCAGCAAGGTCGACCAGAACGCCACCGACAGGCGGCTGAGATAGGTGGGGTCCTCGATCGATGGATCGGCTTCGAAGATACGCCCGAACAGGCGGCGTCCGCCGACGAACAATATCGCGGCCAGCCCCAACGACATGAAGGTCGCCGCGAGCATCGCCTGGAACTTGAACTTGAAGGCAAAGGTGAGCCAGGACGACACCGCCCTGAAAAGGTTGGCGTATTCGTCGCGGGCGTCGGAAAAAACCTGCGGGCTCAGCACGTCGGACAGCACGTAGCGCTTGGTCAGCAGGTTGCGGAACAGTTCGCTGCGCATATTGCCGATCTTGTCGATCAGCCCGCTGATGCGGATCGACAGGTTCTGAGCGCTGGCGACAACCGCGTTGATCTCGGCCTTTTCCGATGCCAGCGCCTGGCGCTCGCCGGTCACGATGTCGGGCTCCTGCGGCTGGCCCGCCGCCGGCGGCGGACCCAGCACTTCGATGCGATTGTTGATGTCGGTGAGCCGCGAACGGAACGCCAGCGCACTGGTCAGCGCCGCCCGCGACAGATCCTCCAGCTGCAGACGGATATCGACGAGGGAGGCATCGTCCTCGCCGTCCTGCTGTATTTTCTTCTCGAGATCGTCGGTCTTGGCCGTCAGGCCCTGGATGACCTTCTGCTGATCGGTGATCAAGCCGGCGGAGCCCTGGCCCAGCGCCTGCGCCATCGCCTCGAACGAAGGCGACGCCGAAATGACCAGCGTGAAAACCAAAATGAGGCGAAGCAATCTCAAGAGCATGACTATTGGCGACTCACGGGCGGCAAAGGCATTCAAAAAGCCTGTCCTTGATAAAGACGGCCATATCGTGGGGCAAGCCGTCGCATCGCGGCGTCGGCCAGTCGAAAAGCCATGGCGCAATCTTGGCTTTGCGCCCGCGGCCTGCTCTATAGTCTGCCGCATCGCACGAAGGATGGCATGAAGAATGGCGGAGTATTCAGCCCTTTCGCTTCTCACGAACGCGCTCAAGGGAAACCAGGACTGGAAGCCGGCCTGGCGCAAGCCCGAGCCCAAGGCCTCCTATGATGTCATCATCATCGGCGGCGGCGGCCATGGCCTGTCGACGGCGTATTATCTGGCCAAGGAGCACGGCATCACCAATGTCGCGGTGCTGGAGAAGGGCTGGCTGGGCTCCGGCAATGTCGGCCGTAACACCACGGCGGTGCGCTCCAACTACCTCCTGCCTTCCAACACCCGCTTCTACGAACATTCGATGAAGATGTGGGAGAACCTGTCACACGACCTCAACTACAACGTCATGTTCTCGCAGCGCGGCTGCCTGAACCTGGCCCATACGCCTGCCCAGTTCGACGACTATGCACGGCGCGGCAACGCCATGCGTCATCTCGGCGTCGACGCCGAGTTGATGAGCACCGCCGAGATCAAGCGGCTGGTACCGGCGCTGGACGTTTCGGCCTCGGCGCGCTTTCCAATCGTCGGCGGCCTGATGCAGCCGCGCGCCGGCACCGCCCGCCACGATGCGGTGGCCTGGGGCTATGCACGCGGCGCCGACCGGCGCGGCGTCGACATCATCGAGAATTGCGAGGTCACCGGCTTCCTGCGCGACGGCGACCGCATCACCGGCGTACAGACGACGCGCGGCGAAATCCGCGGCAAGAAGGTCGCTGTGGCGGTTGCCGGCAGCACCGGACGGGTGATGCAGCTTGCCGGCGTCGACAGAATGCCGATCGAGAGCCATGTGCTGCAGGCCTTCGTCACCGAATCGCTAAAACCCTTCATCGACACGGTGCTGACCTTTGGCATGGGCCATTTCTATATGTCACAGTCCGACAAGGGCGGCCTTGTCTATGGAGGCGACATCGACGGCTACAACAGCTACGCCCAGCGCGGCAACCTGCCGATCGTCGACGAGGTGATGAGCGAGATGCTGGCGCTGTTTCCCGGCCTTGCCCGCGTGCGCATGCTGCGCTCCTGGGGCGGTGTCTGCGACATGTCGATGGACGGCTCGCCGATCATCACCGCTGGGCCGCTGCCGGGCATGTATCTCAACTGCGGCTGGTGCTATGGCGGCTTCAAGGCGACGCCGGCTTCGGGCTGGTGCTTTGCATACACCATCGCCAAGGACGAGCCGCACGAGTTCAACGCGCCCTTCACGCTCGACCGATTTTATCGGGGGCTTGTGATCGACGACAAAGGCCAGGGCGCAACGCCTCGGCTGCATTAGGGTTGAATCAAAATGCTTATCACCTGTCCCTATTGCGGCCCGCGCGACGTCATCGAGTTCACCTATCAGGGCGACGGCAACCGCGAGCGCCCGCAGCCCAACTCGCAGGACCTCGACGCCTGGAACGCCTATGTCTACGACCGGCTGAACCCGGCCGGCGACCACAATGAGATCTGGCAGCACTCCGGCGGTTGCCGCACCCATCTGAGGGTGGTGCGCAACACGGTCACGCATGAGATTTCCAGCACCGGTTTCGCGCGCGGCGACCACAATGCCGCCGCCCGGCACAAGGCGGGGGGCAAGTCGTGAGCCCGCGTCGCATCGAGACCGGCGGCCGCATCGACCGGCTGCGCACTATCCGCTTCACATTTGACGGCACGCCCTACACCGGCCATACCGGCGACACGCTGGCCTCGGCCTTGCTTGCCAATGGCGTCACGCTGTTCGGCCGCTCGTTCAAATACCACCGCCCGCGCGGCGTGCTCTCGGCCGGCGTCGAGGAGCCTAACGCGCTTGTGACCGTGCTGCGCGGCGAAGTCCGCGAGCCAAACATCGCCGCGACCATGGTCGAGATCTACGACGGGCTGGTGGCCGTCAGCCAGAACCGCTTTCCCTCGCTCGCCTGGGACGTCAACGCCATCAACCAGCTTGGCGGCAAGATCCTGGCCGCCGGCTTCTACTACAAGACCTTCATGGGTCCGGTGTTCGGCCCGCTGAAAGGCACCCGCTTCTGGATGTTCTGCGAGCATTTCATTCGCCGCGCCGCCGGTCTCGGCAAGGCCGGCATTGCCGCCGACACCTCACGCTACGAGCGCATGAACGCGTTTTGCGATGTGTTGGTGGTCGGCTCCGGCCCGGCCGGCCTGTCGGCTGCAAAGGCCGCAACCGATCAGGGCGCGCGCGTCATCCTGGCCGAACTCGAGCCGCGTTTCGGCGGCTCGGCCAACTGGTCCGGCGAGACCATCGACGGCGCGCCGGCCGCCGACTGGGCGGCGCGCACCGTCAGCCAGCTCGAAGGCCACGACACGGTCCGCCTGCTGCCGCGCACCACGGTGTGGGGCTATTATGACGGCAACACACTGGCCGCGCTCGAGCGCGTCACCGATCACAAGGAAGTGCCTGGGAAGGGCGAACCGCGCCATCGCTACTGGGCCATCCGCGCCAAAACGGTGGTGCTGGCCACCGGCTCGTTTGAGCGGCCGCTGGTGTTTCCCGGCAATGACCGGCCGGGTGTGATGCTGGCGCATGCGGCCGAGCGCTACGCCAATGACTATGGCGTGCTGCCCGGCGACAGGATCGCGCTGTTCACCAACAATGACAGCGCCTATCGCTCGGCGCTGGCACTGAAGAAGGCCGGCGCGGCCATTGTCGCCATCATCGATGTGCGCCCCGAACTGTCGGCCGATATGCGGAGCCTGGCCGCCGAGGCCGAAGCCGAAATCCTCTCCGGCCATGCCGTGGTCGCCACCGAGGGCGGCAAGGCGCTCTCCGGCCTCAAGGTGCAGCGCTTCGACGTGAACTCCGGCTTGCTCAGCGGTGACGCCCGCAGTATCCACGCCGACTGCCTGCTGATGTCGGGCGGCTGGTCGCCGACCATCCATCTCGCCAGCCAGGCTGGCGCCAGGGCAGAATGGAACGCCGACCGCCAGGCCTTCCTGCCACCGAAGCCGACGCAACAGCGCTGGATCGGCGCCGGCGCTTTCAATGGCAGCTTTTCGACCGTCGAAGCCATCAATGAGGGCCGCGCCGCCGGCCTGTCCGCTGCAGGCGGCGCAAGCGCGCCGGCAGCCTTGCCCGATGTCGAAGCAGCCCCTGGGGATCCCAATCCGGCGCCGGTGTTCGAGATCAAGGCGAAAGGAAAAAGCTTTGTCGACTTCCAGCATGACGTCACCGCCGAGGACGTACGGCTGGCGCATCGCGAAGGCTTTGTCTCGGTCGAGCACCTGAAGCGTTACACCACGCTCGGCATGGCGACCGACCAGGGCAAGAACTCCAATGTGCCCGGTCTCGCCATCATGGCCGAGGCGCTGGGCAAGCCGATCCCGGAAGTCGGCACGACGCGCTTCCGTCCGCCCTATTCGGCGGTGTCGATCGGCTCGCTCGCTGCCGAACGCTTCGGCGATTTGAAGCCCGAGCGGCTGACGCCGATGCATGACTGGCACCCCGCCAATGGCGCGACCATGTATTCGGCCGGCCTCTGGTTCCGGCCGATGATCTACGGCCTTGCCGGCGAAACGATCGAGCAGGCCTATGTCCGCGAGGCCAAGGCGACGCGCGAAAGTGCCGGCATCGTCGACGTCTCGACGCTGGGCAAGATCGCCGTGCAGGGGCCGGATGCGGCCGATTTCCTCGACCGCGTCTACACCAACATGTTTTCCACGCTTGCCGTCGGCAAGGCCCGCTACGGGCTCATGCTGCGCGAGGATGGCCTCGCCTTCGACGACGGCACCACCTGGCGGCTCGGCGAACAGGATTTCCTGATGACCACCACCACGGCCAATGCCGGCAAGGTGATGCAGCATCTGGAATATTTCCTCGATGTCATCTGGCCGGAGCTGAAAGTTCACGTCACCTCGGTGACCGACGAATGGGCAGGTGCCGCGATCGGTGGGCCGAAGGCGCGGGCCATCCTCGCCGCCTGCGTCACCGGCACTGCCGTCGACAACACAGCCCTGCCCTTCATGGGCATTGTGCATGGACAGATTGCCGGCGTTCCGGTGATGATTTGCCGGCTGTCTTTCTCCGGTGAGATGGCCTTCGAGGTCTATTCCGGCGCTGGCTACGGTACCCATGTCTGGGAAGCCTTGATCGAAGCCGGCAAGCCGTTCGGCCTCGTCACCTACGGGCTGGAGGCGCTGGGCACGATGCGCATCGAGAAGGGTCATGTCACCGGCGCAGAGATCGACGGACGCACCACGGCGCGCGACCTGCATCTCGACTGGATGCTGTCGAAGAAGAAGCCGTTCATCGGCTCGGCGATGATGGACCGCGAAGGCCTGATCGCGCCCGACCGGCTGCAGCTGGTCGGCCTGGTCTCGCTCGACAACCGGCCGCTCAACGGCGGCGCCCACATCGTAGCGGAACTGGACCAGGCCAACCCGCACGATTCGCTCGGCCACATCACCGCCTGCTGCTACTCACCGGCGCTCGGCAAGCATATCGCACTGGCGCTGGTCGAGAGCGGCAAGGCGAGGCACGGCACCCGCGCCTTTGTCTCCGATCCGCTGCGCAAGCGGTTCGGGCCGGTGGAGATCGTCTCCAACCACTTCTACGACCCGGACGGGAGCCGCATGCATGGCTGAGCGCCAATCACGTGAAAGCCAACTACCTGAGCGCCGCTCGCCGCTCGAGCCGGTGTTCCATCCGGGTTCGCACGGCAATTTCGAACATGGCGTCGATGTCATCCTGACCGAGACCGGGCCGGGCTCGATCCTCCAGCTCGCCGCATGGCCGGGCGCGGAAAAGCAACTGATCGAGGCGATCCGCAAGGTCACCGGCCTCGCGCTGCCCGATGGCGCCGGCGGCGGTGTCGCCAAGGACGGCAAGGCCGTATTCGGCTTCGCGCCGGGAAAATTCACCGTCGTCGATGAGGCCGAGGGCCTGGCGGTGGCCTTTGCCAAGGCCGTCACCCCGGCCATCGGCACCGTCACCGACCTGTCGCATGGCCGCACCGCCATCCGCATCGCCGGGCCGAAGGCCGAATGGGTGCTGGCGAAATTCTTCGCCATCGACTTCGCGCTGCCCGCCTTCCCCGTCGGCGCCGGCCGCTCGACCACCCATCACGACGTCTTCGCCCAGATCCAGCGCACCGGCGCCGACCAGTTCGACATCTATGTCTTCCGCTCCTTCGCCCGTTCGTTCTGGAAGGCGCTTTGTCATGCCAGTGAGGAAGTCGGCTACGAGGTGCAGTAGGTGGCCGAATAGCCGTTCTGGCATCAAGGCCAGCCGGTTCTGCCGCTAGAGAATCCTGCTGCAGACGCCCATGATGGAAGATGTGGCCGTCCAACCGGTCCAAGGGGTCAAAAGATCCCGTCTCAGGGTCGGCATCGTCGTTTGGTTCGAACATCCCCATGACTGCAGAACTATCCGCCGGCGCCACGGATCGCGCCGATGTGTCGGCCAGAGCCTTGCTCCTGCTGCCGCTGACGGTCGCCTGCGGCGTGTTCATGACCAGCCTCGACCAGAATGTCGTGGTCACCGCCCTGCCCGGCATCAGTGAAAGCCTCGGCCGCCCACCGAGCCAGCTCGGCCTGCTGATCACCGTCTATGTCGCCAGTCTGATCATCTCGATGCCGCTTGGCGGCTGGGCAGCCGACCGCTTCGGCCTGCGCAATGTCTACTGCTTTGCCTTGCTGGCGTTCGCTGCGTCATCGGCGCTGTGCGGGCTGTCCAACGACATCTGGACGCTGGTCGGCGCCCGCGCGCTGCAAGGCTTCGGCGGCGCCTTGATGGGCACGCTCGGCCAGGTCGTCATCCTGTCGACCTTCCCGCGCAGCCGCACGCTGAAGATCAACATGTACATTTCGCTCGCCGGCCAGTCCGGACCGCTTGTCGGGCCGCTCGTCGGCGGCGCGCTGACCACCTACATTTCCTGGCGCTGGATCTTCTTCATCAACGTGCCGTTCGCGCTGGCGGCCGCCGTCCTTGCCGCCTCGCTGTTCCCTACGGTCACCAAACCGGTGCGCACGCCGTTCGATTTTCCGGGTTTCCTGCTGGTCGGCAGCGGCATGGTTCTCTTGGTCTTCGGCATGGATTCGCTTGCGGCGAAAGATGCAAGCAGCAGCATGATCGCGGCCGAGCTGGCGCTGGCGATCGTCATCCTCACGGTTGCCTCCTTCTACTGCCTGCGTGCCCGCAACCCCTTGCTTGACCTGAAGCTCCTGCGCATCCGCACCTTCCGCATCTCCTTCCTCACCGGAGGCGGGCTGGACACGATCGGACTGAGCTCCGTCGTCTTCTTGCTGCCGCTGATGTTCCAGCTCGGCTTCGGAATGAGCGCAGTGCAGGCGGGATCGCTGACCTTCGTCGCGGCGATCGGCTCGCTGATCATGCGTGTCTTCATGCCGCGGCTGCTCAACCGCTTCGGCTTTCGCCGCGTGCTGGTTGTCAACACACCGATCGTTGCCGCCATGGTTGCCGGCTTCGCCTTGATAGAGGCCACCACGCCGGTCTGGATCGTGCTTGCCTACATATTCGCCTTCGGTGTCCTGCGCTCGGCGCAGTGGGCTTCGACCGGCAATCTCGCCTATTCCGACATTGCGCCCGACCAACTCGCCCGCTTCAGCGCGCTCTATTACATACTGTGGCAGCTGGCGGTGGCGATCAGCGTCGGCCTGGCAGCCGCACTGCTGTCGTTCCTGGCCGGCGGCGGGCCGGCCGTGACCAACGATTTCCGCATCCTGTTCGTGGTGGAGGGCGTCATCACGCTGTGCGCGCTGATCGCCTATCTCAAGCTGACGCCGCAGGACGGCGCCCATGTCAGCGGCCATGGCGCACAGCTGAATGTCGAATAGGACCCCGTTAGCTGTCCCTTATTCGCTGAACGTCACCCACTCTTCCAACGGCACACGGTCGGTGCGGAAGTCATTTTCGGGCTTGGACGTATCCTCATGGCCGAGCGCCATGCCGCAGACGACGATCTCCTCGTCGGGAATGTTGAGCACCGGCCGGATCTGCCGGTGATAGGGTGCAAACGCCGCCTGCGGGCAGGTGTGCAGGCCCCTGCCCCGCGCGGCGACCATGATGTTCTGCAAAAACATGCCGTAGTCGATCCACGAGCCCTGGTTCAGCCGTCGGTCGATGGTGAAGATCATGCCGACCGGCGCATCGAAGAAGACGAAGTTGCGGTCGTGCTGGGCGCGCATCTTGTCGACCTCACGGCGGCCGATGCCGAGGGCGCCGTACAGCCCGAAACCATTCGCGCGCCGGCGAGTGAGATAAGGTTCGAAGAACTGGGTAGGATAATAGCGATACTCGTCCCAATCGGCCTTTTCGGCGCGAATGCCGGAGTTGAGGATGGCATCTGATATCTGCTGCTTGATCTCGCCCTTGACCACATAGACCCGCCATGGCTGCATGTTGGTGCCGGAAGGCGCGCGCGCGGCGACGGAGAGAATGGCGCGGATCGTCTCGTCATCGACCATGTCGGGCAGGAAGGCGCGCACCGAGCGGCGCGACAGGATCGCCTCGTCGACAACAGCCGCGTCCTGCGCAACCTCTGCGTTTTTTTTCAGCATGGGCCGTCCCTTTGCGCATACCCGGAAAGCCGAAACGGCTATCAGAGAAGACCTTGCGCGGATTCCAAACCTTGGTCGCCGACCGGACGTCCCCACACTCGCCGTTCGTGGCCGAGCCTTTGCATGAACCGTCAAAATCGCGCAAGCAAATCTTGTGGCCCCATGAAAATCCCCTTGATTTTTTCACGCGTGTGGGGTCTCATGAAATTCACTCCAGAATTTTCATCAAGTGAGCGTTTTGCCCCCAGCTATCGCCAAAACATTGCAGGGATCTGACGAGCGCCTGCTGGCGAGCGACATCCGTGCGCTGCGCAAGGCGCGTGGGCTGACGCTGGCCGAGATCGCGCTCAAGCTCGGCCGCTCCGTCGGTTGGGTCAGTCAGGTCGAGCGCGGCCTGTCGATCCCTTCGCTGGGCGACCTCCGGGCCGTCGCCGACCTGTTCGGCGTGCCGCTCAGCCTGTTCTTTAGCCACGACGTGCCGATCGAGAAGGAACGTGGCGTGATCGTGCGCGCCGGCAGCCGGCGCACGCTTGGCACAAGCGAATCCGGCCTGGTGGAGGAGCTTCTATCGCCCGATCTCGGCGGTAGTTTCGAGATGGTGCGCTCGATCTTCGCGCCGGGCGCGGAGATGAAGAGCGGGCAGCTGCGGCCGACCGAGGAAGCCGGCTACATCGCCTCGGGCATTTTCGAGATCGAGATAGCGGGTGTCTGGCACCGTCTTGTCGAAGGCGATTCCTTCCGCTTCGAACGCAAGCCGTACCGCTGGCGCAATCCCGGCACCGAGCCGGCCGTGGTTATCTGGGTGGTTTCACCGCCTGTCTATTGAACGAGGGTTTCTAATATGGCCGGTTTGCCGACCACGGCACGCGTGGTGATCATCGGAGGTGGTGTTGTCGGCACCTCCTCGCTCTACCACCTGTGCAAAGCGGGCTGGACCGACTGCGTGCTGCTCGAAAAGAACGAGCTGACATCGGGCTCGACCTGGCACGCCGCCGGCAATGTGCCGACCTTCTCGTCCTCCTGGTCGCTGATGAACATGCAGCGCTATTCGACCGAGCTTTATCGCGGCTTGGCCGACGCAGTCGACTATCCCATGAACTATCACGTCACCGGCTCTCTGCGGCTCGCCCACTCCAAGGAGCGCATGCAGGAATTCCAGCGTGCCAAGGGCATGGGCCGCTACCAGGGCATGGACATCGACATTGTCGGACCCGACGAGATCAAGCGCCGCTACCCCTTCATCGAGACGCATGATCTCAAGGGCGCGCTCTACGACCCGAGCGATGGCGACATCGACCCGGCGCAGCTGACGCAAGCGCTGGCCAAGGGTGCGCGCGACATGGGCGCGAAAATCATCCGCTTCTGCCCGGTGTCAGGCGTGCGCCGCGAGAACGCTGAATGGGTGGTCGAGACGCCGCAAGGCGAGATCCGCTGCGAGATCGTCGTCAACGCCGCCGGCTACCGCGCGGCGGAAGTCGGCAAAATGTTCGGCCGCGACGTGCCGATGATGGTGATGAGCCATCAGTACATATTGTTCGAGGAAATCCCCGAACTCATGGCCTGGTCGAAGGAACAGGGCAAGAAACTGCCGCTGCTGCGCGACGTCGACACCTCCTACTATCTGCGCCAGGAAAAGAACGGCATGAATCTCGGCCCCTATGAGCGCAATTGCCGCGCGCATTGGGCGACCCACAACGATCCGATGCCGGAGGATTTTTCCTTCCAGCTCTTCCCTGATGATCTCGACCGTCTCGAGCATTATCTCGCCGACGCCGTCGCCCGCGTGCCGATCCTCGGCACTGCCGGCCTGTCCAAGGTGATCAACGGGCCGATCCCCTATGCGCCGGACGGCAACCCGCTGATCGGTCCGATGCCCGGCGTCCCCAACGCCTTCGAGGCCTGCGTCTTCACTTTCGGCATCGCGCAAGGCGGCGGCGCAGGCAAGGTGCTGGCCGAATGGGTGACGCAGGGCCAGACCGAATGGGACATGTGGTCCTGCGATCCGCGCCGCTTCACCGCCTTTGCCGCTGCACAAGACTACAGCGTCGCCAAGGGCATGGAGATCTACGGCAACGAATACGCCATCCAGTTCCCGCGCCATGCCTGGCCCGCGGCGCGTGACCGCAAGCTGTCGCCGATCCACGATCGCATCAAGGCGCTCGGCGCCCAGTTCGACGCCTATAATGGCTGGGAACGCGCCACCTGGTATGCGCAACCCGGTGACGACACGTCGGAAGAAGCGACGCTCACCTTCCGCCGCGAAGGGCCATGGCACCACCGCGTACGCGAAGAGTGCCTGGCGGTGCGCGATGCCGCCGGCATTCTCGACCTGCCCGGCTTCTCGCGCTTCAACCTCGAAGGCCCTGGCGCAGCCGAATGGCTGGCGCTGCAGGTCACCGGCCTGGTGCCCAAGCCCGGCCGCATCGGCCTCGTCTATTTCGCTGACGACAAGGGCCGCATCGTCACCGAGATGTCGGTGGTGCGTCGTGGCGAAGAGCAGATGACGCTGATCACCGCGGCGGTAGCGCAGTGGCACGATTTCGAATGGCTGAAGTCGCGCATGCCGAGGGACGCGGCTTTCACCCTCACCGACAGGACCGAAGACTATTCGACGCAAATCCTCGCCGGTCCCAGCTCGCGCAAGATCCTGGCCGAGGCCTGCGACGCGGATCTCTCGCTGCCCTGGCTGACGCATCAGGAAACCACGATCGCCGGCCGTTGGGCGAAGCTGGTGCGCGTGTCCTTCGCCGGCGAACTCGGCTGGGAAGTCCACACCAAGGTGGAAGACACCGCCGCCATCTTCGACGCCGTCTGGGCGGCGGGACAAAAACACGGGCTGAGACCGTTCGGCATGTATGCGCTGGATTCGCTGCGCCTCGAAAAGGGCTACCGGACCTGGAAGGGCGACCTGTCGACCGACTACACGATCCTGCAGGGCGGGCTCGAGCGCTTCGTCAAATGGGACAAGCCCGAGTTTCGCGGCAAGGCCGCACTCCAGAACGAAAAGCAGCAAGGCGTGAAGAAGCGCTTCGTTACGCTGGTGGTCGAAAACCCCGGCGATTGCGACGCGCCGTCGGTGTCGACACTGTGGCATGACGGCAGGATCGTCGGCGAGACGACCTCGGGCGGCTGGGGTCATCGTATCGACAAGTCGATCGCACTCGGCATGCTGCGCGCCGACCTGGCTGAGCCCGATACCGCCATCGAGATTGAAATCTTCGGCGACCGCTTCAAGGCGGTCGTGCAGAAGGACGAGCCGCTGTGGGATCCGAAGAACGAGAGGCTGCGGGCGTGAAGACTGTTATCCTCACCGATGGCGGTATGGGCCAGGAGCTGGTTCGCCGCAGCAAATCCGAACCGACGCCGCTGTGGTCGGCCAGGGTGCTGATCGACGAACCGGATCTGGTACGCGACCTGCATGCGGAATTCATCCGTGCCGGCGCCCGCGTCATCACCATCAATACCTATTCGGCCACACCGGAGCGGCTGGCGCGCGAGGGTGCGGAGGAACTGTTCAAGCCGCTCCAGAAGCGCGGCATCGAGCTTGCAAGGCAAGCTTGCGAGCAAGCTGGAGAGGCAACCATCGCCGGCTGCCTGTCGCCGCTGTTCGGCAGCTATGCGCCGGCGCTGACCATTTCCTATCAGGACACACTCGACATCTATCGCCGCATCGTTGCCGAGCAGGCGGACGGCGTCGATCTCTTTCTGTGCGAAACCATGGCCTCCGCCGATGAAGCGCGCGCGGCCGTCACGGCGGCATCGGAAAGCCGCAAGCCGGTCTGGGTGTCGTGGACGCTGGCCGACCACGGTACCCCGCGCCTGCGCAGCGGCGAAGCGATCGCCACGGCCTCCCGAGCACTCGACGGCCTGCAGCTCGCGGCACGGCTGGTCAATTGCTGTCGGCCCGAAGCGATCGCCGCTGCGCTTCCCGAGCTGATCGATCTCGGCGGCCCGGTCGGCGCCTATGCCAACGGCTTCACCTCTACCGAAGCGCTCAAGCACGGCGGCACCGTCGATGTGCTGCACGCCCGTCACGACCTTGGTCCGGACGCCTATGCCGACCAGGCGCTCGGTTGGGTCGATGCCGGCGCCAGCATCGTCGGCGGATGCTGCGAAGTCGGCCCTGCCCACATCGCTGCCTTGCGTGACCGGCTCGAACAGGCCGGTTACCAGATTTCGGGAGTTCAATGATGCCCAGACCGTCAAAGCGCATTTCCGGCATCGTGCCTTCGGGCAAGGATGGCTGGGAGGTCCACACCGAGGCCTGGGCCCGCAAGGAGGCCGGCCAGGACATCATCATGCTGTCGGTCGGCGACCATGATTTCGATACGCCGTCGCAGACGATCGAAGCCTGCGTGACGGCGGTTCGCGGCAGCAACCACCATTACACCCCGCTTCCCGGCGTCCCGCGCCTGCGCAGGGCGATGGCGGCGGCCTCGACCGCCTGCACCGGTATCGAGACAGGCCCCGAGCAGGTGATCGCCACACCCGGCGGCCAGGCCGCCCTTTACGCGGCGGTGCAGGCCGTGCTCGATCAGGGCGATCATGCCATTGTGGTGGCGCCTTACTACGCCACCTACCCCAACACGTTCAGCGCCGCGGGCGCCAGTTTTACCGTGGTCGAGACGCCGGCCGAGGACGGTTTCCAGCCACGCGCCGACAGGATCCGCGCGGCGCTGAAGCCCAACACCCGCGCCATCCTGATCAACACGCCGAACAATCCGACGGGCGCGGTCTATTCGCGCGAGCGGCTGGAGGAGCTGGCCGATATCTGCAAAGAGCACGATCTCTGGCTGCTGTCGGACGAGGTCTACTGGACGCTGGGCGGCGGCGAACACATTTCGCCGCGCGGCCTGCCCGGCATGGCTGAGCGCACGCTGGTCATCAATTCGATGTCCAAGAGCCACGGCATGACCGGCTGGCGCATGGGCTGGCTGACCGGCCCGGCTGAGATGATCACGCTGTTGACCAATCTCAATCTGGTCACGACCTACGGCCTGCCGGCCTTCATCTCGATCGCTTGCGCCGAGGCGCTGGAGAACCGCTACGGCGTCAAGGAGATCGCCGAGCGCTACGCGGCGCGCCGCACCGTCCTGCTCGACGCCGTGCGCGGCATGAACAATGTCACCGTGCACGGCTCCGAAGGCGGCATGTATGTCATGCTCGACATCTCGGCCGTGGAGCCCGACGACGAGAAATTCGCCTGGGCCTTTCTCGACCAGGAAAAGGTCGGCGTCATGCCGGGCTCCAGCTTCGGCAAGGCCGCCGCCGGCCATATCCGCATCAGCCTCTGCCAGCCTGAACCGGTGCTTCAGGAAGCCGCAAAACGCCTGCGCCGCTTCGCATCCAGCTATCGCCGCGAGGCCGCATGACCAAAGCCATTCCTACCAAAGCCCGCGCCGTGATCATCGGCGGCGGCGTCTCCGGCTGTTCCGTCGCCTATCATCTCGCCAAGCTCGGCTGGACCGACATCGTGCTGTTGGAGCGCAAGCAGCTGACCTCGGGCACGACCTGGCACGCCGCCGGCCTGATCGGCCAGTTGCGCGGCTCGCAGAACATGACGCGGCTGGCGAAATATTCCGCCGACCTCTACGTCAAGCTGGAAGCCGAGACCGAGGTCGGCACCGGCATGCGCCAGGTCGGCTCGATCACCGTGGCGCTGACCGAGGAGCGCAAGCATGAGATCTACAGACAGGCGTCGCTCGCCCGCGCCTTCAATGTCGATGTGCGCGAGATTTCACCCAATGAAGTCAAAGAGATGTATCCGCATCTCAACGTGTCAGACGTCGTCGGCGCGGTGCACCTGCCGCTCGACGGCCAGTGCGATCCGGCCAACATCGCCATGGCGCTGGCCAAGGGCGCGCGCCAGCGCGGCGCCACCATCGCCGAGAATGTGAAGGTCACCAAGGTCCACACCAAGGCCGGCCGCGTCACCGGCGTCTCGTGGGCGCAAGGCGAGGACCAGGGCACGATCCAGGCCGACATCGTCGTCAACTGCGCCGGCATGTGGGCGCGTGAACTCGGCGCACAGAACGGCGTCACCATCCCGCTGCATGCCTGCGAGCATTTTTACCTTGTCACCGAGCCAATCGCCGGTCTCGGCCGCTTGCCGGTGCTGCGCGTTCCCGACGAATGCGCCTACTACAAGGAAGATGCCGGCAAGATGATGCTTGGCGCCTTTGAGCCGGTGGCCAAACCCTGGGGCATGGACGGCATCCGCGAGGATTTCTGCTTCGACCAGTTGCCCGAGGACATGGAGCACTTCGAGCCGATCCTCGAAATGGGCGTCAACCGCATGCCGATGCTGGCGACAGCCGGCATCCATACCTTCTTCAACGGCCCCGAAAGCTTTACCCCGGACGACCGCTACTATCTCGGCGAGGCGCCGGAGCTATCGGGATATTGGATGGCGACCGGCTATAACTCGATCGGCATCGTCTCCTCCGGCGGCGCCGGCATGGCGCTGGCGCAATGGATCAACGATGGCGAAGCGCCCTTCGACCTCTGGGAAGTCGACATCCGCCGCGCCCAGCCGTTCCAGAAGAACCGCCGCTACCTGAAGGAGCGCGTCTCCGAAACGCTCGGCCTTCTCTATGCCGACCATTTTCCTTACCGGCAGATGGCAACGTCCAGGAATGTCAGGCGCTCGCCGCTGCATGAGCATCTGAAGGCGCGCGGCGCGGTCTTCGGCGAGGTCGCCGGCTGGGAGCGCGCCAACTGGTTCGCCCGCGACGGACAGGAACGCGAGTACCGCTATTCCTGGAAGCGGCAGAACTGGTTCGACAACCAGCGCGAGGAACATCTGGCGGTCCGCAACAAGGTCGGTCTGTTCGATATGACCTCGTTCGGCAAGATCCGCGTCGAGGGCCGCGACGCCTGTGCCTTCCTGCAAAGACTCTGTGCCAACGACATGGACGTGGCGCCGGGCAAGATCGTCTACACCCAGATGCTCAACCAGCGCGGCGGTATCGAGAGCGATCTCACGGTGTCACGGCTGTCGGAGACAGCCTATTTCCTCATCGTGCCCGGTGCGACGCTGCAGCGCGATCTCGCCTGGCTGCGCCGGCATGTCGGCGAGGAATTCGTCGTCATCACCGATGTGACGGCGGCCGAAAGCGTCCTCTGCCTGATGGGGCCGGATGCGCGAAAACTGATCCAGAAAGTCAGCCCCAACGATTTTTCCAATGAGAACAATCCGTTCGGCACTTTCCAGGAGATCGAGATCGGCATGGGCCTCGCGCGCGCCCATCGCGTCACCTATGTCGGCGAACTCGGCTGGGAGCTCTATGTCTCGACCGATCAGGCGGCGCACGTCTTCGAGGCGATCGACGAGGCCGGCGCGGATGTCGGCCTGAAACTCTGCGGCCTGCATACGCTCGATTCCTGCCGCATCGAAAAGGCCTTCCGCCATTTCGGCCACGACATCACCGACGAGGACAATGTGCTGGAGGCCGGCCTCGGCTTTGCGGTCAAGACCGCCAAGGGCGAGTTCATCGGCCGCGATGCGGTGCTCAAGAAAAAGGAAGCCGGCCTGTCACGCCGGCTGGTGCAGTTCCGCATGAAAGACCCAGAGCCCCTGCTCTTCCACAATGAGGCGATCCTGCGCGACGGCAAGATCGTCGGCCCGATCACCTCCGGCAACTACGGCCATCATCTTGGTGGCGCAATTGGGTTGGGTTATGTGCCCTGTCTGGGCGAGAGCGAAGCGGACGTGCTTTCCTCGTCCTACGAGATCGAGATCGCCGGCGAGCGCTTTGCGGCGGAGGCATCGCTGAAGCCGATGTACGATCCGAAGGCAGAACGGACGAAGATGTAGCGCCTCTTCCTTCGCCCCGTTTACGGGGAGAAGGTGGATCGGCGCGCAGCGCCGAGACGGTTGAGGGGCGTTCTAGCGGAGTGAGACGTCAGCGTTCCTTGGAACACCCCTCATCCGTCGCCTTCGGCGACACCTTCTCCCGCAAGGGGAGAAGGGAAAAAATGCCACTCAAAACCGCTCAAGCTTCGCCCGCACCTTCCCCAAAAACGCCGCCCTGCTCTTCGGCGTCGAGGCATCCATCAGATAGTGCGCCAGAAAGAACGTCCGGCAGCGGCGTGCGCACAGTGCGCGCATGCCACGCAGCAAAGTCTTGCGGCCGGGCTGGCCGACGACGACGCTCCACCAGGTCGGCGCGCCGCAGGTGGTGATGACGCCGACCTTGGTGACATGCGTCATCAGCGACGTGATCCGCCCCTTGCCCGCCGGCAGCTTGAAGGCGACATCTGTGGCCCACACCCGGTCGAGCCAGCCCTTCAGCATCGCCGGCAACCCGTACCACCAGGTCGGATAGATGAAGAGGATCGCCTGCGCCCAGGCGAGATGCCCGAAATGCGGCTTCAGCGCCGGGTCTTCCGGCGCGCGCTCATTGTAGGCGCGCCGCTCTTCAGTGCCCATGACCGGATCGAATTTTTCGGCATAGAGGTCGAGCAGCCGCACATCCCAGCCCCGTGCCTTCAGCACGTCGACCGCTGTGTCGCGAATGGCGGCGCAAAAACTTTCGGGCACGGGATGGCAATAGACCACCAGCACGCGCATCAGAATTCATCCATCCCGGCCGCGACCTTGGCCATGAAGGCCGCCCGCGTCTCATTGGTCGACAGGTTCATCGAATAATGCGCGAGATAGGACACGGAAGCGCCGGGCTTGATCGTCGCGCGCAGCATCCGCTTGACCAGCCGGCGTGGCGGATCGCCCATCAGCATGGCCCGGAACCGGCTGCCGCCATAGGTGGTTATCGCCGCGAGCTTGGTGATGTTGTGCAGCGACGGCTGCGCCTTGCCGTCGACCAGCTTGAACGACACTCCGGGCAGGAAGACGCGGTCGAAAAAGCCTTTCAGGATGGCCGGAAAGCCATAATTCCAGACTGGGTAGGACAGCACCAGCGCCTCGGCCTTGAGCAGACGCTCGACATAGGGTGCGGCCGGGTCCGCTGGGCTGCGCTGGTTGTGATAGTCCAGCCTCTCCGCGCGCGTCAGCCTGGGATCGAAATCCTCGGCATAGAGATCGCAGTCGTCGACGTCATGGCCGGCCGCCGTCAGCCGCTCGA
Organism: Mesorhizobium sp. P3_A2; assembly: GCF_056403115.1. Classification (NCBI taxonomy): domain Bacteria; kingdom Pseudomonadati; phylum Pseudomonadota; class Alphaproteobacteria; order Hyphomicrobiales; family Phyllobacteriaceae; genus Mesorhizobium; species Mesorhizobium sp. P3_A2. Next base: position 245,749 of record NZ_JBFUGC010000001.1, read on the forward strand.
CGATCGTCCGGTGCATGCCGGCGTTGAAGCTGGTCTCCACCGGATGCGCATAGAGGACGAGGACTTTCATCACCCTGCCCTTTGCAGGCCCTTGAACAAAAAAGTCCGGCCCGAGCGATAGTCATAATCCGGATTTTCCCAGGCGATCATTTTGCCGGGGTTGAGCAGACCTTGCGGATCGGTCTCGCGCTTGAAGGCGAGCTGGATTTCGTCGGTCTGCTTCATGCCGCCTTCTTCCAGCGTGTAGCGATGCGGGTTGAAGATCGGGCAGCCATTCTCCTCATGCAGCCGGATGATCTCGTTAAGCCGCGCCTCGGTGGTGAATTTGACCAGCGGCAAGCCGAAGCAAGTGATGTTGCCGTCGAGCCGGACGAATTCGAGGTGCGAAAAAACCTCGTCCGGAAACATCGCATCCATCTTCTCGACCAGCGCCAGTTGGTTGGGAAACGGATAGAGCGACTGCAAGTAAGTGATCGCGGGATCGACGCGCAGCGCCCTGAGCGTCGTGTGGTTCCACGCCAGTTCGAAGCCCGGCGGCAGGCCTTTCTTCTCCTCGTCCGTCACTGTTGCCGCATTGAAGATGATTTCGCCGCCGGCGCGACGGGTGAAGGCGAGGAAAGCGTCGAGCCCATGCTTTGCAACCATGACGACGCAGATGCTCTGCCCTTCCCTGAAAAACTTCTGGTGCCGCTTGAAATAGAGCTGCGGCACCGGGGCGGCGATCGGCGTGATCAGTTTGGTCAGAATGCCGTCCTGGCAGGCAAGCGCATTGCCGTAGCGCGCCGCCGGCATGAAAGCGTCGAAGCCGACGATCACGTCGATCCAGTCATAGGCCGCCGTCAGCGGCATCTCGACCTCGGTGATGATGCCATTGGTGCCGTAGGCATGCGTCACCTTGTGCAAATCCTCGCCGGTGAGTTCGAGTGCCTTCGGCTCGGCTTCCATGGTGACGACGCGCAGGCGCAGCACATTGCCGAAATCGCGCAAGCCGCCGAAATTGATCGAGCCGACGCCGCCCGAGCCACCGGCGATGAAGCCGCCGATCGACGCCGTGTTGTAGGTCGACGGCGACAGCCTGAGCTCCTGCCCGGAATGCGCGCGCGTCGCTCTGTCGATGTCGGCCAGGATCGCGCCCGGTCCGGTCACCACACGCCCCGGCGCGATCGACTTGATCTCATTCATCTCGGCCAGATTGAGCACCACACCGCCCGACAGCGGCATCGCCTGGCCGTAATTGCCGGTGCCGCTGCCGCGCGGTGTCACCGGAACGCCATGCCGGTGACAGGCGGCAAGCACCCGGATCAGTTCGGCCTCGTTCTTCGGCGTCACGATCAGGTCGCCGGTGACATGGTCGAGCTGCTGCTTCAGCACCGGGCTGTACCAGTAGAAGTCGCGGCTCTTCTGCTGGACGATGGCCGGATTGTCGTCGAGTTTTATCCCGTCGAGATCGCGTTTGAGCGCCGAAACATCCATCATTCCACCATCAGTTCGTCGAGCTCGGCATAGTCGGGCAATTGCCGGTCGATCGCTTTGCCGTCACGCACGACGATGCGATCCGATTCGGGCCTCGACAGCAATTCCGTCCAACTCCGCCCCTTGAAGATGATGAAGTCTGCGCTGCCGCCGGCGGCAAGCGTGCCGAAACCGTCGAGCCGCATCACCTTGGCCGGCGTCGCCGCCACCGCTTGCGGCCAATCGCCGACCGGATGGTCGAAATGCAGGATGCGCGTCGCCATACGGAAGACCTCCAGCATGTCGAGATCGCCATAGGCATAGAACGGATCGCGGGTGTTGTCGGAGGCGACCGCAACCGGAATGCCCCTCGCCTTCATCTCGTGCAGCAGCGTCACGCCGCGCCAGCGTGGCGTGGTCTGGTCGGCGCGCCGGTCCTGCAGATAGAGATTGCACATCGGCAGCGACACGACCGAAAGCCCGGCCTTGGCCACTTTGTCGAGTGTATCCAGCACGTCGAGATCAGGCTGGCGCGCCAGCGAGCAGCAATGTCCGACCAGGATGTTGCCTTCAAAACCGCTCCAGAGGGCAGCTTCTGCGATCTTCTTCAGCGAGATCGCCGCGACATCGTCGGTCTCGTCGGCGTGGAAATCGAGGTCGAGCCCATGCTTGATCGCCTCTGAAAACACCTTGTCGAGCAGCTCTTCGAGATCCGGCACCATATAGGTGACGACGCCCAGCACGCCCTTGGCGGCAGCGACACGCTTGGCCAGCCTCTCGAACCATTCCTTGTCGCGCACGCCTTCGATGCCAAGCAGGCACGCTGCCTGCAACTCGATACGACCGCGCCATTTGTCGCGCATCGTCTCGAACACCGGCCAGGAGATTTCTTCCTGCGGCGGCACGCTGTCGAGATGGGTGCGCAGCGCCTTGGTGCCGTGCGCATAGGCTGAGCGCAGCGAGAAATCCATGCGCCGCGCCACATCCTCGGCATTCCAGCGTGCGGCGCGATCGGCGCCGGTGGCATTGAGTGCGCCCATGAAGGTGCCGTCCGGATTGGGCTTGCGCGGCCAGATATGGCCCTTGTCGATATGGGTATGGCAGTCGACGAAACACGGCAGGATGATGCGGCCAGCGAGGTCGATGGCGTCTATTGGTGCTTTCGATTTCTTATGCGCTGCGATGCTGGAGATCTTACCGTCTGCAACGGCGATATCGGCCAGTGCGAAACCGTCGCTGTCGTAAGCCGCGGCCAGACCGGGCGTCAGCGACCGGTGAAGGCGGACGTTGGCGAGATGGTAATAGCCAGAGGTTGGTATCAAGCCGCACCCCCCTCTGCCCTGCCGGGCATCTCCCCCTCAAGGGGGGAGATTAGCAGTTTCGCTGGCAGCGCCCATCTTGCAACCTCGGTGATTGGCGAAATCCCGAATGACATCCGATCTCCCCCCTTGAGGGGGAGATGGCCGGCAGGCCAGAGGGGGGTGCTCCGCGCCGACATCTCGCTCACCTCACGCACCCTACCGCTCCTGCTTCAGCGCGCTCTCGTGCCAGCGGCGCAGGATGAGATGCGACACCAGCGACAGCACCAGGAAGATCACTATGCCAGTCAGCGAAATCAGGATCAGCGCCGCAAACAGCCGAGGTGCGTTGAGCCGGTAGCCGGCCTCGATGATGCGCGACGCGAGCCCCGACGACTGCCCCTGCGCGCCGGCGACGAATTCGGCCACCACGGCGCCGATCAGCGACAGGCCGCCGGCGATCTTCAAGCCACCGAGGAAATACGGCATTGCCGCCGGCAGTCTGAGATAGCGCAATTGCTGCCAGCGTGTCGCGCCATTGAGCTTGAACATGTCGCGCAGGTTGCGATCGACCGAGTTGAGGCCGAGCGTGGTGTTGGACAGGATCGGGAAGAAGGCGACGATCCAGGCGCAAAGCAGCAGCTTCACAGTCTGGTTGTTCACATAGATGTTGATCAGCGGGAAGATCGCCACGATCGGCGTCACCTGCAGCACGATGGCGAAGGGGAAGAACGACATCTCTACCCATTGCGATTGCGCAAACAGCACCGCCAGCCCGACGCCGCCGATGACGGCGAGAACCAAACTGAGGAAAGTGATCCTGAGAGTCACCAGCAGCGAGGAGAACAGCAGCCCGGAATCGTCATAGAGCGTCTGCAGCACCACGCCCGGGCGCGGCAGGATGTATTTCGGGATCTCGTTCCAGACGCAGATACGGTCCCAGAACCAGATCGCCAGGATCATGATCGCCAGCGGCAAGACCCACCGGCCGATCCGTTCCAGCCGCTCCTGGCGCACACGGCCCGCCTCCTCCGGATCGAGGGTTAGCGAAGATTGATCAATGGCCGTCATGGTGCGGTCCGGCTGATGTGTTGATGGCGTCGACCAGAATGTCCGAGGCCTGGCGGCAGAGCGCGGCGTAGTCGGGCGAAGTCCGAAACACCTCGTCGCGCGGATAGGGCGCATCAATCGCAAGCTCGGCGTGAACGCGACCCGGCCGCGCCGCCATGACGACAACGCGGTTGGACAAAAACACGCTCTCAAAGACACTGTGGGTGACGAAGACGACTGTGAAGCGTTCGTCCTGCCACAGCTCCAGCAGATCGTTGTTGAGCTTGAAGCGGGTGATCTCGTCGAGTGCGGCGAACGGCTCGTCCATCAAAAGGATGCGCGGCTTGGTCACCATGGCGCGCGCGATCGAGACGCGCATTTTCATGCCGCCGGAAAGTTCGCGCGGCACGGCGTTTTCGAAACCGGTGAGATGCACCCGCGCCAGCATCTCCGTCACCGCAGGCGCAGCCTTAGCCCGCGAGATGCCTTTCAGCCGCAGCGGCAGCCAGACATTGTCGAATACATTGGCCCAGGGCAGCAATGTCGGTTCCTGGAAAACGAAGCCGATGTTGGCGCGGTCGATCGAGCCGCGCCAGTCGAGCACGCCTGAGGTCGGCGTCGACAGGCCGGCGATCAGCCTGAGCGCCGTCGACTTGCCGCAGCCTGACGGCCCGAGCAGGCTGAGAAAATCGCCTTCGCGGATTGTCAGGTCGACATCGCTCAGCGCCGTGACGCCGTTGGAAAACACCTTGCCGACATGGCGCAGCGCCAGCAGCATCGGGCTTTCGCCCGATGCCGTCATAGGCGCCTTCGCCATTGTCCCCAGTCTCACGATTACTTCTTCAGCTCGAGCCCGACGCCCTTGTTGATGAAGGCCAGCGTATAGGCCTTCTTGATGTCGATGCCGGGCTGCGCCACCTTGGCCTTGACCATCTTGTCGTAGAAACTCTGGATGCGTGCGTCGGTCATGGCGCCGATGCCGAGCTTTTCCGAATCGCCGGAATCGACCACGCCGAATTTCTTCAGCTGTTCGATCGAGAAGGCGATCTGCTCATCCGTCATGTCGGGATTGTCCTTCTTGATCATGTCGTTGGCGGCTTTGTTGTCGCCGTAGAGATAGTTGTACCAGCCCTTGGCCGAGCCATCGACGAAGCACTGGACGACCTCGGGCCGCTTGTCGATCGTGTCCTGCATGACCTCGACGGTGGTCGCATAAGTGTCCCAGCCATAGTCGGCGAGCAGGAACTGGTTCGGCACAAAGCCGCCGGCTTTCTGCACCGCGAACGGCTCGGACGTGACATAGCCCTGCTGGATCGACTTCTTGTTGGCAATGAAGGGCGCCGGATTGAAGGTGTAGGGCACGCGCTTGGCGGCATCGAAGCCGAGCTCGGTCACCATCCACTGGAAGAAGGTCTGCGCCCCCTCGTCGCCGAGAATGTACTGGTCGGCGTTCTTCAGGTCATCCCATTTGTCCAGCCCCTGCCCCGGCTGGGACATGATGACCTGCGGGTCCTTCTGGAAATCGGCCGCCACGACGCGCATCGGAATGCCTTGCTGGACGGCGTCGAAGGCCGAGAGCAGATTGCCGCCCATATAGAAATCGAGCTTGCCGGCCAAAAGCAGCGGCCGCCCGCTGACCTGCGGGCCACCCTGCGAAATCGTCACATCGAGGCCGCAGGCGGCATAGGTGCCGTCAGCCACCGCCTGATAGTAGCCGCCATGCTCGGGCTCGGCCAGCCAGTTGGTGCCGAAGGTGACCTTCTCGTTCGCCGCCGCACCCAGCGTGCTGGCTCCAAGCAGCGCGAGCGCCAGCGCTGAAATCTTCTGTTTTCCGTACATCAACACCACCCTCTGTTGGCTCCGGAGCGTCACGCGCCGGGCTCGACACCATTGGTCCAAGAAGCAAGACACATGCCACCGCCCGGACTGCCTGCTTCACGCGGCAGTCATTGCCAAGACCGGACGGGTCATGCTGTGCGGGAGGCATCGTGCCTATTTTTTGGACGCCTGTCCACAATCGCCCCCGCGACATGCACCACATCTTGAGGGACTTGTTGCCTGGCCCTAGGTTGGCGACAAACCGGAGATTGCCATGTTCAGATTCCTCACCCCGAAGTCGATCAAGCCACCTTTCGCCCGCTACAGCCACGGCGTCGAAGTGCCGGCGGGCAAGCGGCTGGTGCTGTGCTCGGGTCAGGTCGCTATAACGGCGGATGACCAGATTCCGGAGGATGCCGGCGCCCAGGCCGAACTCTGCTTTCAAAACATAGCGGCGATTCTGGCTGAAGCTGGGCTCGGGCTTGCCGACATTGTGCGCATCAACGCCTACGTCACCGACCGCGCGCATCTGCGGCCCTATATGGACGTCCGCGACCGGCTGTTTGCCAGCCCGGCGCCGGCATCGACGCTGATGATCGTGACGGGCTTTGCGCGGCCGGAATTCAAGGTCGAGGTCGAGGCGATCGCCGCTGGGTGAGGAGTGGTCCGCGAAGCGGGAAAGCCACAGAATTGGCTTTCCAAGCGACGAACGCCCGAAGCCATAGCGGAGGGCCGGGTCGACAATTTCGGGTTCCAGCCCTAAGGCTGGCCTATCCGCTTGAAGAGGCATGACATGACCGTTGCAAACAGACGCGTGTGGTGGGGCGATTACCGGACCACCGAATACGCTACGATCGACCCGGAGGCGACCATTGCCGTCCTGCCGGTGGCGGCGATCGAGCAGCACGGCCCGCATCTGCCTGTATCAACCGACACATCGATCATGAACGGCATGCTGGAGACGGTGATCGCCCGCCTGCCAGGCGATCTCGACATCCGCATTTTGCCGGTCCAGGCGGTCGGCAAATCGAACGAGCATCTGCATGCACCAGGCACGCTCACTTTGCCTGCGACGACCCTGGTCGATGCCTGGACCGAACTTGGCCTGTCCATCGCCCGTGCCGGGGTGAGAAAACTGATCGTCGTCAACTCGCATGGCGGCAATGAAGAGATCATGGGCATCGTCACGCGCGAATTGCGCGTGCGTGAAAGGATGCTGGCGGTGAAAACCAGCTGGCAACGCTTCGGCCGGCCGGCCGGCATGTACACCGAACTGGAAGACCGCCACGGCATTCATGGTGGCGATGTCGAGACCTCGCTGATGCTGCATTTCCGCCCTGACCTGGTCGACATGGGCAAGGCCGACAACTTCGTCTCCAAGGTCGCCCGCGCCGAGACCGAATTTGCGCTGCTGCGCCACACCGGAACGCACGCCTTCGCCTGGATCGCCAGCGATCTCAACCCGAACGGCGTCGTCGGCGACGCCTCGATCGCAACGGCCGAAAAAGGCCGGCTGACCGCGGAGCATCAGGCCGACGGCTTCATCACCCTGTTGAAGGACGTGCGCAAGGCGAAGCTTGCCGACTGGCTGGCGTAACAGGCCGAAGCGGCTTAGCCGTCGATCTTCAACACGAAAGGCGTGCCCTCAAAAGCGTCGGCGCCACGTCCGATCGCTTCGATCGCTTCGATCATGCGGCCTTGGCGTGAGAGCAACGTATCGGCTACCGCGATCAGCCGCGGGTTGGGCGTCGCCGAGGGCGAAAGCTTCCGCAATGTCTGCGCCAGTTCCACCTCGTCGCGCTTCGGCGCCAGCGCTGCGGCGATGATGTAGGCCGAGGCGGTCGAGCGGCTGATGCCGGCGTAGCAGTGCACGACCATCGGCTTCGCACGGTCCCATCGGCGCGCGAAATCGAGCAGATTACGCACATGGTCTTCGCCCGGCATGGTCATGCCGTCCTGCGCCACCGCGATATCGTGCATGACCAGATGCAGGTGGTTTTCCCGCGCAATCGAGGCCGGCCGCGTCACCTCGGTGCCGGCGGCAAGCAGCGACAGCACGCGCTCGGCGCCACTCCTGGCCACCGTCTCCTCAAGCTTGGACAGCGAACAGACATGGATCATCGCGCGATCTCCTTCGGCTCATCGTCGCGCCGTGCGTCCCAGCCGGCAAGCGCCGATTCAAGCCGCTGCCATTCCTCCTGACTTCCAGGCAGCCCCGCGCGCAGCACCTGCGGGCGGTCGGAAAAATGCCGGAGCAGGATGCCGCACTCGCCAAGCGCCGAAAACAGACCGGGCGCATCGGCAAATCGCAGATAGCGAAACAGCGTCGTGCCGCCGGCGACGGGAATGCCAAACCGACCGAACAGCGCGTCGAGTCGCGCGGCATCCTCGGCCAGCCGGCGGCGCATGTCGGCCTGCCAGCCGCTGTCGGCAAGCGCGCGGATGCCGTACTCCAGTGCCGGACCGGCGACGGCCCAAGGTCCGAATTGCGTCTCCAGCCTTTCGACCGTCAGCGGTTCGGATAGCGCAAAACCGAGCCGCAGGCCGGCCAGGCCAAAAAACTTGCCGAACGAGCGCAGCACGACGATGCCGCCCTGCCCGACATCGCCGGCAAGGCTTTCGGCCCCTGGGCCGACATCCATGAAGGCTTCGTCGACGACCAGCAGCCCGCCCTTGGTGCGCAACTCCCCGGCAAGCCGCAGCAGCCTTTCCCGCGAAACGACGCGTCCATCGGGATTGTTGGGGTTGACGACGATGGCGAGGTCGGCACCGGCCAGCCTGTCGAAATCGTCAACCTCCGCCACCGCATGGCCGGCAATGGCGGCCGCCCTGGCGTGTTCGGCATAGGTCGGCCCCAGCACCAACGCCCGGCCTGGGCTCACCAGCGAGGCGACGCGCGGCAACAGGATCTGCGTGCCCGGGGCTGCTGCCACATGCTTTGCCGACGGCGCGCCATAGGCGCTGGCCGCGATCCTGGCCAGCTCATGCAGACGCGCCGCTTCCGGCAATCGCGACAGAGCGGTGGCGGGCAGATCGAAAAGCGGGTAGGAGTGCGGATTGATACCTGTCGAGAGATCGACGAAAGGCTGTGGCGCGTGGGGGAAGAGCGCGCTCGCCCGGCCAAGGGATCCACCGTGATCCACCGCAGCAATCGCTCCATCAGAAAGCTTCATGTCGGTCCTGATCGCTTTCCTGTCGCTGGCCATCGAACGCATCCTGGGCTACCCGGACTGGCTGTTCCGCGCCGTTGGCCATCCCGTCACCTGGTTCGGCAGGCTGATAGCCTTTCTCGACCTCCGGCTCAACCGCGACACTGATTCCGACGCGCAGCGTCGTCGCCGCGGCATGCAGGCGCTGCTGGTGATCGTGCTGGTGCCTGCGCTGATTGCCTTGGCCGTCCAAATCCTGCTCTGGCAGCTCTTTCCCGCCGGCATGATCATAACAGCGATCCTGGCCTCGTCGCTGCTGTCGCAAAAGAGCCTCACCGAACATGTCGAAGCGGTGGCCGATGCGCTGGACACCGGAGGGCTGGCGCTCGGCCGCATTGCGGTTGCCCGCATCGTCGGCCGCGATCCCGAAAAGCTCGACCACGCCGGCGTCAGCCGGGCCGCGATCGAAAGCCTGGCCGAGAATTTCTCCGACGGCATCGTCGCCCCCGCCTTCTGGACCGGGGTCTGCGGACTGGCCGGCGGCGTCGCCTACAAGGTGGCCAACACCGCCGATTCGATGATCGGTCATCGCACGCCGCGCCACGAGGCCTTCGGCCGCGCGGCGGCACTTTTCGACGACTGGATCAACCTGCCGGCCTCCCGGCTGACCGCACTGCTGATCGTCGGCGCGGCCTTTCTCGTCCGCGACGCCGACCCACGCAATGCCTGGCAAGCGGTGCGGCGCGACGCCAAAAAGCACCGCTCGCCCAATGCCGGCTGGCCGGAGGCGGCGATGGCCGGCGCGCTCGGCCTGGCGCTCGCCGGGCCGCGCAGCTATGGCGGCGTTGTCGTCGACGATGCGTTCATGGGCGAAGGCGGCCGCCGCGAAGCCGAGAGCCTGGACATCAGACGGGCACTGAAACTCTACCAGGTGGCGGACTATCTGCTGATCGGGCTGTTCGGGTTGCTGTCGGCGGTGCTTATCGCCGTGACGTTCTGAGAGCTTCACCCTCCCCCTGGTGGGGAGGGTCGATCCGCATGGCGGATCGGGGTGGGGGTCTCGTAGGGCGCTGTCCCCCACCCCGGCGCTTCGCGCCGACCCTCCCCACAAGGGGGAGGGTAAAAGACCCCCTAAAACTCAATCCCCTGCTGCGCCTTAACGCCGGCCGAGAAATGGTGCTTGGTCACGACCATCTCGGTGACAAGATCCGCTGCCTCGACCAGCGCCGGCTTGGCGTTGCGGCCGGTGACGACGACATGCAGGCCTTCGCGCCGCGCCTTCAGCGCCGCCACGACCTTGTCGACATCGAGATAATCGTAGCGCAGCGCAATGTTCAGTTCGTCCAGCACGACAAGGCTGATGGACGGATCGGCGATCAACTCCAGCGCCTTGGCCCAGGCTGCCTCAGCGGCCGCAATGTCGCGCTTCAAATCCTGCGTTTCCCAGGTGAAGCCCTCGCCCATCGTGTGCCAGACGACGCGCTCGCCGAACGCCGCGAAGGCATCCTTCTCGCCGGTGTGCCATTTGCCCTTGATGAACTGGACGACACCGACGCGCTTGCCATAGCCGAGCATGCGCAGCGCCAGCCCGAAGGCAGCTGTGGTTTTGCCCTTGCCAGGCCCGGTGTTGACGATGAGCAGTCCCTTCTCGACCGTTTTTTCCGCAACCTCGGCATCCTGCACCGCCTTGCGCTTGGCCATCTTGGCACGGTGGCGTTCTTCGTCTTTTGCGTCGATATCGGTCATTATTTCACCTTGAGCGGCAGCCCGGCCACCATCAATAGCACCGTATCAGCTAACGCCGCGACCTGCTGGTTGAGTCGGCCGGCCGCATCACGAAACCGGCGCGCGAGTGCATTATCGGGCACGATGCCTAGTCCGACTTCGTTGGAGACCACGAACCACGGCCCGCGCGGTCGCGACAGCACGTCGGCCAACCGCCGGCATTCTGCGTCGAGGTCATGGTCGGAAAGCATATGGTTGGTCAGCCACAGCGTCAGGCAATCGACGAGCACCGGCTGGTTGTCGGGTAGCGCTTCGAGCGCGCCTGCAAGATCGAGCGGCGCATCGATGGTCGCCCAGCCTTCGCCGCGCCACGACCTGTGTTGCGCGATGCGCTCGCGCATTTCGTCGTCATAGGCTTCAGCGGTGGCGATATAGGCCCATGGCGGCGGCAGCGCCGTCGCCAGGGTTTCGGCGTGCGCGCTCTTGCCGGAGCGCGCACACCACGCCGATGGCAGCACCAAGCACCAGCCAGAACACCAGATTGGTCACCGTAACCGCCACCACGAACTGATGGTGCAAGCCTTCCGGGATTGCCGTCACGAAGCTGTCCGGCTGCGGCGCACCGACAATATGTGGCGCCACGATCAAAGCCACGGCAAGGATCGCCAACGGCAGCGACTTGCGGAAGGCGAGGAGGCCCAGGCCAGACGCTGTCGCCGCCACCGTTGCCCACCACCAGATCTGGCGCTGCATGAGGTCGGCTACCGGCATTGCCGGCAGTTCGGGCGGCAGGCCAAGGCCCGGCGCCAGCGTGAACGCGGCAAAGCCGGCCAAGCCCCAGAACACGCCCTGGCGCCAGCTGCCGATTCCCCCAGCGAACTCGGAAACCGCGACCAGAATCAGCGCGAAACCGATGCCGGTGACGATATTGGCGACGACACTGAAAGCGAAGCGCTCGAAGCCATCGGCCGGCGACCAGCCTTCGTCTTCCGCTGGAGCCGCCGCTTCGACCGGCGCCGGTGCGGCTGAGCTCATAGCGTTTTCCGCCGGTGCGGCACTCCTCATGGCATCGGTGGTGTTGGCGGCCGGTGCCGCAGCATGGTCGTGCTTGTGGCCGCCAGCCTTCTCAAAAACTTCGGCCTGGTAAATCAGCGGGTCGGTGGCAAAGGCCTGCATGCAGGCGAGAACGACGCCGGCCACGAGCCCGGCGATCGCCGCGATAAACACGACGTTGCGAAACAGGTTCATGATGTCAATTCCTCGTCAGTGGCAGGGAAAAGCCATCGAATGGCGATAGTCGTGCGCGGCGTTGTGGACCACATCGATATGCGAGAAGCCGACAACACCGACAACGAACAGGCCGAGAAATGCAGTGAGCACCAGCTGCATGAAGCGCGACTGCGAGGAAACGGAAGCGCCGAGGGAAACGGAAGCGGTATTCATATCTTGTCCTTTCGCCCTCCACCCGAGGGCATCGAAGTCAGTTCCCTGTCGCCGGCAGGTCTCCTGGCTCGCGGATCAGCGCCCTTCCCCACCTTCCCGAAGAAAAATCCTCAGTGGCTTGGAGAGGACTACCGCACACAGTTGCGGGGGCAGCCACGGCATTGGGCAACAAGTCAGCCCTCACCGCATTCCCTCTTGGTCCCTAATGGAACCGACGACATGCGTGACTATAGGCTGAAACAGCCGCATCCGGCAAACCAAATTCCGCCGGCCAACAGCGCGAATGCGCCATGCGGCGCTACGGGTTCAAGGCGGTGATCCGCTCGGCGACCAGCCGCTGCAGCCGCCACAGATGGCGGTCGTGAATGCCGCGCTCCTCCAGATTCTTCACCGTGTTGTAGAGATAGTCGGCGCCCGACCCCCAGTGCCCGCAGGATGTCGCCAGCCTGTCGACGACCTTCGCCTCGTCGAGCGGGCCGGAATAGGTCAGGCCGTTGCGGTTGATGACGAAAGCCAGCGCCCTGAGCGGCCCGGCCTCGCTTGCAAGCTTCAGCATGCGCGGCCGGTAACTTGTCGGCTTCAGCGTGACTTCGCGCCGGAATAGCTTGCCCAGTTGCTGGCGCCTGTTGTCGTGGGTCAGCCGAAAGGCGACGCCTTTGCACTGGCCGCCACTGTCGAGGGCCATCATCAGGCCGGGGCTTTCCTTGGTGCCCCGCCAGCGCGTCATGTTCATGCAGAAAGACCGGTGCCAGCCGCGTGCCAGGGCAACGCGGTCCTCGACATAATCGATTTCCGGCTTCCAGATCAGCGAGCCATAGCCGAACAGCCATAGCGGTTCGCTGTCAGGGAGCTCGGCCTGCAATTCATCCAGCAGCGCATCATAGTCGCTGTCATCCAGGTGCAGCGCCTCCGGGTCGGGTCCGGGGTCCCTGATCTCGCGCCAGCAGCGCGCGACCAGCTCGGGCGTAAGCGACATCTGTCGTGCGGCCAATTTTCCGAATCCCCATTGTCACGAGATGATTATGCGCCGTGCCCCAAACCGGCAATGCGGCACCCTGATTGACAAACGATTTGCCGGGGTGTCGGCTGGCGTATCCCTAGAGGAAACCGGCCATGCAACCCAGCCCGAGCGAGCGCGATCCCTATAATGGCCTGACCCGGCTAGAGCCGACGCTGCCGTCCTCGGCCTATTGGGACGCCGGCGCCTACCAGCGCGATCTCGACGCCATCTGGTACAAGAACTGGCTGCTCGTCTGCCGCGAGGCCGACCTTGCCCGGCCTTTGGCGTTCAGAACATTTCGCGTCGGCACGCAGGAAATCGTCGTGCTGCGCGACGACACCGGCGAACTGCGCGCCTTCCACAACACTTGCCGGCATCGCGGCTCGCAGCTTTGCCAGGAAAGCGAGGGCCGGCTGAAGGCGCGGCTCATCACTTGCCCCTACCACGCCTGGTCCTATTCGCTGCGCGGCGATCTGGTGCGCGTGCCCTCGAAATCGCTGCCCGACGGTTTCAACAAGGCCGATCATCCGCTCTACCGGGTGGCGCTGTCGGTCTGGCGCGGCTTCGTCTTCATCAACCTTGCTGAAAGCGTCGACGGTACGGCTACGTCATCCTTCGATCCGGCATCCGGCAATCTCGGCAACTGGCCGCTGGAAACGCTGGTATCAGGCCATGTCCTGCGCAAGGTGATGAACTGCAACTGGAAGATCTTTTGGGAGAACTTCAACGAGTGCCTGCATTGCCCTGGCGTCCACAAGGACCTGTCACGGCTGGTGCCGATCTACGGCCGCGGCCTGATGAGCCGGCACGACGACCCCGACTGGGTGCGCCATGCCGACAATGACGCGCCGGAGTTTTCCGGCGGCTTGCGCGCCGGCGCCGAGACCTGGTCGCGCGACGGCCACGTCCATGGCCCGGTCTTCTCCGGCCTGACGCCGGCCGAGCGCGCGGCCGGCCAGACCTATGCCACCAACCTGCCGTCGATGTTCATCGTCGGCCATGTCGACTATGTCCGCACCGTGCGACTGACCCCGCTCGGCCCGGAACAGACCGAACTCACCGCCGAATGGCTGTTCGCGCCCGAGGCGCTGGCTCAGACCGACATCGACAATGTCGTCGCCTTCGGCACCCAGGTGCTGGAAGAGGATGCCGCGATCTGCGAGGTCAACCAGAAAGGCCTGCGCTCGATGCGCCACCAGGCCGGTGTGCTGATGCCCGAGGAATATGACCTGCACCGCTTCCACAACTGGGTGCGCGAACGGCATGCGGCGCTCTGATCAAAGCGATTTCGGCAGATAGGCGCCAGGTGACAAAGCCGCAGGCTGCCGCCAGCAAGCCCAGCGTTACAAAGACCGAGCCCAGGCCGAAAAACGCCAGCGCCACCGAATAGACCAGCGGCGGTGTCAGCTCGGAAAAGTCGAGATAGGTACGGTAGGCTGGCAATTCCTCGGCCGGTAACAGGAAACCGACCCCTTCCCGACAAAAAGCGAATTCGGTCAAAGGCTTTCCGGCTCTGACCTAAAGCGTCGCCTGATGCAGCCGCGACGCGAGCGATGCCAGCGCGCACGGCCTTCTTTTGTCCAGTGCAACCGTGATAGTCGTCTTCAGGGGCTGAATCAGATTACGAGACCATGAGCATCCAAACGCCGATCGCACCTGTTCCGGATCAACCGAAGCGCATCGTCGCCATCGACGTCGTGCGCGGCATCGCGCTGATCGCCATGGCCAGCTATCACTTCACCTGGGATCTCGAGAATTTCCACTACACCGATCCCGGCCTCACCGCCTTCGGCTGGTGGAAGATCTATGCGCGCTGCATCGCCTCGACCTTCCTGTTCCTGGTTGGCGTCAGCCTGTTTCTCGCCCATGGCAAGCATATCCGCTGGAACGGCTTCTGGAAGCGCTTTGCCATGGTCGCGGTGGCGGCGGCCGCCATATCGGCGGTGACGTATTTCATCACGCCGGACAGCTTCATCTTCTTCGGCATCCTGCACGAGATCGCGCTGGCCAGCCTGCTTGGTTTGCTGTTCCTGCGACTGCCGTCCTTGCTGACGCTGGTCGTGGCGGCGGTGGTGATCGCAGCGCCCCTCTATCTCCGATCCGAGGCCTTCGATCATCCAGCGCTGTGGTGGGTCGGCCTGTCGGCGATCAACCCGCGCTCCAACGACTATGTGCCGCTGTTCCCTTGGTTCGGCGCCGTGCTTGTCGGCATTGCGACGGCAAAGCTGGCGTCTACCACCGGCTTGCTGGCGCGGCTGGCGACGCTGACATCAGGAAGCTGGGCCAAGCCGCTCACGTTCATCGGTCGCCACAGCCTGGCTTTCTACCTGATCCACCAGCCGCTGCTGTTCGGCTGTGTCTGGCTGTTCTCGCAGATCGCGCCGGCGCAGGTCGAGACACGGGAAGTGGTCTTCCTGAAGGAGTGCCAGGTGTCCTGCAAACAGCAGCGCGACACGGCGTTCTGCGCCAGCTATTGTGTGTGCATGCTGGACACGCTGCAAGGCGAGGCGGCATTCGACCGGCTCTACAATGGCGAACAGACCCCGGAGTTCAAGGCGCATCTGAGCGACCTCGCCGGCATCTGCACCGCCAAGACGGAGGAGAGCCCGATGACGCAGGGAGGGCAACAATGACCGACAAGCTTGCAAAACCCGGGCCGGCAAAACCAGGGCTGATTCCCTGGCCGCCGCTGATCTACTGCGCCGCCATCGCCATCAGCATCGTGCTTGGCCTCTTCTATCCCCTGCCCTGGATCGGCGATCTCCTTGGCGACCTCCTGTTCGCGGCCGGCTTTGTGGTGCTGTTTGCCGTTGCCGCCCTCTGGTTCACCGCCATCCGCGCCATGATGCGCGCCAGGACCACGATGAATCCCAATGGCGTGCCGGAGCATCTGGTGACGTCAGGCCCGTTCGGCGTCACGCGCAATCCGATGTATCTCGCCAACACGCTGATGCTCATCGGCGTCGCCTTCGTTTCGGGGATCGTATGGTTCCTGCCGCTGGCCCTGATCGCAGCCTTCGCCACCCAAAAGGTCGCGATCGAAAAAGAGGAAAAGGTGCTGGCAGCCAAATTCGGCAAGAAGTACCGCGACTACGCAAAGCGAGTCAGGCGCTGGATCTGAGGGCGGAGCGGCGTCGCTGGTAGAGGTCGCATGCCTCGGCGATTAGCCGCCGCATCCGTCTCTTCGTCATCCACGGGCGGAGCAAGGAGCGCAGCGACGCAGCGCAGACCCGAGGATCCATGCCGCGACTTCTAAGCGTTGCCACGGTGCAGAATTCTGCACCGCTGCACTCCACGGCCAATGTCAGGGAATGGATTCCAGGGTCTCCGCGACGGAGCTTCGCTCCTGCTTCGCCCTAGAATGACGAAGTCTGGAAGGGCTCCGGCTAATCGCGAAAGTTTGCGGCAGGTTCTCAAACGCGTGATGTCCGCTCAGGTATTGACCCCCAACTCCACCAGCCGCTCGACGCAGGACTCCTCCGCCTGGTCGAGCTCCGCCAGCGTCTCCTCCAGATCCCGCCGCTTCTGGCGCAAATCCTCGCGCTTTTCCTCGATGCGCTTGATCATCAGGTTGAGTTGACCGACCTCGCCGGGCGGCTCCTTGTACATCTGGATGATTTCACGGATCTCGTTGATCGAGAAACCGAGCCGTTTTCCGCGCATGATCTGGCGGATCAGATGCCGGTCCGAAGGGCGAAACAGCCTTGTGCGGCCGCGCCGCACCGGCTGCACCAGCCCCTCATCCTCGTAAAAGCGTAGCGTGCGCGTCGACACATCGAATTCGCGCGTCAGCTCGGTGATCGTATAATATTCCCGCATCATTGCTCCAAATGCCGGAACATGGGTCAGTGGCCGCTGCCGCTGCACCTCCCCAATTCCGATCAAACCCGCTCCATACCGGACTCGGCAGGAAACCCCGAGGCAGCGTCGCACGGCATTTACGTAAAAGTCAATTGACGGCGCGATGCCCTGTTTCCTCAGGGCACCGCGAACCACCAGGTGGCCAGTCCGAGAAAGGCGAAAAAACCGACGACGTCGGTGACCGTGGTGACGAAAACCGCTGACGCCACCGCCGGATCGATCTTGAACCGATCGAGCAGCAGCGGGATCAGGATGCCGGCCAGGGCTGCCACGAACATGTTGATGATCATCGCCGCCGCAATGATGCCGCCCAGGTTGGGATCGCGAAACCAGGCCGCCGCGACGATGCCGATCAGCACGGCGAAGATGACGCCGTTGATCGAGCCTACGCCCATTTCGCGACGGATGATGCGGCCGGCATTGTAGATGTCGAGGTCCTTGGTCGCCAGCGCCCGCACCGTCACGGTCATGGTCTGCGAGCCGGCATTGCCGCCCATGCCGGCCACGATCGGCATCAGCACGGCCAGCGCCACGATATGCTCGATGGTGCGGTCGAACAGCCCGATCACCGAAGCCGCCAGGAACGCGGTCAGCAAATTGACCAGCAACCAAGGCACGCGCGAGCGCGAGGTAGAAAGAATGCTGTCGGACAGTTCTTCGTCACCGACGCCGCCCATGCGCAACAGATCTTCTTCCGCTTCCTGCTGGATGACGTCGACGACGTCGTCGATGGTCAGCACGCCGACCAACCGCTCGTTCTCGTCGACGACGGCGGCGGAGAGCAGATCGTATTGTTCGAACTCCCGCGCGGCCTCTTCCTGGTCCATCGTGGCCGGAATGGCGTGCCTTGTCTCGTGCATCACCTCCTCGACCTTGGTCGCGCGCTTGGTGCGCAGGATCTGGTCGAGATCGATGGCCCCTAACAGCTTGAAGCTCGGATCGATGACGAAGATCTGGCTGAAGCGCTCGGGCAGGTTCTTGTCTTCGCGCATGTAGTCGATGGTCTGGCCGATGGTCCAGAACGGCGGTACCGCGACAAACTCGGTCTGCATGCGGCGACCGGCCGTCTCTTCAGGATAGTCGAGCGAACGCCGCAGCCTGATCCGTTCGGTAAACGGCAGCTGCGACAGGATCTCGTCCTGGTCTTCCTTCTCGAGGTCTTCGAGAATGTAGACCGCGTCGTCGGAATCGAGGTCCTGCATGCCCTGGGCAATTTGCGCATTGGGCATATTGTCGACGATATCGCGGCGGATCGCCTCGTCGACCTCGGTCAGCGCAGAAAAGTCGAAATCGGCGCCAAGCAGTTCGACCAAAGCGCGGCGCTGTTCGGGATGCAGCGCTTCGAGCAGGTCGCCGAGTTCGGACTGGTGCAGGTCGTCGACTTCGCGCTTCAGCGTCAGCGTGTCGCGATCGGCGATCGCAGCCCCGATCTGGGCGAGGAAGGACGACAGAACGGCGCCGTCCTCGCCATAGATGTCAGCGTGGGCATCGTCAGCGGCTTTGGCGCCGCTCGTTTGTTCGTCCTGGCTTTCCACCAGCGCCTCCCGCCATCATCCCTTGGGAAAAGGTGTCCGTCAGGTCTAGACCATGATCTTGAAAACTGAAAACCGGTTTTGGGTCCGGCGCTCAAACGAAAGTAGATAGGGCCGCAACACGATTCGACAACGCAAGCTGTCGCTCTAACGCACGGGAATTTCAAGCGAAATGGCCGCTTGGCGGTTGGCGCCTTTTTGCCGTGAAGCGACGGTGCCGGCCACACCGGAACCCTGTCGTTGCCATCGAAACAGCACGCGTTCCGGCTTAAGGCAGCGCGACAGCGCATGTCGCTAGGGAAAGAGCACCCCCGCACGGTTGGGGCAGAATTGTCATGATGCAGGTCCCAGGCAATGGCCGGACCGCTTAGATTGCAACCAGAATAGCCGGAAGCCCTTGAAGATCAGGTCGCAGACAGAACCCAAGGCAACCGCAGAACCGCGCGTGCGCGTGGTCGTGGCCGAACGCAACCCGCTCGTCGTATCGGCCTTGCGCGAAATGCTGGACTGCGACGGGCGCTTCGAGCTCCTGGCCTGCGTGCAAAGCGGCAGGCATTTCCTCGAACTGGCAGCGGAAGGCGAATTCGACGTCGCCGTCATCGGCTGGAAGCTCGCCGACATGGACGGCGCCGATGTGCTGGCCGAGGTTCACAGCCGCAAGCTCGGCGTGCGCATCGCGGTGTT
The DNA here is from genome assembly GCF_056403115.1 of Mesorhizobium sp. P3_A2. Classification (NCBI taxonomy): domain Bacteria; kingdom Pseudomonadati; phylum Pseudomonadota; class Alphaproteobacteria; order Hyphomicrobiales; family Phyllobacteriaceae; genus Mesorhizobium; species Mesorhizobium sp. P3_A2. The sequence goes on from NZ_JBFUGC010000001.1 coordinate 264,761, forward strand.
TTCCAACGACCATGATATCGGCATCCTGAAGCAGTGCGTGCGGCTCGGAGCGCAGGGCTACTGCTTCCAGTTCGACGATCCCTCGATCATATTCGAGACGATCCTGGCGGTCGCGCATGGTCGCATCTGCATCCCCTATATCGACATCAACAAGGTCAACGACACGCCCTTGTCGCAGCTCACCGTGCGCGAACGCGAGCTGCTGGCGGTGCTGTCCGACGGCTGGACCAATTTGCAGATCGCAACGCGGACAGGGATTTCCGAGAACACGGTGAAATACCACCTCAAGAATCTCTACGACAAGCTCGACGTCCGCAACCGGGCGATGGCCGTCGCACTTTATGCGCGCGAGAGGCGTACCCAGAAGCAGCCTTTCGGGTAGGCAAGCAACAGGCCGCGGGTAGGCCAACCGGGTAGGCCGCCCCCACCCGCACGCGGCAAGATGTTACCCGGCAAGGTGTTGTTGCCTTTAGCCGCCGAAACGAAACTCCCCATCACCGCTTTGCTGGATCAGGAGGAGTTCGCGACATGGCCGGTTTCACCCATCTTTTCATTCCCGGACCGACCAACATTCCCGAACAGGTCCGGCAGGCGATGAACCTGCCGATGGAGGATATGCGCGCAGCATCCTTCCCCGATCTCACGCTGCCGCTGTTCGAAGACATCAAGAAGGTGTTCAAGAACGAGACCGGCCGCGTCTTCATCTACCCCTCCTCCGGCACTGGCGCCTGGGAAGCGGCGATGACCAATGTGCTTAGCCCCGGCGACCGCGTGCTGATGTCGCGCTTCGGCCAGTTCTCGCATCTGTGGGTCGACATGGCCGAGCGCCTCGGCTTCGAGGTCGATGTCATCGATTGCGACTGGGGAACCGGCGTGCCGCTCGAACTCTATGCCGAGCGGCTGAAGGCTGACAAGGCGCACCACATCAAGGCGGTGTTCTGCACCCAGAACGAGACGGCGACCGGCGTGACCAGCGACGTCGCCGGCTGCCGCGCCGCGCTTGACGAAGCAAACCACCCTGCTTTGCTCTTCGTCGACGGCGTTTCATCGATCGGCTCGATCGACTTCCGCCAGGAAGAATGGGGCGTCGACTGCGCCGTCAGCGGTTCGCAGAAGGGTTTCATGCTGCCCGCCGGCCTCGGCTTCCTCTCCGTCAGCAAAAAGGCGCTGGAGGCCTCGCGGAGCGCCACGCACCGGCGCTGCTTCTTCTCCTTCGAGGACATGATCCGCGCCAACGATGCCGGCTATTTTCCCTATACGCCGGCTACACAATTGCTGCGTGGCCTGCGCGCCTCACTCGACCTGATCACCGAGGAAGGGCTGGACAACATCTTCGCCCGCCACCATCGCCTTGCCGAAGGCGTGCGCAAGGCGGTCGACGCCTGGGGCCTGAAGCTCTGCGCCAAGGCGCCGAAATGGCATTCCGATACGGTGAGCGCCATTCTGGTTCCCGAAGGCATCGACAGCGGCGATGTCGTCAAGCGCGCCTACCGCAGCTATCAGACCTCGCTCGGCGGCGGTCTCAACAAGGTGATGGGCAAGGTCTTCCGCATCGGCCATCTCGGCTGGCTGAACGAGGTGATGGTGCTCTCCTCGCTGTCGGCCGCCGAAATGGCGCTGCTCGACTGCGGCGTCAGGCTAGCGCCGGGCTCCGGCGTCGGCGCCGCCATCCAGCATTTCCGCGCCTCGGCCGCCGTGCCGGTCGCCGAAGCCGCCTGAGGAACCGACTATGAGCCACACCATCAACCATCTGAAGAAGCTGCGGCTGCAGCGCAGCGAGCTGGCGGTTCCCGGCTCCAGCCCCGAGATGATCGACAAGGCGGCCAACAGCGCCGCCGACTTCATCTTCCTCGACATCGAGGATGCCGTCGCGCCGCCCGACAAGGAACGCGCTCGGAAGAACATCATCCAGGCGCTGAACGACATCGACTGGCGCGCCAAGGGCAAGACCGTTTCAGTGCGCATCAATGGGCTGGACACGCATTACATGTACCGCGACGTGGTCGACGTCATGGAGCAGGCCGGCGACCGGCTGGACACGATTTTGGTGCCGAAGGTCGGCGTGCCGGCCGACCTCTATATGGTCGAGGCGATGGTCAACCAGATCGAGATGGCCAAGGGTTTCAAGACCCGCGTCGGCCTCGAAGCGCTGATCGAGACCGCGCTCGGCATGGCCAATGTCGAGGCGATTGCCGCCACGCCAGGCCGGCTGGAGGCGATGCATTTCGGCGTCGCGGATTATGCGGCAAGCTGCAAGGCGCGCACCGTCAACATTGGCGGGCTGAACCCCGACTATCCCGGCGACCAGTGGCATTTCGCGCTGTCGCGCATGACCGTCGCCTGCCGCGCCTACGGCCTGCGCGCCATTGACGGGCCGTTCGGCGATTTCTCCGATCCGGAAGGCTACATCGCCGGCGCCAGGCGCGCGGCGGCCCTCGGCATCGAAGGCAAATGGGCAATCCATCCATCGCAGATCGCACTCGCCAACGACGTCTTTTCGCCGCCGGAAAAAGAGGTCACTCGCGCCCGGCGCATCCTCGAAGTGCTGAAGGAGGCCGAGGCGCAGGGCAAGGGAGCGGCCGCACTCGACGGCAAGATGATCGACGCCGCGTCGGAACGCATGGCGCGCAATGTTTTGGTGGTCAACGAAGCAATCGAACGGGCCAGCCACGCCCGCGTCGCCGCCGCGCAATAGAGCAATTCCAGGAAAAGTGTGAGCGGTTTTCCGTCCGGAATTGCGGAAAAACAAAGCGAAATACCGGGAGGACCAAATGGACATTCACGAATATCAGGCCAAGGAACTGCTGGCGCGCCATGGCGTGCATGTACCGCGCGGCGGGCTGGCTTATAGCCCCGAGCAGGCGACCTATAGGGCGCGCGAGATCGGCGGCAGCAAATGGGTCTTGAAGGCGCAGGTGCATTCCGGCGCACGCGGCAAGGCCGGCGGCATCAAGCTGTGCGCCAATGACGAGGAAATCTCCAACGCCGCCGAGGCCATGCTCGGCCGCAAGCTGGTGACGCAGCAGACCGGCCCGCGCGGCAAGCTGATCTCCAGGCTTTATCTCGAGGAAGCCGTCGACATCGCGCAGGAGCTCTATGTCGGCTTCGTCCTCGACCGCAAGGAAGAGCGCGTCATGATCGTGGCGTCGGCCGCCGGCGGCATGGAGATCGAGGACATCGTCGAGAAGGCGCCCAACTCCATCCTGCGCACATCGGTCGATCCAGGCGTCGGCATGCAGCGCTTTCAGGCGCGCGAGATCGCCTTCGGGCTCGGCCTCGACCACAATCTGATCGGCAAGGCGACCGAGACCATCTTCAGCTGCTACCAGGTGTTCCGCGACTACGACGCCTCGATGCTGGAGATCAATCCGCTGGTGGTGACCCGCGACGGCAATCTGATCGCGCTCGACGCCAAAATGTCGTTCGACGAGAACGCGCTGTTCCGCCGCCCGGAAATCTCCGAGCTGCGCGACAAGAGCCAGGAAGACCCGCGCGAGACCTTCGCCAGCGACCGCGGCCTTTCCTATGTCGGCCTCGACGGCAACATCGGCTGCATCATCAATGGCGCAGGGCTGGCCATGGCGACCATGGACATGATCAAGATTGCCGGCGGCGAGCCGGCCAACTTCCTCGATATCGGTGGCGGCGCCTCGCCCGAGCGGGTGGCGAAATCCTTCCGCGCCGTGCTCGGCGACAAGAATGTCGAGACCATCCTGGTCAACATCTTCGCCGGCATCAACCGCTGCGACTGGGTCGCCGAAGGCGTCATCAAGGCGATACGCGAGGTCGGCGTCAACGTACCCCTGGTGGTCCGGCTCTCCGGCACCAAGGCCGAGGAAGGGCGCCGCATCCTGGCCGATTCCGGCGAGGCGGTGATCGTCGCCGACACGCTGGCCGAAGCCGCCGAAAAAGCCGTCGCTGCATGGCGCGCGGCCACCAAGAAAAAAGCAGCCTGAGGGAGGTCGAGACAATGGCAATTCTGCTCAACCGCAGCACCCGCGTGATCGTGCAAGGGTTCACCGGCAAGATCGGCAGCTTCCATGCCGACGATATGAAGCGTTACGGCACCAAGCTTGTCGGCGGCGTCACGCCCGGCAAAGGCGGCCAGAAACATCTCGGCCTGCCTGTCTTCAACACGGTCAAGGGCGCGGTGCGCGAAACCCGCGCCGAGGCCAGCATCGTCTTCGTTCCGCCGCCCTTCGCCGCCGATTCGATCATGGAAGCGGCCGACGCCGGCATAAAACTCTGCGTCTGCATCACCGACGGCATCCCGTCGCAGGACATGATGCAGGTCAAGCGCTACATGATGCGCTACCGCTACGAGGATCGCATGCGGCTGATCGGCCCGAACTGCGCCGGCGTCATCACGCCGGGACAGGCGCTGATGGGCATCATGCCGGGCAGCATCTATCTGTCGGGCCGCGTCGGCATTGTCGGCCGTTCCGGCACGCTCGGCTACGAGGCGGCGTCACAGATGAAGTCGCTCGGCATCGGCGTCTCAACCAGCGTCGGCATCGGCGGCGATCCGATCAACGGCTCGTCGTTCAAGGACATGCTGAAACTGTTCGAACAGGATGACGACACCGACGCCGTTGTCATGATCGGCGAGATCGGCGGACCGCAGGAAGCCGAAGCCGCGATCTGGGCGCGTGACAATATGAGGAAGCCTCTCATCGCCTACATCGCCGGCCTGTCCGCCCCGAAAGGCCGCCGCATGGGTCATGCCGGCGCCATCATCTCAGCCTTCGGCGAGTCGGCGCAGGAGAAGGTCGAGATCCTGAAGGAAGCCGGCGTCGTCATCGTGCCGACGCCGTCCTCGTTCGGCGAGGTGGTGGCCGACACGCTGTCGCGGATGAAGAAGGCGGCGTGATCCCGGTCGGGCCAAGCCCGCATAGCGAAATGTGCAGTTGAGGCTGGCGCCAGGATCGCCAGCCCAGCGATCTGCAGGATGTCAGATGAAACCGCGTTTGATTGTTACCCGCAAATGGCCGGCCCCTGTCGAAGCGATCCTCGCCGAACGCTTCGACACGACGTTCAACACCAGCGATACGCCATTGAGCCCGGCGGCAATGACATCCGCCTTCGCCGACTACGACGCGATCCTGGCAACGGTCAGCGACCGCTTGCCTGACGCGGTGTTTCCAGACGCCTCTCCCCGCACCCGGATCATCGCCAATTTCGGCGTCGGCTTCAGCCATATCGATGTCGCCGCCGCCCGCGACCGCGACATCGTGGTGACCAACACGCCGGGCGTACTCACCGATTGCACCGCCGATCTGGCGCTCAGCCTGATACTGGCCGTGGCGCGCCGGACCGGCGAAGGCGAGCGCCAGCTGCGGGCCGGAGAATGGCGCGGCTGGTCGCCGACGCACATGGCCGGCGCAAAGGTGTCGGGCAAAACCCTTGGCATTGTCGGCATGGGCCGCATCGGCAAGGCAACGGCCAGGCGCGCGCATTTCGGCTTCGGCATGAAGATCGTCTTCTTCAATCGCTCAGCCGTCGACGACGAGGAGACACGCGCCATGGGCGCGGTGCAGATGCAGACGCTCGAAGGGCTGCTCACGGCATCCGACTTCGTCTCGCTGCACTGTCCGGGCGGCGCGGAAAACCGCCATCTCATCGATGCCCGCAGCCTGCGTCCGATGAAACCCGGCGCCTTCCTGATCAACACGGCGCGCGGCGATGTCGTCGACCAGGACGCCCTGATCGGCGCGCTGGAAAGGCGCGAGATCGCTGGGGCCGGCCTCGATGTCTTCGACGGCGAGCCGGCCGTCCCGGAAGCGCTCAAGCGGTTGGAAAACGTCGTGCTCTTGCCGCATCTGGGCAGCGCGACAGAGGAAACGCGCGTGGCGATGGGCATGAAGGTGGTGGAGAACCTCACCGCCTTCTTCGAGGGTCGCCCGGTGCCTGACCGGGTTGCTTGAAAGCCTTAGCAATTCCAGGAAAAGTGTGAGCGGTTTTCCGTCCGGAATTGCGCAAAAACAAAGAGATAGAGCGGTTCGCCGTTTCCGTGAAACGGTGAACCGCTCTCGCAGCCCTCGGCCCGGGAGGAAAGCGGTTGGAACAGAGCAAACCCATAAAATTTCGCGAAGACGAGCGCAGCCTGCTGTTGCGGCTGCTGCTCAAGGTCGCCAGCGCACGTGAGCCCGAGATCGCCGCCGTTCTGAGCGGGCGCAGGTCGCTTGTCTCGCTGGCCCCGAAGCAGCGCATCCCGGCATTGCAGGCAAGCGGCGTATGGTTCCAGTTGCTGGCGATCGCCGACGAGTTGTTGGCCATGCGGACGCGCCGCGAGCTCGAGCAGGGCGCGGGCGCCGACGACGTGCCGGGCTCATTCGCCAGCGTGATCGCGCAGATGGCGGCGAACGGGCGTTCGGCAGCGGAAGTGCAGGCGGCATTTGATGAACTTTGCGTCGGCCCGACCATGACCGCGCACCCGACGGAGGCCAAGCGCGTCACGGTTCTGGAGATCCACCGCCGCATCTATCGCAAGCTGACCGAGCTCGACCAGCCGCGCTGGGCCCCGCGCGAACGCGAGCTTCTGGTCGCCGACCTGGAAAGCGAGATCGAGCTTCTGTGGATGACGGGTGAGCTCAGGCTGGAGCGCCCGACGGTCGAACGCGAAATCGCCTGGGGCCTGCATTTCTTCCGCGAAGTGATTTTCGAGGCGACGCCGCAGCTCTACGGCAAGCTGCAGGACGCCTTCCAGCGTCACTATCCCGCAGAGCGGGTGAAAATTCCTTCCTTCATGCGCTACGCCTCGTGGATCGGCGGCGACCGCGACGGCAATCCGAACGTCACCGCCGCCATGACCGCCCATGCCTTGGCCGAATACCGCAACACCGCCATTGGCTGGTACCTGACGCAAATGCAGCGGCTGGTGACGGTGCTCAGCGCCAGTTCGAACGTCGTCGACCTGCCGACCAGCTTCACCCCGCTTCTGCAAAAGGCACTCGATAAAAGCGGCCAGGCGCACGACATCGCCGCGCGCAACCCCGAAGAGCCGCTCCGCCAGTTCGCTTCGGCCGTGCTGGCCCGGCTTGTGGCCACACGCGACGGTGAGGCAACCGCCTACCCCTCGGCGGAGGCGTTTGGTTCTGACCTCCACGGGCTGGCTTCTGTCCTCGAAGCGATCGGCGGGCGCGCGGTCGCCCGACGTTTCGTCCAGCCGCTGCTCTGGCAAGTCGCAAGCTTCGGCATCCGCACGGTCTCGCTCGACATCAGGCAGAACTCCACGGTCGTCAATCGCGTACTGGCCGAGCTTTTTGCGCTGACAGACCCGGTCACACCGGGCACGCCGCAATGGTCGGCGCGCATCCGCGCGGCCCTTGGCCAAAGCGAGCGGTTGCAGATCGACGCGGGCCGGCTGTCGCCCGAGGCAAGGGAACTGCTTGCGACATTCTCTGTCATCGCGAACCAGATCGCCGGCGCCGATAGCGATGCGGTGGGCTGCTTCATCCTCAGCATGACCCGCTCGGTTGACGATCTGCTTGCAGTCTATCTCCTGGCGCAATATTGCGGTCTCTCGACCGCGCCCGGCAGCGACGGCACGGTCAGACTGCGGATCGTGCCCTTGTTCGAGACCATCGCCGACCTGCAGTCAGCCCCCGGCATCCTGAACGGATTGCTCGACATTGCCCTGGTGCGGCGCACGGTGCGGGATTTCGGCGCGCGCCAGGAAATCATGCTCGGCTATTCGGATTCCAACAAGGATGGTGGTTTCCTTGCCTCCAATTGGGAACTGGCCAAGGCGCAAAAACGCCTCGCCGCCGTCGGCCGCAAGCACAAGGTCAGGATCAGTTTCTTTCATGGCCGTGGCGGCTCCGTCAGCCGTGGCGGCGCGCCGACCGGCCGGGCGATCGCGGCGCAGCCCACAGGTACAGTCACTGGGTCCATGCGGGTGACGGAACAGGGCGAGGTCGTGTCGTCGAAATTCGCCAATCGCGGCACCGGCCTCAACCAGCTCGAGATCCTCGCCGCCGCCGTTCTGGCTCACAGCGCCGGATCGCCCGGCGACGCCGAAACCAGGCAGGCACCCGAATTCGACGAAGCGCTGGAAGCGCTGGCCGGCATGTCGCAGGCCTCCTATGCCAGGTTAATGGCGGAGCCGGGCTTCCTCGATTATTTCAACCAGGCGAGCCCGGTCGCGGAACTGGGGCTCTTGAAAATGGGCTCACGGCCGGAGCGTCGTTTCGGCGCCAAAGGCATTGCCGACCTGCGCGCAATCCCCTGGGTGTTCGCCTGGAGTCAGAACCGCCATCTGCTGACCGGTTGGTATGGCATAGGCAGCGCGCTGAGTTCCTTCGTCACGGTGCGCGGCGATGCCGGGCGCGGGCTTCTGGCGCGCATGTTCGAACACTCGCGCTTCTTCCGCCTGATCGTCGACGAGGCAGAGAAGACGCTCTACCAGTCCGACATGGAGATCGCGCGGCTCTATGCCGGCCTGGTGTCCGACAGCGATGCGTCGCAACGCATCTACACCCGCATTGTCGCCGAATACGAGCTGACCCGACGCCTGATCCGCGACCTCACCGGAGGCGACCTTTCCGTGCGCTTCCCGATGTTCAAGCGGCGTTTCGACAGCCTTCGGCGTCAGATGGACGACATCCACCGGCTGCAGGTCGATCTGCTGCGTGAAGTCAGGGCAAATACCGGCACGGCGGATCAAAAGCGGGCGACCGACGCCCTGCTCGTCTCGATCAATTGCATCTCGTCCGGCCTTGGCTGGACGGGATAGGCCAGGTTGGTGAGCCTCAGCCATCGTCCTGAAGCCGGCGTCGGCATCGCGCCGACACCGCCTCTTCGGCGAAAATGAAGGGGCCGCCTGTATTGCGGCTCCTCGCGCCTCAGGCGGCCCAGACCTCAGGCAGCCTTGTCGGTCGCGGGCTTGGCGACCTTGGTACGGGTGGCGCTGCGGCGGCCGTCGACGCTGACGGGAACGTCACCGTCGACCGTGGCGCGACGCACCACCCGGTGCAGATCGCCATAGTCGTTGACGGCATAGTGCTGCGTGGCCCGGTTATCCCAGATCGCCACATCGCCGGCTTTCCAGCGCCAGCGGACGGTGTTCTCCGGCGCGGTGACATAGGACTGGAACACCTCGTAGAGCCGCGCTGAATCGCTTTTGGAAAGACCGATCAGCCGTTGCACGAAATTGCCGAGCAAAAGCGAGCGCTCGCCTGTTTCGGGATGGACGCGGACAACGGGATGCTCGGTCTCGTAGATCGTCGAGGTGAAAACCTCCTCGAAGTGTTTCTTTTCCGCAGCGCTCGCACGCGGCCGGACCGCGGCGTAGTCGTAGACGTTGCTGTGAACCGCCCAGAGATTGTCCGCGAGCAGCTTCAACGGCTCGGGCAGGTCCTGGTAGGCCGCGGCGGTGTTCGACCAGATGGTGTCGCCGCCGGCCGGCGGTATGACGACACCACGAAGAACCGAGAATTTCGGATAGGCGTCAACGAAGGTGACATCGGTGTGCCATTGGTCGGCACGACCGCCGCCACGGCTTGAATCGAGCTCGAGAATGGACGCCGTTCCCTTGACGGGACCCTGGGTCGGATGCGGAACAAGGTCGCCGAGACGATGCGCGAAGCGCTCCTGCTCGGCATCGTCGAGATGCGCCTGGGCGCGGAAGAACACAACCTTGTGCCGCAACAGGATCTGGTTGATCGCTGCCACCGTCTGCTGCGGCAGGTCGCCGGAAAGCCGTATGTTCCTGATCTCCGCGCCGACACGTCCCGTAAGCGGGACAATATCGGCTTCCGGAATGGTCTGCTCTACGGGTGCAAGTTTGGGCATGGAAACCTCTGTCCTCTGAAACCGCGGGCTGCTGGCAAATGCTCCACCGTCACCGGCCGCAATGCGATCGGCGGAGCAACTCCCGTCGAGGGAGCTGTCTTGCTTGCTTACGAAAGCGCTGATCGCAACTCAGGAGGCGAAGGCCGCCGGGGCTTAGCGTGCAGTACCGAGATCACATTCAAAACTTTATTCTACAAATTCCATAGAAAAAGTGTTTCAAAGTTCGCTGGCTCGGGGAAAAATGACTTCTGCCCAAGCTCGTTCTCCGAGCTGACGGCGGCTTGGAGCGCGCAGGCAATGGCGGATCCAGACTGTGCCTAGTTCGTGGGGAGGACGATGGGGAAGCATCCCAACGGGGCAGGAAGCCGTTCCCGGGCAAATGAGCCGCGCTGATGGCGATGCATCCACCGTCGGGACCTAGGAGCGACCGGCGGCTGCCGCAAGCAGCAGGACGTCGCAACCTGATCTCATTAGGATTTAGGCGATTCCGATCGCTATGGATCGGGATGTTGGTGCGGTCGAGAAGACTCGAACTTCCACGGGTTGCCCCACAGCGACCTCAACGCTGCGCGTCTACCAATTCCGCCACGACCGCCCGTGGTAGGAGCCGGAACGAACCGGCTCGCGGCGTGTAGCAAATCGTTTCCGGCGAAACAAGGGCGCGGCGCGCAATAATCGCCGGGAATTGGCATAACGGTCGGGAAGGCCGAAATGCACGGCGAACTGGACGTTTCAGCCGGATACCGCCATATGAAGGGCAAATGCATTCCACCCCGGGCCTGAGGCGGTTTTGGAAGCCGGCGTGCACTAAGCGAAAAACGAAAAGCCATGACCGAACGCAGCCAGATCGCCACGTCGTTCCTGCCCTTGCCGGGTTCAGCACCGGTCGAATGGCGCATCGAGCCGGGCCTGACCGGCTACACCGATGCGCTTGCCCTGATGGAAGCGCGTGCCGAGGCGATCCGCACGGGTGCGGCCGCCGAGTTGGTCTGGCTGGTCGAGCACCCGCCGCTTTACACCGCCGGCACCAGCGCCCGCATCGAAGATCTGATCGACCCCGACCGTTTTCCGGTCTTTTCCGCCGGGCGCGGCGGCGAATACACCTATCACGGACCGGGCCAGCGCGTTGCCTATGTGATGCTTGACTTAAAACGCCGGCGCGAGGACGTGCGCGCCTTCGTCGCCGCGCTCGAACAATGGATCATCGGCACGCTGGCCGCCTTCAATGTGCGCGGCGAACGCCGCGAGGACCGCGTCGGCGTCTGGGTGGTGCGGCCCGATCGCCCTTCTTTGCCCGACGGCTCGCCGGCCGAGGACAAGATCGCGGCCATCGGCATCCGCCTGCGGCGCTGGGTGAGCTTTCACGGCATCGCCGTCAATGTCGAGCCGGATCTCGGCCATTTCAGCGGCATCGTGCCCTGCGGCGTTCCGGACCACGGCGTCACCAGCCTTGTCGACCTCGGCCTGCCCGTGACCATGGCCGATTTCGACCTGGCGCTGAAATCTGCCTTCGAGGATATTTTCGGGGCAGCCGAAAGCATTTCTGCCGAACCGGCGCGCAAGGCTGGCTGAAGCCTCGCCTCGATCAAACGCTCAAAGCAATTTCGCCGAAGCCCATAACAGCCCATAGCCGTGTATTGCGAAGACGGCCAGCAGCGCGCCGGCCAAGGCGAAACGGTCGAAGGTGCGGATCGGCTTCAGCTCGTTGCGCGGCTTTACCCCGCTGCCCACGGTCAGCAGGCTAAGGATGGCAAAGACCGCGCCTGCCACCAGCAGAAAGCCTTGGGAAAAGCCAGCGAACCAGCCCACCGCCAGCAAGGCCGAAAGCAAAGAGAACGAAGCCAGCGCCAGCGCGATCGGCCCAGGACAGATCTGGCGCAGCACCTGGCCGCCGTCGAATTTCCACACCGGCACCAGATTGGCAATGTTGAACAGCGCGGCAAAGCCGGCGAGCGTCGCCAGAAGGGCGGCGGCCAGCCGATGCCCCTCGCTGGACGCGAAGCCGCTGGCGACGATCAGCAGCGGCACCAGGAAAGCGGAAAAGCCGGCGCCCATCAGCGCCACGAAAGCGACCTCGAACCGGCTGTCATAAGGCCGCCCGCCAATCGCGATACCACCGAGCAGCGGGATGAAGATCATCCGCGCCTTGCGGTGACCGGTCAGCCGGAAGGCTGCCATATGGCCGAGCTCGTGCAGGGCGACGACCGAGGTCAGGATCGCGGCCAGCGCAAAGCCACCGAGATTGAGCCCGAAGAACGGCCACAGGATGAAGGCCGACAGAACGGCAAAGCCGACCTGGCTTAGCGGATGCTCGAACCAGCCGCCCTTGCGATATTCTCCGGTCCTCGCCCAGTGCTGCAGCTTGCCGAGTTCGCGGCGCATGGCGAAGTAGCGGAACACCAGGAAGGCGACGCCGCGATAGCGATCGGTCTGGCTGAGCGTCACCCGCGTGCCCGCGCCTTCCGAGACGAGTTCGATGGTCTCGTAAAAATCCTTCCAGAACGAAGCGTCGAGCGCGGTATCCTCAATGACGCGCATCGAAAACCGACTGCCTTCGACGACGTCTTCGAAGCGCGACCTGCGCTCGATCGGCTGGCCGTCGCGGCCTTCCCAGGACATCATGATGCGGGTCGTACCCTGCCCGTCCATCGGCTCTGCCGACAGGATCTCGCCTGACCAGCCGGCATCGCTGCCGAGCGGCCACAGCGCCTGCCAGAGGCGCTGCCGGTCCATGGCAACCACGCGGCTGAGCCTCACCGTGCGCAAACCGAGCGGCGCGGTCATCAGCAAGAAAATCAGTCCGAGATTACCGGCCACGAGAAGGGCCGTGATGATCGGCGACACTTGGGCGTTTGCTCCCTGTCTTGACAGGGCACCCTAGCGCCATGGCGGCAAGAAAGGCTTAACAACACAACGCCCTCCTGCCCGCCTCAAAACACTGCGGCGAACCGCAGACTGATCACATGGCGCCGATCCAGACGGCCATGGAAACCAGAAACGCACTCATGCACACCAACGAAACGACGTCCTGAACAAGATCGCTCATAACTCTCTCCTGTTGTTGCTATGTTCGTATTTTGTTCTAATTTTGTTCGGATGTCAACGACCGGAAAACGGCATGCCGACGAATCCTGACAACCGGTTTGGGCAGGGTTAAGAAAGCGTTGATGGGATGAGGGGCAGGATCGTGCGGTGGAAGATATCCACTGCTTCAGGTCGCGAATGGTTCGCTAATGTCGGCGCAGCCCCTCACCTGCCTGCCGGCATCCTCTCCCCGTATAGTGACGGGGAGAGGGGTCGCTCTCATCGACGATTTCGCCAATCGCCGGCGTTGCAGGATTAAGCGCCGAGGGGCGCGGCAGGCCCCTTTCTCCCCGTCACTATACGGGGAGAAATGTCCGGCAGGACAATGAGGGGCGGTGCTGCCTTCGGCGATCTTGCTTGCCCTGAAGAACCTCGCCAAGGACAGCATGGGCCAACATCCGCAGACCGGCCGAGTATCGCCATGCCCTAAAGCGGCACCACCTTACCCTCGTGCAGCGTCACCCGCCGATCCATGCGCGAGGCCAGTTCGTGGTTGTGGGTGGCGATCAGCGCGGCAAGGCCCGACTGCCTGACCAGTGCGCCCAGCGCCTCGAAGACATAGGACGCGGTGACCGGGTCGAGATTGCCGGTCGGCTCGTCGGCCAAAAGCAGCAATGGCGCATTGGCGACGGCACGGGCAATGGCGACGCGCTGCTGCTCGCCGCCCGACAATTCGGATGGCCGGTGCGACGCGCGCTTGCCGATTTGCATGTAGTCGAGCAGCTGTGCCGCGCGCTCGGATGCTTCCTTGCGGGACAGGCCCTTGATCAGCTGCGGCATCATGATGTTTTCGAGCGCCGAAAACTCCGGCAGCAGATGGTGGAACTGATAGACGAAGCCGACATCGTTGCGGCGGATCGCGGTGCGTTCGTCATCGGAGAGCCGTCCGCAGGCGCGGCCGGCCAAAATGACGTCGCCGGCGTCGGGGCGCTCCAGCAGGCCCGCAGTGTGCAAGAGCGTCGACTTGCCGGTGCCAGACGGCGCCACCAGCGCCACCATCTCGCCGCGCTTCAGCGAAAAGTCGGCGCCGTTCAAAATGGTGAGCTTGCGCGGCCCCTGGACATAGTGCCGCTCGACGCTCTTCAGCTCGATAATGATCTCGGACTTCATTCGTATCTCAAGGCCTCGACCGGATCGAGACGGGCGGCCCGCCACGCCGGAAACACGGTAGCCAGGAAGGACAGGCCGAGCGCCATCAGGATGACGTAGGTGGTCTCGCGCGGATCCATCTTGGCCGGCAACTGGCTGAGGAAATAGAGCTCCGGATTGAACAGCACCTTGCCGGTCATCCAGGAGAAGAACTGGCGGATGGATTCGATGTTGGTGCAGATGAGCACCCCGAGCAGCACGCCGGCGAGCGTGCCGGTCACGCCGATCGCAGCGCCCGTCATCAGGAAGATGCGCAGGATGGCGGCGCGCGAGGCGCCCATCGTGCGCAGGATGGCGATGTCGTGGCCCTTGTCCTTCACCAGCATGATCAGGCCGGAGATGATGTTGAGCGCCGCCACCAGCACGATCAGCGTCAGGATCATGAACATGACATTGCGCTCGACCTGAAGGGCTGAAAAGAACGTCTCGTTGCGCTGGCGCCAGTCGACCATGTCGATTGGCCGCTGCGCCGCCGCATCGACCAGCGGTTTCAGCGCGTCCACATCGTCGGGATTGTCGACATAGATCTCGATCGTCTGCGCCCTGCCGTCCATGTTGAAATAGAGCTGCGCCTCGGAAAACGGCATGTAGACGATGGAGCTGTCATACTCCGACATGCCGACTTCGAAGATCGCCGCCACCTTATAGCCCTTCAACCGCGGCGTCGTGCCCATCGGCGTCACATCGCCGTCGGGCGAGATCAGTGTGATGGTGTCACCGAGCACGAGGCCGAGATTCTCGGCCATGCGCTTGCCGATGGCGACGCCCTCGCCCGAGTCGAAATCGGCGAGCGAACCCTGCTTGACGTTGTTGGCGACGATGGCGATCTTGCCGAGGTCCTCGGCGCGTATGCCGCGCACCAGTGCGCCCATGCCGCCGCCGACATTGCCTTGCGCCAGCACCTGGCCGTCGATCAGCGGAATGGCGTATTTGACGCCGGCCACGCCGTTGATGCGGGCGGCAACCTGCGCATAGTCCTCAAGCGGCGAATCCAGCGGCTGCACGATCAGATGACCGTTGACGCCGAGAATGCGGGTCAGAAGCTCGGCCCTGAAGCCGTTCATCACAGCCATGACGACGATCAGCGTGGCGACGCCCAGCATAATGCCGAGGAAGGAGATCGAGGCGATGACCGAGATCACCGTCTCCTTGCGGCGCGACCGCAAATAGCGCCAGGCGACCATGCGCTCGAACATGGAAAACGGGCCAGCGACCGGAGACTTGGCGACCGGCGACTTGGCGACCGGAGATTTCGCTGCCGCGGCTTCGCTCATGCGGTTGCACCGAAGCGTTTCTTGGCCTCCGCGACCGGCAGCGTCTCGCGCTCGCCGGTCCTGCGGTTCTTGATCTCGATCTCGCCGGCGGCGACGCCGCGCGGACCGACGATCACCTGCCAGGGCAGGCCGATCAGATCGGCGGTGGCAAACTTGCCGCCCGGCCGCTGGTCGGTGTCGTCGTAAAGCACATCCTTGCCGGCGCCGGCGAAGGCGGCATAGAGCTCGTCGCAGACGCGGTCGCAGTCGGCGTCGCCCACCTTCATGTTGATCAGGCCGATGTCGAACGGCGCCACCGCTTCCGGCCAGATGATGCCGTTATCGTCATGGCTGGCCTCGATGATCGCCGCCACCAGGCGCGACGGCCCGATGCCGTAGGAGCCGCCGGAGACGAAATGATCCTTGCCGTCGGGCCCGGTCACCTTGGCGCCCATGGGCTTCGAATACTTGTCGCCGAAATGGAAGATGTGGCCGACCTCGATGCCGCGTGCCGAGACCCGGTCGGCTTCGCCGAGCTTGTCCCAGGCCGCCTCGTCATGCATCTCGTCGGTGGCGGCGTAGGGCGTCGTCCAGGTCTTGACGATGTCGGCGATCTCGCCGTCATTGGCAAAGTCGGTGTTTTCGCCGGGCACCTGGAGCGACAGATACTCGCGGTCGCAATAGACCTGGCTTTCACCGGTGTCGGCCAGGATGATGAATTCATGGCTGAGGTCGCCGCCGATCGGCCCGGTGTCGGCCCGCATCGGGATTGCCTGCAGCCCCATGCGCGTGAACGTCCTGAGATAGGAGACGAACATCCTGTTGTAGGCCGCCTTGGCGCCCTCGAAATCGAGGTCGAAGGAATAGGCGTCCTTCATCAGGAATTCGCGTGAGCGCATGACGCCGAAGCGCGGCCGCACCTCGTCGCGGAACTTCCACTGGATGTGGTAGAGGTTGAGCGGCAAATCCTTGTAGGACTTGACGTAGGCGCGCACGATTTCGGTGACCACTTCCTCATTGGTCGGGCCGTAGAGCATGTCGCGGTCCTGCCGGTCCTTGATGCGCAGCATTTCCTTGCCATAGTCGTCATAGCGGCCGCTTTCGCGCCACAGATCGGCCGACTGGATGGTCGGCATCAGGATCTCCAGTGCGCCGGCGCGGTTCTGCTCCTCGCGGATGATGCGGCAGACCTTGTCCAGTACCAGCTTGCCCAGCGGCAGCCAGGAAAAGCTGCCCTGCCCCTGCTGGCGGATCATGCCGGCCCGCAGCATCAGCCGGTGCGAGACGATCTCTGCCTCACGCGGATTTTCTTTCAGGATGGGCAGGAAAAACTGCGACAAACGCATGGACAGGTCCGTGAGAGAGGAGGCTGCGCCGGAATCGGCGCGGCTGGCTTGCTTGCCCCGGCTTCATAGCTATTTCGTGACGGAATGGAAACCCGACCCGCGGCATCGGCCCGAAATCGCAAAAATCGATTCTTCTTCCAAAGACCTTCGAACCGAAAACGATAATCCTTGGGCGCAAAGTGCTCCGCCAGGCTGGAAAGTGCTGATACACGCCTTGCGCCCCTGAGCGACGCAGCACACCTGGTCGCATTAATGCGGCAGCGCCGGCGTTGTTCGTTTCGCAAGCAAAGCCTGCCGTACTATTGTGCAGTGCAGCACAGGATTGCCCGTTTGCGGGCAAAATTCTGCGTGACAATTTCATCGGGGTTAGGCTAGTGTGCCCCGATAACCGAGAGGGTAGAGAAAAATCTGCTCTCCTACGCGGTCAAAGTCTTGGGAGGATGCGATCTAGGCGCGGTTACCCGCTGCCGCCGGAAACCGGAAAACAGATCGGAACGCGTTTAAATTGCAAGGCCTTGTGCCTTGCATTTTTTTTGCGCAATCATCTGGTTAGATCTACACATTCCCAAATCACATGAGCTTGCGCCGGCGTGATCTGGTCGCGATTCTATCAGGATTGGCTATGCTTGCGTGCGGGGTTGCTAACCTCAGCCCGAGTGCGCCGAAACTGGAGTTCGATGCTCCGAAAATAGGCACAAACAGCAGCATGCCGCCCGCCCGATCTGTCGGCGGAAAAGGTTTTAGTTAGCCGGTGCCTGGCTGGCTTCGGGGATGATGTGCGGGACTTCGTCGAGGCTGTAACCCAGCCCGTGCGTCAGGCCGTAGAAAATGCCCATGACAACCGCCGTGACAATGGTGGTGCGGATCACGGCGCGCAGCATATGCGGCCCGCGCGGCGCGCTGGCGACCGTGCCCAGCGTCACGTCGTGATCGTCGTCCTGCGTGCGCACGCTGAACGGCAGCACCATGAACAGCATCAGCCACCAGGTGATGAAGAACAGCGCGGCAAACGAAATCCAGCTCATGCCTGCTCCAGTTCAACCAGCGTGCCGAAGAAATCCTTCGGGTGCAGGAACAGCACCGGCTTGCCGTGCGCGCCGGTTTTGGGATTGCCGTCGCCCAGCACGCGGGCGCCGCTCGCCTTGAGATGATCGCGCGCGGCAAGAATATCGTCGACCTCATAGCAGACATGATGCATGCCGCCCGAGGGGTTCTTCGCCAGGAAGGCCGCGATTGGCGAGCCCTCGCCCAGCGGCTCCAAGAGTTCGATCTTGGTGTTGACGACATCGACGAACACCACCGTCACGCCATGCTCAGGCAGCGGCTGCGGCGCGGTCACGCGTGCGCCAAGCGTATCGCGATAGGCGATGATCGCCGCCGCCAGATCCGGCACTGCAAGCGCGACATGGTTCAGGCGTCCCAGCATGAAACCTCCAGCTTCTATGCTGGCGTCTTACGGCAAATCGGCCGACATCAATAGCCTTTGCGGAGGCGCGCAAGGTCGCACTTCGGTGAACCGCCGCCCTGTTCCAATCGATGTCTGCGAAGTACAAACGGCGATGCCCGATGCCCGCCCCCGCGTTTTTAGTTTCGATCTTGGCTCGTTCAAGGTCGCCGCCCTGCTCGACGCCGTCGATGTCAGAGACAATCTCGCGGCTGCTTTCGCCCCCGGGCAATCGCCGGGCGCGGTGCGGGAACTCGTCGTCTCGAACTTCATCGATCCCAACCGCTACGAGCATTGCTTCATCCCGACGCTGGTCGACACTGGCACCGAAAAGATCCTGTTCGACACCGGATTCGGCGACGACGACAGTTCGCTCCTGCAATGCCTGCGGGACCTCGGGCTCGAACCCGGCGACATCGATTTGGTGGTCATCACGCATGGCCACCCCGACCACATCGGCGGCCTCGTAAACAACGGCGAACCAGTTTTCAGCCGGGCGCGCTACGTCTTCGGTGCGGCCGAATTCGTCTTCTGGACCGAGGCGGATACGGTGCGCGAAGCCAGGCTGAACAACCGCGACCTGTTCCTGCGTGTCTGCGCCGGCCTTGCCGACCGCGCGACATTCGTAGCGCCCGGAGACGAGGTCGTGCCGGGCATCACCGCCATCGACGCCGCCGGCCATTCTCCGGGACTGCTGGCGTTCCACGTCGAAAGCGACGGACAGCAATTGCTCGTCTGGTCGGACGCCTTCCTGCACTCTGTCGTGTCGATCCAGCAGCCTGAGTGGCATGCCGATCTCGACGACGAGAAAGAGCAGGCCGTCGAGACCCGCAAGCGCCTGCTGAAACTGGCCGCCGACCACCGGCTGCTTGTCGCCGGTTATCATATGCCGTTTCCGGGTCTCGGGCACATCGAGCAGGTGGACGGGACCTTTCGCTGGCGCCCCGCCACCGGTTGAGTTCCAGCGATAGGGGAGTTGGGAAAACAAGTCGGAGCTGTTTCGCTCTTCCCTACTCCCTACTGCCCTACTGCCCTACTCCCTTATCCTCACCGCGTCACAAACACCGTCACCAGCGGCTTCTTGCCCCAGGCTTCGTTGGCGGCACCGCGCACGGCGCGCCGCACCGCTTCCTGCACCAGATCGAGGTCCTTGCGGCGTTGGCGGGGGATAGAGTCCACCGCGCCGACGGCCGCGTCGAGCATCAGATCTTCCATGTTCTCCCCACGGGCATCCGCCTCGGCGACGCCGATGGCGACCAGGTCGGGATCGCCGGCGAGCTCATATTTGTCGTCGAGCACGACATTGACCGCGACGTGGCCAGCGAACGACAGCTTGCGCCGGTCGCGTATGCCCATCGCCTGGTCGGTGCCGATCAGGCGGCCATCCTTGTAGATGCGGCCGAACGGCACTTGGTCGATGATGGTGGCGGGACCGGGCGCGAGCCGCAGCATGTCGCCGTCGCGCACCTGCGCCACCTGGCCGATGCCGGAGGTCGACATCAGTGACCCCTGCGCCACCAGATGCGCGGCTTCGCCATGCACGGGAACGCCGATCTGCGGGCGCACCCATTCATACATCTTGCGCAGTTCGCTGCGGCGAGGATGGCCGGAGACATGCACCAGCGCGTCGCCGTCCTCGATGATCTTGATGCCGAGATCGATGAGGCGGTTCTTGATCTCGAGGATCGCCTTCTCATTGCCGGGAATGGTGCGCGAGGAAAACACCACGGTGTCGCCTGCCGTCAGAGACACCGATTTCATCTCTTCGCGCGACAGCTTTGCCAGCGCCGCCAGCGGCTCGCCCTGGCTGCCGGTGCAGATGATGACCAGGTTTTCGCGCGGGATGAAGCCAAAGTCTTCTTCGGCGATGAATTCCGGCAGACCGTCCATGTACCCGAGTTCACCGGCGACATCGATGACGCGCTTCAGCGAGCGTCCCAGCACCAGGCACTGCCGGCCCGCATCGCGCGCCGCCTTGGCGATCGAGACGATGCGCCCGACATTGGAGGAGAAGGTGGTGACCGCCACGCGGCCGACGGCACTCTGGATCACGCCCCTCAGGCCCTCGCCGACCGCCACTTCCGAGGGCGATTCACCTTCGCGCAGCGCATTGGTCGAATCGCAGACCAGCGCCAGCACGCCCTTGTCGCCATAGGCGCGGAAGCGCGCCTCGTCGGTCTTCGGGCCGATCGTCGGTTCCGGATCGATCTTCCAGTCACCGGTATGGATGACGGTGCCGGCCGGCGAGGTGATGGCCAGCGACATCGGCTCGGGGATCGAATGCGCCACCGGAATGGCCTCGATCTCGAACGGCCCGACGGTGAACTTTTCGCCCGCCCGGTAGATCGTCACCGGGATCTTCGGCGCGCCCTGTTCGCCCTGGCGCTTGGCGTCCAGCAGGCCGGCACTGAACGGCGTCATCCACACCGGCGCCTTCAGCTTCGGCCAGGTGTCGAGCAGCGCGCCGTAATGGTCTTCATGCGCGTGGGTGATGATGATGCCGCGCAGATTGGCGAGGTTCTCCTCGATGAAGCGCGTATCGGGCAGGATCAGGTCGACGCCTGGATGCGCCGCGTCTGGAAAGGTGACGCCGACATCGACGACGATCCACTCGCGCGCACTGGGCGGCCCATAGCCGTAGAGGGCGAAGTTCATGCCGATCTCGCCGACGCCGCCGAGCGGCACGAAGACGAGTTCGGCGTTTTGCGCTTTCGCCATCAATTTTCCCTTCCCGGCCCTTGCGGCCAGCCCCTTAAGCAATTCCAGGAAAAGCCTGTAACGGTTTTCCCACAGGAATTGCGCACAACGATCAGACTCTTGCCGACGCGACCGCGCCGAAATGCACGTCGCCGGCGGCTACCGTCACGACCGACCCCTCATCATCGCGGATCACGAAACGGCAGTCCGCGTCAATGGTCTCGAAGGTACCGCGCACCACATTCCCGTCAATCCTGACCGCAACCTCGCCGCCAAGCCCCGCCGCACGTGCCAGCCAGCGCCGCCGGATGGCGTCGAGCCCGCGTCCTTCATCCCACAGCCGCGCATTGTCGGTCCACGCGTCCGATAGCGCCAAAAACAGCGTTTCGGCATCGCATGTCGCGCCAAGCGCCTGCAGCGATGTCGCCGGATACGGTAAATCCTCGGGATGTGCCACCACATTGACGCCGATGCCGACCGCCACCGCGAAGCGGCCGCCGTCGAGAATGGCCGATTCCAGCAGGATGCCGGCCAGCTTGGCGCCGGACGCCAGCACGTCGTTCGGCCATTTCAACTCGAAACGGTTCTTGCCGTCGCTTCCGCCGTCGAGGCCGATGGCGATCCTGCCCTTCGGCACGACGGCATCGAGCGCGTCGGCCAGCGACAGGCCGGCGACGAAGCCGAGCGTCGCGGCAAGGCGAAGCTCACCGCCGGTGATGACGAGCAAGGTCGCGGCGAGATTGCCTTCGGGCGATACCCAGGCTCGACCCCGCCGGCCGCGCCCGCTTTCCTGCTTTTTGGAAACGACCCACAATTTGCCGGGGTCGCCTGCCCTTGCATGGTCCAGCGCCACCGTGTTGGTGGAGCCGATACTGTCATGGGCCTCGAGCCGGAACCCTTCCGTCTCAGAGGTTGGAGCCAGCCGAAATGCCATCCCGCTCAGAAAAATGTCTTGGCGGCGGCTTCGGCGTAGGTCGCGATCGGACCGCCGATCAGCACATAGAACAGCACGAAAGCGCCGGAGACGCCGAGCACGAGGCGCAGTTCGCTGGCCATCGGCACGAAGCCGCCCGCCGGTTCGTCGAACCACATGATCTTGATGATGCGCAGATAGTAATAGGCGCCCACCACCGAAGCCAGCACGCCGATGATCGCCAGCGCGTAAAGGTTGGCGTTGATGGCGGCGAGGAAGACGTACCACTTCCCCCAGAAGCCGGCGAGCGGCGGGATGCCGGCCAGCGAGAACATCAGGATGGTCAGGATCGTCGCCATGATCGGGTTGGTCGACGAGAGACCGGCGAGATCGCTGATCTGCTCGACATTGCCTTCCTTGCGCCGCATGGCGAGGATGAAGGCGAAGGTGCCGAGCGTCATCACCAGATAGATCAGCATGTAGATGGCGACGCCGCGCACGCCGGCCTCGCTGTTGGCGGCAAGACCGACCAGCGCGTAGCCCATATGGCCGATCGAGGAATAGGCCATCAGCCGCTTGATGTTGGTCTGGCCGATGGCGGCAAAGGCGCCGAGCGCCATCGAGGCGATCGAGATGAAGACGACGATCTGCTGCCAGTCGGAAGCGATCGGCTTGAAGGCGCCCATGGTGACGCGCACGATCAGCGCCATCGCCGCCATCTTGGGGGCTGCCGCCAGGAAGGCGGTGACCGGCGTCGGCGCGCCCTCATAAACATCCGGCGTCCACATATGGAACGGCACCGCCGAGATCTTGAAGGCGAGACCGGCCAGCACGAAGACCAGGCCGACGACGAGGCCAAGCTGGCGCTCGCCGCTGCCAAGTGCGGAGGCAATTTCCTGGAAGCCGACATTGCCGGTGTAGCCGTAGACCAGGCTGATGCCATAGAGCAGCATGCCCGACGACAGCGCGCCGAGCACGAAGTACTTCAGGCCGGCCTCGGTCGAGCGCAGATTGTCGCGGTTGATCGCCGCCAGCACGTAGATCGCCAGCGATTGCAGTTCGAGGCCGAGATAGAGCCCGATCATGCCGTTGGCCGAAATCATCAGCATCATGCCGAGCGTGCAGAGCAGGATCAGCACGGGATATTCGAACTTGTCGAAATGCTCCTGCTTGGCAAAGCGCATCGACATCACCAGCGTCACCGCCGAACCGATAAGCGACAGCACCTTCATGAAGCGGGAGAAAGGATCCTGGATGAAGGCGTTGCCGTAGGCACTGCCCTGCCCGGTGGAAAGGACCAGCCACAGGCCTGATATCACCAGCACAGCGACGGCAAGGCCGGTCACCAGGTTGACGGTGCTGGCGCGCGAATAGGCGCCGACCATCAACAGCGCCAGCGCGCCGATGGCGAGGATCAGCTCCGGCGTCGAGAGCGAAAGGCTGGAATAAAGGTCCGGCGTCATGGTTCGCAAAACCTCTGGTCAGTTCGCCGCCGCGGTCTGCGCGGCGCCGATGGATGCGGTGACATTGGTGACGAGCGCCTTGACCGACTGGGCCGTGGCATCGAAGACGGGGGCGGGATAGACGCCGAAGAAAATGACCAGCACGACCAGCGGGTAGATGATCGCCTTCTCGCGCGTCGAGAGATCGAGCAGGCCCTTCAGGCTTTCCTTGGTCAGCGCGCCGAAGATCACCCGGCGGTAGAGCCAGAGCGCGTAGGCCGCCGACAGGATGACGCCGGTGGCGGCGAAGAACGCCACCCAGGTGTTGACCTTGAACACGCCGAGCATGGTCAGGAATTCGCCGACGAAGCCTGAGGTGCCAGGCAGGCCGACATTGGCCATGGTGAAGACCATGAACACGGTGGCGTATTTCGGCATGTTGTTGACCAGACCGCCATAGGCGTCGATCTCGCGTGTGTGCATGCGGTCGTAGATGACGCCGACGCACAGGAACAGCGCACCGGACACCAGGCCGTGCGACAGCATCTGGAAGATCGCGCCCTGCACGCCTTCCTGGTTCATGGCAAAAATGCCCATGGTGACGAAGCCCATATGGGCGACCGACGAATAGGCGATCAGCTTCTTCATGTCCTCCTGCATCAGCGCCACCAGCGAGGTGTAGATGATGGCGACGACCGACAGCGTGAACACCAGCGGCGCGAACATCTCCGACGCCAGCGGGAACATCGGCAGCGAGAAACGCAGGAAGCCGTATCCGCCCATTTTGAGCAGGATGGCAGCCAGGATCACCGAGCCCGCCGTCGGCGCCTCGACGTGCGCATCAGGCAGCCAGGTGTGCACCGGCCACATTGGCATCTTCACAGCAAAGGAGGCGAAGAAGGCGAGCCACAGCCATGTCTGCATGCTGGCCGGGAAGTTGTGGGTCAAAAGCGTCGGGATATCGGTGGTGCCGGACTGGAAGAACATCGCCATGATGGCGAGCAGCATCAGCACCGAGCCGGCCAGCGTATAGAGGAAGAACTTGAACGAGGCATAGACGCGCCGCTTGCCGCCCCAGACGCCGATGATGATGAACATCGGGATCAGGCCAGCTTCGAAGAAGACGTAGAAAAGCACGATGTCGAGCGCGCAGAACACGCCGATCATCAGCGTTTCCAGGAGCAGGAAGGCGACCATGTAGGCCTTGACGCGCTTGTCGATCGCTTCCCACGACGCCAGGATGCAGAGCGGCATCAGGAACGTCGTCAGGATGACGAACAGCATCGAAATGCCGTCGACGCCCATATGGTAGGAAATGCCGGAATCCAGCCAAGCAAACTTCTCGACGAACTGGAAGCCGGCCTGCGAATTGTCGAAGCCGGTCCAGATGAACAGCGAGATGATGAAGGTGGCCGCCGTTGTTGTGAACGCGATGGCGCGGATGTTGCGGCGTGCGTTTTCGCTGTCGTCCCGGATGAACAGGATCAGCAGCACACCAACCAGCGGCAGGAAGGTGACCAGCGAGAGGATTGGCCAGGCGGTCATCAGAGCATCATCCAGGTGACGAGTGCCGCCACGCCGATCAGCATGGCGAAGGCGTAGTGATAGAGGTAGCCGGTCTGCAGCTTGACGACGCGGTTGGTGACGTCGACGACGCGCGCCGAAACGCCGTCCGGCCCGAGCCCGTCAATGATGGTGCCGTCGCCGGTCTTCCACAGGAACCGGCCGAGGGCCTTTGCCGGGCGCACGAACAGGACGTCGTAGAGCTCGTCGAAATACCACTTGTTGAGCAGGAAGGCGTAGAGCAGGCGATGGTTGGCGGCGACACTGCGGGGAAGTTCCGGCGAGCGTATGTAGAATTTCCAGGCGACGGCAAAGCCGATGACCATGGCGACGAACGGCGCCAGTTCGACCCACAGCGGCAATTCGTGGATGTCGTGCAGGATGTGGTTGTCCGGCAGCGTGAACAGCGACGCCTTCCAGAACTCGGCATAGCCCTCGCCGATGAAGGCGCCATGGAAGATGATGCCGGCAAACAGCGCGCCCGCGGCCAGGATGAACAGCGGCACCAGCATCACCGGCGGCGATTCATGAACATGGTGCATGACGTCGTGGCTCGCCCGCGGCTCGCCGTGGAAGGTCATGAAGATCAGCCGCCAAGAGTAGAACGAGGTGAAGCAGGCGGCGATGACCAGCAGGATGAAGGCAATGCCGGCAACCGAATTGTGCCCGGCAAAGGCAGCCTCGATGATGGCATCCTTGGAGAAGAAACCGGCGGTGCCGATGACGGTCACCGGAATGCCGACGCCGGTCAGCGCCAGCGTGCCGATCACCATCATCCAGTAGGTCTTCGGAATGAGCTTCCTGAGGCCACCCATCTTGCGCATGTCCTGCTCGTCGGAGACGGCATGGATGACCGAGCCCGAACCGAGGAACAGTAGCGCCTTGAAGAAGGCGTGCGTGAACAGATGGAAGATGGCGGCGCCATAGGCGCCGACGCCAAGCGCGACGAACATGTAGCCGAGCTGCGAGCAGGTCGAATAGGCGATGACGCGCTTGATGTCGTTCTGGACCAGGCCAACGGTCGCCGCGAAGAAGGCGGTGAAGGCGCCGATGAAGGTCACCACCGTCAGCGCCGAATGCGACAGCTCGAACAGCGGCGACAGGCGCGCCAGCATGAACACGCCGGCGGTGACCATGGTGGCGGCATGGATGAGCGCGGAGACCGGCGTCGGACCTTCCATGGCGTCCGGCAGCCAGGTGTGCAGCGGCACCTGCGCCGACTTGCCCATGGCGCCCATGAACAGCAGCAGACAGACGATGGTCATGGCCGAGTGCTTGTCGAGCGCATAGCCAAGGAAGGTGAGCACGGCAGCACCGTGCTCGGCGCCTTCGGCCGGAATGAACGTCGCGGCATTGGCAAAGATGGTGCCGAGATTGACCGAGCCGAACAGCACGAAGACGCCGAAAATGCCGAGCGCGAAGCCGAAATCGCCGACGCGGTTAACGACGAAGGCTTTGATGGCCGCGGCATTGGCCGACGGCTTCTTGTACCAGAAGCCGATCAGCAGATAGGAGGCGAGACCGACACCCTCCCAGCCAAAGAACATCTGCACCAGATTGTCGGCCGTCACCAGCATCAGCATGGCGAAGGTAAACAGCGACAGATAGGCAAAGAAGCGCGGCCGGTCCGGGTCGTGGTGCATGTAGCCGATCGAATAGATGTGAACCAGCGCCGACACCGTGTTGACCACCACCAGCATGACCACGGTCAGCGTGTCGATCCTGAGCGCCCATGACGCGTCGAGCCCGCCCGACTGGATCCAGCGCAGCACCGGCACAGTGAACACCTCGCCCTCGCCGAAGCCGACGGAGAAGAAGGCGACCCAGGACAGCACGGCCGAAATCACCAGGAAGCCAGAGGTGATGTATTCCGATGCCTTGGCGCCGAGCGAATTGCCGAACAGGCCGACAATCAGGAAGCCCAGCAGCGGAAGGAAGACGATCGCTTGATACATAACTGCCTCGTCAACCCTTCATCTGGTTCACGTCTTCGACCGCGATCGAGCCGCGGTTGCGGAAGAAGACGACAAGAATGGCAAGACCGATGGCCGCTTCAGCGGCCGCGACCGTCAGCACGAACAGCGCAAACACTTGTCCGACGAGATCGCCGAGTGCGGCCGAGAAGGCGACGAAATTGATGTTGACCGCCAAAAGGATCAGCTCGATTGACATCAGGATGACGATGATGTTGCGGCGGTTCAGGAAGATGCCGAACACGCCGAGCGTGAACAGGATCGCCGATACGGTGAGGTAATGTGCGATGCCGACGACCATCTCAGAGCCCCTCGCCCGACTTGACCTTGCGGATTTCCATGCCCGTCGCCGGCGTTCGACCAACCTGGGCTGCGATCGACTGCCGCTTGATCCCTTCCTTGTGGCGCAGCGTCAAGACGATCGCGCCGATCATGGCGACCAGCAGGATGAGGCCCGAAATCTGGAAGTAGTAGAGGTAGTCCGTATAGAGGATGTCGCCGAGCGCGGCCGTGTTGGTCCGCGCGGCAAGATCCGGGGTCGGCATTGACACCGTCGACGCCAGCTGCGGCGCGAATGTGTAACCGCCGAGCACGACGATCAGCTCCGCCGCCAGGATCAGCCCGACCATCGCGCCGATCGGCGCATATTGCAGAGCGCCCTCCTTCATCTCAGCGAAGTCGACATCGAGCATCATGACGACGAACAGGAACAGCACCATGACGGCGCCGACATAGACGACAAGCAGGATCATCGCCAGGAACTCGGCGCCGGTCAGCATGAACAGGCCGGCGGCGTTGAAGAAGGTCAGGATCAGGAACAGCACGGAATGCACGGGGTTACGCGACGAAATGACCATGAAGGCCGACGCCACCGCGACAAAGGCGAAGAGGTAGAAAAAGGCCGCCTCTAGTCCACTCAGCATTGGGGATCCCCCGGGTTTCTGTCCGAAACAGGACATCCGTCCTGTTCGATGTTTGCGACCGCCTCCGGCCGGCAAGTTGCGTTGTCCTTAGACGAGGCCCCTCGCCCCGTCCATGCGTCAAATGTCAGCGGTAGGGCGAGTCCAGCGAGATGTTGCGTGCCAGTTCGCGCTCCCATCGGTCGCCATTCGCCAGCAGCCTGTCCTTGTCGTAGTAAAGCTCCTCGCGCGTCTCCGTCGCGAACTCGAAATTCGGCCCCTCGACGATGGCGTCGACCGGGCAGGCTTCCTGGCAGAAGCCGCAATAGATGCACTTCACCATGTCGATGTCGTAGCGCACGGTGCGGCGCGTGCCGTCATTGCGGCGCGGGCCGGCCTCGATGGTGATCGCCTGCGCCGGGCAGATCGCTTCGCACAGCTTGCAGGCAATGCAGCGTTCCTCGCCATTGGGATAGCGGCGCAGCGCATGCTCGCCCCGGAAGCGCGGGCTGATCGGCCCCTTCTCATGCGGATAGTTGATCGTCTCCTTCGGCGCGAAGAATTGGCGCATCGACAGGAAGAAGGCGCTGACGAAATCCTGCAGCAGCAGCGATTTGGCGGCTTGGCCAAGAGCGGACATCACGCAAACCCCGTGATCTTGAGGAAGGCAGCGACGATTACCACCATCGCCAGCGAGATCGGCAGGAAGACTTTCCAGCCGAGCCGCATCAACTGATCGTAGCGGTAGCGCGGCACGAAAGCCTTCACCATCGAGAACATGAAGAACATCAGGCAGATCTTGAGCACGAACCAGATCACGCCGGGCACCCAGGTGAAGGGTGCGAAGTCGAAGGGAGGCAGCCAGCCGCCGAGGAACAGGATGGTGGCCAGCGCGCACATCAGCACCACGGCGACATATTCGCCGAGGAAGAACAGCAGGAACGGCGTCGACGAATATTCGACCATATGGCCGGCGACGAGTTCGGACTCGGCTTCCACCAGATCGAAGGGCGGGCGATTCGTCTCGGCCAGCGCCGAGATGAAAAAGATGACGAACATCGGGAACAGCGCCAGCCAGTGCCAGTCGAGGAAGCTGTTGGGCAGGCCAAGCTTGGTGCCCAGCCCGTCCTGCTGCGACATCACGATGTCCGACAGGTTGAGCGAGCCGACGCAAAGCAGCACGGTGACGATGACGAAGCCGATCGAGACTTCGTAGGACACCATCTGCGCCGCCGAGCGCAGCGCGCCGAGGAACGGGTATTTCGAGTTCGATGCCCAGCCGCCCATGATCACGCCATAGACCTCGAGCGAGGAGATGGCGAAGACGTAGAGGATGCCGACATTGACGTTGGCGATCGCCCAGCCGGCGTTGACGGGAATGACCGCCCAGGCCGAGATCGCCAGCACCGCCGACACCAGCGGCGCCAGCAGGAACACGCCCTTGTTGGCGCCGGACGGAATGACCGGCTCCTTGAAGACGAATTTCAACAGATCGGCGAAGGCCTGCAGCGTGCCCCAGGGGCCGACGACGTTCGGGCCGCGGCGCAGTTGCACCGCCGCCCAGATCTTGCGGTCGGCGTAAAGCAGATAGGCGACCCCGATCAGCAAAACGACGATGAGGAACATCGACTCGGCCACAATCCAGAGCGCCGGCACCACATAGAGGAAGAAGAACGTGTCCATGCTTATTCCGCCGCCTGCCTGAAGCCGTTTTTCGCCAGCGCAGAGCACTCAGCCATGACGGCCGACGCCCGCGCGATCGGGTTGGTCAGATAGAAGTCCGTGACCGGCGAGGTGAAAGTGCCCTTGTTCAGCCGCCCGCCGAGCTTCGCCACCTCGGCGATGTCGTCGGCGTTGCCGGCCTCGACATGATCGATGCGGGCGAGATGCGGGTATTCGCCATAGAGCTTGGCGCGCAGCTGCTGCAGCGAATCAAACGGCAGCTTCTTGCCGAGCACATCCGACAGCGCCCTGAGAATCGCCCAGTCCTCGCGCGCATCGCCCGGCGCGAAGCCGGCGCGGTTGGTCTGCTGCACGCGTCCCTCGGTGTTGACATAGGTGCCCGACTTTTCGGTGTAGGCGGCGCCCGGCAGGATGACATTGGCGCGGTGCGCGCCGGCATCGCCATGGGTGCCGACATAGACGACGAAGGCGCCACCGGTCTTTGACATGTCGATCTCGTCGGCGCCAAGCAGGAACAGCACATCGCTCTCGCCGAGCATGCCGGCGACATTCTTGCCGCCCTCGCCCGGCACGAAGCCGACATCGAGGCCGCCGACGCGGGCGGCCGCATTGTGCAGCACGGCAAAGCCGTTCCAGTCGGCGCGGGCAGCGTTGACGGCAGCGGCGAGCTTCGCCGCCTGGCCGAGCACCGCCGCGCCATCGGCGCGCGACAGTGCGCCCTGGCCGACAATGATCAGCGGATGCGTCGCCTTCTTCAGCAGCTGGAAGAACTTGCCATTGCCGTCGGCCAAATCCTTCAGCGATTCCGGACCGGCGCCGAGCTGTTCGTAATCGTAGCGTGTGTCGCCGACCTCGCCGATGACGCCTACCGGCAGATTGCCGATGCGCCAGCGCTTGCGGATGCGGGCGTTGAGCACCGAGGCTTCGAAGCGCGGATTGGCGCCGATGATCAGCACCGCGTCGGCCTGCTCGATGCCCTCGATGGTCGGATTGAAGATATAGCTGGCGCGGCCAAGCGCCGGATCAAGTGCGGCGCCATCCTGGCGGCAGTCGATGTTCTTGGAGCCCAGCGCAGCCATCAGCTGCTTCAGCGCGTAGATTTCCTCAACCGCCGCGAGATCGCCGGCAATGGCGCCGATCTTCTCCGGCGCAGCCTTCGACACCGCATCCTTGATCGCCGCGAAGGCCTCGGCCCAGCTGGCGGGCGCCAACTTGCCGTCCTTGCGCACATAGGGGCGGTCGAGGCGCTGCGTGCGCAGCCCATCCCAGATGAAACGGGTCTTGTCGGAAATCCACTCCTCGTTCACCGCTTCGTTGACGCGCGGCAGGATGCGCATCACTTCGCGGCCGCGGCTATCGACGCGGATTGCCGAGCCGACGGCGTCCATCACGTCGATGGATTCGGTCTTGGTCAGCTCCCACGGCCGCGCCTGGAAGGCGAAAGGCTTCGAGGTCAGCGCGCCGACCGGGCAGAGATCGATGACATTGCCCTGCAGTTCCGAGGTCATCGCGCTTTCGAGATAGGTGGTGATCTCGGCGTCCTCGCCGCGGCCGATCAGGCCGAGCTCGGAAATGCCGGCGACTTCCGTGGTGAAGCGGACACAGCGCGTGCAGTGGATGCAGCGGTTCATCACCGTCTTGACCAGCGGCCCGATATACTTGTCTTCGACCGCGCGCTTGTTCTCGTGATAGCGCGAGGAATCGACGCCGAAGGCCATCGCCTGGTCCTGCAGGTCGCATTCGCCACCCTGGTCGCAGATCGGGCAATCCAGCGGATGGTTGATCAGCAGGAATTCCATCACGCCTTCCCGGGCCTTCTTGACCATGGGCGTGTTGGTGAAGATCTCCGGCGGCTCGCCATTCGGGCCCGGGCGCAGGTCGCGCACACCCATGGCGCAGGAGGCCTGCGGCTTGGGCGGCCCGCCCTTCACCTCGATCAGGCACATGCGGCAATTGCCGGCGATCGACAGCCGCTCATGGAAGCAGAAGCGCGGCACTTCCGCGCCAGCGTCCTCTGCCGCCTGCAGCAGCGTGTAGTGGTCGGGTACAGTGATCTCTTTCCCGTCGACCTTGAGCTTTGCCATCAATTGCCCCCGGCGGTCTGCGCCGTCTCATATGCCTGAAACAGATCGCTCAGCCTGATGCCATTGATCATCATGCCGGCGACTTCAGCGTTTTCTATCTTCAAATTGCTCATATTCACGTCGGTGAAAGACGCGTTCGAAAGATCCGCATCTTCCACCAGGGCCGCCGACAGGTTGACGTTGCGAAACTGCGTGTTCGACAGGTTCACATCGTCAAATCTGGAGTTGCTGACGATGGCATTGCGCACATCGAGAACATCGCTCCTGTCGTGGACATCCATGCCTGCCCCCTACCTCTTCGCCTTGGCGGCGAGCGTCAGCGCCGCCGCCTGGCGGGTCCACTCGTCGCGGCCGACGCGGCCCTTGAGCGATAGGTAATCCTCGATCCAGGCGATTTCTTCCGGCGTCCATGCGGCGATCTGGGCAAAGGTCCAGATGCCGAGGCCGTTCAGCACCTTTTCCAGCTTCGGCCCGACGCCCGCTATCGCCTTGAGATCAGACGGCTTGGACGGGCGCGCAATGGTCTTGGGCTGCCTGAAATCCTCCGGCATCAACCCGGTCGTCGCGCCTTCGGCGACCGGATCCGCCTTCTCCGGCTCGGCATCGACGGTGCTGGCGGCAATATCGGTCACGTCCTGGGCAAAAGTCTGCGCCTCGGCGATCAGGGTCTTGGTCGCCGCGCGCGCCTTGGTGGCGGGGACGGTCTCCGTATAACGCTCGGCGCGCTGCTCGAAATCGTCGATGATCGGCTGGAAAATCCGCTGTGATGTCTCGAAAGCACCCGACCATGCGCCGAGCCAGACGCCAAAGGCATGGTTGGCAAGGCCGAAGCCAAGCGCCGACATGGCAGCGGCACCGGCCACAGGATGCGCGAGAAGGTTGACGGCGCTGGCCATCTCCTTCGGCATCATTCTGGTCAGGTCGCGGTTCATTTTCTCAAGTTCATCCAATTTGGGCATCAAAGGGTTCGAATACGGCGCCATAGAAATCTCCTGGTCGTTTCTTCGTCTGCCCCGCCCCGATATGTCAGTCCCGGGCTTCACGCCCGTATTTCAAATCTATTCCGCCGCTACCATCACCGGCTCGGCCCGGTGCGCGTTGCGCGAAAACTCGTCGATGCGCCGCTCCACCTCGCCGCGGAAATGCCGCATCAAGCCCTGGATCGGCCATGCCGCCGCATCGCCCAGCGCGCAGATCGTATGGCCTTCCACCTGCTTGGTCACGTCGAGCAGCATGTCGATCTCGCGCTTCTGCGCCTCGCCGCGCACCAGCCGCTCCATCACCCGCCACATCCAGCCGGTGCCTTCGCGGCACGGCGTACACTGGCCGCAGCTCTCATGCTTGTAGAAATAGGAAAGCCTGGCGATCGCCTTCACGATATCGGTGGACTTGTCCATGACGATGACAGCCGCCGTGCCGAGGCCGGATTTGAGGTCGCGCAGCGCGTCGAAATCCATCGGCGCATCGATGATCTGCTCAGCCGGCACCAGCGGCACCGAAGCGCCGCCCGGAATGACCGCAAGCAGATTGTCCCAGCCGCCGCGAATGCCGCCGCAATGCGTCTCGATCAGCTCGCGGAACGGGATCGACATCGCCTCTTCGACGGTGCACGGGTTGTTGACGTGGCCCGAGATGCAAAACAGCTTGGTGCCGACATTGTTGGGCCGGCCGAAGGACGAGAACCAGGCGGCTCCCCGGCGCAGAATGGTCGGCGCCACCGCGATCGACTCGACATTGTTCACGGTTGTCGGACAACCGTACAAGCCAACATTGGCCGGGAATGGCGGCTTCAGCCGCGGCTGACCCTTCTTGCCCTCGAGGCTTTCGAGCAGCGCTGTTTCTTCGCCGCAGATATAGGCGCCGGCGCCATGGTGCATGTAGATGTCGAAATCATAGCCCGACGTGTTGTTCTTGCCGATCAGCTTGGCCTCATAGGCCTCGTCGATGGCGCGCTGCAACGCCTCGCGCTCCCTGACGAACTCGCCGCGCACATAGATGTAGGCGGCGACCGCGCCCATGGCGAAGCCGGCGATGAACGAGCCCTCGACCAGCGTGTGCGGATCGTTGCGCAGTATATCGCGGTCCTTGCAGGTACCGGGCTCGGATTCGTCGGCGTTGACAACGAGGTAGCTCGGCCTTCCGTCGCTCTGCTTGGGCATGAACGACCATTTCAGCCCGGTCGGGAAGCCGGCGCCGCCGCGGCCGCGCAGGCCCGACGCCTTCATCTCATTGACGATCCATTCGCGCCCCTTGGCGATGATGCCGGGCGTGTTGTCCCAGGCCCCGCGCGCCATGGCGCCGGCCAGCGACTTGTCGAAGAGGCCGTAGATGTTGTTGAAGATGCGGTCTTTATCCTGAAGCATTTTTTCTATCCTCAGACCGGCTTCTTGCCGAAGACGCGGATGTATTCGGCGACGCCGCCCTTGGCGAGCGCCTTGGCTTGGCCGACCCAGTCGTCGCGGTCGATGCGGCCGTGGAAGGACAGATAGCCGTCCACCCATTCGCGCTCGGCCTTCTTCCAGGAAGCGACCTGCGTGAAGGTGAAGATACCCAGCGAATGCAGCGTGGTCTCGATCTTCGGGCCGACACCCGAGATCAGCTTGAGATCGTCGACCGCAGCCGGCCTGTCGATGCCGGCCGGGCGGTTCTTGTCGTCGAGCGACGGTTTTACCGGCCTGGCTGCTGGAATCTTGACTTCCGGTGCCTTGAAGGCAGCCGCGGGCTCGGCTTTGTTCCTGGGGCCGCTACGCTGTTTCGAGACCTCCTCGACTTCCGGCGCAGCCAGATTGGCATTGGCAGCCGAATGCAACGGTGCAGCAACGCTCGCTGCTTTTTCCACCTCGGGCGCGACCTTGACCGGCGATGGCGACTTCAAAGCCGGACTGGTCTCCGGAGCATCGGTCTTTGGCTTGCCGGCCTTGGACGGCGCAACCGGCGCTGCGGCCGGCGCCTGCGAAACCGTAGCGGCCGGCGCAACTGCGGCTGGCGCCGCTTTGGCAGCCTTGGTCGCGGCTTTGGCTTCCTTGTCGCGCGTCGCCTTGAGGATGGCTTTTTCGCTCTTCAGCGTCGTCAGGCCGGGGGCCGGCTCCGAGCCGGTACGGCCGTTCTGCGGTCCCGTGGGAACCGTGGCACCCTTGCCCGCATCGTAGAGATCGATGATTTCGGCCAGCCGTTCCGGCGTCAGATCCTCGAACGTGTCCTTGAACACCATGACCATCGGCGCGTTGACGCAGGCGCCGAGGCATTCGACCTCTTCCCACGACAGCGTGCCCTTGTCGTTGGTGTGGAACTGGTCGTGGTGGATTTTGGAGCGGCACACATCCATCAGCGCTTCCGAGCCGCGCAGCATGCAGGGCGTGGTGCCGCAGACCTGGATATGGGCACGAGTGCCGACCGGGCTCAGCTGGTATTGCGTGTAGAAGGTCGCGACCTCGAGCCCGCGGATGCGCGGCATGCCGAGCATGTCGGAAATCGTCTCGATCGCCGCCTTGGTGACCCAGCCTTCCTGCTCCTGCGCGATCATCAGCAAGGGAATGATCGCCGATTGCTCGCGGCCCTTCGGATATTTCTTGATCCATTGCTTGGCCGCCGCCGCATTCGCCCGGTTGAAGGCGAAGGAGGCTGGCTGGACGCTGGCTTCTGCGAGACGGCGGACTGACATTTAGCGATCGACCTCACCAAACACGATGTCGAGGGAGCCGAGAACGGCGGTAACGTCGGCCAGCATGTGGCCGCGGCAGAGGAAATCCATGGCTTGCAGATGCGCGAAACCGGGGGCGCGCAGCTTGCAGCGGTAGGGCTTGTTGGTGCCGTCGGAGACGAGATAGACGCCGAACTCGCCCTTCGGCGCCTCGACGGCCGCATAGACCTCGCCGGCCGGCACGCGATAGCCTTCGGTGTACAATTTGAAGTGGTGGATCAGCGCTTCCATTGAGCGCTTCATCGCCTGGCGCTTGGGCGGCACCACCTTGCCGTCGAGATTCGACACCGGGCCGGTGCTTTCCTTGCCGAGCAAGAGGTCGACGCACTGGCGCATGATCTTCGCCGACTGGCGCATTTCTTCCATGCGCACGAGATAACGGTCGTAACAGTCGCCATTCTTGCCGATCGGAATGTCGAAATCCATCTCGGAATAGCATTCATAGGGCTGCGACTTGCGCAGGTCCCAGGCTGCACCCGAGCCGCGCACCATGACGCCCGAAAAGCCCCAGGCCCAGGCATCGGCCAGCGACACAGTGCCGATATCGACATTGCGCTGCTTGAAGATGCGGTTGCCGGTAAGCAGTCTGTCGAGATCGTCAAGCGACTTCAGGAACGGATCGATCCACTTGCCGATATCCTCGACCAGCTTCGCCGGCAAATCCTGGTGCACGCCGCCGGGGCGGAAATAGGCCGCGTGCATGCGCGAGCCGGAGGCTCGCTCATAAAAGACCATCAGCTTCTCGCGCTCGACGAAGCCCCAAAGCGGCGGCGTCAGCGCGCCGATATCGAGCGCTTGTGTCGTCACATTGAGGATGTGCGACATGATGCGGCCGATCTCGCAATAGAGCACGCGGATCAGCTGCCCGCGCTTCGGCACCTCGATGCCGAGCAGCCGCTCGGCGGCGAGCGCGAAAGCATGCTCCTGGTTCATCGGCGCGCAATAGTCGAGCCGGTCGAGATAGGGCACCGCCTGCAGATAGGTCTTGTGCTCGATCAGCTTTTCGGTGCCGCGATGCAACAAGCCGATATGCGGATCGACGCGATCGACCACTTCGCCGTCCAGCTCAAGCACCAACCTCAAAACACCATGCGCCGCAGGGTGTTGAGGTCCAAAGTTGATGTTAAAATTGCGGACGGAGGTTTCGGCCATTCTGGCGCCTCAATTCGTCTTGGCTTTTTCGTCCCCGGGCAGCATGTAGTCGGTGCCTTCCCACGGGGAGAGAAAATCGAAATTGCGGAATTCCTGCTTCAACTCCACCGGCTCGTAGATGACGCGCTTGGCTTCGTCGTCGTAGCGGACTTCGACAAAACCGGTCAGCGGGAAATCCTTGCGCAGCGGGTGGCCCTCGAAGCCGTAATCCGTGAGGATGCGGCGCAGGTCCGGATGGCCCGAGAACAGCACACCATAGAGATCGTAGGTCTCGCGCTCATACCAGTCGGCGCCGGGATAAACTGATGTCAGCGACGGCACCAGCGTCTCTTCGTCGGCCTGGACCTTGATGCGGATGCGCAAATTCTGCTTCGGCGACAACAAGTGATAGACGACGTCGAAGCGCTTGGCCCGCGACGGATAGTCGGCGCCGCAGACATCGATGATCGAGATGAACTGGCAGCCCGCATCGTCGCGCAGGAAGGTCGCCACGTCGATCAGGTCGCCGGGCTCTACGGAAATGCCAAGCTCGCCATAGGCCAGCACCGCGTCTTTGACGCGGCCCGGCAGCTTTTCGCCGAGATAGGTCGACAGTTCGCTCAGGGATGCGGCCATGGATTTACCGTTCGATCGTGCCGGTGCGGCGGATCTTCTTCTGCAAGAGAAGAATGCCGTAGAGCAGCGCTTCGGCGCTTGGCGGGCAGCCGGGCACATAGATGTCGACCGGCACGATGCGGTCGCAGCCGCGCACCACCGAATAGGAATAGTGGTAGTAGCCGCCGCCATTGGCGCAGGAGCCCATCGAGATGACGTAGCGCGGCTCCGGCATCTGGTCGTAGACCTTGCGCAGCGCCGGGGCCATCTTGTTGGTCAGCGTTCCCGCCACGATCATGATGTCGGACTGGCGCGGCGAGGCGCGCGGCGCAACACCAAACCGCTCCGAATCATAGCGCGGCATCGAGGTGTGGATCATCTCGACGGCGCAGCAGGCCAGACCGAAGGTCATGAACATCAGCGAGCCGCTGCGCGCCCAGGTGATCAACGCCTCGGTCGAGGTGACCAGAAACCCCTTGTCGGCGAGTTCATTGTTGATCTCCAGGAAGAACGGATCGTCAGAACCGACCGGACGTCCGGTATTGGGGTCGATCAGGCCCTTGGGCTTCGGCGCGACGAGCGTACCGGAACTGTCGTTCAATCCCATTCCAGCGCTCCTTTTTTCCATTCATAGGCAAAGCCGATGGTCAGCACCGCCAAAAACACCATCATCGACCAGAAACCGAGCATGCCGATCTTCGAGAACGACACCGCCCACGGGAACAGGAAGGCCACTTCCAGGTCGAAGATGATGAACAGGATCGACACCAGGTAGAAGCGGATGTCGAATTTCATGCGGGCATCGTCGAAAGAGTTGAAGCCGCACTCATAGGCGGAAAGCTTTTCCGGATCGGGACTGCGGTAGGCCACCAGGAACGGCGCTATGATAAGCGCCAGGCCGACGACCGCCGCCACGGCGATGAAGAGGACGATGGGCAGGTACGAACTGAGCAGTGCGTTCATGCTGCGGCTTTCCGTTGGCGGCCAATCCACGTTGATTACAGCAACCAACCCTAATGCGGAAGCGTGACAGTTTAACCGCTGAACCGTTTTAGGTGCCTATGCTGCAACGCGGCGAGGGTTAGCGCAGGGCTTTGAGCGAAGCAAGTCAAACCTTGTTCAAAACGCAGTGCTGGACGGCAGGTCGGGAAAAACTGGTCCGATCCCCTCCTGTTTGATTTCCTTCATTTTTTACTCCACTTTTGTCTCCTGACATATCTCCCGCCATTTGCCTGCTAGCATGGTCGGAATCACCGGTTAAAAATCGGGCAAATGGATCGAGGCAAGACACTTTGACGAAGAACAAAATCTCACTTGCGACGGCCAGGCGGATTGCGCTCGCCGCGCAGGGTTTTACCGATCCCCGACCGGGCGGCACACCCGACCGCCGCCACCTCGCCCGCGTGCTCTCGCGCACCGGCCTGCTGCAGATCGATTCCGTCAGCGCCGTGGTGCGCGCCCACTATATGCCGCTCTATTCGCGCCTTGGCCCCTACCCGCTGGCCCTGCTCGACAATGCCGCCGTCACCCGCAAACGCACGGTGTTCGAATATTGGGCGCATGAGGCCTCGTTCCTGCCGGTCGAGACCTGGCCGCTGATGCGCTGGCGCATGCAGCGCGCCGAGAGGGGCGACGAAATGTATCTGGGCCTCGCCAAATGGGGCCGTGAGCATGCCGCCTATATCGAAGAGATCTACCGCGCGGTGGCGGATCGCGGCCCGATCGCCGCTTCGGCACTGGAAGGCCAGAAGGGTTCGGGCGGCTGGTGGGGCTGGAGCCATGCCAAGCATGCCTTCGAGTGGCTGTTCTGGGCCGGCCGCATCACCACGGCGCACCGCCGCGGCTTCGAGCGCTTCTACGACCTGCCCGAGCGCGTGCTGCCGCAGGCGATCCTCGATCTGCCGGTGCCGGCCGCCGAGGACGCGCATCGCGAATTGCTGCGCATTTCCGCCCGCGCCCACGGCATCGCGACATCTGGCGATTTGCGCGACTATTTCCGCCTGTCGCCGGCCGACATGAAGGGACAGCTAGAGGAACTGGTGGAGTTGGGCGAACTGCTGCCGGTGCGCGTCGAAGGCTGGGACAAGCCGGCTTACCTCCACAAGGACGCCCGCTTGCCGCGAAAGATCGAGGCGCGCGCCCTGCTGGCGCCGTTCGACCCCGTCGTCTTCGAGCGGTCGCGCAGCGAGCGGCTGTTCGATTTCCACTACCGCATCGAGATCTACACCCCCGCCGAAAAGCGGCAATACGGCTATTACGTCCTGCCCTTCCTGCTCGGAGACCGGATCGTGGGGCGCGTCGACCTCAAAGCCGACCGTCCCGCCAGCGTGCTGCGCGTCCACGCGGCTTATGCCGAACCCAAAGCGCCACCTGAGACCGCCGCACAACTCTTCGAGGAATTGAAGCAGATGCAGGGCTGGCTTGGCCTCGAGCGCATGGAAGTGACGCCCGCCGGCGATTTGGCGCAGCCTTTGGCCGACATCGCCATGTCGTAGCCGTGCGTTGACACCGCCGCCCGCAAAAGCCTAAATCCGCTGCAGACGGTCCCTTGCCCGCAACGGCAGGGGCTAAGAGGGAATGCGGTGCGGGATTTCGATCTCAAATCCGCGGCTGTCCCCGCAACTGTAAGCGAAGAGCCAAGGCCGAATGCCACTGGGTAACACCGGGAAGGCGGCTACCAAGGCGATGACCCGCGAGCCAGGAGACCTGCCGTCTGCGACAGAAGTATCCGATCGCCTGGCGGGTTTCCGGGCAAGGAGCCCGGTTTTTGGACCAGAACAGCAGTTTTTCGGCTGGCACAGCGGATGTTTCGTCCGCCGATGGCGATGCCTTGGCCGGCGTGACCGTCATCGTCTGCGCCTCCTGCCGCAATGAGACCGGCTCCGACGCGCATCCTCGCGCCGGCGAACTGCTGGCCGACGACACGCGCCGCGCCGCAGCCGATGACAACGTCCGTGTCCGCACGGTCGAATGCCTCGGCAACTGCAAGCGCCGCCTCAGCGCCGCCATCCTGCGCGACGGCTGCTGGAGCTATGTCTTCGGCGACCTGACCGCGACCAGCGGCGCCGATCTCGTCACCGGGGCAAAGCTCTTCGCCACCTCGACCGACGGCCTCATCCCCTGGCGCGGCCGGCCCGATTCCCTCAAGCGGGGCCTTGTTGCCCGCATCCCGCCCCTCGACATGCTGAAGGACTTGATATGACCGCTTCCGTTTCCCGTGTTCCCTGCACCGTCGTTACCGGCTTCCTCGGCGCCGGCAAGACGACGCTGGTCCGCCATCTCCTGGAAAACGCCGGCGGCAAGCGCATTGCCATCATCGTCAACGAGTTCGGCGACATCGGCATTGACGGCGAAATCCTGAAAGGTTGTGGCATCGACACCTGTCCCGAGGAAAACATCGTCGAACTGGCCAATGGCTGCATCTGCTGCACCGTTGCCGACGATTTCGTGCCGGCGCTTGACCAGATCCTGGCGCTGACGCCGAAAGTCGACCATATCCTGATCGAAACATCCGGCCTCGCTCTGCCCAAGCCGCTGGTCCAGGCGTTCCAGTGGCCGAGCGTGAAAAGTCGTGTCACGGTTGATGGCGTCATCGCCGTGGTCGACGGTCCGGCGCTGGCTGAGGGACGCGTCGCCAACGACATGGACGCCTTGCAGGCGCAGCGTGTCCAGGACGAGACGCTCGACCATGACGACCCGGTCGAGGAGGTGTTCGAGGACCAGATCGCCTGCGCCGACCTGGTCATCCTGTCGAAGAGCGATTTGATGGATTCAGCCGGTTCGGCCCGCGCCAACGCCATTATCAACGAACATTCGGCCCGCGCCGTGAAGATCGTGGCGACGGCGCACGGCAAGGTCGATCCCTCTGTCCTGCTCGGACTCGGCCTCGCCGTCGAGGACGACATCGAGAACCGCAAGTCGCACCATGACGGCGCCTTCGACCACGAGCATGACGACTTCGACACCTTCATCGTCGATATCCCCTCGATCGCCAATCCGGATGAACTGGCAAAGCGCGTCGCTACCGTTGCCGAAGAAGAGAATGTGCTGCGCGTGAAAGGCTTCGTCGATGTCGGCGGCAAGCCGATGCGGCTTCTGCTGCAGGCCGTCGGCCCGCGCGTCAACCATTACTATGACCGCGCCTGGACCGCCGAGGACGACCGCCGCTCGCGTCTCGTCGTCATCGGCCTCAAGGGGCTGAACCGTCCGGCGATCGAGCGTATACTCGCCGGCTGACCCGGACCACGAGCCGCAATGCATATACTCACCACGACCTCCGCCTCGCTCGACGATCTCGCCGAGCCAGTTGATCTCAGGCAGACGCCGGCGGATATCGTGGCCCTGTCCTTCACCGACAGCGACCTTGCCGGACTGGCGGCCGCATGGAAGGCCGATGCCGCCCGCCTGCCCTCGATGCGGCTTGCGGCACTTCGCGACCTGCGCCATCCGATGTCAGTCGACCTCTGGGTCGACAGCGTCGCCCGCCACGCCAAGATCATCTTGGTGCGCATTCTCGGCGGCTACGACTGGTGGCGCTATGGCTGCGACCAGCTCGCCGCGACTGCTCGTGAGCGAGGCATAAAGCTCGCGCTACTGCCGGGCGAAAGCCACGACGAGGATCTCGGGCTGATCGAAGCCTCGACACTGCCGCGCGCGGAATTGGACGCCTTGCTTGGTTATTTCCGCGAGGGCGGCCCAGAGAATATGACAGCGCTGATGCAGCGGCTGGCGGGGCTGGCTGGGTCGGATGTCGCGGCAGCTGTGCCGGTGGCGGTGCCGAAAGCCGGCTACTACGAGCCAGGCCGCGGCGTCATCCCCCTCCCCCTCGAGGGGAGGGTCCGGCCGCAGGCCGGGGGTGGGGTCGCCGGTGAAGTGCGCCGACGCTATGAGGCGCCGCAAGATAAAGCGTCAAACCCAGTCGTACCGACCCCACCCGGCCCTTCGGGCCACCCTCCCCTCGAGGGGGAGGGAAAGGTCGTGCCCATCCTCTTCTACCGTTCGATGCTGCTCGCCGCAGACGTGGCGCCTATCGACGCACTCGTCGAAGCACTTCGCCAGCGCTGCATCGCGCCGGTCCCGATCTTCGTCTCCAGCCTGAAAGACGCCACCTCCCTCGCCTTCGTCGAAACCGCGCTGGCCGCGCTCAACCCCGCCGCCATCGTCACCGCCACCGCTTTCGCCTCCGGCGCCGAACCCGGCGTCGAAACCCTGTTCGACCGCGCCGGTGTGCCGGTCTTCCAGGTCATCGTCGCCACCACCCGCCGCGACGTCTGGGACAAGAACCAGCGCGGCCTGGCGCCGGCCGACCTCGCCATGCATGTCGTGCTGCCCGAACTCGACGGCCGCATCCTCGCCGGCGCGATTTCCTTCAAGGGCGAAAGCGAGACCGATCCCGCACTCGGCCACCGCGCCTTCGCCAACCGCCCGGAACCGGACCGCGTGGCGCAGGTGGCAGATAGGGTAGCGGCGTTTATTCGCCTGCAGGAGACGACTCGCGCGGCGCGCAAGCTGGCGATATTGATTCCCGACTATCCAAGCGCCCCCGGCCGCACCGGCTATGCGGTTGGCCTCGACGTCCCGTCCAGTGTGCTGGTGATGCTGCATGACCTGAAGGCGCAGGGCTATGCGGTTGAAGGGATTCCGCAAACACCGCGCGCGCTGCTGGATTTGCTGGAGCGGAGTGATGATGGGTTGGGATTGGAGGAGTATCTAGACTTCTCCAGGGATTTGCCTGCTGAGGCCATCGCTACCGTGGAGGCCGCATGGGGCGTTCCTTCACCCTCCCCCTTGTGGGGAGGGTCGGTTCGCGACATTCGCGAAGCGGATGGCGCGAAACGGGGTGGGGGTAGCGGCGCACCACCCCCGCCCGGCCCTGCGGGCCACCCTCCCCACAAGGGGGAGGGTAAGAGCGGCTTCCCCTTCCGCGCCGCCACCTTCGGCAACATCACTGTGGCGCTGGCCCCCGACCGTGGCCGCTCCGCCGACCGCCGCGCCGATTACCACGACCCGACGCTCCCCCCGCGCCACGACCTGATCGCTTTCGGCCTGTGGCTGCGCAAATCC
Source organism: Mesorhizobium sp. P3_A2 (assembly GCF_056403115.1). NCBI lineage: Bacteria > Pseudomonadati > Pseudomonadota > Alphaproteobacteria > Hyphomicrobiales > Phyllobacteriaceae > Mesorhizobium > Mesorhizobium sp. P3_A2. Next base: position 307,592 of record NZ_JBFUGC010000001.1, read on the forward strand.
CTCGGCATCCATGCGCTGATCCATGTCGGCGCCCATGGCACGCTGGAATGGCTACCCGGCAAGACAGTCGCACTCTCGCAAGCCTGCTTTCCCGAGATCGTCACCGGTGGATTGCCCGTCATCTACCCCTTCATCGTCTCCAACCCGGGTGAAGCCGCACAAGCCAAGCGGCGCATCGCCGCCGTTACGCTTGGCCATCTGCCGCCGCCGCTGGCCGGCGCCGGCCTTGACGAGGAACAGCACAAACTTGAGCGGCTGGTCGACGAATACGCCCAGGCCGACGGTCTCGACCGCCGCCGCCGCGACCGGCTGGCAAAACTGATCGTCGACACGGCGCAAAAGTCCGGCCTTGCCTCCGAAGCCGGTGTCGCCACAACCGATGCGCCGGACGAGGCGCTGCGCCGCATCGATGCCTGGCTTTGCGACCTCAAGGATTTCGCCATCAAGGACGGGCTGCACATCTATGGCCGCGCACCGGAGGGCGAAGCTGATGCCATGCGGCTGCAAAGCGCTGCTGCCGAAAAGACAGCGCTACTCGCAGCGCTCGACGGCCGCCACGTCAAGGCCGGTCCGGCCGGTGCGCCGGCGCGGGGCCGCTCCGATGTGCTGCCCACCGGCCGCAACCTCTTCACCTCCGACCCGCGCACCATGCCGACGCCGACCGCCTACGATCTCGGCAAGGCTGCAGCGGAAGAGGTCGTGCGCGGCTATATGCAATCGCATGGCGACTGGCCGCGCTCGCTGGTCATCGATCTCTGGGGCTCGGCCTCGCTGCGCACCGGCGGTGAAGAGATCGCGCAAGGACTGGCGCTGATGGGCTGCCGGCCGCAATGGGATTCTGCCACCGGCCGCATCATCGGCATCGAGGTGCTGCCGCCGGCCACGCTCGGCCGCCCGCGCGTCGATGTCACCTGGCGCATATCAGGCCTGTTCCGCGACATGTTCCCGACCCAGATCGCGCTAATCGATGCCGCCGCCAACGCCGTTGCCGCGCGCGACGAGGACGATTCGGAAAATCCGCTCGCCGCCAAAACCCGCGCCGACGGCAAGATCAGCCCGCGCATCTTCGGCACCTCGCCCGGCACCTATGGCGCCGGCATCGAGGACCTGTTGTCGAGTGGTGATTGGGGCGTGCGCGAAGCGATCGGCCGCGCCTATCTCAATGCCACATCGCATGCCTATGGCGGCGCGGAGGGCGACGGCATCGCCTCCCCCGGCGCTTTCGAAACCCGCATCGCCGAGGCCGATCTTCTCGTCCACACCGGCGACGACCCCGGCCGCGACATTCTCGAAGGATCCGCTGATGTCGCCTTCATCGGCGGCTTTTCGGCGGCCCTTGCCGCGCTGGGCAGGAATGCCGACGTGATCGTGCTCGACACGACGGATCCGCAGAAACCTAAACCGCGTTCGGTGAGCGAAGCCGTATCGCGGGTGGTGCGAGCACGTGCTGTCAACGCGCGGTTTATATCGGGCCAGATGCGCCACGGCCCGCGCGGCGCTTCCGAATTCGCCGAAACGGTCGACCGCCTCATCGGCTTTGCCGAAACCACGCACGCCATTTCGGGCGCGCTGATCGAGGCCGTGTATGACGCTTATGTCGGCGATCCCGACGTGCGCGCCTTCATCCTGCGCGAAAACCCCGCCGCCGCCAAAGTGATCGCCGAACGCTTCCTGTCCGCGCGCCGGCGCGGCCTCTGGCATCCCTTGCGCAACTCGATCTACGACGATCTCGCCGCGCTGATTGCCGAGGCCGAGGCGCTCGGGGTCGCGGCATGAACGCCTTTTCAAGGCGCGGCGCCTGCCCGGCCCTGTCAGCGCCGATGCAGACTGGCGACGGCCTGCTGGTGCGGCTCAATCCGGTTGCTGGAGGATTGCCGCCGAAGCTTCTGATCGGACTCGCGGAATCCGCCTTGAAGCGCGGCAATGGCATCATGGAAGTGACCGCGCGCGGCAGTCTGCAGATACGCGGGCTAACGGCGGCAAGTGCAGCCCTGCTGGCGGCGGAGGTGGACGCGCTGGGCATTGTGGTGCGCACCGGCGTGCCGGTCGAGACCGGGCCGCTGGCGGGCATCGATCCGCAGGAGGTTACCGATCCACGGGCGCTGGCTGAGCGGATCAGGATGGCGGTTGAGGATGCCAGGCTGACGCAACGGCTTGGGCCGAAGGTTTCGGTGGTTGTCGATGGTGGCGGGCAGCTGACGATGGATGGGGTGACGGCCGATGTCAGGCTGAAGGCGGTTCGGGCCGGCGATGGCGTCGTGTGGGCTGTGTCGATTGGCGACGACGGTCGAAGCACGAAGCCGGTCGTGACGGCCGACGCCGATGCCGCGAGGGATATCGCGGTGGCTGCGCTCAGGATGGTCGCGGAAAAAGGCCGCGAGGCGCATGCAAGGGATTTGTCGGAGAGGCAATTGGCCTCTCTCAGAGGTTGGCACTCCGTCCCACCCCCCTCTGGCCTGCCGGCCATCTCTCCCGCAAGGGGGGAGATCGGCAGTTCCAGCGTCGGCCCTCGTTTTGCAACCTCGGCGCCAGGTGCGACATCTGCGATTGGCGAAAGCAATAGTGACAGCGCAGTCTCACCCCTTGCGGGAGAGATGTCCGGCAGGACAGAGGGGGGTGTGCCGGATCGCCGGCCTATCGGTCCTTTCCCCCTATCAAACACCGGCCACGCTCTCGGCATAGCCCTCCCCTACGGCAGCATTCCAGCCGACAAGCTCATCGCCCTCACCCAAAGCGCAATCACCCTAGGCGCCACCGAAATCCGCCTGGCCCCCGGCCGCGCCTTGCTCTTCCTCGGCCAACCCCCAGCCGCCAACCACCCCCTCCAAATCACCGCAACCGCGCTCGGCTTCGTCACCTCCGCCACCGACCCGCGCACCCGCATCGCCGCCTGCCCCGGCACCCCTGCCTGCGCCTCCGGCCGCATCGCCACGCGCGACATCGCCGAGACCATCGCCGCCGAAAACCCCGACATCCTCGACTTCACCTTGCACATTTCCGGTTGCGCCAAGGGCTGTGCGCATCCAGGCCCGGCGGCGCTAACATTGGTCGGCGGCGAAAACGGAGCCGGACTTGTCGTGAACGCGACGGCAAAGGGCCTTCCTGCGGGCTACAGGCCGGGCTATGACGCCGCGCGCGGCATCGGCTGCGTCGCAGCGGCGATCCGCAGCGCACGATATCAAGGCGAAACCACCGCCGCCTGCCTGGCAAGGCTGGGGCCGGCGGCAATCGCCAAGACCTACCGACAGGAATAAGCATGGCCGCCTACGACTACATCCATGACGGCAACGCGATCTACGAGCGCTCGTTCGCCATCATCCGCGCCGAGGCCGACCTGTCGCGCTTTTCCGAAGCGGAAGCCGATGTCGCCATCCGCATGATCCACGCTTGCGGCCAGGTCGAAGCATCAAGCCATTTCGTATTCTCGCCTGACTTCGTCGCTGCCGCACGCAAGGCGCTCGCCGCCGGCGCGCCGATCTTCTGCGACGCCGAAATGGTCTCGCATGGCGTCACCCGCGCCCGGCTGCCGGCCGGCAATGAGGTGATCTGCACTTTGCGCGACCCGCGCACGCACGACATTGCCAAAGACATCGGCAACACCCGCTCGGCCGCGGCGATCGACCTGTGGGGCGAGCGCATGGCCGGTTCCGTCGTGGCCATCGGCAACGCGCCGACGGCGCTGTTCTATCTCCTGGAAAAGCTGCGCGATGGCGCGCCGAAGCCGGCGGCGATCATCGGCATGCCGGTGGGCTTCGTCGGTGCCGCCGAATCCAAGGATGCGCTGGCCGAGAATTCCTATGGCGTGCCCTATGCCATCGTGCGCGGCCGGCTTGGCGGCAGCGCCATGACCGCCGCCGCGCTCAATTCCCTGGCGAGGCCAGGCCTGTGAACGCGCTTGTCAAAGGTCGTCTCATCGGCGTCGGCACCGGTCCCGGCGACCCCGAACTGCTGACGCTGAAGGCCGCGCGCGTGCTTTCCGAAGCCGATGTCGTCGCCTATTTCGCCAAGCGCGGCAACAACAGCAATGCCCGCGCCATCGTCGAGGCGCGCTTCCGGTCGGACATGCTGGAATTGCCGCTGCTCTATCCCGTCACCACCGAGATCGACAAGGATCACGACGACTACCGCTCGCAGATCACCGATTTCTACGAGCAGTCGGCCGAGAAGGTTGCCGAACACCTCGAGGCCGGCCGCATGGTCGCCGTGCTCTCCGAAGGCGATCCGCTGTTCTACGGCTCCTACATGCACCTGCATGTGCGGCTTGCCCACCGCTTCCCGACCGAAGTCATCCCCGGCGTCACCGCCATGTCCGGCTGCTGGTCACAGACCGGCGTGCCGATCGTCCAGGGCGACGATGTGCTGACGGTTTTGCCGGGCACGATGAGCGAGTTCGAGTTGACCCGCCGGCTGGCCGACACGGACGCCGCGGTCATCATGAAGGTTGGCCGCAACCTGCCCAAGATCCGGCGGGCGCTGGAGGCGACCGGCAAGCTCACCCGCGCCGTCTACGTCGAGCGCGGCACCATGGCCGGCAGCGTTTCGATGCGGCTCGCCGACAAGCCGGACGACAAGGCGCCCTACTTCGCCATCGTGCTGGTCGCCGGCTGGTCTGGCCGGCCTGGTGCTATGGGAATGGGTGCCAAGCCATGAGCGGCCGTCTCACCGTTATTGGCCTCGGACCCGGCAATGCTGATCAGGTCACGCCGGAAGCCAGCCGCGCCGTGGCCGAGGCAAAATTCTTCTATGGCTACAAGCCCTATCTCGACCGGCTGGACTTGCGCCCTGACCAGACTCGCGTCGCCTCCGACAATCGCGAGGAGCTCGCCCGCTCCAAGGACGCGCTGGTCAAGGCCGCCGAGGGCCATGATGTCGCCGTCGTCTCCGGCGGCGATCCCGGCGTGTTTGCCATGGCGGCGGCCGTCTGCGAGGCGATCGAGGCCGGTCCCGCTGAATGGCGCACCGTCGATGTCGCCGTCGTGCCCGGCGTCACCGCCATGCTGGCCGTCGCCGCCCGCATCGGCGCGCCGCTCGGTCATGATTTCTGCGCCATCTCGTTGTCCGACAATCTGAAGCCATGGGATCTGATCGAACTGCGTCTTTTGGCGGCGGCCGGCGCCGGCTTCGTCATTGCGCTCTACAATCCGATCAGCAAGGCGCGCCCCTGGCAGCTCGGCCGCGCCTTCGAATGCCTGACCGCCATCCTGCCCGGCACCACGCCGGTGATTTTCGGCCGCGCCGCCGGCCGCCCGGACGAGCGCATCGAGCTGTTTCTGCTGGCCGATGTCGACGCCGAAAAGGCCGACATGGCGACTTGCATCATCATCGGCTCGCCGGAAACAAGGATCATCAAGCGCGGCGACAAGCCGGCGCTGGTCTATACGCCGCGCACCGCGACAGGGTCGAGCAAATGACCAACCAGCGCGGCAAGCTCATCGACGGTTTTGGCGGAGGGCACGTCCGGCAGGGCGGGCCTGCGCACCATGACCACCTCGATGCCGAGCGCCCGCGCCGCCGCGATCTTGCCGTAAGTCGCCTCGCCGCCGCTGTTCTTGGAGACAACGCCATCAATGCGGTGCTCCACGAGCAGCGCGCGTTCATCCGCCTCGCGAAAGGGTCCGCGCGCCAGCAGGTAAGCCGCATCCGGCACCGCCAGTTTCGGCTCGACCGGGTCGACGCTGCGGATGAGATAATGGTGCTGCGGCGCGGCCTCGAAGGCCGCGACCTCCTGCCGGCCGAGCGCCAGAAAGACGCGGCGCGGCGCAACTCCCAGGGCCAGCGCAGCATCGCCCACCGTATCCACCAGCGTCCAGCGGTCGCCTTCGCGTGGCTCCCAACCCGGGCGACGCAGCGCCAGGATCGGCACGCCGGTCATTTGCGCGGCGTGCGCAGCATTGGCGGAGATTCGTGCGGCATAAGGATGCGTGGCGTCGATCAGCAGATCGATGCGCGCCTCCCTGAGGTAGACGGCCAGCCCCTCTGCGCCGCCAAAGCCGCCGACCCGCACCGGCACGCCTTGCGCGACCGGGCTTTCGGTGCGGCCGGCCAGCGACAGAGTAACGGACAGATCGGCGCGCGCAGCCAGCTTTCCCGCCAGGAGCCGAGCTTCGTTGGTGCCGCCGAGGATCAAAATGCGGTGGGTCATCATGCCTGCTGAGAGTGCGCGCGGCGCCAGACCGAAATGGCTTACAATCGTCGGCATCGGCGAGGACGGTTTAGCGGGTCTCGGCGACGAGGCCAAGCGGCTGATCGCCGAAGCGGAAATCGTCTTCGGCGGCAAGCGGCATCTGGCGCTGGTCGCGTCCCTGGCAAAAGGCGAAGCGCGCGCCTGGCCGGTCCCCTTCGATGCCGGCATGGCCGACGTGCTGGTGCTGGCCGGCCGGCGCGTCTGCGTGCTCGCCTCCGGCGACCCGTTCTTCCATGGTGTCGGCTCTACTCTTGCCCGCAGGGTCGAGCCACAGGAGATGCATGTCATCCCTGCACCCTCGGCCATTTCGCTGGCCGCCGCGAAGCTTGGCTGGGCGCTGCAGGATATCGAGACCGTGTCGCTGCATGGAAGGCCGCTCGACCTGATCCGGCCGTTGCTGCAGCCGAAGGCGCGCGTCCTGGCACTGACATCGGACGGCGATACCCCGGCGGCAATCGCGCGCCTGCTCGTCGAGCTCGATTTCGGCGCTTCGCGGCTGACGATCCTGGAAGCACTGGGCGGGCCGAACGAGAGACAGCGCTCGGCGCGCGCGGATGCCTTCGATCTCGGAGATATCAATCCGCTCAACGTGCTGGCGCTCGAACTTGAATCGACACCGGAAGCCCGCATCCTGCCGCTAACATCCGGCCGCGCCGATCATCTGTTCGACCATGACGGCCAGATCACCAAGCACGATATCCGCGCCATCACGCTTGCGGCGCTGGCGCCAAGGCGTGGCGAATTGCTGTGGGATATCGGCGCCGGTTCCGGCTCCATCGGCATCGAATGGATGCTCGCTCACCCCTCGATGCGTGCCGTCGCCATCGAGGCTAACAGCGATCGTGCCGCCCGCATCGCCCGCAACGCCGCGCATTGCGGCGTTCCCGGCCTTGTCGTGGTCGAAGGCAAAGCACCCAAGGCGCTGGCCGGGCTGGCCACGCCGGACGCGATCTTCATCGGTGGCGGCGGCAGTGTTTCAGGTGTTTTGAACGCAGCCATCAAGGAGCTGCGTTCCGGCGGTCGTCTGGTCGCAAATGCTGTCACTCTGGAGATGGAAACTCTGCTCCTCGCCCAGCATACCAAGCGCGGCGGTGACCTCACCCGCATCGCCATCTCCCGCGCCGCGCCTGTCGGCTCGATGCAGGCATGGCGGCCGGCCATGCCGGTGACCCAATGGAGCTGGGTGAAGCCATGATGGTCGCGGGCATCGGCAGCCGGAAGGGCGTGAGCGTCGAAGAGGTGCTGGCAGCGATCGAAACTGCCCTCGAAGCGCATGGGCTGGCAATGACGGCGCTGTCGGCACTGGCGACCGCCCCGCTCAAGAAGGATGAGGAAGCGATCGCTGCCGCCGGCCGCGCGCTGAATCTTCCGATCATTATCGTCGATAACGCAGCACTTCAGGCCGTCTCGTCGAGGGCGCTCACCAAATCCGATCTCTCGCAAGAACTCGCCGGCACGCCATCCGTCTCCGAAGCATCCGCCCTTGCCGTCGCCGGCGCCGGTGCAAGATTGCTCGGTCCCCGCACCGTGCTCGGCTCGGTCACCTGCGCCATCGCCATCAGCGGAGATGCGCCATGACCGTCCATTTCATCGGCGCCGGTCCCGGTGCCGCCGACCTCATCACGCTGCGCGGCGCGAAGCTGCTCGCAAGCTGCCCGGTCTGCCTGCATGCCGGCTCGATCGTGGCGCCTGAATTGCTGCAGCACTGCGCGCCGGGCACGAAACTGATCGACACCGCGCCGATGTCGCTCGACGAGATCGAGGCTGAGTATGTGGCTGCCCACCAGGCAGGCTATGACGTCGCCCGCCTGCATTCCGGCGATCTCTCGGTGTGGAGCGCGGTGGCCGAGCAAATCCGCCGGCTGGAAAAGCACGGTATCCCTTACACGCTGACACCGGGCGTTCCCTCCTTCGCCGCCGCTGCCGCAGCCCTTCGCCGCGAACTGACCATTCCTGAGGTGGCGCAAAGCCTGGTGCTGACCCGTGTCTCCGGCCGTGCCTCGAAGATGCCGCCGGGCGAAACGCTGGCCGGCTTCGGCCGCACCGGCGCTACGCTGGCCATTCATCTCGCCATCCACGCCATCGACCGCGTCGTCGCCGAATTGACGCCGCACTATGGCGGCGATTGCCCGGTGGCGATCGTCTTTCGCGCCTCGTGGCCGGACGAGCGCGTGCTGACCGGCACGCTGGCCACGATCGAGGCGCTGCTCGCCGCCGATCCGATGGAGCGCACGGCGATCATCTTCGTCGGCTCTTCGCTGGCGGCGGAAGGCTTTGGCGAGAGTTCATTGTACGACGCCCATTACCAGCGGCGTTTTCGCGGACGGGACGGATTGTGAGCGGCAAGACCAAAAGCGAAAATGCCACGCTCGAACAGGCGCTTGCGCGGCTGAACTTCAAGCCGCACGCGCTTGAGCCGGGCCAAGTCTGGCTGGCCGGCGCCGGCCCTGGCGATCCAGGCTGCCTGACGCTGGAAGTGCTGGCGGCTTTGGCCGATGCCGATGCGCTGGTCTACGACGCGCTCGTCTCCCCCGATGTTGTCGCCGTCGCGGACAAGGCCGAGCTGTTCTTTGCGGGAAAACGCGGCGGCAAGCCATCGATGAAGCAGGATGACATCACCGCTTTGCTGGTTCGGCTGGCGCGCGACGGCCGCCGCGTGGTCCGGCTGAAGGGCGGCGACCCCTACATTTTCGGCCGTGGCGGCGAAGAGGCACTGGCGCTGGCGCGGGAAGATATCCCGTTCCGTGTCCTGCCCGGCTTGACCTCTGGCCTCAGCGCGTTGGCCGCCACCGGCATCCCGGCCACCATGCGTGGCATCAACAAGGCGGTGATCCTGGCAACCGGCCACGCCGCCGGCACCGATGACGATCTCGACTGGGCAGCGATCGCCCGCACCGGCCAGCCGGTGGTCATCTATATGGGCATGGCCAATCTGCCCATCATCGCCGCGTCCCTGCTCGAAGGCGGGCTGGCGCCATCGACGCCGGCGGCGGTCATCGTTTCGGCGACGACGCCGCAGGAGCGCACCGTCGTTGCCACGCTCGCCACCATCGCCGAGGCCGCGGCAGCGGCCGGGCTCGCCTCACCGGCATTGATTGTCGTCGGCGGTATTGTCGCCATGCGCGCGGCACTGGCAGGCGACGCATGACCCGCGCCATCATCATCGGCGCGCCGCGCTCCGGCTCCGGCAAGACCAGCGTCACAATCGGCATCTTGCGCGCGCTCGCCCGACGCGGCATCAAGGTGCGCGGTGCCAAATCCGGTCCCGACTATATCGATCCCGGCTTTCACACGGCGGCGACCGGCCTGTCCGGCGTCAATCTCGACAGCTGGGCGATGTCGCCCGACCTGCTCAATGCGCTGGCCGGCAACGCCACCGAGGATGCCGACTTCATCTTCCTCGAAAGCGCCATGGGCCTGTTCGACGGCATCCCTGCCGGACAAGGCCGCACCGGCTCGGCCGCCGATCTGGCACGGCTCTACCACCTGCCGGTGCTTTTGGTGCTCGATGTCTCTGGCCAATCGACCACGGCGGCCGCCGTCGCCAAGGGTTTTGCCACTTATGACCCAGACGTGCGCATGGCCGGCGTCGTGCTCAACCGTCTCGGCAGCGAGCGCCACCGCAAGCTGTGCAGCGAGGCTATCGAAGCGCTCGGCCTGCCGGTTGTTGGCGCTATCCTGCGCGATCCCTCGCTCAACCTGCCGGAGCGCCATCTCGGCCTCGTTCAGGCCGGCGAATATGCCGACTTGATGGCGCATCTCGACCGCTTGGCAGATATGGTCGAGAAATCCCTCGACCTCGACGCCATCATGGCGCTTGCAGCGCCGCTTTCGCCGGCGCCGGGCAGTTTCGAGAATGCCTTGCAGCCGCCCGGCCAGCGCATCGCGCTGGCGGAAGACGCAGCCTTCACCTTCCTCTATCCGCATGTCGCAGCCTATTGGCGCAAGGCCGGTGCGGAGATCGTGCCGTTCTCGCCACTCGCCGACGAAGCACCGGCACAGGATTGCGATGTCTGCTGGCTGCCCGGCGGCTATCCCGAGCTTCACGCCGGCCGCCTTGCTGCGGCAACGAATTTCCACGCCGGCATGGCGCGTTTCGCCGGCGCAAAACCCGTCCATGGTGAGTGCGGCGGCTTCATGGTGCTGGGCAAAGCGCTGGAGGATGCGTCGGGCGAGACGCACGCCATGCTCGGCCTGCTCGGCCATTCCACCAGCTTCGCCAAGCGCAAGATGAACCTCGGCTACCGCGAAGCGCGGCTGCGCGCCGCGTGTCCGCTGGGCACGCAGGGCGCGCTGATCCGCGGCCACGAATTCCATTATGCGCAGATGATTGCGACCGGCAATGACGAGCCGCTGGCCGATCTCGCCGACGGCCAGGGCAATCCGCTTGGCGCCTCCGGCTACCGGCGCGGCCATGTCAGCGGCACCTTCTTCCATGCCATTGCGAGGGGCGCATGACCGCCGTTCCCTCGCCCCGGCAGGCGCTTGACGACATCGCGCTCTGCCTCGTCTTCTTCACCCGGTTGCCGCTGCCGGTCTTCGACTTTCGCGGCCGCAGCCTGGCCGATGCGATCTGGGCTGCACCCATCGCCGGCCTCGCTGTGGCCGTGGTTGGCGCCGTCGTCTACGCCATCGGTGTAAAGCTCGGTCTTGCCGCCGGTCCGGCGGCCGCCCTTGTCCTTGCCGCAACGCTGCTCGCCACCGGCTGCCTGCATGAGGACGGGCTGTCGGATGTCGCCGACGGCTTTGGCGGCGGCAAGACGCGCGATAAAAAACTGGAGATCATGCGCGACAGCCGAATCGGCGCCTATGGCGCTTCGGCGCTTGGCCTGTCGCTGCTCATCCGCTGGAGCGCGCTGTCGCAACTCGCCAATCCGACAAGCGTTCTCTTCGCCCTGATCGCCGCCCATGCCGCTTCGCGCGGCCTGCTCGGCGCCTTCATGCACCTGTCGCCGCCGGCGCGCAGCGACGGTCTGTCCGCAGGCGCTGGCACCGTGTCGGCGCAAACCGCTGTTCTCGGCGCAGTGCTCGGCGCCGCAGCACTGCTGGCGCTGGGGCTGGGAGGTGCGTTTGCCGCGCTGGTCCTGCTGGTGCTTCTGTTCAGCGCCCTGCGCGCGCTCTGCCTCAACCAGATTGGCGGCCAGACCGGCGACACGATCGGCGCCCTGCAGCAACTGGCCGAGATCACTGTCCTGCTCGTCGCTTCCGTTTCCCTCACCTGAATCGCTTTCGGAGATCCTGTCCCATGCCCTTCAAATCGCTTGATGACTTGCGCGCCGCCTGCCTCGATTTGCCCACCGGCAGCGACGCGGCTGCCAGTGCCGTTGCCCGCCGCCAGGACACGCTGACCAAGCCGCAAGGCAGCCTTGGCCGGCTGGAGACCATCGCCGCCTGGCTGGCGCGTTGGCAGGGCCGCGACATGCCTAAGCTCGACCGCGTCAAAGTCTTCGTCTTCGCCGGCAATCACGGTGTCACCGCGCAAGGCGTGTCGGCCTTCCCCTCGGAAGTGACCGTGCAGATGGTGGCGAATTTCGCCGGCGGCGGTGCCGCCATCAACCAGCTTGCCCGCATCGCCGGCGCCGAACTCGACGTCATCCCGCTTGATCTCGACCACCCGACCGGCGACTTCGCTGCAGTGCCGGCAATGGACGAAAAGGCGTTTCTTGCCGCCGTCTCCGCCGGTTATGACGCGGTGACGAAAGACCTCGACCTCGTCTGCTTCGGCGAGATGGGCATCGGCAACACCACGCCGGCAGCCGCCATCTCGACTGCCTTGTTCGGCGGCGGTGCGGAAAAATGGACCGGGCGCGGCACCGGCGTTGACGACGCCGGGCTGAAGCGCAAGGTCACGGCCATCGAAGCCGGCCTCAAGCGCCATGCCGACGCGCTGTCCGACCCGCTGAAGATCGCCGCCGCCCTTGGCGGCCGCGAACTTGCCGCCATCTTCGGCGCCACGCTTTCTGCGCGTCGCAACAATGTCCCGGTGCTGCTCGACGGCTTCGTCTGCACGGCCGCAGCGGCGCCCTTGGCAAGGCTGCACCCGAGCGGCCTCGCCCACACCATCGCCGCCCATGTCTCGGCCGAATCCGGCCACCGCCGCCTGCTCGAAGCGCTCGGCCTGCCGCCGCTGCTCGACCTCGGCATGCGGCTCGGCGAAGGCTCCGGCGCCTGCCTCGCCGTCAACATCGTCCGCTCGGCGCTGGAGTGCCATGTGAGGATGGCTAGTTTTGCTGAGGCCGGTGTGTCGGAGAAGTAGTTAGGGCGATTTGACGGGAGCGCGCCGGCCCGAACCTTCACTGACGATCGTCGGGCCGGTCAATGGCATTCCGGGCTGGTGGCTCGAACGGCACGGCCGCTGAAAGATTCCCCACCTTGGGAACATTGGCCCGCTGCTTCTGTGGAGGGCTCTTTTTACTGGCACTATTCGCCGTCGTTGCCGACAAAATGTGATTGACGTAACGTTGACTAGGCGCAATCATTACGGATTGTGCAGGGTGAGGGGCGTTTCAATGAAACTCGTTGTCTTTGGCGTAGCAATAGTATTGGCCGCCACCGGAGCAGCTGTTGCGAAAGAGAAGAAAAAGGTGGCCACCGCTCAGGCTACAACCTCGTGTTCTACAACTCATAAGAAGGCTGGCAGCAAGCCGACCGCGAAACCGAATTGCAAATCGACAGGCACCGTGGTTGCGCGGCCGTCAAATAGGGCCGAAAACTTCCTGGATCATTATAGTCCGCGCTTAGGGTATGACACCAGTCCGTGGTTTCAGACTGGCTTTAATTGATGGCGGCTTCGGCTTCCGGGCCTTTCTTTATCCAGCGCGGCCTTCCCTCCTTCGTAAGCTTGCCTTTCGGGCCAAATAGCGCACCGGCTTACCGGCCGCCGAGCCTTTAAAGTCTAATTGGAGGGTCTGGTGCAGCCCGAAATCAGAATTTGTAGCTAAGTCCAACGCGAACATCGTTGGTGGTCAGATCAAGCCTGGCTTGCTGTCCAGGGAAGCTGTACGGCGCAGGTTGCGATTTGCGGCCATAGTCGGAATAACGGTATTCGACCCGCGCGATCAGTTTGTCGGTCATGGCGTATTCAAGTCCGGCGCCTGCCGTCCAACCAACCATGGTATCGCCGTTTTCGATTGATCCACCTGGAAAATTGAAAGTGCCTGAGTAATCACCGATAGCAAGACCGCCAGTTACAAATGGCAAGAAACGATCGAAGGCGTAGCCGACACGCAGGCGCGCCGACCCGAACCATTTTAAATCACCGCTTGCGAAGAAACCGGGAGGAGCCCCAGGAAAGCCACCGTCCCCTTTGGCGTTGGTGAAATTGGCATCCGCTTCGACGCCTATGACATAGTTGCCATTGAACTGGTAGTTATAGCCAACATATGCACCGCCAAAGCCGCCTTTGGGATCGACGGAGGCGCTGATAAAGGGGGGGCCGGCCGGAGACCCGGCGCCGTCATAAGTTGAACTTCCCCAAACGTATCCGGCCTGCGCACCCAGATAGATGCCGGTCCAGTTATAAGCCACAGGCTCGGTCGGCCGGGGAGAAAGATCCGCCGCCAATGCGGGGGTGGCAATCGCAAACGAGGCAAGAAGGGCAAACTTGAGCGTGCGCATCGGGCGTCCCCCAAATCGATAAGTCAAGTTTAGCTTGGTTTTCCAACAAACCATGTAACCCTTCTGCCACAAATTGAGAAAATTGCTCTGCTGGATCCCGCTTGCGCCCCCATGCCCAACGGCAGCGCTGACACGGTCGCGAACCGGTTCCGATTAGCTTGTAGGAGTCGCGCCAATCTAGGCTCGTGCCACCATCGACGCATTAACGCGTCTCTGATTCCAAGGTCTGCCACCAATTTTCTTGAAAATTTGGTGGGTGCGCACAGGATTGAACTGTGGACCCGCTGATTAAGAGTCAGCTGCTCTACCAACTGAGCTACGCACCCACTCGACCGGTCAAAACCGGCGTTGGCGGGCATATAGCCGCCGATACCGGTCCTGTCCAGCCCTGCCGGAATCATTTCCCGACAAATAGCTGAACTGCCGCAGGCGGTCAGACGAACAGTCTGCCTTCCGCCACCTTCACCGCATGGCCGCCGATGCGGGCGGAGGCCAGTTTTCCGCCTTCGACAGTGAGTTCGAGGCGGATGCGCGACGGTCGGCCCATCTCCAGCCCCTGCTCGATCCACAGCTGCGAAATGCCGTCGGTGGGGGCGTCGAAATGCATGATTGCGCCGGCAAAGGCCGCCGCGGCCGACCCGGTCGCTGGATCCTCGTATGATGGCGTGCCCGGCACGATCATGCGGACGTGGAAGGCGCTGTCATGGTTCACCGTCTGGCGGCAGTAGACGTACGGGCTGGCGAAAGCCCATTCGCTCTTGCGCGGCGCCAGTTCCGACCATGCCTGGTTGTCGAGCTTGATGCGGGCTGCCGCCTCCAGATTGGCGACCGGGATGGTGACGTAAGGCACGCCGGCGGACCAGAACGACACCAGGTGATTCTCGAAGCCGATCTCATGCGGCGCGAGGCCAAGGGCCGCACCAATCGCTTGCGGATCGGCTTCGAGCTTCAACGGTTCCGGCAGCTTCGCCAGATCGAACTCGGCAAAGGTGGCGCCATCGTGCCGGCTGACGGCGCAGCGCACCGGGCCGATATTCTCCTCCAGCACGAAGATGCCGGCGTCGCCCTCGCCTGCCAGTTCGGCCAGCGCAATCGCCGCGCCGACGGTCGGGTGGCCGGCAAACGGCATTTCGTAATCGGGCGTGAAGATGCGGATGCGGTTGCGATGCTTGGGATTGTCCGGCGGCAGCACGAAAACCGATTCGGACAGGTTGAATTCGCGCGCAATGGCCTGCATCGCAGACGTATCCAGCCCCTTGCTGTCCAGCACGACGGCCAGCGGATTGCCGGCCAGCCGTTCGGTCGTAAACACATCATAAAGCAAGTAATTGCGCGTCTGCATCTTGGAAAACCTTCCGCCTCAATCCGAACATGGCCGAAATTTAATTTGATATTCGAACCAGTAAGCCTGATCTGTGCACCTATAGGGACATTACGCTTCATAGGGGTCCGGCGTGGACCAGCTTGTCAATCTGCCAAAGACGGAATCGGATTCCGCCATCGAGGCGGCACTCGGGCTCGACCAGAACGGCGTGCGCAAGAAGCGCCGCCGCGGCTGGCTTTACGCGCTGCTAGCGCTGATTGCTGTCGCCGGCGGCCTCGCCGGCTACCAATGGTATGCCGGCTCTCCCGCCAAGATCGACTACACCACCACGCCGGCCACGATTGCCGACCTCACCGTCGCAGTGTCGGCAACCGGCACGCTGCAGCCCCTCACCCAGGTCGACATTTCAAGCGAGCTGTCCGGCATCATACGCTCCGTCTCGGCCGAGGAGAACCAGCAGGTCAAGAAGGGCGACGTGCTGGCGACGCTCGACACGGTGAAACTCGAGGTCCAGATCGAACGCGCCGAGGCTTCGGCCAAGGCCGCGGCCGCCAATGTCGAGGACGCCACGGTCACGCTGGCCGAGAACGAGAAGGCGCTGGTGCGCGCTGCCGAGCTTACCAAACGCGGCATGGCGACCGACCAGTCGCTTGAGGCCGCAACCGCCACGCGCGACCGCTCCAAGGCGGCGCTCGATAGTGCTGAGGCCAATCTCGCCATCGCCCAGGCCGACCTCAAGGCGCAGCAGACAGACCTTGCCAAGAGCACCATCTATGCGCCGATCGACGGCATCGTGCTGACGCGTTCGGTCGATCCCGGCCAGACGGTCGCCTCCTCGCTGCAGGCGCCGGTGCTGTTCATCATCGCCGCCGATTTGAGGAACATGGAGCTGGTGGCGGCCGTCGACGAGGCCGATATTGGCGCGGTCAAGACCGGCCAGCACGCGCGCTTCACCGTCGATGCCTTCCCCGAGCGGCCGTTCGACGCCGAGATCCGCGACATCTCCTACGCCTCGGTGACCACCGATGGCGTCGTCACCTACAATGCGCGGTTGGAAGTCAACAACAACGAGCTGCTGCTGCGGCCCGGCATGACCGCCACCGTTTCGGTCGTCACCAGGCAGGCCAAGAGCGTACTCACCGTGCCGTCCACCGCTTTCCGCTACCGCCCGGCGCAGCAGGCCGCCCGCGCCTGGAGCCTCAGCGACCTGTTTACAGGCCGCATGGGCCGCCCCGGCGGCAACCGCCGCCAGCAGCAGGTGGCGGCACCCACCGACGGCTCGCGCACGCTCTATGTGCTGGAGAACGGCCGGCCGCATCCTGTCAACGTCAAGATCGGCTCCACCGACGGTGAGCTCACAGAGATCACGTCAGGCCTCGACGAAGGCGCTCAGGTGATCACCGCCTCGCAGCTGCGGAGCTGACGCCGTGGCCGCGACCCTCATCGGCTTCGATACGGTCTGGAAAAGCTATGGCCAGGGCGAAGCCAAGGTGCATGCGCTGGCCGGCGTCGACCTTGCCATCCAGCGTGGCGAATTCGTCGCCATTATGGGTCCATCCGGTTCGGGCAAGTCGACGGCGATGAACATCATCGGCTGCCTCGACACGCCGACCGCCGGCACCTACTCCTTCATGGGCATCGATGCCGGTCGGCTCGACCGCAACCGCCGCGCTTTGCTGCGCAATCTCTACATCGGCTTCGTCTTCCAGGGCTACAATCTGTTGCCGCGCACCACGGCGGCGGAAAATGTCGAGCTGCCGCTGATCTATCGCGGCGCCCCGGCCCGCGAGCGCCGAGAGCTTGCCATGCAGGCGCTGGCCGAGGTCGGGCTTGTCGGGCGCGAGCACCATACGCCGGCCGAGCTCTCCGGCGGCCAGCAGCAGCGTGTGGCCATCGCGCGTGCCATCGTCACCAGGCCGACGCTGCTCGTCGCCGACGAGCCGACCGGCAATCTCGACACCGCCCGCACGCACGAGATCATGGAGCTGTTGACGCGGCTGAACCGCGAGCTTGGCCTGACCATCGCCATGGTCACCCACGAGGCCGATGTCGCCGAATATGCCGAGCGCACCATTCGCTTCCTCGACGGCCACGTCGCTTCCGATTCCTCGAAACTGGAAGTGGCCTGACCATGATCTGGGAAACCGTCCGCCTGTCGCTGCGCTCCATCCGCCGCAATGTGCTGCGCTCGTTCCTGACGCTGCTCGGCATCGTCATCGGCGTTGCCGCCGTCATCGCCATGCTGACCATCGGCTCCGGCACCACGGCCAAGGTCAAGTCCGACATTGCCAAGCTCGGCTCGAACCTGCTCGTCGTCCGCTCTGGCCGCCCGGCAGGCACCGGCGGACCGGGAGGGCTCGACCAGGCGATGCGGCCGCTGGCCGACAAGGATGTTGCCGCCCTCGTCGCGCATCTGACCGGGGCACGCGCCATTTCGCCGGCCTCGCAAAAGCAGGTGCGTGTCATCTTCGGCACCGAGAGCCTGACCTCGGGCGTCACCGGCACCGACAGCGCCTATCTCGACGCCCGCGACTGGAAGCTCGTTTCGGGCCGGCCGTTCTCGGATTCGGAGACACGCTCGGGCACCGGCGTCTGCCTCATCGGCGAAACGGTGCGCCAGCAATTCTTCGGCGCCGGCGAGCCTGAAGGCGAGATCATCCGCGTCAACCGCACCTCGTGCAAGATCATCGGCCTGCTCGAACCCAAGGGCTATACCGGCTTTGGCCAGGACCAGGACAATGTCGTCTTGATGCCGCTTGCCGCCTATCAGCGCCGAATCGCCGGCAACCGCGACATCGACAACATCTACGTCGCCGCCGACGACCGCACGCTGACCACCGAATTGCAGCCGCGCGTCGAGGACATTTTGCGCGACACTCGCCGCATCACGCCCGACCGCGAAGACGATTTCTCGATCCGCGACATGACCCAGATCGCCGACGCCATGGCCAGCGCCACCACCACCATGACGGGCATGCTCGGCGCCGTCGCCGGCGTCAGCCTTCTGGTCGGCGGCATCGGCATCATGAACATCATGCTGGTGTCGGTCACCGAACGCACGCGCGAGATTGGCATCCGGCTCGCCATCGGTGCGCATGAAAAGCACATACTTATCCAGTTCCTGGTCGAGGCGACGGTGCTGTCACTGCTCGGCGGCATCATCGGCATCCTGATCGGCCTGGCGCTGGCGGGCCTCGCATCGGCGGCGCTGACCATACCGTTTGCGCCGAGCCCGGCCGTCATCCTGCTTGCGGTAGGCTTTTCCGCCCTGATCGGCATGGTGTTCGGCTTCTTCCCGGCGCTGCGTGGCGCCAGGCTCGACCCGATCGACGCGCTGCGGCACGAATAATTGCTATCCACAACTTGGGTGCTTTGTCGACGCCGGCAACGCTGTCATCTTCAGGTCAGCGATGCTTGGGCAAAGCATCACTGGTCGAGGAGCGGCAATGAGCAAGAAAGCGCGATTGATCCTGGCAATGGTGATCATCGAAGGCGCCCTTGGCGGCATCTGGTGGTATCTCGCCAGCTACGGCACGGCCAATCCTGATCGCGTCACAGCCGATTTTCAGGGTGTCGTCGGCCAGACGATGGGCACGGCGATGGGTGGGTTGCTTGGGCTCGGCCTCATCCTGTTTGTCGTCGCCGCTCGCAACGACCGCAAGGCGGCGCAGCAAAAGGCGCGACACTGACCTACGCTTGCAGCCTGTCAGAACGGCAGTCGCGCATTCTCCTTGACCTCCTTCATGACGAAGAAGGTCCTTGTTTGCCGAACGCCCGGCAACGCAATCAGCTTCTGCCCATGCAGCTTGTTGAAATCCGCCATGTCGCGGACCCTGATCTTCAGGAGATAGTCGAAGTCGCCGGCGACGAGATTGCAATCCAGCACCTCCTTGAGTTCGAGCACGGCTTCTTCGAAAGCGGCGAAGCTTTCCGGTGTCGAACGGTCGAGCACGACGCCGACCATGACCAGCGCGCCGAGGCCGACCGCGACCGGCGCGATCTCCGCCCTCACCCCGGTGATGTATCCCTCTTCAAACAGGCGCTGCGTGCGCCGATGGCAGGTGGCGGCGCTGACATTGACGCGGGTCGCCAGTTCCGCATTCGTCAGCCGTCCCTCGGCCTGAAGGGCGCGCAGGATTTTCACGTCGATGCGGTCAAGAGCTTGCGTGGAAGATTCTTCCATTTTGACAGACCCCTGTGGACGATATAAGCAATCATATCGCCCGTTTGTGAATCATGCAAAAATCCTCGGCGCAAGTTTGAGAGCACATTTCGCATGAGTTCGCCTATTCTCTGCCTATCGAAACCGACCGCTGGCGGAGACTAACCGGTGTCACTTCTGGCAAAATTCGAACGCTATCCCCTGACCTTCGGCGCGACGCCGATCGAGCATCTGCCGCGGCTGAGCGCGGCGCTGGGCGGGAAAGTACAGGTCTACGCCAAGCGCGACGATTGCAATTCCGGGCTCGCCATGGGCGGCAACAAATTGCGCAAGCTCGAATACATCGTTCCGGATGCCATAGCCTCGGGCGCCGACACGCTGGTATCGATCGGTGGCGTCCAGTCGAACCATACCCGCATGGTCGCCGCGACGGCCGCCAAGATCGGCATGAAGTGCGTGGTGATCCAGGAAAAATGGGTGCCGCACTATGACGCCGTCTACGACCGGGTCGGAAACATTCTGCTGACGCGACTGATGGGCGCCGACAGCCGGCTTGTCGATGACGGTTTCGACATCGGCATCCGCAAGAGCTGGGAGGACGCCATCCAGTCGGTGAAGGACGCCGGCGGCAAGCCCTATCCGATTCCGGCCGGCGCCTCCGTGCACAAATTCGGCGGGCTCGGCTATGTCGGCTTCGCCGAGGAGGTGGCGCGCCAGGAAGCCGAACTCGGATTCAAATTCGACTACATCATCGTGTGCGTGGTGACCGGGTCGACGCAGGCCGGCATGATCGTCGGTTTCGCCGCGCAAGACCGCGCCGACCGGGTGATCGGCATCGACGCCTCCGGAACGCTCGACCAGACGCGCGCGCAGGTCCGCCGCATCGTCGACGACACCGCATCCCTTGTCGGGCTCGGCCGCACGGTCCGCGATGACGAAATCATCATCAACCCCGACTATGCGTACCCCGCCTACGGTGTTCCCTCCGATGAGACCAACGACGCGATCCGGCTGGCGGCCCGCACCGAGGCGATGATCACCGACCCGGTCTATGAGGGAAAGTCGATGCAGGGCCTGATCGATCTGACCCGCAAAGGCTTCTTCCCCGAGGGGTCGAAAATTCTCTACGCGCATCTCGGCGGCGCGCCGGCGATCAACGGCTACAGCTACTACTACAAGGACGATGGCGCCCCGCCCCGGCCGCAACCGGCAGCGAGTTCCGAACCTCGGGACGGCACTGCGCCGGAGACGCTGCCGCCACTCTTTCCCTGATCAGGGATCCTCGCCGCTGCGGGCAAAATGCCACTCGACCAGCGGCTTCATATGCGGCGCCAGCCCCTCCGGCAGGTCGGCGGCATGGCGGATGATGACCGGTCCCTCAATTTCCGGCTCCGCCTCGGTGGCGACGAAGGCGCTGATGCGCCGCGCAATCTCATCCGCTGGCTCCTCGACGTGGTAGCGGCGGAAGAGAACCGTGCCGGTCGAAGTCGACAGCGCGTGATAGCGCCTGCCGCGCGCAGCGCCCGTCAGGTCAAGCCCGGTTTCCTCGCGCACCTCGCGGATCATGTTGAAATCGACATCGACACGGCCGTCGCGAAAATCGATCGGCTCGAACGAGCCGGCGGCGAAATAGACGCGACCGGCCATGACCGTGTGCGAGCCCATGCGGATCGCTACCAGCGCATTGTCGCCGGCGACCAGCATGGCGTGGCCGTAGGCGTGCTCGGCGCCGGTCCCTTGCCGGTTCTTGCGCCACAGCATGAAGGTCGAGTACTTCACCGCGTGGCAGCGCCCGGCGAGACGGTTGTCGCGCCAGGCGAGTGCTGACAAAAGCACCACGGTGCCATCGAACAGCGCCGGTTTGGCTTCGGTCTCGAGCCGCCAGTTCTCAGTGATGGCCTGCGCGTTGTCGCGCTCGAACGGATGCTGGCCGGGGTCGAGCCGAACGTCGATCTCATCGACCGGTAGGATGACATTGCGCGGCAGGTCGAAACTCACGCTCAGCCCCCCACTCAGGCCATGTCCAAAGTGATCGCCACAGGACAATGGTCCGATGCCTTCGGCCGGTCCCAGCCGGCGCGCGGAAAGCGCTCCACCGCCTGTCCCGCCGGAAAGATGGTGCGCCAGGGCTGGCCGTTGCGGATGATGTCGGGAACGGCCGTCGCATTCTTCGCCGCCAGCCCCTTGGACAGCAGGATGTAGTCGAGCTGGCACAGATGCCGCTCCTGCGGCCCGCGCGTGTGGTAGAAACTCCAGCGGTCCATCTCCGGCCGGCGCTCGACGACATTCTCGCAAAAGCCGCCAGCGGTCAGCACACTGAGGCAGGACTGGCTCTCGTCGATTACCTGGAAGCGGTAGCCGTCGACAGCGTCGCCCTCGATCTTCACCCGCTGCCGGTAGTCATTCATGTCGCCGCAGATCGCCCAGCGCTTGTCGGCGGCATGGTCCTTGCTGAAGCGGTCCTCGATGATGCGGCGCACGGCCTGCGCCTCGGCGACGCGCAGCGGCATCGTCGCTTCGCGCCCGTCGAGCCCGTTGCGTGGCGAGCCCATCGATTTGAAATGCACGAGATAGAGCGTCAATGGCACGCCGCCGACCTTGACGTCGACCTCAAGACAATCACGCCGGAAGATGCGCTCATTGGCCTGATGTCCGAGTTCGGCCAGTTCCGGCGTGAACAGGCCGAACTGCTCGAAGGTGGCATAGGCATGGCTGGTCATGCGCACGAATTCGATCGGCTGTCCTTGCGCGGTCTCGTTACGCATCATCACGGCAACGTCGATGCCGCGCGAATCATTGCCGGCGGTGGTGTATTTCTGCCGGTAGCCCTCACCCACCATCTTGAAGAGATAGCCATATTCGAAGGCCTTCAGCGCCTCGATATTGTCGACCTCCTGCATGCAGATGATGTCCGCGCGCGTGGCGGCGATGGCGAGCGCCGTCAGCTGGCGCGTGTCGTCGGACTGTGCAATCGCACGCGCCTGCTCCAGCATCTTGTATTCGGCCTCGCTTTGGATGTCGAAAAGCGCCAGCGTACGGTCTTCGTTGAGCTGATTGCGGTAGCCGGAGAAATCGAACCTGTTCATCAGGTTTTCGACATTGAAGGTGGCGAGGCGCAGCGACATGGCCGTGACCTTTGCCCGCAAGCGGAGTCGAAAACAAGGGCCTCGCCCTTGCTCGCCAGGGAACCTTTCCGTTCATCCTCCGTTCAGATGAAAAGTCCCATCATCAGGCTTCTTCCCTGGGGTATTCTGGGCGTGGGGCCTGTATCTCTTGGAGAGTGCAATGAACTCGCTCTTTTCTTCGACGGTCAAATCCGGGCTGGTAGCGCTCGGTCTCGTCTCGGGTCTCACGGCGCCGTCCGCCGCCGGCCCGATCCTGCAGCCAAACCTGTCAATTCCATCAAGCACGGCAGCCCCGACGATCACGCCGGTTCGCGACAGCTGGGCGGGCGGCAATGACCGCCGCGCCTTTAACGATTGGCAGTGGCGTCGCCACGACGGCCGTCGCTTTGCCCGGTCAGGCAACTGGAACAACGACAACTGGAACGGCAACGGAAACTGGAATGGCGGCGACAACTGGCGCTGGCGTCATCATCGCCATCATCACGGCAGCGATTTTGATACCGGCGCCGCCGCAGTTCTCGGCCTCGGCCTGGGGCTCGGCCTCGGCAGCATCTACAACAACGGCTATTATAACAACGGCTACTACAATGACGGCTACTACGTGCAGCCGGCACCCCGCCGCTACTACCGCACGCAGCGTCTTTCCAGCGCCCATGTCCAGTGGTGCTACGACCGCTACCGGTCTTACCGATCCTGGGACAACACGTTCCAGCCCTACAATGGCCCGCGCCAGCAATGCTGGTCGCCCTACAGCTGAACCATAAGCGACAATGCATGACGGCGCCGCCCATCGCGGCGCCGTTTCCATTTGGGAGAGACGGCTGGATACGATCGCCGCTAACCATATGTTTATCGGCTCGGACTATCCATGATACGGTGCCCCCATCTGACGATCGCGTCGATCCGATCGCGAAGGACGTGCCGTCATGGCCGACAACGAACTGAGAAACAAACACCGGCAGCGCGTGCTGAAAGGCGCGACGATTCTGCTCGGCCTCACCAATTCCGAGGTCAAATGCACGGTGCGCAACATGCACGCCGGCGGCGCCGAATTGAAGATACCGATAGACGCGCGCGTGCCGGACGACTTCCTGCTCTATGTGCCGATCGACGGCATCGGCTACAAGTCCATCGTGCGCTGGCGCCGCGACGACCGCATCGGAGTCGAGTTCACCGGCACCGAGCCGAAACCGCACTGGCACTACGGCTGAGCGTCCTCAACGCTGATCAATAAACCGGCATAAAAAAGCCGGCGGATCGCTCCGCCGGCTTTGTCGCAATCCTGAAATTGCGGATTAATTCTTGGCCTTGTCGACCAGCTTGTTCTTCGAGATCCACGGCATCATGGCGCGCAGCTTGGCGCCGACTTCCTCGATCTGGTGGCTGTCATTGTTGCGGCGGATGCCCTTGAAGCGCGACATGCCGGCGCGGTATTCCTGCATCCACTCCGAGGTGAACTTTCCCGTCTGGATGTCCTTCAGCACGCGCTTCATCTCGGCCTTGGTCTCGGCGGTGATGATGCGCGGGCCCGAGACATATTCGCCCCATTCGGCGGTGTTCGAGATCGAGTAGTTCATGTTGGCGATGCCGCCTTCATAGATCAGGTCGACGATCAGCTTGACCTCGTGCAGGCACTCGAAATAGGCCATTTCGGGCGCGTAGCCGGCCTCGACCAGCGTCTCGAAACCGGCGCGGATCAGTTCGACCAGGCCGCCGCACAGAACCACCTGCTCGCCGAACAGATCGGTCTCGCATTCCTCGCGGAAATTGGTCTCGATGATGCCAGAACGGCCGCCGCCGACGCCACAGGCGTAGGACAGAGCGAGATCGAGCGCATTGCCCGATGCGTCCTGGTTGACGGCGACCAGGCACGGCACGCCGCCGCCCTTCTGGTATTCGCCGCGCACCGTGTGGCCGGGGCCCTTCGGCGCGATCATGACGACGTCGACGGTCGACTTGGGCTCGATCAGGCCGAAATGCACGTTGAGGCCGTGCGCGAAGGCGATCGCGGCGCCGTCGCGGATGTTCGGGGCGATCTCGTTCTTGTAGATGTCGGCCTGCAATTCGTCGGGCGTCGCCATCATCATCAGGTCGGCCCATTTGGCGGCGTCCGCCACGCTCATCACCTTGAGCCCGTCGGCCTCGACCTTCTTGGCGGTCGCCGAGCCGGCCTTGAGGCCGATGGCGATCTCCTTGGCGCCGGAATCCTTGAGATTGAGCGCATGCGCCCGGCCCTGGCTGCCATAGCCGATGATGGCGACTTTCTTGCCCTTGATCAGGTTGAGATCGGCGTCGCGATCGTAATAGACACGCATTTTGGTCTTCCTTCCCGTTTTTATAGATCGGTGGCCTCACGGCCGGTTTTTGCTCCGAAAAGAGCGAGAAACTGTTGCGTTGCCCTGACGGCATCGCCGCCGATCGCCGCTTCAGTCAATTCCAGCCGGTCGCCGAGCAGGAGACGGATCTGCACATCGCGGGCGACCAGCCCGAAAAAGCTGCGGAATGCCGTTTCGGCATCCGTAAAGTCGAGCAGCCCGGCCTGCTTGCCGGCCAGAAGCACAGGCTTCAGCCGCCTGGCCAGCGCAAAGCGGCCATTCTCAAGCACAATGGCGCCGAGATCATCCTTGCCGGAGCCGGCATGGCCAACCGCTACGCGGTTCAGCGCGATCGACGTGTCGCTCGAAATCACCTTCAGCCAGTCCGAGGCGAAGCCTTCAAGGCTTGCCGTCAGCGAGGCAAGATCGAGTTTTTCACCGTCAACCGGCACCACGCGCACTTTCGAGGCCTGCCACTGAACCGTCGCCGTCAGCAGCCCGTCGCGGTCGCCGAACCATTTGTAGAGCGTTTCCTTGGAGCAGCTGGCGCGGCGCGCAACTGCGGTCATGGTCAGATTGTCGCCCTCCTCGACCAGCAGGCGCAAGGCCGCGTCCAGAACGGCCTTCTGCCGCTCCGTCAGCGTCGCGCTGGTGTCGATGTCGGCGCTTGCCTGCAACACGGTCGTTCCTCGGCGGCAGGCAAGCCAACAATTGCAGCAAGCCGTACCGTACGTTACGGTTCGCCGTTCTATGCCGTATTGTCCTTGGCCTTGCAAGCCCTATTTCTGTCTCAACGGTTCGCCGCTGGACCGTTTGCCGGGGGAAGAAGATGCTGACCGGATTGCTTGCCTTGACGGTCACGGCGGTGTTCTCCGGCGCCGCCATCTATGTCAGCGTCGCAGAGCAGCCGGCGCGGCTTGGCCTCGATCACAAGGCGCTGCTCAGGGAATGGCAGCCTTCTTACAAGCGCGGCGCTGCCATGCAGGCCTCGATTGCCATTGTCGCCTGCCTTCTTGGCCTGATCGCCTGGTGGCAGACCGGTGGCTTCGCCTTTCTGCTCGGCGCAATTCTGATCATCCTGCCCTGGCCGTGGACGCTGATGGTGATGTTGCCGACCAACAAGGTGCTGGAGGCGATGGACGCAAGCGCCGACAATCCGCAAGCCAGAGCCCTGATCGTCAAGTGGGGCACCCTGCACCTGGTGCGCGCGGGACTGGGCGTGCTGGCGACGCTGGCCTTTCTTTGGGGCAGCCATCTGGCCTGACATCGGCCGGATCTTGCCGGACGGCAAGGATCAATCCGCAACCGGCGGATGACGCAGCCGCCCCAGCAATGCCGACACCGTGCTCAACTCATCCGCCGAGAGTTTGGCGCCGACCAGTTCCGCGATCGAGCGGCCGTAGACCGCCCACATCCGCCGCCGCGTCTCGCGCCCTTTGGCAGTGATGCGGATGGTCTGGCCGCGGCCGTCATCGGCGACCTTCAGCTTCTCGACCAGCCCATCAGCCTCGAGCCGCGCCAGCAGCCGCGAGATGTTGTACTGCGCAAACAGAGTGCGCTCGGTCAGCTGGAACGGCCGCAGCCCGCCCTCGCCCGCCTCGGCAAGCTCGTGCAGCACGTCGTACCAGTCGAGCGGCGGCAAGCCACTGTCCTTCAAAGCCTGTTCGGCCTGTTCGATCAATTGGCGCGAAACGCGCATCAGGCGCGCCCAGGCCTTGATGGCTTCGGGCGAAGGCGTGGCTGTTTTGATCATGGCTCATCCTAGACGATAGATGCAATTGCATCAAGCTTGACGATTGATGCATCCGCATCTATATTCATGCAACTGCATCAATCACCCGAGGAATTCCATGAAACACGAAATCTGCAAAGTCGCCGACGTCCCGCAGACGGGCAGCCTGATCGCACCCTTCTTCGGCCGCGAAGTCCATGTCTGGCGCAGTGGCGAGCGCATCCGCGCCGCCGCCAATGTCTGCCTGCATTTCGGCGGGCCGCTCGACTGCAAGGACGGCAAATTCGTCTGCCAATGGCACGGCGCCGCCTTCGACATGGCATCAGGCGACCGGCTCGAAGGTCCGGCGCCCAAAGCATCCCGCCTGATGTTCCTGTCGACGCGCGTCGAGGACGGCGCATTGAACTATGTCTGGGGTGAGTGACATGACCGACAAGCTCACTCTCGTCAGCCACCATCTGTGCCCCTATGTCCAGCGCGCCGCGATCTCGCTAACCGAAAAGCGCGTGCCGTTCGAGCGCGTCACCATCGACCTCGCCGACAAGCCGGACTGGTTCAAGGCGATCTCGCCTTTGGGCAAGGTGCCGCTGCTCATCGTGCAGTCCAATGGCGCGGAGACGGTGATTTTCGAATCCGCCGTCATCCTCGAATTCCTCGAGGAGACGCAAGGCAATCCGCTGCACCCCGCCGACGCTCACGCCCGCGCCCGGCACCGTGCCTGGATCGAGTTCGGTTCGGCGACGCTGAACGCCATCGGCCGCTTCTACTCGGCGTCCACCGAGGCCGCCTTCCTGACGGAATCCTCGGCATTGTCGGCTATGTTCGATCGTCTGGAGAACGAATTGGCCGACCAGGCCGGACCGTGGTTCAACGGCGAGCGCTTTAGCCTCGTCGATGCCGTCTATGGCCCGGTCTTCCGCTATTTTGAGGCCTTCGACCGGATCGGCGGTTTCGGCATGCTGGACGGCAAGCCGCTGGTTCAGGCCTGGCGCAAGGCGTTGAGCGAACGCGCCTCGGTCAAGGGCGCGGTGGCACCGGACTATCCGCAACGCCTGCGTCAATTCCTGCGGGCGAGAAATTCGTTTCTCTCGACCCTGATCCAGCCGGATGATCTCGCCAGCGCGCCTCCTTTAGCCCGATCCGCCTGAACGGATCGATCAGCGTGCCGGCCACCATCGAGGCAAGCACGCTTGGCACTGGCGGGATTTTTGCGATGGTCGCCACCAGCCTGTCGCGAAAGAATGGCATCGCCAGGGAGTCCGATTGATAAAATGGCGTCAGCGCCAGCGACAGCAGCTGGAAGATCCGCACATGCCAGCGCCGCGCCCGGGCGTAGGTCTCCAGCGCCGTCTCGACGCTGCCCGCTTGTGCCAGCGCATGGCCGAGTGCTGCCGCATCGAGCAGCGCCATGTTCGCCCCTTGCCCGAGCTGCGGGCTGGTCGAATGCGCGGCGTCGCCGATCACCGCCAGCCTCCGGCCGGCCGGCAGCTTCATCGTGTGATGGCCGTAGCGGGCCAGCGACAGCTGGTCGAAACTGTCGATCTGACTGGTAAACGCTTCACACTCTGGCCACAGCGAGACCAGCCTCGCCTTCCAGGCGTCGAGCCCCGCCGCGCGCAGGCTTTCGACATCTGCCGGCTTGAGACTCCAGAAGAACGCCGCCATTTTTTCCGCGCCCGGCTGCGGCTGGCCGATCGGCAGCACGCCGATCATCACGCTGGCCTTGTCGTAGCGCTGCAGCAGCGCATTTTCATCGAACCCTTCGCGCCAGCCGAGCGATGCCCAGAATGCGCCATAGGCAAGCGGCCGGGGCTCGGCCGGATCGTTGAGGCTCTGGCGCAGTTTCGAGCGCGAGCCGCTGGCGTCGACGACGAGGTCGAACGGCCCTGCCCTTCGGCCCTTATCGAAGACCAGGTTCGCCCGCTCGCCAACCTCCAGCGCCTCGATCTCGACGCCGGTTTCGATGGCGATGCCCTGGCGTTGCGCGGCGTGGAACAACACGTTGAACAACGCCGCCCGGTGCACCGCCAGCCCGAAGCGACCGCCGGGCTGCGCATCGTAGCGCACGGCGAGCACGGTGCGGCCAGTGCTGGCATCGGCGCCATGCAAACGCTCGATGCGGCTGCCCAGCGCCAAGATGTCGTCGAGCAGGCCAAGGTCGGCGAGCACGCTCAAGCCGGTCGGTTGCAGGATCAGGCCGGAGCCGACCGGCTTCGGCTCCTCGAAACGTTCGAAGATAGTGACGTTATGCCCGGCGCGCTTGAGATAGAGCGCCGTGGCCAGCCCTGCCGGGCCGGCGCCGGCAATCGCGATGTCGAGAGATTTTTCCATTGCCCGCCCAACCAATGGCCGGACAATCCTTCAGCGACCCTCCCAAATCAAGCCATTGCGGCACGGACCAAAATATCAACCACCGGCGTCGAAGGCAGCACGTGCCTCGCGCACCGCATCGTGGTTGAGCTCGGCCCACAAGATCAATTGATGATAGGCGCCGAACATCGAGCGTCCGAGATCGGTCAGGCTGTACTCGACGCCCGGTGGCTTGGTCGGGAACACCTCACGATGCACGTAGCCATCGCGCTGCAAATCATGCAGCGTCTGGGTCAGCATGCGCTGCGAAATGTCGGGCACAAGGCGCCGCAACTCGCCGAAGCGATAGGGTTGTTCAGCCAATGCCATCATCAGCAGCGATCTCCATTTGCCGCTGACGCCCTGGATGACATCACGAACCGGACAATTGGCAATATTGCCGCCGTCGCTGATCGCTTTGTAGATCTCCATCTTCGATTTCAGATTGATGACCTTGCCGTCCATGGCTGGTTCCCTGCGCGTGCCTACCTCCCGAAAAACTGCCTTCTTTACGGCACCGGGTCAATTCCTATTTTAGTGCTGGTCTCTTTTTGAGACCACCAGAGCACCCGCCACATCGGCGCAAAATCAGGATCTCCGATGACCGAAACCCTTCTCGTCACCGGCGCCTCCGGCCAGCTTGGCCGCGGCGTCATCCGCTATCTCCTGGACACGCATAAAATTCCGCCGGCGCGGATCATCGCCACCACGCGTAATCCCGAAAGCCTGGCTGATCTGGCGGCGAGCGGCGTTGTCGTCAGGGCCGCCGACTTCAACGACGCGGCCTCGCTGGAAACCGCATTCAAGGGCGCCGACAAGGTGCTGATCATTTCGACGGGCGATCTCGATCTCAAAAGCGGCAGGCGCCTGAAGCAGCACGAAAATGCCGTCGCCGCGGCCAGAAACGCCGGCGTTTCGCATTTGCTCTACACCTCGATGCCCAATCCGGAGCCGGTATCGCCGGTCCTGTTTGCCGATGACCACTACAGCACCGAGCAGGCCATCAAGGGGAGCGGGATTCCCTATACGATCTTCCGCAACGGCTGGTACCAGGAGAACCTGTTCCTGGCACTGCCGCACGCGATCGCCTCGGGACGCTGGTATACGTCCGCCGGCGAAGGCCGCATCGCCCACGGCGCACGCGACGACATGGCAGCAGCGATCGCCGCCGGTCTTGCTTCCGGCTCGACCGACAGCATGACCTACACCTTGACCGGTCCGCATGCCTACACCACGGCCGAGATTGCCGCGCTGGTAAGCGAGGTTACCGGCAAGCCGCTGGAAGTCATTCAGGTTCCGGATGAGGCGCTGACCGAAGGTGTAAAGGCAGCCGGCGTTCCCGAGGATTTCGCTGACGTCGTCGTGTCCTTCGACGTCAACACGCGCTCCGGCCGCATCGCCATGGTGACCGACGCGATCGAGACGCTGTCAGGCCGCAAGCCGCAAACGTTGAAGCAGTTTCTCGAAGCGAACAAGACTGCACTGGCTGGGTAGAACTACGCCGTAGCGCAAAACGTCAAAGGCCGTGCCTTCGGGCACGGCCTTTCTGTCAGATCGCCACCTGCGTGCCGATCTCGACCACGCGCCCCGTGGGGATCTGGAAGTACTCCGTCGCGTCGGCCGCGGTGCGGGCCAGCCCGATGAACAGCTTGTCCTGCCACACCGGCATGCCGGAATTGGGCGAGGCCTTGAGCGAACGGCGCGACAGGAAGAACGACGTCGTCATGATGTCGAATTTCCAGCCCTGCTTGCGGCAGATCGCCAGCGCGCGCGGAATGTTGGGCTGTTCCATATAGCCGAAGGTCAGCGTCACCCGCATGAACAGATCGTTGACCGTCTCCATCTTCACGCGCTCGCTGTCGGGCACCAGCGGCTGCGGCGCCGTCACCACCGAGAGGATGACGTTCTGCTCGTGCAGCACCTTGTAGTGCTTCAGGCTGTGCATCAGCGCGGTTGGCGCGCTTTGCGGATCGCTGGTCAGGAACACGGCCGTGCCGGACACCAGCTGCGGCTTCTTCTTCAACAGATTGCCGGCGAGGAAATCGAGCGGGATTTCGTTGCGGCGGGTTTTGTCGAACAGATAGCGGCTGCCGCGCACCCAAGTCCACATCGCGAGCACGATGGTGAAGGCCACCGCCAGCGAGGCCCAGCCACCCTCGAACACCTTGACGATGTTGGAAGCAAAGAAGCCGACGTCGATGAAAGCGAACACCGCCGTCATTGCGACCGCTACCCACAGCCGCCATTTCCAGATGCGCGTCATGACGACGAACAGCAGCACCGTCGTCACCAGCATGTTGCCGGTGACCGAGATACCGTAGGCCGACGCCAGCTTGCTCGATTCGCCGAAGCCGACCACCAGGAGCATCACCACCAGCGCCAGCAACAGGTTGACGCGGGGCATATAGATCTGGCCGGACTGCCGTTCCGACGTGTGCAGGATTTCGAGGCGTGGCAGCATGTTGAGCTGCACCGCCTGCCGGGTCAGCGAGAAAGCGCCTGATATGACCGCCTGGCTGGCGATAACCGTCGCCGCCGTCGCCAATACGACCATGGGGATCAGTGTCCAGCCTTCGTTCATCTCGAAGAACGGATGGCCGACCACGCCGTTCTTGGCCAGCACGAAAGCGCCCTGCCCGGCATAGTTGAGCAGCAGGCAGGGAAACACGACGGCCAGCCAGGCGAGCACGATCGGCTTGCGGCCGAAATGGCCGAGATCGGCATAAAGCGCTTCGGCGCCGGTGACGGCGAGGAAGATGGCGCCGATGGTGACGAAGGCGACGTCGGGCGAATTGATCAGGAAGGCGACGATGTAGTGCGGGCTGACCGCCCACAGGATTTCCGGATCGGCGATGATGTGGTTGAGGCCGGAAAGGCCGATGGCCAGGAACCAGACCGCGGTAATCGGGCCGAAGATCAGCGCCACGCCGCCGGTACCGAATCGCTGCACCGAAAACAGGATCGCCAGGATAACCAGCGTTAGCGGCACGACATAGGGCTGGAAGGCCGGCGTGACGACATTCATGCCTTCGACGGCCGACAGCACCGAAATCGCCGGCGTGATGACGGCGTCGCCGAAGAACAGCGACGCGCCGACGATGCCCACACCGAGGATAATCGCCGAGCGCGCCGGGAAACTGCCCCGCGCCAGCGCCATCAGTGACAGCACGCCGCCCTCGCCGCGATTGTCGGCCCTGAGCACGAACATGATGTATTTGATGGTGACGATGATCGTCAGCGACCAGATGATCAGCGACAGCACGCCCAGAATATCGCCGCGGTCGGCGACTTCGCCGCCGGACGACGCCACCAGGGCCTCGCGGAACGCGTAGATCGGGCTGGTGCCGATGTCGCCATAGACCACGCCGAGCGCGCCCAGCATCAGCACCTTGGTGCTATGCTGTTCGATTTCGGGATGGCTCGATTGTTCGACGGGTTCTGCCTCACTACCAGTATTGGTAAGGGCCATGGACGACACTCCGATAAGCGCGCGGTGCTCTACGCTTGCTGCGATGCAATATCAAGAGCCCTCACGTAATGGCTGATATGCGGTAATGCCAGCCATCTGGCCTTTACCATCCGCATGCCCTGAGGAACCGCCCCACCGTGCCGGCCATGCCATACTCCAACGCATCGGCTGTCAACCCATGTCCGATAGACACTTCGGCCAATGCCGGGATGCGCTTTGCCAATGCCGGCAGGTTGTTAACCACCAGATCGTGCCCGGCATTGACCTGGAGCCCGGCCGCGAGCGCGGCATCGGCGGTTTTTCCCAATCTTTCCAGTTCCTTCTGCGCCCTGGCGGAATCGGAATGGCAGCTGCCGTAAGGCCCGGTATAGAGCTCGATGCGGTCGGCGCCGGTGTCGCGGGCGGCATTCACGCCGGCGGGATCCGGATCGGAAAACAGCGACACGCGAAAGCCCCCCTTCTTCAGGCGCTTGACGATGGGATTGAGGAACGCCGCCTCGGCGGCAAAGTTCCAGCCGTGGTCGGACGTTGCCTGCGCCGGATCGTCGGGCACCAGGGTCACCTGTTCGGGCTGGTGCTTTTCCACAAGCACCAGAAAATCTTCCGTAGGGTAGCCCTCGATGTTGAATTCCGCTTTGGGAAACTCGTCATCGATCAGCGCCCGGATGTCAGGCAAGTCGGAATGCCTGGTGTGGCGCTCGTCGGGCCGCGGATGCACCGTCAGCCCGTGCGCGCCGGCGGCAAGGGCCAGACGGCCGAGCCCGGTGACGCTCGGCCATGGCAGGTCGCGGCGGTTGCGCAGCATGGCGATGGCGTTGAGATTGACGGAAAGTTTTGCGGGCATGGCGTGAGGTCCGGCTTAGTGCATGTCGCCCAAAAGTGCGCAGCGGTTTTGGGACAACGAGATGCATGGAAACAAAAATGATTGGCAGCGCATCTATACTGCCTTTGACGGGAACAGACAGGGGGTTTCGGGTGTTCCAGTCATGACATCTGCTCGCAGAGGGAGGCCCAGCCAATGAATTTTCTCCAATCCGTGCCGGCGATCCGCCGTATCGAGACCGACCGAGAGGATCTTTTCGCCATCGACGTTGTCGGCCATATCTCGGCGGCAGACGGTGAAAATCTCTTTGGATTGCTGGAGGCCGCCTACGCGCTTCACCCGCGAATCGACGTGTTGATGCGGCTGGTCGATCACGAGGGCGTCGACTGGGCGGATGTCGCCGACGAGACGCTGAAACAGGGCACGGTGCACGCCCTGCAGCATGTCGCCCGCTGCGCGACGATCGGCGAGCCGAATTGGATAGCGGATGCGCAAAGCTTCCTTTCGGCGTCGTCACCCATCGAGTTCAGGCATTTCAAGGCCGAGGACGAAGCGGACGCATGGCGCTGGCTGGGCGCGACGCCACTCAGCCCTGCTACGCCAGCTGCTAGCTGACGCCAGCTATCTGACGATGGTCAGCCGCTCGGCGGCGCGGGTGATGGCGGTGTAAAGCCAGCGCTGGCGGGTTTCCTTGAACGCCCAGCTCTCGTCGAACAGCACGACGTCGTTCCACTGCGAACCCTGCGCCTTGTGCACAGTCAGCGCGTAGCCATAGTCGAAATCGTCGAAGCGCTTCTTCTGCTGCCAGGGGATGTCGGCGTCCGGATCCTCGAATGCCGATTTGAGCAGCTTGATCTTGGCGACGCCGCGGTCGGGATCGTCCTCTTCGGGCGAGACCAGCAGGTTGATGCCGGGCTTCACCGTCTCGCGCGACGAGGTCATCACCTTCCACAGCGACCCGTTGAGAAGACCCTTGGCGGGGTCGTTGCGCAGGCAGACCAGCTTGTCGCCGGCTTGCGGATAATCGGCATTGAAACCCTTCAGCTCGCGCAGGCGCTGATTGTAGCGGCGGCGCGTGCGGTTGGTGCCGACCAGCACCTGATCTGCCTTCAGCACCAGCTCCTGGGTGACGTCTTCCTTGCCGATCACCTGCGCGGTCCCGTAGTCGCCGCGCATGAACTCGCGGCCTTCGCGCACGTCGAGCGCCAGCTGGATGATCGGATTGTCACGCGCCTGTCGGTGGATTTCGGTGAGCAGCACATCGGGCTCGTGTTCGGTGAAGAAGCCGCCGCCCGAAATCGGCGGCAGCTGCGCCGGATCGCCGAGCACCAGGATCGGCGTGCCGAAACTCAGAAGGTCGCGGCCAAGCTGCTCGTCGACCATCGAGCATTCGTCGATGACGACCAGCTTGGCGCGCGAGATCGGGCTTTGCCGGTTGAGCGAGAAGGTTGGCGACATCGAGGTCTTGCCGGTCACCTCGTCGGCAACCGATTCCTCACCCTTGGGCCTATAGATCAGCGAATGGATGGTGCGGGCATTAACCGCGCCCTTGGAGCGCAGCACCTGCGCGGCCTTGCCGGTGAAGGCGGCGAACTGCACCTGGCCGTCGACATGCTCGGCAAAATAGCGCGCCAGCGTCGTCTTGCCGGTGCCGGCATAGCCGAACAGCCGGAAGATTTGCGGCCGGCCCTCCTTGAGCCAGCGCGCCACCGCCTTGAGCGCCTCATCCTGTTGGGGAGAGAATTCCATCAGCTGGAGAGACCGGATTCGCAAGGGAAAGACAAGGCCGTCACCATCAATGCCTTCGGACGCAAGCTATCAGGCTTGAACAGGAACGTAAAGGGAACAAACCGACGAGAGCGACCCCTCTCCCCGTCACTATATGGGGAGAGGATGCCGGCAGGCAGGTGAGGGGCAGCGCAAACGCCGCAAGGACTTCATCCCTTGTCGAAAGACGAGCTTAACCGACTTGCCCCGGGTCATTTTCCAGCAGGATCGGCTTGCCATGCGGGGTGGCATGGGCGGCGCGCTCCCAGGCGGCGGCGAGTGTGTCGACATCGCTTTTTCCCGCGACGCCCTTGGCCGCCAGAAGCTTTTCCAGTGCTGCCAGCCAATGCTCGTAGTAATCGTGGCCGTCGCTCGCCGCGCCCGGCTTCTTTACCTCAGCGGACAAGGCGTCCGCCCATTCGCTCCACGAAAACAGGCCCTTGTCATGCAGCGCCACCGTCATGGCGAAAGCTTCGGCCTGCCATGGCTCCGAAAACACCGGCTCGTCGAAACCTCTAGGCAATGCGCCCTCATGCCGGCTCAAGGTAGCTCTCCCAGGCATCGATCGAGACGGTGAGCGTAGGGTCGGCGCCCTCGCCCCAGATCTCGGCGCCATCGAAGACCACGGTATAGACCCATTGCGGGTTCTCGCCCTTGCCATGCGCATTGCTGTCGGGGAAGACGAAACCGTCGCGCACAGCCTCGATCACACCCTGCTTGTCGCGTGCATAACGCGGCAGCCTGGTGTGGCCGGTGGGATTGAAATTCTTCGTCCGCACAGGATCGCCCGCCTTGAACCGCGCCGGCGTCGCGACCGGCCGGTCGCAAGGGCCGCCCTTGGCCAGCACAGCCGGGACGTTTTCTGCCTTCAGCACCCTTTTGGGCGTAGCCGCCGGATCGACCGCCCGACCCTCGGCCAGATCGCGCTCGGTGACGAAGCCGTGGCGCTTCAACAGCACCTCCAGCGCCTTGATCCAGATCTGATAGTAGCTCGATGAATAGTAGACGGCGGGATGCAGCGATTCGCGTGAATGCCGGCTCTCGTCGATGTTCCAGGCGCCCATGGCGCCGGCGGTCAGCGTCACACCGAGCGCCCGCCGCTCCCATGCCGCATGGAAATAAGGCTCGTCCTTTTGGGGCGCCACCGGCCCGAAGCCCATCTGCCCGCCGAGATCCTGCGGCCCGTTCATGCCGGTACCTTCGCCACCGACGTGCCGATCATCGCATCACGGCTGACCAGCTCCGCGAGCTGTTCCTCGCTCCAGCCTTCTGTACCCTCAGGCCGCATCGGCACCACGAGATAGCGCAGCTCGGCGGTCGAATCCCAGACGCGGATCTTTTTCTCCGCCGGCAAGGTCAGGCCGAATTCCTCCAGCACGCCGCGCGGATCGATCACCGCGCGTGAGCGATAGGGCGGCGCCTTGTACCAGACCGGCGGCAGCCCGAGCACCGACCATGGATAGCAGGAGCACAGCGTGCAGACGATGAGGTTGTGCGTCTCGTCGGTATTGAACACCGCCTGCATGTGCTCGCCCTGACGGCCGGTATAGCTCAGCGAGGCGATCGCTTCCGTCGCATCGCGCTTCAGCCAGTCGGCATAGGCCGGATCGGTCCAGGCTTTCGCGACCACCCTGGCTCCGTTGCGCGGCCCGATCTTGGTCTCGTAGGTGTCGACGATGACGTCGATGGCCGCCGGATCGATCAGGCCCTTTTCGGTGAGAATGGTTTCGAGCGCGCGCACGCGGGCCGCAAACGGATCGAGCTCGTTGTCGTGGTCATGATCATGGGACATGACCACAGATTACGGTTGCCGGAACTTGGCCGCAAGCATGACAGCTTGGGCCAGATTATTCGGCGGCGGCCTTTTGCAGTTCGACGAGCCGGTCCTCGGGGCCGAACAGCGAGCCCTGCTCGCTGCTCTCGACGGCATGCAGCGCCGGCCGGTTCTTTTTCGAGGAGAAGAAGCTCGTCAGCCAGCCGGAGAAATTCTCGAAATAGACGTAGATCACCGGTGTGACGAACAGCGTCAGCGCCTGCGAGGCCAACAGACCACCGACGACGGCAACGCCGAGCGGCTGGCGAAGTTCAGCACTTGCGCCGGTGCCGAGCGCGATCGGAAACGTACCCATCAATGCCGCCAGCGTCGTCATCATGATCGGCCTGAACCGCATCAGGCAGGCCTTGTG
Source organism: Mesorhizobium sp. P3_A2 (assembly GCF_056403115.1). Classification (NCBI taxonomy): domain Bacteria; kingdom Pseudomonadati; phylum Pseudomonadota; class Alphaproteobacteria; order Hyphomicrobiales; family Phyllobacteriaceae; genus Mesorhizobium; species Mesorhizobium sp. P3_A2. The sequence continues at coordinate 344,645 of NZ_JBFUGC010000001.1, forward strand.
GATGGATTCCTTGGCCGACATGCCGTCTCGTCGCAGTTCCAGCGCGACGTCGACCATCATGATGCCGTTCTTCTTGACGATGCCGATCAGCATCAGGATGCCGATCACCGCGATGACCGACAGGTCCATGCCGGCAAAACGCAGCGCCACCACTGCGCCGAGCACCGCCGAAGGCAGGCCGGTCAGAATCGTCAGCGGATGGATAAAACTCTCATAGAGGATGCCGAGCACGATGTAGATGGTCAGGATGGCGCCGCCGATCAGCAGGCCCTGGTTGGCAAGCGAATCCTGGAAGGTCTTGGCCGTGCCGGCGAAGCTGGTCGAGATCGCCGTAGGCATGCCGATCTGTTCCTTCAGCGCGTCGATGCGGGCCGTGCTGTCGCCGAGCGCCACGCCTTGCGGCAGATTGTAGGAGATGGTCACCGCCGGCAGCTGGCCGAGTTGGTTGACCGTCAAGGCGCCGGCCGTACGGTCGACGCGGGCGAAGGCGCCAAGCGGCACCAGGCTGCCGCTCGCCGTCCGCATCTGGATGGCGAGCATGCGCTCCGGCGACCATTCAATGTTGGGATCGAGTTCGGTGATGACTTCATAGCTGTCGGCCGAACCGAAGATCGTCGAAACCTGGTCGGTGCCGAATCCGCCATAGAGGGCGGAGCGCAGCGTGTCGGTGTCGATGCCCAGCTGGGCGGCCTTGTCGCGGTCGACCACCAGCGATGCCTGCAGCGCATTGTTCTGCAGATCGCTGGTGACGTCGGTGAAGTTCGCATGGTCGGCCGCCATCGCGTCATTCAGCTTCTGCGCCCAGATATCGGTCTGGCCGGTATCCAGGCCCTGCACGACCAGCTGGTAGGCGCTGGCCGACGAGCGCGAACCCAGCCGCAGGTTCTGCACCGGCTGCATGTAGGTTTCGATACCCGCCACGCCGGCCAGTTGCCGCCTTAGATCCGAAAGCACCTTCTCGATATCGGGACGCTGGTCCTTGCCCTTGAGCTGGACGAAAAGCTGCCCCTGGTTGAGCGCATTGCTGCCGCTGCCCGCCGACCACGCGACGTGATCGACATAGGGCGAATGCGAGAAGACGCTGGCCACCTGCCCCTGCAGCTTCGACATGGCGTCGAACGAGATGTCCTGGCGCGCAATTGTCGTCACCGATATCTGGCCGATATCCTCCTGCGGGAAGAAGCCCTTCGGCGACACCTCGATCAGCCACACCGACCCTGCCGCGGTTCCGGCGAAGACCAGGAACACCAGGAAAGTGTGGCGCAGGCAGAAGCTGAGCAGCCGGTCGTAGCCGCGGGTAACAAAATCCTGCTTGTGGCCAGGGCCATGCTTGTCGCGGTCGGCCTTCGTCACCGACAAGAGCCGCGAGCACAGCATCGGCGTCAGCGTCAGCGACACGAACATCGAGGCCAGGATGGCGACCGTCACCACCACGGCGAACTCGTTGAAGATGCGGCCGATGACGCCGCCCATCAAAAGCACCGGGATGAACACCGCCACCAGCGAGATCGAGATCGAGATGATGGTGAAGCCGATTTCGCGCGCGCCCTTCAGCGATGCATCGAAGGCCGACAGCCCATCCTCCTCCATGTGGCGAAAAATGTTCTCCAGCATGACGATGGCGTCGTCGACGACGAGGCCGACGGCAAGCGTCAGGCCCATGAGCGAAATGTTGTCGATGGAAAAGCCGAACAGGAACATCGCGCCCAGCGTGGCGATCAGCGAGATCGGCACCGCCACGGCCGGGATGATGGTTGCCGTCACCCGGCGCAGGAAGACGAAGATCACCATCACCACCAAGGCGATGGTCAAGAGCAGCGTGAACTGGACGTCGTCGACGGCCTGGCGGATCGAGGTCGAGCGGTCATTGAGCAGCTTGATGTCGGCGGCGGCCGGCATCTGATCCCTGAAGGACGGCAGCATCGCCTTGACCTTGTCGACGACGTCGACCGTGTTGGCGTCGGGCTGGCGCTGCACGGCCATGATGATGGCGCGGGTGCCGTCATACCAGCTCGCCGTCGTCGTGGTCTGCACCGAATCGACGACGCGGGTCACCTCGCCCAGCCGCACCGGGTGGCCATCCTTGGTGGCGATGATGATGTTGGAGAAGCCGGCAGCGTTGGTGAGCTGCGTGTTGGCGGTGATGGTCAGCTGCTGCTTGTCGTTCTGCAAGACGCCGAGCGGCGTGTTGCTGTTGGCCGAGGCGACCGCCGTCTGCAGCTGGTCGATCGAGATGCCACGCGCGGCAAGCGCCGTCGGATCGATCTGGATGCGCACCGCATATTTCTGCTGGCCGTAGATGGAAACCTGCGCGACGCCGTCGATGGTCGACAGCGAGGGCGAGATGACGTTTTCGGCGAAGGCATCGAGATCGGTCAACGGAACCGTGTCGCTGACCAGCGACATCAAGAGGATCGGCGCATCGGCCGGATTGACCTTGCGATAGCTCGGCGGCGAGGTCATTTCCGGCGGCAGCGATTTCTGCGTGCGCGCGATCGCCGCCTGCACGTCGGCGGCGGCCGCATCGATATCCCTGTTGAGCACGAACTGGATGGCGATCGAGGTCTGGCCGAGCGAGTTGGTGGTCGAGATCGAATCGATGCCGGCGATGGTGGCGAACTGCTTGATCAGCGGCGTCGCCACCGAGGTCGCCATGGTTTCGGGCGAAGCGCCGGGCAGCGACGCCGAGACGTTGACGACCGGAAATTCAGCACTTGGCAGTGCCGCCACCGGCAGGAACTTGTAGGCAAACAGGCCGCCCAGCACGAGGGCGAACGACATCAGCAGCGTGGCGACGGGTCTGCGTATGCAGAATTCGGAAATCATTGGGCGCCAGCCTTCTCGGCTTGCGCGACCTTTGGCGCGGCCTGGTCACCGCCGGCCGCCTTGCCCTCATGCACCGCGCCGCCGTCCTTCAGCCTGGTCTGGCCCTCCACCACCACCTTCTCGCCCGACTTGACGCCCTCGCTGATGGCGCTGTTTTCGCCTTCGGTGAGCGCCACCTGCACCGGCCGCATCTCCACCGTGTTGTCCGGCTTGACCACATAGACGAACGGACCCTTCTGGCTGGGCTGCACCGCGACGGTCGGAACCGAAGTCATCTGCGGCATGATGCCGGCGTCGAGCACGACATTCACATATTGCCCGGGCCACAGCGACAGATCGGCATTGGGTATGCTGGCGCGCGTGGCGATCGTGCCGGAAGCAGTGTCGACGCTGGAATCGACGAAGTCGAGCGTGCCCTTGCCGATCGGCGTCGGGTCGCCGTCCTTGGTCAGCGTCACCGCGTTTTGCTGCGGATTGGCCAGCGCCTTGTGCAGCAGCGCCAGATTGCTTTCCGGCAGGTTGAAGTTGACCTGCAGCGGATCGATCTGGGTGATCGTCACCAGCGGCGTCGCCGTGCTCGAGTTGCCGTTGCTCACGGTAACGAGGTCGCCGACCGAAACATTCACCGCGCCCAGCCGCCCGGCAATCGGTGCCGTGATCGTGGCAAAGCCGAGCTGAACATTGTCGGCATCGATCGTCGCCTGGTCGGCGTCGACGGTCGCCGCAGCCGCCTTCTGCGCCGCAACCGCCTGGTCATAGGTCTGCTGCGTGCCTGCCTGCTTGGCGACAAGGTCCTTGGCGCGCTGGAGATCGGACACCGAACTTGCAAGCAGCGCCTGGTCCTTGGCGAGCGTCGCCTGGTCCTTGGCGAGTTGCGCCTTCAGCGCGCGGTCGTCGAGCGAGAACAAGAGATCGCCGGTCTTCACCATCTGGCCGTCCTTGACGTCGATCGACACGATCTGGCTGGACACGCGCGCATTGATGTTGACCACGGCCGGCGAGGACACGAAGCCGATCGCATAGCGGCGGATCGGGAAATCGGCCGTTGTCGCGGTCGCCGAAACGATCGAGGCTGAACGGGCGGCGCCGGCGCCGGATTTGCTCCCAGCCTTGTCAGCCGAAGGTTTGTCTGCCGCAGCCGGCTTGTCCGCCGCCGCTGTCTGCCTGGCGCCCGGCAGCATCTGCTCCAGACTGCTCATCGCCGCCGGCGAAAAATACACCCATGTAGCGGCGACACAGGCCGCTGCCACCACCACCGCCAGAACGACTTTCCCGCGCATCGACTAACAAGCCCTATGATCCGACACGCCGAACCCGGTGGTCTTATTCTACCGCAAAACACGGCGCCTTGCCGCGATTTTGCCGAAGTAGATAGGACACGCCTTTGTCGGAAAAGGGCCAAAACGCGGCATTACGAAGATTTAATGTGCACTGCACAATGAATGGGCAGCCGGCTCAGGAGTCGGAAAGCCAGCCAGGATGTGGTTGAGAGTCAGGTCCGGCGAGCCTCGCCTGAACATCAAGCACATCCTATTTCAGCATCGGCCAAAGCGTCGCCGCAAGCAGCACGCCCATGGCGATGTTGAACCATTTCAGCCGTACCGGAACCGACAGGAAACCGCGCAGCGCAGTGCCGAAACCCGCCCAGATCGACACGCTCGGCAAATTGACCAGCGAGAAGGCAACCGCGATCAACACCACCGACAGGAATGGATGGTCGGCGTTGGTGTAGACGGCCATGGCCGTGATCGCCATCACCCAGGCCTTGGGATTAACCCACTGGAAGGCGGCGGCATCGATGAAGCGCATCGGCTTGGCCTCCGTCTCGCCCTTAGCGCTGAGCGAACGCGACATCGCGATCTTCCAGGCGAGGTAGAGCAGATAGGCAGCACCCGCGATCTTGAGGGCCGTGTGCAGCGCCGGAAACGCCGTCAGCACCGCGCCGAGACCGAAACCGACGGCCAGCAACAGCACGCAAAAGCCGATGCTGATGCCCAACATATGCGGAATAGTCCTGACGATGCCGAAATTAACGCCCGACGCCAAAAGCATAAGGTTGTTCGGCCCCGGCGTGATCGAGGTCACGAAGGCATAGACCAGAAGGGCAAGGAAGGCGTCGAGGGTCATGACGGCTCAGGTTGACGTTACATCCCCTGCGGGCCGCGGTTCATTGCCGCCACGCCGGTGCGGCAGATCTCGACCAGGCCGAGCGGTTTCATGATGGCGATGAACTGGTCGAGTTTCGAACCCTTGCCGGTGATTTCGAAGATGAAGTGCTCGGTGTTGGCGTCGATGACCGAAGCGCGAAAAGCGTCGGCTAGGCGCAACGCCTCGACACGGGCCTCGCCGGTGCCGGCGACCTTGACCAGCGCCAGCTCCCGCTCCAGCGGCCGCTCCTGGCCGAACTCGTGCGAGCGCACGGTCAGATCGACGACGCGGTGCACCGGAACGATGCGCTCGAGTTGGTGCTTGATCTGCTCCAGCACATGCGGCGTGCCGCGCGTCACGATGGTGATGCGCGACAGATGCTTTTCATGTTCGGTCTCGGAGACGGTCAGGCTCTCGATGTTGTAGCCGCGGCCGGAAAACAGGCCGATGACCCGGGCAAGCACGCCCGGCTCGTTGTCGACCAGCACGGAGAGCGTATGGTTCTCCGGCTTCTCGGTTTCCTTGGCGATGAAATAGGCGGAGCCGGTCGGTTGAAGCTGTGCGTTCATGACGTGAATCTCGATTTCAGACTTTTGAGCTAATTCTCTGTTTGCGCACGGCTTCTTTCGACAAGCCCTGCCTCGGCTTGTCCTAGACCAGTTCCCTGCCCTTGGCGTCGATGGCGTTGGCCACGGCTTCGTCGGTCGCCTCGTCCGGCAGGAGCATTTCATTATGCGCCTTGCCCGACGGGATCATCGGGAAGCAGTTGGCGAGCGTCGCCACGCGGCAGTCGAACAGCACCGGCTTCTTGACCGAGATCATCTCCTTGATCGCGTCGTCGAGCTCGTCCGGCTTCTCGCAGCGAATGCCATGGCCGCCATAGGCGTCGGCCAGCTTGACGAAGTCGGGCATCGCCTCGGTGTAGGAATGCGACAGACGGTTGCCGTGCAGCAGCTGCTGCCACTGCCGCACCATGCCCATATACTGGTTGTTGAGGATGAAGATCTTGATCGGCGCATCGTGCTGCACCGCCGCACTCATCTCCTGCATCGTCATCTGCACCGAGGCGTCGCCGGCAATGTCGATGACAAGGGCATCGGGATGCGCGATCTGCACGCCGAGTGCCGCCGGCAGGCCGTAGCCCATGGTGCCCAGGCCACCGGATGTCATCCAGCGGTTCGGCTTCTCGAAATGATAGTGCTGTGCTGCCCACATCTGGTGCTGGCCGACTTCGGTGGTGATGTAGGTGTCCATGTCCTTGGTCAGCGCGTAGAGCCGCTGGATGGCGTATTGCGGCATGATCACGTCGTTGTTCATCTTGTAGGCGAGTGAATCGCGCGCGCGCCATTTGGCGATCTGCTCCCACCAGGGATAGAGCGCCTTCTTGTCGGCCTTGGCGCTTGCCCGCCACAGCCGCACCATGTCCTCCAGCACGCGGCCGACATCGCCGATGATCGGCACGTCGGTGTGGACGTTCTTGTTGATCGAGGACGGGTCGATGTCGATGTGGATCTTCTTCGAGTTCGGCGAGAACGCGGTCAGCCGTCCGGTGATGCGGTCGTCGAAGCGCGCTCCGATGCAGATCATCACGTCGCAATCGTGCATCGCCATATTGGCTTCATAGGTGCCGTGCATGCCCAGCATGCCCATCCAGTTCTTGCCCGATGCCGGATAGGCGCCGAGCCCCATCAGCGTCGAGGTGATGGGGAAGCCGGTGAGGTCGACCAGTTCGCGCAGCAAATGGCTGGCTTCCGGGCCGGAATTGATGACGCCGCCGCCCGAATAGATGATCGGCTTCTTGGCGCTCGCCATCAGATCGACCGCGGCCTTGATCTTGTCGAGATCGCCCTGGACCCTCGGCTGGTAGCTGGTGCGGGGCGCCGTCTGCGGCGGCACGTAGATGCCCTTGGCGAACTGCACGTCCTTCGGGATGTCGACCACCACGGGACCGGGACGGCCGGTCGTGGCGACATGGAAGGCTTCATGGATGGTGGCGGCCAGTTCGTTCACATCCTTCACCAGCCAGTTGTGCTTGGTGCAGGGGCGCGTGATGCCGACCGTATCGCACTCCTGGAAGGCGTCGGAGCCGATCAGCGAGGTCGGCACCTGCCCGGTCAGGCAGACCAGCGGGATCGAATCCATCAGCGCATCCTGCAGCGGCGTCACCGCATTGGTTGCGCCCGGCCCCGATGTCACCAGGAGCACACCGGCCTTGCCGGTGGAGCGCGCATAGCCTTCAGCCGCATGACCGGCGCCCTGCTCGTGACGGACCAAAATGTGCTCGACCTCGTCCTGCTGGAAGATTTCGTCGTAGATCGGAAGCACCGCGCCGCCGGGATAACCGAAGACATGCTTGACGCCATTGTCCTTCAGCGCCTGCACCACCATTTCGGCGCCAGTCATTTCACGCCGCTCACTCTGTCCGTTGCTCATCGGTCCTGTCCCGTACTGTCCGCCATTGGGCGATTGCTGGTCGTTTAGTCGTGTTTCGGGCAATAAAAAAGGCCCCCGAGGGAGCCTGTATGTTGCGCATGGGAGGTTTTCGCCCGGCGGTTACACCGCCTTGCCCACGCGCCTTCCTACGAGAATGAGTGCCTTTTTCATGGTGGCGGACAATAGAATTGGTTTTGCGCCGATGTCAACGGGCAATCCGCGCGGCATTCACGCCGCGCGGATCTTCTGTTTTCAGGCCCAGAGCGCCACGCCCTTCGCCTTGGCCCAACGCTTGAGGATCTTTTGTTCCTCAAGCGTAGCCAGACGATTGCCGAAACCGCGCACCTGCACCGCGCGGTGTTGCGGGTCGAGCTCGATCGTCAGCAACCGCTCGGCCTTGCCAAGCGCTTTGCGCCGCAGCGTCCAGATCGAGGCGTTGCCGGCAATGCACTTGACCGCGTAGGTCGAAACGCAGTGATGCATCGCCCTGGACTCGGCAACCAGATCCTCGGCCGTCTTCAGCTGGCGGACGAAGAAGCGCTCGCCATGCGCATTCGCCTCCTTGGCCGGAGGCTCCCATTCCCAGTCCTCAAGGCGCGAGCCCTCCCAGGCGCTGCCCGGCGCCAATGCAGCCCGACCGGCTGCGCGGCGGCGCATGGCCTCGATGCGCTCGATGGCGGCAATGTCGCGATGCCATTGCGACATCTGCCGGCGCAACGAAGCGAGCGTGCGGCCCTTCAGGCTATACGCCTTGTCGCGCCGGTGCATGGCGGCGATATAGTCGCAGAGGTCGTCGATCTCCTCCTTCGACGTGGGTTGCTCGCAGAAGAAGCGCGCCACTTCACGCCAGAAGGTGAGCTCGCCACGCGGCGTGCGCGCAATCTTGGTGCGCGCAAGCCGTGCCGCCAGTCCATTATCCCCGGTGTAGGACCGAACGATCGCGAACCAGAACGCCTCGCAGAAGCCAAGCTCGCTCGACACGTTGAGGAAGCAATGCACCTCCTTGCGAGACAGCCATTCATTGGCGCCCGCTTTGTAAAGCGACTGGCCACCCGCGGCCGCGACGTACCAAGCCAAGCGCAGCGCGATCTCCGGGCCGTCCAGTCCCGACCGGTCCAGCCAGATGGCTTCGAGCGCGGCCGAAACCGGATAGCGCGCATAAAGATAACGGGCAGCAGCCAGCCGCAGACGCGCAGGATCGCGCGTTTTCAGCTTCGGGCGCCACAGCGCCCCGTCGCGGATCGCTACGCCGGCATAGCCCCGGCGCACCTCGTCGAGCGCCCGCTCGAAATCCGGAGCGGGACGCGGCGCGGCGGAAACCCGCTGCAACGATGCCTGGTATGCTTCAATGCGTTGGCGCTCGGCGTCCTGCCTGAGCTGTATCATGGACCTGACCATGGCCGTTCTTCCCGATTGGAACCCTGTCAGCCGCGCGCAATTCCAGCGCCGGCACGGAATGTGTCGAACTGGATAGGCGTGACATGAACAGGTCTCCTCTTGGGGATGACGGTTGCGAATGGGCGGGGTCACTATGCCTGCAAAACTCCAGACGCAAGAGCCATTCTTTCAATGTTTACAAAGGCCTGTCCGTCTGTTGCAAAGGTGCATCTCAGACCTCCAGACAGCCGCCATCCTCGGCGGAAGCGTTCGGCTTTAACCGGTTTGCCACGGCTCTGACCGGGCATTTGATTTCGATGTGAGCGCCTTCGATCAGCGCCGCCGCCACGCCTCACGGCGCGCTGGTTCAGGTCGTCAGGAATTGGGTATCAGCCGTGAAGCGGCTCAGCCCGTCCGCCGCCGGCGGAGGCGCAAAATGCGTGAACGTGATCTCATCGTCGCCTCCTTCAAAAGCGTGGTTGGTACGGGTGCGGCACGATGAAAGGGTGCCGCTGACTGGGCGCGGCTAATACAACGGAACGGGTGCAACGACAAGAAGGCGAACAGCCAGGTCGCCCGGCCCGGACAAACCGGCAGTGGCAAACCGGCTGTACGCGTCGTTGATGATCGCCGGCAATAAAGCAGGAGCGCTTGCGACAGGCTGTCGCTCACAGGCTGGCGGCCGGTATGCAGCCACCGCGCCTTCGCCGTCGAAGCAGAAACACATCGCTGTCTCCTCCCGCCTGCCATCAGGCGCGACTGGCGAAGTCGCTAACAACCCGCTGCAGCAGCGGCACGTAGTCGCGAAACGCCCGCGTCTTCATGTTGGCGATCTTGCCGGCCTCGTCCCAGATGCGGACCCGCACAGCTTCTTCGTGAAACGGGTTCTTGCGGAACGCGGCCACTTCCTCGGCATTCATAGGCCCACCCTGCAGCGACAGCGTGTGCACCGAGGCCGGCGAAAGCCGGCCGAAGTAGGTCGGGTCGGTGGCGCAGAGAAAGCGCTTGGCGGCGACATGCAGCCTGACGCATTCGACGATGACGGGCGGAAAGAACGGCGCCAGCACCTCGCCGCCGGCCTCGTCATGATGCTTGTCCTCGACATCATCGGGCGAATAGGTGCCGAACTCGCTGGTGTAGTGGCCGATATCGTGCAGCAGTGCCGCCGCCACCAGCACATCCGGCGCGCCGTCCTGTTCGGCAAACCATGCGCCCTGCAGCATGTGTTCCGACATGGTGACGGGTTCACCGAGATAGGATTCCGCACCCCGGCGCTCGAAAATGTCGGCGATGAATTCGACGATGTTGTGCGTGTTCAAATCCTGGCCGCTCATTCCGCGGCCTCCTTGAACTCGTGTTCGATCGCCGAAAGCGTCGACAAAAGGCCGTCCTTGTCAGCGTAGCAGCCCTGCAGCCAGCGCTTGCCGGTCCCGGAAAACGCCTTGCGGGCATGCATGACGCGCGTGTTGTCGACGATGAAGGCCTGCCCTGCCTCGAGCTTGAAGGTCACTTCAAAGGACGGATCCTCGATCAGTTCGGCGAACCGGCGATAGGCGGCGTAATAGGCTTCCATATCGGCGAATGGCACATCGACGGTCGGCGCCAGTGAGCGGTTGTTGAAGCGGATGGCGATGAGTTCGCCATCCGGGCCGAGCTCGATCATCGGCCGCTTCGCCTGCAACCGCACGCCGGATGAGCCGGCATATTCGAAACGCGCCGGATATGAACTCAACAGACGGAAGCCTTCGGGGTTTTCAGCCTGCAGGGCGGCCGCGACAGCAAAACCGTCGACGACGCTGGATTCGCCGCCCTCCACCGTGTTCTCGATGCAGGACAATATCTGCAGCGTCGGCACCGGATCGCGATAGGGATTGTCGGTGTGCGCCTGCAGGCCGAGATTGGTGTAGGCGAGGTTGTTGGGATTGACCTCTGCGCGGACCTCGAACCAGCGGCCGTAATTGGTCTCCCGGATATAGCCGAACAGATCGGAGACCTTGCACAGCGCCCCGGATTCGGTCGGCAGGCCGTCCATCACCGCGAAGCCATAGGTCTTCACCGCCGACAGCCATTGCCTGAGCACCGCGCGGTCGCGGCTGGCTGCGGCATAGCCGGCGCGCGGCACCGAATTCTGCATCGAGGCCTTGGTCCATCGCACGATGGCCTCGCCGGTCCAGCCGGGCTCGCGGGCGGCATCGCGATCATAGGCATTGGCACTCAGCCAGGCCGCGGGAAAGCTGACTGTTTTCTGTTCCGGTACGAAGCTGATCTCAAGAGCATCGCCCTTGATCGCCGCAGTGCCGATCCGCGTTTGCGCCGGAATGTCGAGAATGGTGATCAGCCGCTGGCCATTGCCGGCGCTGCGCGTCTTGTCGTCCAGCGCATTGTCGCGCAGCCACATCGCGTGGAAGCGGGTGCGCGTCCCATCCTTCCAGCTGAGTTCGATTGTTCTGCCTTCGTCGCCGATCAGCGCGTGGGTGAGCATGAAGATCCGTTCCTGTCCGCAATGCCCCACGGCCAACTCCGCAGGGTTTCCGATTGCATGGTGATGGCACGACAGGCATAATTCAAATTATCATTTTGCAGCCAAAGGCCACAAACTGCTTATGCATCAAACCACCCTGCCCTTGCCCCCGCTTGACTGGCTGCGCAGTTTCGAAGCCGCCGCGCGGCTGTCGAATTTCACCGCCGCAGCGGCCGAGCTTGGCCTGACCCAGGCTGCCGTCAGCCAGCACATCCGCGCGCTTGAAGAGCGCTTGAAGCAGCCGCTGTTCATCCGCCTGGCGCGCGGCGTCGAACTGACGCCGCAGGGCGCTGCCTATCTGCCGCATCTGCAATCGGCCTTTGCCGTGATCGCCAACAGCACGCGCGAGCTGTTCGAACCGAGGACGATCCAGAGCGTCACGATCCGCTCGCCGATTTCTTTCGCGGTGCTGATGATCGCGCCGAAGCTGCCGCAGATGGCGAGTGATCTGCCCTTCGTCCAGCTGCAGGTCGAGACCATCCACACCCCGGCTGACTATAGTGAGCGCTCCGGTGGGCTCGACATTCGTTTCGGCGCCGGCTCCGGCTCCTTCCCCGGACGGCAGGCCGACCGCCTGACCCGCGAAGCCTTGACGCCGATGGCGGCGCCCGACCTCGCCAGGATCCCCGATTGGACGGCATTGCCGCGACTTACGGTCGTCGGCGCGCGGGAAATGTGGGGCGAGTGGTTCGCCGTCGCTCGGATGAAACCGACGATCGGGCCGACGCACAAATTCGACAGTTTCGTCACTGCACTGGAGGCGGCCAAGCACGGCGCCGGTATGGTGCTGGGATCACGCCCGCTGGCCGATGCGGCGCTGCGCGACGGATCCCTTGTCACCCTGTCCGGTTTCACGCTGTCGAGCGGCGCCGGCCACTATCTGACCGCGCCCTCGGGCGCTCATCTGAGCCCAGCCGAGGAAGCGGTCCGCCGCTGGTTCGCAACGACCTTCGGCGCCCCGATTTCCCGATAAGTCGCTGAATCCACGCCAAACTATTGGACGACGTGACGCGGCGCATGATTTGCCGCGATACTGCGCGAAGCCGGACGTCAAGCTTCGGCAGGGTTCCGCTCGCTACAGGCGGCCAGGAAAAAATCGCGGAGGAAATTCGATGCTCGACAAGGCCCCCAACAAGAAGCTGTCCGACCTGCTCGATCGCTTCGGCGCGGCACTCACAGCCGGCGATATCGACAAGGCAGTCGCCTGCTTTCAGGAGGATTGTTACTGGCGCGATCTCGTCACCTTCACCTGGAACATCAAGACGATGGAGGGCCGCGACCAGGTGCGCGACATGCTGGTCAGCCAGCTGGCGAAGACCAAGCCGTCGAACTGGGCGATCGCCAAGGGCGAGGACGCCACGGAAAACGATGGCGTGCTCGACGGCTGGATCAGCTTCGAGACTTCAGTGGCGCGCGGCTTCGGTCACATCAGGCTGAAGGACGGCAAGATCTGGACGCTGCTCACCACCATGGTCGAGCTCAAGGGCCACGAGGAGCCGGCCGGCTTCGACCGCCCGCTCGGCGCCAAGCATGGCCACGGCAAGAACCGGCCGACCTGGAAGGAAGAGCGCGAGAAGGAAGCCGCCGAGCTCGGCTTCAAGACGCAGCCCTACACGCTCATCATCGGCGGCGGCCAGGGCGGCATCGCGCTCGGCGCGCGGCTCAGGCAACTCGGCGTGCCGACCATCATCGTCGAGAAGAACGAGCGCGCCGGCGACAGCTGGCGCAAGCGCTACAAGTCGCTCTGCCTGCATGACCCCGTCTGGTACGACCATTTGCCCTATATCGACTTTCCCCGGAACTGGCCGGTCTTCGCGCCCAAGGACAAGATCGGCGACTGGCTGGAAATGTACTCCAAGGTGATGGAGCTGAATTACTGGTCCTCGACCGAGGCCAAAAGCGCCGTCTATGACGACAAGAAGAAGGAATGGACCGTTGTCGTGCGCCGCGACGGCAAGGACATCACGCTGAAGCCGAAGCAGCTGGTGCTGGCCACGGGTCAGTCCGGCAAGGCCAACATGCCGAACTTCAAGGGCATGGAAAGCTTCAAGGGCGACCAGCATCACTCTTCGAAGCATCCCGGCCCCGACGCCTATGTCGGCAAGAGGGCTGTTATCATTGGCTCCAACAATTCAGCCCATGACATCGCGGCCGCCCTTTGGGAAGCCGGCGCCGACGTCACCATGGTGCAGCGCTCCACCACCCATATCGTCAAGTCGGACACGCTGATGGAGATCGGGCTGGGCTCGCTCTATTCGGAAAAGGCGGTCGAGAGCGGTATGACCACCGCCAAGGCCGACCTCGTCTTTGCCTCGCTGCCCTACAAGATCCTGCACGAGTTTCAGATCCCGGCCTATGCCGAGATGAAGAAACGCGACGCCGGCTTCTACAAGGGCCTGGAGAAGGCCGGCTTCATGCTCGACTGGGGCGATGACGGTTCCGGCCTGTTCATGAAGTATCTGAGGCGCGGCTCCGGCTATTACATCGATGTCGGCGCCTCCGACCTGATCATCGACGGCTCGATCAAATTGAAGAGCGGCGTCGAGGTGAAGGAGGTCAAGGAGCACTCGGTTCTGCTCAGCGACGGATCCGAACTGGCCGCCGATCTTATCGTCTACGCCACCGGCTATGGCTCGATGAACGGCTGGGCGGCCGACCTGATCTCACGGGAGGTCGCAGACAAGGTCGGCAAATGCTGGGGCCTTGGCTCCAACACCACCAAGGATCCCGGTCCCTGGGAAGGCGAGCTGCGCAATATGTGGAAGCCGACGCAGCAGGAGGCGCTGTGGTTCCATGGCGGCAATTTGCATCAGTCACGCCACTATTCGCAATTCCTGTCGCTGCAGCTGAAGGCGCGCATGGAAGGCATTGCAACGCCGGTCTACGGACTGCAACAGGTGCACCACAAAGGTTAGGCGGGCTGGCCGACGCGCTTCCAGTAGACGAGCGTGCCGGTCAGTCCACCATGCGGCTTCAGGGCAAAGTCCGGTATTTCGCCGGTGAGCGTGAAGCCGAGTTTTTCGTAGAGGCCCGAAGCGCCCTCCTCGGTCGCAGTATCCAGCACCAGCAACGTGCGGCCTCTCTCGACGGCGAGAGCCTCCGCGGCGCGCATCAGCCGGCTCGCTATGCCCTTGCCGCGATGTGCGAGCCGGGTCATCAATTTGGCGATCTCGGCGCGGTGCGGCTGGTTGACCGGAAAGTCGAGCAGCAAGGTCACGGTGCCGACGAGAGCATCGCCGTCCCAGGCGCCCAGCACCACCCTTTCACCTCTCTCCGCAGCCGTCAGCGACTGGTCCCAGAAGCCTTCCGCCGCCTGCCGGGACAAGGGATGCATGAAGCTGACCGAGCCGCCGGCCGCGACCGTCTCGATCAGCATGTCGACCAGCGCGGTTAGCGTTGCGGCGTCACGGGTCAGGACCTTGATTTCGATGGAACTCATGCGTGATGTCCCTTGCTAATCCAGACGCGCGACGCGGCGCCGTTTTCGTCCTGCCTTGATCGCGGCGATACGATCGGCATCTTTCGGCTGCAGGTGTAGCCCGCGTTCGAGGATTTCGAGCGTGTATTCCTCGTAGGTCAGGCCGAGCCGTTCGGCCTTTTCCATGCGCATCAGCATCACGTCACGGCTCGGCGCCTTCCACGCCTTGGCGTGCGCTGCCTGCCAGGCGAGGAAGATGTATGGATCGCCCTTGCCCCATGGCGGGCCCTTGTAGTCGTCGAGCGGCGGTCCGCCATTGTCGGAGCGCTTGGGACGTCTTGCCACGACCTCAGCCCCTGACCAGCGCGACCAGATAGTCGGCGGGCTGCGGCCCCACGGCGTGGAACGTGCAGTCCGACGGCGCGCCGAGCGCCAGGCAGTCGCCGGGCTCGAGACTGTGCACGACATCGCCCTCGGTGAATTCGAGACGTCCGGAGATCAACCACATCTGCTGCTTGATGAAGGCATAGGACGCTGCCGGGAAGCTTACCTTGGCGCCGGCCGGCAATTGCACCCGGATCAGTTCAAGCGGCATGTCGGAGATCGGCGACAGATGCCGCCTGACATAGCCGGTGCCGGGATCTCGCCACACCGGCTGCTCGCTTTCGCGCAGCAGGCCGCCGCCTTGCTGCTCGGCGCGCGCAATCAGCGTCGACAGCGTCATGCCGAAGGCGGCGGCGATGCGCACCAGGAGCGCCGCGGTCGGGCTGGTCATGCCCCGCTCGATGGTGCTGAGCATGGCTTTGGAGACGCCGGAGCGGTCCGCCAGCTCTGCCAGCGACCAGTTGCGCAAGGTTCTTTCGGCGTGGATTCTTTTGCCGATCGTGGCGGATACGTCATTCGCTATATCAATCATTCGTCCAATATATCGAAATTACGGCGCTGGGAAAGAGGCCGGTCGGTTGAATTTTCGCTAACGGGTTAACGCCTGCTACACCATCCCACATCACGCCACCTTAACCCCATTTGTGTAGGGTCAACGCTCCACGGAAATGGGGATCGGACCGTATGTTTGTCGAGCGCGAAGCCTCCGTCGGCGAACCGACCTCGCAGGAGCGCCGCCGCGCCGAGCAGAACGACAAGCGCATTCTGGGCAATGTCGTGCAGTGCGACGGTGCGCGTGCCACCATCAGCGCCTATGCCGACGACCTCGAAGGCGCGGTCACCGGCCTGTGGACGGTCGGCAAGATGATCTCCATCAATCTCGGCACATCGCGCACCGTTGGCCTGGTCTATGAGATCGGCAAATCGGATCGCGCCTGGAGCAGTGAGGGGCAGAACCCGATCGAGGTCAGCGTCGAACTGATCGGTGAGGTGCGCGACGGCGCCGAGCCCGGCGACCGCCCGATCTTCGACCGCGGCATCACCACCTATCCCCATATCGGCGCCATTGCCCACCGCATCCGCAGCCGCGACCTGCAGGCGGTCTATGACCTCGCCGGGCGTCATTCGATCACCATCGGCACGCTGTCGCAGGACGAGGCGATCGACGCCAACATCGCCATCGACGACACGCTGGCGCGCCACTTCGCCATTGTCGGCACGACGGGCGTCGGCAAATCCACGGCGGTCTCGCTGCTCTTGCGCAAGTCGATCGCCGCCCGGCCCGATCTGCGCATCCTCATCCTCGATCCTCACAATGAATTCGCCGCGTCGCTGCCGGAGTTCTGCGTCCGGGTCGATTCCAAGACGCTTGATCTGCCGTTCTGGATGTTCAGGCTGGAGGAGTTCGCCGAAGTGCTGTTTCGCGGCCGGGAGGTCGTGCCGGAAGAAGTCGATGTCCTGCGCGATCTGATCCCCGCCGCCAAGAACCTCTATCGCAACCCCAGTTCCGGCTCCTATGTGCGGCGCGGCAGCGATGCGCTGACCGCCGACACGCCGGTGCCCTACCGCATGGTCGATCTCATCAAGCAGATCGACGAGCGCATGGGCCTCCTGGAAAGCAAGAACGACCGCCCGACGTTGAAATCGCTGAAGACGCGCATCGAGTCGGCGGCATCCGACCCGCGCTATCGCTTCATGTTCAATTCGCGGCTGATCGAGGACACGATCCACGAGACGATCGGCAACATTTTCCGGGTGCCGCATCATGGCCGCCCGGTGACCTGCTTCGAGATGGCCGGCATGCCGTCCGAAGTGGTCAACTCCGTCTGTTCGGTGCTGGCGCGCCTCGCCTTCGACCTCGCTCTGTGGAGCGAAGGCCGGCTGAAACTTTTGCTGCTGTGCGAGGAAGCGCATCGCTATATGCCGGCCGATCCGCGGCTCGGCTTCGCGCCGACAAGGCATGCGTTGTCGCGCATCGCCAAGGAAGGCCGCAAATATGGCTGCTATCTCGGCGTCGTCACCCAGCGTCCGGGCGAACTTGATCCGACCATCCTGTCGCAGTGCTCGACCTTCTTTGCCATGCGCCTGGCCAACGAGCAGGACCAGGCAATCATCCGCTCGGCGATCGCCGATTCCTCCGCCTCGACGCTGGCCTTCCTGTCTTCCATGGGTCAGCGCGAAGCCATCGCCTTCGGTGAAGGCGTAGCGACGACCATGCGGCTGAAATTCGAAAAGCTCGCGCAGGAGCTGATCCCCGGCACAGCCAAGCGCGACGATCTGGACTCGGATGTCGACGGCGATGTCGATCTCGCCGCGATCGTCGAGCGGCTGCGCAACGTGCCGAAGCCGCAGCAGCAGATGGCCTTCGCCGAAGTGGTGGACTCCAGCCGGCAGGCCGGCGATCCCGACTACCGCAAACCGGCCACCGCCCAGCGCATCCAGCCCGACGACGATTTCGACATGCGCTACGGCCTCAAGCCCGCCACCTTCGGCATACGCCCGCAGAACGATTGAGCTTCAGCGTAACGTCCTTTTGCCGAACAAAGCCGCGTCGGCGTCCAAGGCCCGGCTTCGTCGGCCAGCTTAGGTAAATCCCATCAGGAAATTCGTCAGGCTGAGTCGAATGGTGCTGTCTTCGAGAACCGGAGCGGAGCGGACATCAGTCCGTGAGCACCGGAAGCGCCGAAGACAGCAGCAGGCGGCCAGCCTCACGAATTCAGTGATGGGATTTTAGGCGCAGACGCGGTTGCGGCCCTGCCTCTTCGCCTCATAGAGCTGGCGGTCGGCGCGGCGGTAAAATTCCTCGGCCGTTTCCTTCCGGTCCCACACAGCAAGTCCGACGCTGGTGGTGATCTTGAGGCGGACATTGCCCGACAGCACCGACATGTTGGCGATCGCCTTGCGGATGCGTTCGGCGAATTTCCCCAGCAACTCCGCATCCATGTTGGGCGTGACCACGGCAAACTCCTCGCCGCCGAGCCGCGCCACCACGTCGTGATAGCGCGTCATGCCTTTGAGGCAATTGGCGACTGCCCTCAGCACCTCGTCGCCGACATCGTGGCCATGTGTGTCGTTGACCTGCTTGAAATGGTCGAGGTCGAGGATCATCAGCCCGACGGGCTTCTCGATACGGCGGAATTCTTCGAGATATTCCTTCAGCGCATCGTCGAAGTAGCGTCGGTTCTGCATGCCGGTGAGACCATCGGTTAGCGCCGCATGCTGCAGCGTTTCCGAACGGGCGCTGAGCGACACCGTCATCGCCCGCAGCTTGCCCTCTTCCGTCGCCTGTCTGCGGATCAGCGGGTAGATGAAGAACACGCCGAAGAACAGCGCCGTCGCCAGAAGCACACCGGTGATAAACAGCAGCCTGTTGAGGTAGACGATCCTCTCAATGCGGGAAGCCGTATCCATGTCGGCGGCGATGCCCTGCAAAAGACCATAGGCATGAAGTGTCACCAGGCCAGCGGCGAGGATCACGAAAATAAAGACGAAAAATGCGGATTCCGCCTTGTGGAAACGCATCTGCTCCCCGTTGGAAAAGTGCCCGCCTGATTTATGGCATGACGGCGCCTTACGGACAGTTAACCCAGACAACCGGAACGGGAATGTTCATTCCGGATCCTGTTTCTTTAATTGTATTAGCAGCAGGAGAATCAAATCGCGATTTGCAGGTCGTCACCAGGCTGCAATCTTAGCCATTCCGGCCCCAACTGATGGCGAAACCACGTCGTTTGCCGTTTGGCATATTGCCGCGTCGCGGCCTTGCAGCGCTCGATGGCCTGGGGGAAGCTGATGTCATCAGCCATCGCGGCCGAGAGTTCGCGAACGCCGATTGCCTTCATCGCCGGCAAATCAGGATCGAGGCCAAGCGCCACAAGGCGTTTGACTTCATCGAGAGCGCCAAGATCGAGCATACGGTCGAACCGGCTCTCAATCCGCTCGACAAGGGCCGCGCGGTCCGGTTCGATGACGAAGAAACGCGCGCTGTCGCGGTCGATCAGCGGCCGGCCACGCGCCGCTTGCCATTCGAGAATGGAGCGGCCGGAGGCGTCAAGCACCTCCAGCGCCCGCACGATGCGCTGGCCGTCGGTCGGCTTCAGCTGCATGGCAACCGCCGAATCCTCGTGCATCAGGAGTCGATGCAGCTTGGCCGCGCCTTGCTCCTTCAACTCGTAGCGCCAGCGGTCGCGCACCTGCTGCGGAATGTCCGGCATCTCCGAAATGCCCTCGGCAAGGGCGCGAAAATAAAGCCCGGTGCCGCCGACGAAAATCACCGGTCGCTCAAAGGGAGGGCCATCGGGCCGCCGGGCAAGCGTACCGTCATCGATCAGCTTCATCACGTCGCGCAACCAGGCACCAGTGGAATAGGCGATGGAGGGATGCACGTGGCCGTAGAGAAAGTGCGGCGCGCGGCCGAGTTCGGCCGCGTTCGGCCGTGCCGTCAGCACATCGAGCACCGAATAGCCCTGCATGGAATCGGTGTTGACGATGACACCGCCCTTGCGCTCGGCGAGATCGAGCGCAAGCGCCGACTTGCCGCTGGCGGTCGGCCCGGCTATCAGGATCGCGTTCTTCACGCGGCCCTCGCCGGCCTGCCCGCCCTCGCCTACTCGCCTGGAATTTTCGATGCCGCTCATCGCCACGCTTGTGTCCCACCCCGTCCGCCGCACCGTGTCGGCCTCGCTTGCGAATATGGCCTCACGCTCGGTCGGCGCAAGCGCTGTTCGCTGGCTGGGTGAAGGCGTTGCGTGCGATCTGGTGTTGGCCGAAGGGGCTGAAACCACTGAGACGATTGCCGCCTTGCGCGCTGCGCTTGCCTCCGAGCCTGTCGACGTGATCGTCCAGCAGGCTGACACGCGCCGCAAGACAATACTGCTCGCCGACATGGATTCGACCATGATCGACCAGGAATGCATCGACGAACTGGCCGACGAGATCGGCGTCAAAGATCGCGTCGCCGCCATCACGGCGCGCTCGATGAATGGCGAGATCGCCTTCGAGCCCGCCTTGCGGGAACGCGTGGTGCTGCTGAAAGGCCTCGATACCGCCGTTGTCGACCGCATCATCGCCAACCGCCTGACACTGGCGTCGGGCGGTCGCGCTCTGGTGCAGACGATGCGGGCCAATGGCGCCTGGACGGCACTTGTCTCCGGGGGCTTTGACGTGTTCACCAGCCGCATCGCGGACATGCTCGGCTTCCAGGAAAACCGCGCCAACCGCCTGATCGAGGAAAACGGGCGCTTTGCCGGCTTGGTCGCCGAGCCGATCCTCGGCCGCGCGGCCAAGGCCGATGCGCTGAACGAGATTTCGGCTCGCCTGGGCCTGACGCCGGCCGACGCCATTGCCGTCGGCGACGGCGCCAACGATCTCGACATGATCCGGCTTGCCGGCACCGGTGTTGCGCTCCACGCCAAACCCACCGTCGCCGCCGAAGCCAAAGTCCGCATCGACCATGGCGATCTCACCGCGCTGCTTTATGTGCAGGGCTATCGGCAGGAGGAATTCGTCGTATGAAACCGATGCGCACCGAACGCCTGATCCTGCGCAACTGGGAAGAACGCGACCGCGAGCTCTTCCATCGCATCAATTCGGACGAACGGGTAATGGAGTTCTTCCCATTCCGCCGCGACCGTGCCGAGACGGATGCCAAGATGGACGAATTTCGGGGCTGGATCGCCGAGGACGGCTTTGGTTTTGCCGCCGCCGAGATTGCCGCGACGGGCGAATGCATTGGCTTTGTCGGCCTCTTGGAGACCGATCACGTGCCGTCCATGCCTTCCGATACGATCGAGATCGGCTGGCGGCTGGCGCCGGAATTCTGGGGCAAGGGCTATGTCACCGAGGCCTCCGAAGCCTGGCTCGCCTTTGGCTTCGAAACGCTTGACCGCGACGAAATCGTCTCCTTCGCCGTCGCGGCCAACCGCCGCTCGACGGCCGTCATGGAGCGTCTTGGCATGACCCCTGACCCGGCTCGCGATTTCGACCACCCATCCATCCCTGACAGCCACCCGCATCTCAAGCGGCATGTCCTCTACGCCCTATCGCGCAAGGACTGGCAGGCACGAAAAAGGGCGGCTCGCTAGCCGCCCTTTTCATTTCGAAATCAGATCGTTGCAGGCCTGACCGGACTCAATCCATCCGGATCGTAACAAACCGCAACTCGCCGGTCTTCGACGCCAGCATCAAGAGCGCATTCTTGCGCCCCTGCTCCTTCAGCGCGCCGATCCGGTCCATCACGTCTTTCGGGGTCGCGACCGATTCCTGGGCGATCTCGGTGATCACCTCGCCGGCCTGGATGCCGCGCTCGGCGGCGGCGGAATCCTTGGTGACGTCGGTGATGACGACGCCCGAGACATCGGCCGCGATGCCGAACTTGGTCCGCGTTTCGTCATTGAGTTCGCCGACGGTCATGCCAAGCACCGAAGCCGTCGAAACCGCCGGCGCCTTGTCGCCGCCCTTGTCCTCGTCGGTAGTGCCGTCTTCGCCGCTGGCGAGCTTCTCACCGTCCTCGAGCCGGCCGAGCGTCACCTTCACCGTCTGCTCGACGCCCTTGCGCACGATGATCACGTCGACCGCCTTGCCGACCGGGCTTTCCGCAACGACGCGCGGCAGGTCGCGCATTTCATGGATGTCCTTGCCATCGAACTTGATGATGACGTCACCGGCGAGAATTGTGCCGTTGTCGACTGGTCCGCCCTTGATGACGCCGGCAACCAGCGCGCCCTTGGCGGTCGCCATGCCGAGGCTCTCGGCGATGTCGTCGGTCACGGGCTGGATGCGCACGCCGAGCCAGCCGCGGCGGGTTTCGCCGAACTGGCGCAACTGGTCGACGACGCCCGAGGCGAGCTGCGAGGGGATGGAGAAGCCGATGCCGATCGAACCGCCCGACGGCGAGATGATCGCGGTATTGATGCCGATGACTTCACCCACGCTGTTGAACAACGGTCCGCCGGAATTGCCGCGGTTGATGGCGGCGTCGGTCTGGATGAAGTCGTCATAGGGGCCGGAATTGATGTCGCGGTTGCGGGCCGAGACGATGCCGACCGTGACCGTGCCGCCGAGGCCGAACGGATTGCCGATCGCCATCACCCAGTCGCCGACGCGCATCTTGTTGGAATCGCCGAACTTCACCGCCGTCAGCTTGTGGCCCTTCGGGTCGACCTTGAGCACCGCGACGTCGGTCTTGGTGTCGGTGCCGACCAGCGTCGCCTTCAGCGTCACGCCGTCGGAGAAATTCACCTCGATGTCGTCGGCATCGGCAATCACGTGATTATTGGTCACGACGATGCCCTGCTCGGCATCGACGACGAAGCCGGACCCCAGCGACTGCACCTTTTGCGAGCCGCCATCCTTGTCGCCGCCACGGTTCTTGAAGAAATCGTCGAAGAAATCCTGGAACGGCGAGCCCTCCGGCAGTTGCGGCATCGGCACCGCGCCGGGACCTTCCGTGCCCTTCACGGTCTGCGAGGTCGAGATGTTGACCACCGCGCCGAGCAGGCCTTCGGCGAGGTCGGCGACCGAAGCCGGTCCGTCCGCAGCCACCGTCGGCGTCACGAAAGCCGGAACGGCAAGCCCGCCGACCATAAGTACCGCAGCACCTGCGATGAACGTCCGCCGCGCCGCGCGCAGAAGGGTGTTGGATGTCATCGAGAGCCTCCCGGAATTGCTGAAAAGAAAAGCGCTTCGGCAAAACGCCGCGTCGCGTCATGTTGGCAAGAAATACGGCACATCTGCGGCTATGGCCACATCGGGAGGATAAATCCTCCGTTACACCCCAAATCAACTGTCTTCAGCCGCGCACCAGCCAGACAATGCCGACGCCGATGGCGATGGCCGCCAGCCCGACGATGCGCAGCGCATTTTCAGGCATCGACAGCACTTCCCCAGCAAGGCGTTTGGCAAGGCCGGGGAAACCGCCATAGACCAGGCCCTCGACGACGAGGACCAGGCCTATGGCCGCAAGAAAATCCTGCACCGCCCTACTGGGCGGGTGCAGGTTGCGCTGCCGGCGCGGCAGGTGCCGCCGGGGCCGCAGGCTTCGCGTCCGTGCCATCCGGATTGCGGAAGAAGCGGAAGAACTCCGAGTTCGGCGACAGCACCATCGTCGTCCCGGAGTTGTCCAGCGCCGTGCCATAGGCATTCATCGACCGGTAGAAGTCGAAGAAGGCCGGATCGCGTTTGTAGGCATCGGCGAAAGTCGCGCTGCGCTGGGCCTCGCCCTCACCGCGCAGGATTTCCGATTCCTTGCGCGCTTCGGCGACGATTTCCACCACCTCGCGGTCGGCGCGCGCCGTGATGCGCTGCGCGGCCTCTTTGCCGCGCGCTCTCAGGCGTTCGGCCTCGGCCAGACGTTCGGCCTTCATGCGGTCGAAGGTCTGCTGCGAAACCTCAGCCGTCAGGTCGGTCCGGCGGATGCGCACATCCTCGATCTGCAGGCCGAGCGACGTCGCGTCCGGCCGAAGCTGATCGCGCACTTCGCGCATCATCACGGCCCGCTCTTCCGAGAGCGCCGCTTCGAAGTCGCGCAGACCGTAGACACGGCGCAGCGCCGCATCGAGACGCGTCCGCAGTCGGGCTTCGGCCAGTGTGATCTGACCGGACACGGCGGAGCGGAACACGCGCGGATCCGAGATGCGGTAAGCGATGAAAGCATCGACCTCGTAGAACTTGCCGCCCGAAACCTGGACGCGGATGTTGTCGAGATCGAAGCGCAGCACCCTGTTTTCGATCAATTGCACGCTGTCGGCGTCGAAGAAGGCGAAAGGCGCCTTGAAATAGATGCCGGGCTCATTCTTGACATCGACGATCTCGCCGAACCGCAGCACGAGCGCCTGCTGGCGCGCGTTGACCACGAAGACCGAGGAGTAGATCAGGAACAGAAGCACGGCCGCGATGACGGCGAGGATGGGAAGACGATTGGCCATCACTGGGCTCCTCCGGACGTGGCGCCAAGGGGCGCGGGTGCCGGGGCCTTCGGCTGCAGTGCCGGCAGCGGCAAATAGGGGACGACCCCCTGCCCGTTGCCCTGTTCGACGATGACCTTGCTGGAGTCTTTCAGGACCTTCTCCATCGTTTCCAGATAAAGGCGCTTGCGCGTCACATCGGGGGCCTTGGCATATTCGTCATAGACCGAGATGAAGCGCTGCGCTTCGCCTTCGGCCTCCTGCACGACACGGTTCTTGTAGGCGGCCGCGTCTTCACGGACCTGTGCCGCCTCGCCGCGCGCCTGACCGAGCTTCTGGTTGGAATACTGGTTGGCCTGTTCGACGAACTTGTCCTCGTCCTGTTCGGCGCGCTGCACTTCGTCGAACGCGTCCGCCACTTCACGCGGTGGCGCCGCATCCTCGATCGAAACCGCGTTGACGTTCAGGCCAGCCTTGTAGCCGTCCAGCGTCGTCTGGATGATTTCACGCACCGACGCGGCGATGCCCTGGCGATCGTCGCGGAAGATGTCCTGGGCCGGTCGCCGGCCGACTGCTTCACGCATGGCGCTTTCAGCGACCTGCTGCAGCATGCCTTCGGGATCGGAGACGTCGAACAGATAGGCCCTTGGATCGGAGACCTGGTAGGCCACCGAAAACTGGACGTTGACGATATTCTGGTCGCCGGTCAGCATCAGCCCGGACGTGTTGCCACTCGTCGCGCCGCCACCACCGATATCGACGAGCTGCTCGGCAATGTTGGCGGTCTCGACGGTTTCAACGGGCCACCAATGGAAATGCAGGCCCGGCTGCGACAATTCCGGCTTCGGCTTGCCGAAGCGCAGCTCGACCGCAACCTCGTCCGGCTGCACGGTGTAGACCGCCTTGAACGCCCACAGCACGATCAGGGCCGCAGCGATCAGCGCAAACACGGCCGGGCTGGCGCCGCCGCCACCGGGCAGCGCGCGCCGCAGCCGGTCCTGGCCGCGGCGGATGATGTCCTCGAGATCGGGAGGAGACCCTTGCGGGCCACCAGGCCCCTTTGGTCCCTGCCCCCAGGGCCCCTGATTGCCGCCGCCGCCGCCCCATGGGCCGCCGCCGCCACCGCTCTTGTCGTTCCAGGGCATGAATGTCCTTTCGCTTGGAATTCCCTCAGCGCCGGCCTTGCGGCGCAAAATCCAGTTGTTCTTCTATAGGGACGCCGCGATGCGCTTTCAACGCGATCCGACACTGCACCGTCCGATTTGGGCCGCTGCAAGCAGCAAATTCCAATAAGTTGCCCTATCAATGCGGCGTATTGTCGAGGGGCAGGCACCAAATGGCAAAAAGCGGCTTGGCATCCGCGCGCATGGCATGAACGATGTCAGGTGGATTGTAGACGACCCCGCCAACCCCGGGTTCATGCCACGCCTCGGTATTCTGCCGCCACTCACCCTGCGACAGGACGAGGTAAAGCTCTTCCGGCGGATGCCGATGATCAGGATAGGTCGTGTGCGGCGCCATGACCGAGACTCCGATCTCGATTGCACTGCTCTGGACGAACCCGCCCGGACCGACAATGAAGGAATCGGCGTAGTTTTCGGCCAGCACCGCGGACTTGCGACGCTCGCTCTGGTTGTTCCAGCTGAGATGCGGCTCGATCTCGCGCAGCGCGGCGGCGAGCTTGCCGAGATTGCCGCCGATCTTTTCAAGCTCCGCGAAGCATTCCGCGAGGTGGCGACAAGCCGGCTGACGCTGGGGTCTCTCACGGCTTGCCTGCGGCGCCTCGAGCGCGGTGTTACCGAAAATCCGCTGGTGCGCAGCTTCACGCGCGGGTTCATTTCCCATACGCGAGCGTATTTCCGTACCGAGCAAATCCATGAAAGTGTCGATCGGCTGATGCGTCCTAACGGTCATGGAGATACCTAGGTCATTGGCCGGCTGCGCTCGTAAACCGTGTAGCGCGTCGCGTGGCTGTCCTTTTCACCAGCCGGAAAATCCTGCGAACGGACAATTCGCCAGCTGGCCGGATCGATGTCAGGGAAATGCGCATCGCCGTCGACCTTGGCCAGCACATGGGTGACATGCAGGCGGTCGGCGAGCGGCAGCGCCTGCGCATAGATTTCGCCGCCGCCGATGACGCAGATTTCGTCGACGCCGCTCATGCAACGCCCGCGCACCGTGGCCAGCTGGATTGCGGCTTCCAGCGAGTGCGCTACCTCGATGCCCTCGGCGCGCCAGGCCTTGTCGCGGGTCACCACGATGTTCAACCTGCCCGGCAGCGGCCGGCCGATGCCTTCATAGGTCTTGCGACCCATGATGACGGGCTTGCCCATCGTATCGGCCTTGAACCGTTTGAGATCGGTGGACAGCCGCCACGGCAGGCCGCCCTCGCGCCCGATGACGCCGTTCTCGGCGATGGCGACATAGATCGCGACCTCCATCAGTTGGCTTCCCCGGCGCCGTCATCCGACGGCTCCAAAAGCAATATGTCGATGTTGTGCTCGGGATAAAAATCCTTCGCCGTCGTCTCGAAGGTCGTCGGCCCGACCTTTTTGACATTGTCGCCGCAGAACGAAACCAGCGCTTTCGGATTGCCCTTGTCGACGGTCAACTTGAACTTGCCGATGCTGCCGTTCGCCCAGTTACCGCCGGTGGTCAGGATATAGGCGATGCGTTTCTCGTAAAATTTGGGATAACCGTCCGGATCGTCCTTGGCCGCCTTGCTCACCGCATTCTCGAAATTGTTGTCCATGCAGTAGCGGGTCTTGTAGGCAGCATACTGGCTACCTTGGAACTTGCCGTCATAGAAGAAGCTGACCGATGACGTCCCGCCGACGCTGGGCTTGTAGCGGTGCGAGACATGGACATCCTTGTTGGCCGGAAATGTCGAGCGCCACCAATAGGTCGAGCGCAACTGCCACCACGGCGTATAGACCTTGTTCGCCTCAGTACCGTCGCTGCCCGTATCCTCGATGATGATGCCGCGGTTCTCCCAATCCTCGGCCACCGCCTTCGGCAGCTTCGCCAGGGCCGCCTTGGCCGCATCGCCGAATGGATTGAACGGCACGTTCTGCGCCTTCAGATCGGCGCCGATATCGATGCCGACAGCGAACACTTTCTGCTCCAGCTGCGGCTTCACCGGCGCGCCATCGATCGTCACCTCGAAACCAAGGAAATTGTCGCTCTGGTTTTCCGGGATGGCCGGCATTTCCTCAGGGTCACCTTCGATGTCGGGCAACGGGAAGGCGACGATGGCATTTACATCCTTGTCGGTGTTGTTGTGGAAGACGTAGTCGACTGTCACCTTTTCCGGCGAGATGAACAGATCCTCGCTTTGCATCGCCACCGCATCGCTGCGTGACAGTATCAGGCCACCGGTGCCGAGTTCGGCGGTCGAATCATTGGCCAGTGCAGGCGCGGCTGAAAGCGCCAGCGCTACAGTCAGAACATATTGCAACATCGAAGCCCCTCGCCAAGAATGGGCGACCCTAGCCGTTTCAATGTGGCGTTTCAAAGCCCTTCCGCTGCAGCACCGGCATCACGACGGTCTGGACTAACAGGTTTCGATCGGGCAGGAGTTCGCCTCATGCGCAAGCTTCTCGTCATCGGCATCGGCGCCGGCAATCCCGATCATATGACCGTGCAGGCGATTGATGGCCTGAACCGGGCGGACGTCCTGTTTATTCCCGACAAAGGCGCGAAAAAGAACGATCTTGCCGAACTGCGCCGACATATCTGCGACCGTTTCGTCAAAAACCCGAAATCGCGCCGCGTCGAATTCGACGTGCCGGTGCGCGCCGAGCCGGCGCCGTCCTATCGCTCGACCGTCGACGACTGGCACGAGGCAATCGCCGAAATCTACGAAGGCCTCATCCGCGACGAGCTTGCCGAAAACGGCTGCGGCGCTTTCCTGATCTGGGGCGACCCTTCTCTTTACGATAGCGCGCTGCGCATTCTTGAGCGTGTGCGCCTACGGAGCAATGTCGGGTTCGAGCTGGAGGTCATCCCCGGCATCACTGCCGTCCAGGCACTCGCCGCCAGCCACAAGATGGCGCTGAACCGTATCGGCGACCCCGTGCTGATCACCACCGGCCGCCGCCTGACCGAAGACGGCATGCCGCAAAATGCCGGCAGTGCGGTGGTCATGCTCGACGGTAAATGCGCCTTCAACACGCTGGCCGACAAGGATCTGATCATCCACTGGGGCGCCTATCTCGGCACCAAGGACGAAATCATGCTCTCCGGCCGCCTGGGCGATGTCGGCGAGAAGATTGAGAGGACAAGGGAAGAAGCCCGCAAAAGAAAGGGCTGGATCATGGACACCTATCTGCTGCGCAAGGCAGGCGAAGACGGTTAAGCCTACTGCCCTACTGCCCTACTGCCCTACTGCCCTACTGCCCTACTGCCCTACTGCCCTACTGCCCTACTGCCCTACTGCCCTACTGCCCTATCCCGCATCAATCTCCGCCTGCAACGCCGCCATATGCGTGGCTGCCGCCGCAGCCGCCGCCCGCTCGATGGCGCGGAAGCGGCTGACCACCGCCAGGCCGACCGAGGTCAGTTGCGCGCCGCCGCCTTTGCGGCCACCGGTTTGCGCCGCGACCAGCGGCTTGCCGAACACACGGTTCATGTCCTCGACCAGATCCCAGGCGTGTTTGTAGGACATCTCCATGCCGCGCGCGGCGGCCGAGATCGAGCCGAAGGTGGCGATCTGCTCCAAAAGCTCGATCTTGCCCGGACCGATGCGCCCGTCCGGATCGAGATTTATCCGCAAGCTCAGCGACGGCATGTCGTGTCCTCCGCGATCACACTAGCCTCTCTCGACCCATAGCGCTATTCCAAAACGATATAGCGGCAATCAGCCATCCGCTTCGGCCGGCAGCCCGGCGCCGGTATTGGCCCTGTCGAAGCTCACCGTCTTGACCACCGCGAACACCTTGCTCCCCAACTGGAGGCTCAGCGCGTGTCGCGACTGCTCGGTGATGCGGGCAAGCACGGTTGCGCCGTTGCAGTCGATGCCGACCTCGACCGTCGGCCCCTCACCTGGACTTACTGCGACGATGATGCCCGGCAGGATGTTGAGCGCGCTGAGGCCCGTCGGCTGTTCTGTGGCGACCATCACGTCGCGGGCGCGGATGCGAATGCGCACCGGCGCACCGACCGATATAGCCAGCCGTGGCACCCGGATTTCGCCCGCCGCCGAACCGAGCACGCTCATGCCGAACGCCTCGTCGTGGCGCAGCACTTTGGTGTCGAGCACCGCGCCGCCCTCGCCGCGCTCTTCCGCCGGCAACAAGTCGAGCCGTTGCATGATCGCGCCGGTCGGGCCTGAGGCAGCGACCTTGCCTTGTGCCATCACCACCACGTCGCTCGCCAGCCGCGCCACCTCGGCGACGGAGTGGCTGACATAGACGATGGGCAGCTTGGTCTCGTCGCGCAGCCGCTCGATATAGGGCAGGATTTCGGCCTTGCGCGCATCGTCGAGCGAGGCCAGCGGCTCGTCCATCAAAAGCAGCTTCGGGCTGGCCAGCAATGCCCGGCCGATCGCTACCCGCTGCTTCTCGCCGCCCGAGAGCTTAGCCGGCCGCCGGTCGAGCAGAGGACCGATGCCGAGCAGTTCAACGACGGCGTCCATATCCGCGTAACGCTCCGCCGGCGGCGTGAACCAGCGGCCATAGCGCAGATTGCCGGCCACACTCATATGCGGAAACAGCCGCGCATCCTGGAACACCATGCCGATGCGCCGCTTGTGCTTCGGTACGAAAATGCCAGCGCTGGTGTCGACCAGCACACGACCGTCGACCGCGATGCGTCCCTTGTCGGGTCGGATCAGGCCGGCGATCATGTTGATCAACGTCGTCTTTCCGGAACCTGAGGGCCCGAACAGCGCCGTCAGCCGCCCGGCACTTTCGAAGCGCGCGTCGATGGCGAATTCGCCGAGACGATGGCTGATGTCGACAAGGACGCTCATTCGATGTCCATCCGCCGGCCAACGCGCCGCGCCAGCACTTCCGAGGCGACCAGCGCCGCCATCGAAATGACGATGGAGATCAGCGTCAGCCGCAACGCCCCGTCATCGCCGCCCGGTACTTGCGTAAAAGTGTAGATCGCCGAAGGCAGCGTCTGCGTCTCGTTGGGAATGTTGGAGACGAAGGTGATGGTGGCGCCGAACTCGCCCATCGCCTTGGCAAAGGACAGGATCGAGCCGGCGATCAGCCCGGGCAGGATCAGCGGCAGCGTGATCGTGGCGAACACAAACAGCGGATTGGCACCGAGCGTGCCTGCGGCGGCTTCCATCTTGCGGTCGACTGCCTCGATCGACAGACGGATCGCCCGCACCATCAGGGGGAAGCCCATGATGCCGCAGGCGAGAGCCGCGCCTGTCCAGCGAAACGAAAAGACGATGCCGAAATGCTCGGCCAGGAACGCACCGGCCGGCCCGCGACGACCGAAGGTGAGCAGCAAGAGATAGCCGGTCACCACTGGCGGCAGGATCAGCGGCAGATGCACCACGCCGTTGAGCAGCGTCTTGCCCCAGAATTTGCCGCGCGCAAGCAGGAGCGCGATCGCGATGCCCGGTGGCAGGCTGAAAAGCATCGCCACCGTCGCCACCTTGATCGACAGCCGGACCGCATTCCATTCATCGGGAGTGAGGTCCAGCAGCCAGTTCATGCGTCAGGCGCTACCTTAATTGCTCGGCGTGAGCACGGTGAAACCTTGAACCCTAAACAGCTCCGCCGCCTTGGCGGACTGCAGGCACTTCAGGAAGGCCGGCGTATCCTTGTCCTTTGAATCAGCGATCTGGGCAACTGGATAGATGATCGGCGGATGCGAATCCTCCGGGAAGGTGCCGACCACCTTGACGCCCTTGTCGGCATGCGCATCGGTCGCATAGACGATGCCGAGCGGTGCTTCACCCGTCGAAACCAGCTTGAGTGCCGCGCGCACATTCTCGGCCTGCGCCACCTTGCCTTCGACCGAGGACCAGACGCCGAGCGATTCAAGTGCTGCCTTGCCATACTTGCCGGCCGGCACCGCCTTGAAATCGCCCATGGCGAGCTTGCCGTCGCCGACCAGCTTGGCGAGGTCAAAGCCCTTGTCGATCTTGGTTTCGACCGTCGAATCCTTCGGTGCCACCAGAACGATCTGGTTGCCGAGCAACTTCACTTCAGTGTCCGGCTTGGTCAGCTTCTTGTCGGAGAGGTATTTCATCCAGTCGAGATCGGCCGAGATGAAGACATCGGCGGGAGCCCCGCCCTCGATCTGCTTGGCCAGTGCGGAACTCGCAGCGTAGGAGACGGTCGCGGCCTCGCCGACATCGGCCTCGCAGGCCTTGTTGACGGCATCGAGCCCGTCCTTGAGGCTGGCAGCCGCGAACACGATCACCTTGTCTTCCGCGTGAGCCGCCGGCACGGCGGCCATCAGCGCCGCGGCAAAGCCGCCGACCGCGATCGCTCTCAATCCAAAACCTTTGTGCCTCAACATGAAAACTCTCCCTGGGTTGAAATCGGTCCGGCTCGGCCCTGTCGATCGATATATCCGGATGAATATAACAAAGGAAGGCCGCCAGCCATCGAAAGCTTATGTTCGGCATCGATTGTTCTGGTTATGACGGGAACAGAACCTTGCAAAGGAAGCCCCATGAAAATCAGCGCACGCAACATCCTCAAGGGAACGGTCACCGAGATCGTCAAGGGCGCCACCACCTCGCATGTCCGTATCGACGTCGGCGGCTCGGTCGTCACCGCCTCGATCACCAATGAGGCTGTCGCCGATCTCAAGCTCGAAAAAGCAAGCAGGCCTATGCCGTGATCAAGGCATCGGACGTCATGGTCGGTGTTGATTGACAGCGTCTGTCAGGCAGGCGGCTGCAAATTCCGGGACGTAAGGTGTGTTGAGATTCAGGTCAGGACGAGCCGAGAATGGCTGATGCCGAGAACCGGAGCGGAGCGTACTTAAAGTACGTGAGCACCGGAAGCGCAGGCATCAGCCGTTCGCAGGCCGGCCTCACCTGAATATCAACACACCTTAGACGGCGATCGGCGCCTTGATCGTCGCGTCAGCAAAATAGTTCTCCAGCCGGAAATCCTCAAAGCGG
This sequence comes from Mesorhizobium sp. P3_A2, assembly GCF_056403115.1. Taxonomy (NCBI): domain Bacteria; kingdom Pseudomonadati; phylum Pseudomonadota; class Alphaproteobacteria; order Hyphomicrobiales; family Phyllobacteriaceae; genus Mesorhizobium; species Mesorhizobium sp. P3_A2. The sequence continues at coordinate 376,753 of NZ_JBFUGC010000001.1, forward strand.
AAGGCAAACAGGTCCTTCACCTCAGGATTGATCCACAGCGTCGGCAGCGCCTTGGGCGTGCGCCGCAATTGCTCGCGCGCCTGCTCGAAATGGTTGGAGTAGAGATGCGCGTCGCCCAGCGTATGGACGAAATCGCCAGGCTTCAGCCCGGTGACCTGCGCCACCATTAGGGTCAGCAGCGCATAGGAGGCAATGTTGAACGGCACGCCGAGGAAAATGTCGGCCGAGCGCTGGTAGAGCTGGCAGGAGAGCTTGCCTTCCGAGACGTAGAACTGGAACAGGCAGTGGCACGGCGGTAGCGCCATGGCCTCGACCTCGGCCGGGTTCCATGCCGAAACAATCAGTCGGCGTGAATTCGGATTCTTGCGTATCTCCTTGAGAAGATTGGCAATCTGGTCGATCGAGCCACCACGGCCATCCGGCCAGGAGCGCCATTGCTTGCCATAGACCGGGCCGAGATCGCCATTCTCGTCGGCCCACTCGTCCCAGATCGAAACGCCGTGGTCATTGAGGTATTTGATGTTGGTGTCGCCGGCCAGGAACCACAGGAGTTCATGGACGATCGATTTCAGATGCAGCTTCTTGGTCGTGGTGACGGGAAAGCCGCGCGCCAGGTCGAAGCGCATCTGGTGGCCGAACACCCCACGCGTGCCGGTGCCGGTGCGGTCGCCACGATCGGCGCCGTTGTCCAGCACATGCTTCAAAAGGTCGAGATACTGGCGCATCGGCTTGGCCTCGATTCGGGGTTTAGCAATAATAGCCGACTGGCGGGCGGGCGAACATATCAAAAGGGACCAGAACGCGGCTTGCCCCCCATCACTCTTTCAACGGGTGGCGCTGCCCCTCACCTGCCTGCCGGCATCCTCTCCCCGTAGTGACGGGGAGAGGGCGCTGTCGCCGATGGTTTCGCCGATCACAAGTGTCGGATGAAGAGGGCCAAGACTGCGGTCAGCCCTTTCTCCCCGTCACTATACGGGGAGAAATGCCCGGCAGGGCAATGAGGGGCGGCGTCCACGCTTAACAAGGAGCATGCCAGAAGGCTCGCTACCCAGCAAAAATCTCAGAGCGAGCCGAGCTTGCCCAGATCCTTGGCGACCAGATAATAAAAGGTCACGCGGCTCTTGGAACTGTCGGCGGCCAGCGCCTTGCAGGTCTTCTCGATCGCGGCGTCGGCTTTCGCCCCGTCGGTCACGCCGAGCTTCTTGGCGACCCAGTTGGTCTTGACCCGCTCTAACTCCTTGGGGTCGGTGCACGAGACCAGCGAGGAATCGCGGTTCCTGAGCGCAATGCCCAGATGCTTGACGATCTTTTCGACCGCATCGGCGCTGGCACCGGCGTCGTATTTCTTCACATCCGCAAGATAGTCGGCCATCAGACTTCCCTCGTCGGCGCCACGGATCCGGTCGATGAGGGCTGTGGCGCGCTACGCAACCTGTGCGCTAGGTCGATACTCCTCACCGGCGCAAAGCTTCGGTTGAGACCGTGTCCAAGTCAACCCTCGGGGTCACAGTTTGCCACGGGCAAGAAGTGCCATTGCGGCCTTTCATTTCGTGCGACGACCCCCTATATTCGTTTTGTCGGCTTGACCGACTATGGCGATAAATGGGCGATGAAATAAGCCGTTCGGACCCGGGGGCGGTACCCGGCGCCTCCACCAAAAGCCGCTTTGACCACAAGGCGGTTTTTGCTGGGGGCGAAATAGGATCGACGAAGGTGTAAAGATCGTACTTTTGCCCGGCATTGTACCACCGTCATCGGGCTAAACTTATAGTTGCCAACGACAACTATGCGGAAGCTCGTCTCGCTGCGTAATGCAGTGCGAACGCTTCAAATCAAGCCCTAGAGGTTCGCACTTCTAGGCGGGGTTCGGAGGTACCTGGCAACAGAAACCTCCACTTCTCCCCCTCCATCGATATCATACGCGCAATGTCGGCTGGCGCTGGCTTCGCACGGGCGGCGAAGCCGTCGAGCTGTCTGCGCCCTTTCTCCATTCTGGCTGGGACCGGATTATCCCAGACATGAAAAAAGGCCGGGTCAGATCCGGCCTTTTTCGTTGCGTGTGGTTGCTTACTCAGCCGGCGCTTCCACCGCTTCCCGCGTGCGGCCGAGCGTCAGCTTGGCCAGCGTGAACGAGATCACGGCGCACAGCGTAATGCCGGCCACCATCGGCAGCGGCGTGCCATCGAAGAAGATGCCCGCGACACCCATGGCCAGCGCGCCGATGGCGAAGTGCAGCGTGCCCATCAGCGCCGAGGCCGTGCCGGCGATCTCGCCATGCTCTTCCATGGCCAGCACCGACGTGGTCGGAATGACCAGGCCGAGGAAGCCGTAGCCGATGAAGAGCAGCGCGGCCATCACGTCGAGCCGGTCGACGCCGGTCGCCATGATCGCAAACAACACCACCATCGTCGTGGCATAGCCGGTCACCGCAACCCAGACGATGCGCTTCAGGCCAAACCGTTCCGACAACACTCCGGTCAGCTGCGACATGCCGATAAAGGCCACCGCATTGATCGAGAAGAACACGCTGTAGACCGAAGGCGACAGCCCGTAATGGTCGATCAGGATGAAGGACGAGCTCGAGAGGTAGACGAAGAAGCTGGCAATGCCGAAGCCGGCGATCGCCACCAGGCCGAGGAAATTGCGGTCACCCATCAGGAAGCGATAGCCGGCAAGTGCGGTGCCGAAGGAGGAACCGACGCGTTCTTCCGCCGGCCGCGTCTCCTTGAGCGAGGTCGCCAAAAGAATGGTCGCCAGCAGGGCCGCGCCCGTCACCGTCCAGAACACGGCGCGCCAGCCGAAATTCTCGATGATCTGGCTGCCGGTCAGCGGCGCCAGGATCGGCGACACCGAAAATACCAGCATCAACAGCGACATCAGCTTGGCAGCTTCAGTGCCGGTGTGCAGGTCGCGCACGATGGCGCGCGGCACCGCCATACCGGCGCTGGCGCCGAGGCCTTGCAGGAAGCGGAAGGCGATCAGCCATTCGATGGTCGGCGCCATTGCCGAACCGATGCCGCCGACCATGAACAGCGCCAGGCCGCCATAGAGCGGCAGCTTGCGGCCAACCATGTCGGAGATCGGCCCGACGACGATCTGGCCGAAGCCCATCGACAGGAAGAAAATCAGCAGGCTCATCTGCACGGCGGCGGTGCCTGCATGCAAATCCTCGCCGATCGAAGGCAGCGCGGGCAGATACATGTCGATAGCGAAAGGGCCGATGGCGGACAACAAGCCGAGCACGACCGCGATGCGGAGGAATTTGGGACTCATGATAAAGGCTTCTTTCGAATCTGGTTGCCGCCGGCAAGCGACGTCTAACCCCAGGACGTTCCATCCCGTGGAAATCCGACATCCCGGGGCGAATTCATTCATCCCTTGGAGTGGATTTCCGTTTTCTTATGTCCACAAATTTAGACAGTCTTGTCTAATTCGTCAATCACCTCTATATAGATTTTTATGAAGCCTGCCGTTTCTCCTGACATTTTCCCGCCGCGCGGCCACGAGGCCAAGCGTATGTCGATCATCGATGCGGCGGCCTCGGTGTTTTGCCGCGAAGGCTTTGCCGGCGCCAATATCGACCTGATCGCTGCGGAGGCCGGCGTCTCGCGCCAGACCATCTACAATCACCACCGCGACAAGGAAAAGCTTTTCATGGCCGTGGTGCGCGACCTGACCGAGCGCTGCAATGCCGGCATCTTCGCCACCTTCGCCAGCTTCCCCGATCAGCCCAGGGATCTCGAAGTCGATTTGATCGGCTTCGCCGTGCGCATGAACCAGAACTGCATCTGCAATCGCGACGGACGCTTCCTGCGCAAGCTGATCCAGACCGAAGGCGAGCGCTATCCCGAACTATTCGCCGAGTGGCGCGACCAGGGTCCAGGCCGGACCTGGCCCGCACTTGCCGCCCGTTTCGCCCGCCTCGCCCATGCCGGCCACCTCGCGGTCGACGATCCCGATGTCGCCGCGCGCCAGTTCCTGGCGCTGGCCAACGCCGAACTGCAGACCACCTTCATGCTCGGCGGCACGCCTTCGGAAGATGAAGTGCTGCAATCCGCCACCCACGGCGTGCGCACCTTCCTGCGCGCCTTCGGCAAGCGTAGATCCGCAGCGGCGGTGGAAAAGCAGCTGGCCAGCGCCTGAACGAATCAAAGCCAGCGATCAAATCGTCATTGATGGGCCTCGCTTCGGCGCATCAGCGATCTATATCCGGTTTACGCCGCCCTCAAGCTTGATTACAGCTATGCGGACGATTCAACGGAACCCGACCAGCACATGGCCGACGACCACATCCGCTACGACATTCTGGCCCAGGAGGCGTTGCGCGGCGTCATGCGCAAGGTGCTGGCCGAAGTCGCGCGCACCGGCCTTCCCGGCAATCATCATTTCTTCATCACCTTCCTGACCGGCGCGCCGGGCGTGCGCGTGTCTTCCAGGCTGCGCGAGCGCTATCCCGAACAGATGACCATTGTCATCCAGTTCCAGTATTGGGACCTCAAGGTCACCGATACCGGCTTCGAGGTCGGCCTGTCCTTCTCCGATGTGCCGGAGAAACTCGAAATCCCGTTCTCGGCCGTGCGCGGCTTCTACGACCCGTCGGTCAATTTCGAACTCGAATTCGACGTCAAGACAGACATTTCCGCCGAAGACGAAGCGCCGGCACAGCCGGCTCCCGAGTCCTTGGCCATCGTTTCCGAGAAAAAGCCGAAGGCCGAGAAGAAGGCAGCTGCTGACGCCGAGAAAAAGCCCGCCGTGGCCGATGCCGGCAAGGGCGCCGACGTCGTGTCGCTCGACGCCTTCCGCAAGAAGTAGCCGACGAGCCACGACATGGGCGAAATCGTCAATCTTCGCCAGGTCCGCAAGCAGAAGGCGCGCGCCGAAAAAGAAAAGCTCGCCGGCGAGAACCGCGCTCTGCACGGCCGTTCCAAAGCCGAAAAAACCCGCGACCGGCTGACATCAGATAAGGCCGAGAAGTTCGTCGCCGGCCATCGCCGCGAACGCCCGGAAGATCAGGGCGATTGATGGGCAGCCTGCGGTGAGCCCGGTCGAAAAACGCTCGGTGACGATCCGCGGCCACCGCACCAGCTATTCGCTCGAAAAACCCTTCTATGACGATCTCGTCGCCATCGCCGCAGCGCGAAAGCTGACGCTTGCGGCCCTTGTCGCCGAAATCGACGAGACAAGGCCGCGCGACGCCAATTTGTCCTCGGCGCTCAGGCTCCACGTGCTGGACTGGGCCAAGCGCGGGATGCGTTGAACTGGGCTAGTTGCCCAGCGACTTCAGCAGATTGTCGACCGAGAATGGATTTGTCTTGGGCCTTGGCGGCGCCGGGGCGGTACCGTCATTGACGCCCGGCAGTGAGCGGTCGACCTTCGGCGCCTGCTCCTGAGCCTTGCGTTCGGCCTCCAGCCTGGCCTTTTCCTGCGAAGCAATCCGCATCGCTTGCTCAGCCTTCTTCCGTTCGGCTTCGGCCTTGGCGGCGTCTTCGGCAGCTTGCTGCTCGGCCTGCGCCTTCGCGTCGGCATCTGCCTTGGCCTTAGCCTCCGCTTCGGCCTGCGCTTTTGCGTCGGCTTCAGCTTTCGCCCTGGCATCGGCCTCGGCTTTCAGCCGCGCCGCTTCCTCCTGCTTGCGCAATTCTTCAGCCGCGTTGTCACGTTCGGTCTGTAGCGCAGCGTAGTAGCGCACCTCGCGCCGCAAGCGCTGCTTCTCGAGCAGTGCGGCCTGCATCGCCTCGACCCGCTGCTGTTCCTTCTCCAGCGCGCGCTGGGTCAAAAACTGCGCCAGCGGCTCGCTGTCGAACTGCTTCTTCATCGCGCCGAACGGCCCGTCGACGCTGAAATTGACCGAGGGATCCGACCCGACCAGCGCCTCGTCGCCGGGCTTGTAGGTGATCGTACCCCTGGCGGCGACGGTGCTGGTGTTCAGGTCCGCCGTGATGTCGGCGGACAATGCCGCGCCGGCGTTTTCCAGCTTGACCGGCGGCGCCCTCAGCGTACCGCCGGCAACCGTGAAGGCGATGTCGGTATCGCCGGCGGCAAAACTGCCGTCGCCGGCAATGTCAGGCGCAAAGCTCGCGGTCTTGGCCACGTCGATGTCGCGCCCGATCGTATCGGCCTTGGCGATCAAGGCGCCGAAGGCATCGGGATTGACGCCGGCAATGGTCAGGCCTTTCAGCGCCGCCGTGCCGGAGCCGGAGAGTGCCGCGATCATCGCATCGACGGACTTGCCGCTGGTCGACAGGCCAGTCGAGAAATCGCCACTGCCGCTCAGGCCAGCATTGGGCAGCACGGTCGTGAGATCGGCGCCGGCAAGCCTCATCTGACCGGAGAACAGCCCGGTGCCGTCGGTGTTCTTCAACTCGAACAGCCCGGTGAGCGCGCCGCCGAGCAGCTTTGCCTTCAGGTCGGAAACGCGGATACCTTCCTGGTCGAGTTTTAGCGACAGCGACGCGTCGTACGCTGTCGCCAGCGGTCCGGCGGCAAGCGTGGCTGTCGTTAAATCCAGGTCGGCGGTGAACGGCAGGCTGGACTTCTGGCTGAACGGCGCCGTCGGCCAGTTGCCGTTGCCGGCGACGAAGGACTGGTCGCCGAACAGCGCCACCGCCATTGGGTCGAGGTCGAGTTCGTCGAGCGCCAGCGCACCGGCAAGGTGCGGCAGGCCCTGCTTCACGTCGAGATTGATGTCACCGGACACCGCCGCTTCGTTGATCGACCCGCTGAGACCGCTCAGCACCAGAAGGCCACTGCCGAAATCGGCATCCGCGCTGAGCGAGGTCGAGGTGCCCGTGCCCATGCCCGGCAGGCCGACTCCGGTAGTCATCAGCCAAGGCTCGATATCGGAGGCGTCGAGGCCGATCTTGCCCTTGACGGTCGCGCCTTGCGGACTTTCGGCGACGGTGCCGTCGAACGTTGCCTTGAAATCATCGGCAGCGAGGTTGAAGCTCGTCGCCAGACCGCCGCCAAGCGTGCCTTTCGCCGAGATGTCGGTACTTGCCTGGCCGAGCATGCCGAGCGGCAGCGCCGGCAAGCCATAAAGCGCCAGCAGTGCTGTGGCGTCGGGGTTTTTGGCGTTGAAGGTCAGCGTCACCGGCGCCTCGAGCAACTGGCCGACGGCGCCCTTGCCCGACAGCGACGCCGAAAAGGCCGAACCACCTGCCTTGCCTTGCCCGCTCACCGCCAGCCCCGTCGTGCCGTCACCATTGTCGGCGGCACTTGCCACCAGATCGACTCGCGCGTCCTGGAACAGCTCGGGATAGGCGGAAGTGCGGCTTGCCAATCCCTTCAGCACCTCATTGTCGGGATAGTGTTGCGCGGCGATGTCGATCAGCGGCTTCAGATCGACGGCGACCACCGAGGCGTCGAGCTTGCCGGTCGGGCTGGCCGGGAAATCCTTGACCCGGCCGGTGGCGCTGATCGACGTGCCGGCAAGGCCGCCAATCGACAGCCGGTCGATTTCGAGGAGCCCGTCGCGCAGCCTGAGCGCGGTATCGACGGTGTCGGCAGTCAGCCCGCCGGCGCTGACCGGCCCGGCCTTGATCTGGAAATCGAGGTCGCGGTCGGAAAAGCGGTTGGCGCCCTTGTCGCTGACGAAGATCGAGGCGAACGCCGTCAGGCCGTCGACGTCGAGTTCGCCGCCCGTGAGCCGCATCAGCACCGACGGCTTGGCGTCGTCGGGCTGGCTGGAATCGATGCGGCCGGAAAACTTTGCCTTGCCGAGGATCAGTTCGAGATCGCTGAACGCCTGGCGCTTCTCCGACAGATCGACCTTGGCCTTGAAGCCGGCGGCAGGCAGGCGGCGGATCGCCTCGTCGACATCCTTCGACAGCCAGGCGGCAAAGCCGGAAGGCTGCGCCACCGCCAGCAGCATGGAGCCGCTGAAACCGAAATGATCCTCGACGCTGAGCATGCCGCTGGCTTCCAGCGTGGTGCGCCCGGGCAAGGTCGCAGCCATCGACTTCACCGACCAGCCACCCTCGACCGGCTCGGCCGAGAGATGCACGTCGCGCACCGTGGTGTCGCCGGCCACCACCGCAGGCAGCTTGACCTCGACGGTGCCGGGTATGGTCGGTTTCGGCAGGTCGAGCAGCGCCTGCTCTATCCCGGCAATGCGCTGATCCAGTGTCAGGCCGGTGCCCTTCCCGGCGCCCACCGCCTCGTCCAATTGCACCTGTGCGCCATTGGCCTCGATCGCGAAGCTCGGCTTCTGCCCGAGATCGACAGAAGCCCTGCCGTCGGCGGTATAGGGATTGTCGAGCGGCCCGGTCTCGAAACGGAATTCGTCGACGCCGAGTTTCTGGTGATCGAGCGAGAACTTGCCGTTCAGCCGAAACCCCGGATCGGGCTTGCCGGCGCTGACTTTGCCCGTATTGATCTCAACAATCTCGCCATTGCTGCCGCGCAGCTCGACCGGATTTTTGTCGTTCTTGTCGGCACCGGAAATCTTGAACTGGCCGGAGTAGACGGCGGCCCCGTTGACGATGCCGGCATTGCCGTCGGTCTCGACGACCAGCGGATAGGCATCGGGATCGATCTTGAGCCTCAGCCGCATCTGGCCATTGCCCTCGGCCTTCCCCGTCGAAGCGACGACCGTCGAGCGCAGGCCGTCGAGCAGCAATGTGCCGTCCATGCGCCACGGACCGGCCAGCGACTTGGCCGAGATGGTCGAATTGACCTGAGAAATCAGATGGCTGCGCCCGCCGGCGGCATGGCGCAGCGCAATCTCTCCCTCCGTCACCGTCAGCTTTTCGATCGAGATCTGGTTGAGGTCGAAGGGCGAGGACGGCCGCATCGCCCAGTCGACCGTGCCGTTGTCGGCGATGTCGATCATCGCCTTGGGGTGCACCAGCCGCATGTCGAAGATCAGCACCTCGCCGCGCAGGAACGGCGCCAGCTCCGCGTCCATCGAAAAAGTCTCGACGGTCATTGCCGGCTGGCCGCCGGGACCGCCGGCGACGGTGACGTTGGAGAACGTCACCGAGGGGAACGGCAACAGCCTTGCCGTGGCGTCGCCCTGCACCGTCACCTTGCGGCCGAGAATGGCGCTCGCCTCGCGCTCGAACTCGGCGCGGTAGCCGGTCCAGTCGATAAAATACGGCACCACCAGCGCCGCAACCAGCACCAGCACGAACAAGCCACCGAAGATCACGAACAGGCGTGCGAGCATCAGCTCCGAAAGGGTTGATTGAAAGCCAACTGCACTCTACCTGCATCAGCGTGTCGATAAAGAGGCAATCTCCTTGGCAGACACATTGCAGTTGGCCCATTCCAGTGCGCCCGATCACTGAGATCCGATCGACTCCATCAGCGTCGGCAGGACCGCCCCCTGACGAAGGCTGACCGAAAAGCTCCTTGCAATGAATTCCAGTGTCGAATCCTGGAACGTCAGGATGAAGTGCCGATAGCCGGAAAACAAATCTGGTGTGTGGGACGAATGAACCCGGTTTGCCTTCTCGAAGGAGGCGATCCAGTAGGAGTTGCGGACTTCGAACGCGGAATATGGCCGCAGGCCAAGTCCATAGAGACGATGCCCGCTGATGGCTTCGTCGTTTGGCGGGCCGAATTGCAACGCCAGATAGGGATCCGCCGTCAGGATGGCGATCGATTGGCCGGCAGTCGCGGACGAAATCGAGCGCGGATTGGTGCCGTCGAATTCTGGATCCGGGCTGTTGGCAATATAGGCAATGAGCAGCCTGCCCTCATCGGCAAAGACATGCGGCAAGGGCGCGCCGGCGGACGACAACGGCACGTCGATCGGCAACAGCGCCTCTGATGTCGGCATCTACTGACCCCCACGCAACGACGCAGCTCGCGCGCGCCACGGTTCTTATCCCATCATGGCCCTTCGGCGATATTCGTTCAGCAGCACGGCCATCTCTTCGGGCGAAAATGGCCAGCCCTTGGGCAATGCGGCTTCGGCCCCCAGGCTTTTGGTTATGCTGCGCGTGACGGAGCTCTTCTTGACCCCCGGTGCGAAATTGTACCCGATCATCTCGCCGGCTTTAGGCAAGCTATAGACGTGGAAGCCTTCAATGTCTTTCCAGCGGACCGGCTTCGGCGATCGAACAAGACCGCCGCTGAGAATGAAACCTTGTCCGTTCAGCACCAGCATCTGTGGGCGCACAAGCAACCAGGCAAACACCAACGCGCAAGGCCCGAAGAAGGCCATGCACAACCAAAGGCCGATGGTGTCGTCGTCCTTGGAGACATAGATCAGGAAAGCGCTGCCCAGGACAAAGACGAGGCTGGCCAGCAGCAACAACAATGTCTTGTCGCGCGATGCCCTTATAACCAGGAGCTCCACAGTCTTGGTTCCGTACCGCATTGCCCCTCTCGCCCCTCATATTTCGGCTATGCAGGTAATATCTTGCCCGGGTTCATAATGTCTTGCGGATCGAGCGCTTTTTTGATCGAACGCATGATATCGACGCCGTGGCCGAGCTCGTGGCGCAGGAAGCCGATCTTGCCCTGGCCGATGCCGTGTTCGCCAGTGCAGGTGCCGTCCATGGCGATCGCCCGCATGTTCAGCCGCGCGACGAATTTTTCGGCCAGCGCGATCTCCTTGGGGTCGTTGACATCCATCAGCACCAGCACGTGGAAATTGCCGTCGCCGGCATGACCGACGATCGGCGCCACCAGGCCCATCTCGGCAATGTCGGCCTCGGTTTCAGCCACGCATTCGGCCAGCCGCGAGATCGGCACGCAGACATCGGTCGACAGGCCCTTGGCGCCCGGCCGCAGCGTCAGCGAGGCCCAGTAGGCGTCGTGCCTGGCCTTCCACAATTTCGTCCGCTCCTCGGCGACGCTGGTCCACAGGAACGGCCCGCCGCCATTGTCCTCGGCGATTGCGCCGAAGGTTTCCGCCTGCTCGGCAACGCCGGCATCGCTGCCATGGAATTCGACGAACAGGCACGGGCTCTCGGGATAATCGAGCCTGGAATAATTCTTCATCGCCCGCATCTGCAGCGCGTTGACCAGTTCGATGCGCGCCACCGGGATGCCCATCTGGATCGTCGCGATCACAGCGTTGCAGGCAGCCTCCAGGCTCGGAAACGGACAAACACCGCCGGAGATCGCCTGCGGGATGCCTTGCAGCTTCAGCGTCAGCGAGGTGATGATGCCGAGCGTGCCTTCCGAGCCGACCAGAAGCCGCGTCAGGTCGTAGCCGGCCGAGCTCTTCTTCGCCCGCTTGCCGGTGGTTACCGTCTCGCCATCGGCCATCACGGCCGTCAGCGACAGCACATTCTCGCGCATCGTGCCGTAGCGCACCGCATTGGTGCCGGAGGCCCGCGTCGCCGCCATGCCGCCCAGCGAAGCATTGGCGCCGGGATCGATCGGAAAGAACAGGCCGGTGTCACGCAGATGACGGTTCAGGTCCTCCCGCGTAACACCCGGCTCGACCGTGCAGTCGAGATCCTCAGGGTTGACCGCCAGGATGCGGTTCATGCGCGATGTGTCGACCGAGATGCCGCCGCCCGGCGCATTGGTGTGCCCCTCCAGCGAGGAGCCGACGCCGAAGGCGATGACAGGAACGCGGTGCGCGGCGCAGGCGCGCACGATCTCCTGCACCTCTTCTGTCGTCTCCGGGAACGCAACGCCATCGGGCGCCTGCGTCGGAATATAGGTGGTGGTATGCGCATGCTGCGAGCGGATCGCCGCGCCGGTCTGGAAACGTTCGCCGAACTGCTGCTTGAGGACGCCGAGCACGGCGGCGATGCCTTCCTCGTTGCGTTCGACCGGGTTGAGGTCGCTCAGAGCCATGAATTCCTCCGCGAATGGACCAGCGTCCACGCTTGTTATGCGATTATGGATGCGTAGTCTCACCTACCGCGGCCTGTCCAGCACCAGAACTCGGTCCAGCACCAGAACAAGGAAGTTCCAATGTCCATCCCTGCCCCGTACGTCTCCAAGCCGATGGACATCGAGAAGGACTGGATCGACTATAACGGCCATCTCAACATGGCCTATTATAACGTGCTGTTCGACCGCTGTTCGGACGAGGCCTTCGCGGCGATGGGCATGGGGCTGGACTATGTGAAGGAGCGGCGCCTCACCATCTACACGGCCGAGGTCCATGTTTGCTACGTCCAGGAGCTGCATCTCGAGCACAAGGTCGTCGTCTCGTTTCAGCTGATCGACCATGACGACAAGCGGCTCAGGGCCTATCAGGAAATCCGCCATGTCGATGGCTGGCTCGCCGCCACCTCCGAAACCCTGTCGCTGCATGTCGATATGTCCGGGCCGAAAGTCGCGCCCTTCCCCGCCGACGTGCAGGCCAAGGTGGGAGCGATGCGCGCCGCCCATTCGGCGCTGCCGATGCCCGAACGCGCCGGCCGTTCGATCGGCATCAAACGCAAGTAAGCCGAACTCTGTCCTCGCCAGGGCTCCAAAGCCACACTGGCAAGCCAAAGTCGCAGCGTCCCCAAAATCCACTGGTCGCTGCGCTTGAAGCGTTTTCGGCCCCGCGTTAACCTTACTGAGCTTTTAACGTTAACAAACCATTTGAGCCATTGAACGACTCAGCGGACCGTTTGAGAACGGGCTGATTAAGAGTTGCGATGCGGGCGGCGGGGCACAGGCGGTTCGAGGAACGTGCATGAAAACCGACATCAAGGTCGAAGTGGACAGGCTGGCTGCCGATCCGCGCGTCACCGACTATGATTTCTGGCGCTCCTTGAAGAACGTCAACAACGAGATCTTCCAGATCGCCAACAACAATGAGCCGATCCCTTTCGACATGATTCGCTGGCGCGCCATCCTGAAGCAGGCGCGCATGAAACGCGGCCACGCCTGACGTCGGCCTGCACTACTCATTGCCCCGCCGGGCGTCGACTGGTCGACTAAGCCAGCTTCTCCTTCAGGAAAGCGATCGTCCGGCCCCAGGCGAGATCGGCTGCCTTCTTGTCGTAGCGTGCGGCTGACGTGTCGTTGTTGAAGGCATGGTTGACGCCGTCATAGACATAGACCGTGTAGTCGACATGCGCGGCGTCGAGCGCCTTCTTGTAGGCGTCGATGCCGGCGTCGATGCGCTCGTCGAGCCCGGCATAGTGCAACAGCAGCGCCGCCTTGATCGTCGCCGCGTCCTCGGCCTTCGGTTGCATGCCGTAGTAGGCGACGCCGGCCGCGAGTTCAGGCGCGTTGACGGCCAAATCGTTGACCGCGCCGCCGCCCCAGCAGAAGCCGACCGCGCCGACCTTGCCGTTGCCATCCTTCTCGGCCTTGAGATAGGCAATGGTCGCCAGGCCATCGGCGGTGACCTGGCTGGCGTCGAGCTTGGTGAACATGTCGCGCGCCTTGTCTTCATCACTTGGCGTGCCGCCGAGCGGCGACAGGAAGTCCGGCGCCAGCGCCACGAAACCTTCCAGCGCCACGCGCCGCGCGATATCCCTGATATGCGGGTTGAGCCCACGGTTTTCATGAATGACGATGACGGTGCCGAGCTTGCCGGACAGGCTCGCCGGCTTGACCAGGTAGCCCTTCATCTCGCCGCTGCTGCCGGGATAGGTAATATCCTCAGCCTTCACCCGCGGGTCGTTGTCGGCGACGATTGCCGCCTGCGCCGAGTTCGCCGCCAGCAGCGGCGCGATCGCAGCCGCCGCCGCGCCCGACCCGGCGAGCCTGGTCAGTTGCTCCATGAAACGGCGGCGGTCGAGCGTCAGATGCGTGTATTCGTCATAGGCGTCGATCATCGCCTGGCTAATGGCAGGAGTCGTGATGGCAGGCTTGGCGGCTTCGTCGGCGGGTTTCGTCATGGCGTGTTCCTCGGTGGGAGATGACCTCTTGGTCACTCCGGGATTACCTCGCGGGTCAAGATAGGGTGCAAGCGCACACGGTCCAGTCACGGGTCAGTGACGGTTCCGCCATCAGGCGGATCGTACGTTTTGCAAACTCCTCGCCGGGCAGCCATCACATTTTGGTCATTTCGGCAGATCTTGATGGTTGTCGCCACAATGTGAGGGGAAGCTGACTGTGGCTCGCCTGTCGGGCGGGCCCGACGAGAAGGAATAAATTTGATGACCTTGTCCACTCCGATCCTTGCAAGTGCGCTCGTGCTTGCTGTTGCTGGCTTGCTGGCGATGCGCTCCGCCGCTGCCGCGGCCGCCGCGCGGATGGTGAAGGTCCGGGTCGACCAGCGCCGTTCGAAAACCCGCTAACTGATAGCCGAGGGGAAATACCACGGACGCCCAGAGCATCCTGAAGAGCCATCTCGGACTCTAGGCCATCTACTTCGGCAGCGTATACGCCATCACATAGTCGCCCGGCTTGGTGCCGACCGAGCCGTGGCCGCCGGCGACGATGACCACGAACTGGCGGCCATCGGCGACGGTGTAGGTCATCGGCGTCGATTGCCCGCCTGCCGGTAGCCTCGCCTGCCAGAGCTGCTTGCCCGACGTCACATCATAGGCGCGCAGATAGTCGTCGACCGCCGCGCCCAGGAAGGCGACACCGCCGGCGGTGATCATCGGTCCGCCAATGCCGGGAACGCCGACCTTCAGCGGCAGAGGCAGCGGCGTCATGTCGTAGACGGTGCCGTTGCGGTGCTTGTAGGCGATCTTGCCAGTTCTGAGATCGACGCCCGCGACATAGCCCCATGGCGGCGCCTGGCACGGCACGCCGAGTGGCGACAGGAACGGCCCCATCACCACTGCGTAGGGCGCTCCTTCATTGCGGTTGAGCCCCTGTTCGCTGCCGCGACCTTCATCCGGCGGTGGCACCTGGTCGCGCGGAATGAGCTGCGATTTGAAGGCGAGATAGGTCGGCATGCCGAACATCACCTGCCGCACCGGATCGACAGCGACGCCGCCCCAGTTGAAGGTGCCGAAATTGCCGGGATAGATCAGCGACCCCTGCACGGAAGGCGGGGTATAGCGGCCCTCATAACGCAGGCCCTGGAATTCGATCCGGCAGGCCAGCTGGTCGAACATGGTGATGCCCCACATGTCGGCGCCGGTCAGCGGCTTCGGGTTAAAGGACAGATCCGAAACCGGCTGCGTCGGTGACGTGTGATCGCCCTCGATCGCGCCGCCCGGTGCCGGCACTTCCTTGACCGGAATGATCGGCTCGCCGCTGCGCCTGTCGAGCACATAGAGGTCGCCCTGTTTGGTCGGCCCGACCAGCGCCGGCACCAGGCCGGCAGCCGTGGTGATGTCGACCAGCGTCGGCTGCGCCGGCACGTCCATGTCCCAGAGGTCGTGATGCACGGTCTGCCGCACCCAGCGCAATTGTCCGGTGGCGAGATCGAGCGCCGTGATCGAGGAGGAAAACTTTTCGACATTGGCGCTGCGCCCGGCGCCGAGCTGGTCCGGCGTCTGGTTGCCGAGCGGCACGTAGAGCAGTCCGAGCTTCTCGTCGGCGCTCGGTGTCGACCACATGTTGGGCGAGTTGTGGGTGTAGGTCTGGCCTGCCGCCAGCGGTGTCGTCTGGTCCGGATTACCGGAATCCCAGTTCCATACAAGCGCGCCGGTGTCGACATCGAAGGCGCGGATGACGCCGGACGGTTCCTCGGTCGAATAATTGTCATTGACCGCGCCGCCGACGATGATCTTGCCGCCTGATATCAGCGGCGCCGATGTCGAATAGTAGTAGCCCGACTTCGGGTACGGCATGTTGGTCAACAGGTTCAGCGTGCCGGCTTCGGCAAAGGACGGGCAGACCTGGCCATTGGCGGCATCAAGCGCGATCAGCCGCGCGTCCGAGGTCGGCAGATAGACGCGTGTCGCGCAGGGCTGGCCAGCGGCGATCTTGGCATCGGCGTAGTAGGACACGCCACGGCAGGTCTGGTGCTGGCGGTCCTTGTCGAGCTTGATCTTGGGGTCGAAGCGCCATTTCTCCTTGCCGGTCGCGGCATCGATGGCGATGGCGAAATTGTGCGGCGTGCAGATGTAGAGCGTGTCGCCCACCTTGAGCGGCGTTACCTGATAGGTGGTTTCGCCGATGTCATCCGGACCCTTCACGTCGCCGGTCTGGTAGGTCCAGGCCGGCTGCAATTTGGCAACATTGTCCGGCGTGATCTGGTCGAGCGGCGAATAGCGCTGACCATAGGGCGTGCGGCCATAGAAGTGCCACTCGCCCGGAGGCACATTGCCGCCGAGATCCGCGGTCGGCGTCACCTTGTCGGCGCTGAGCTCACCGGCGATGTCCTTGGGATCGGCGGTCATCGAATAGCCAGCCACTGCGAGCGACGCGAGCACGGCCAGGATGAGCGGCGCACGCGCGTCGGGGCCGGTGAGGCCCTGCCTTGCCCACGGCGTCAGCAGCCACAGCGCCAGAAGCACGATGACGCCGCCGCGCGGGCCGAGTTCCCACCAGTCGAAGCCGATTTCCCACACCGCCCAGGCAAGCGTGCACAGCACGATCGCAGCGTAGAGCCACAGCGCCGTCGATTTGCGCCGGAACAGCAGCCAGGCGGTTATCAGGAAGGCGAGCCCGGTGATGACATAATACCAGCTGCCGCCCAACATCACGAGCCGGACGCCACCGCCGCCAAGCGCCAGGCCGATGAGGAACAGGATGAGGGAGGTGATGACCACAGCCAAGACGATACTCCTTCGACTGTTGCGCTTTGCGGCGCCTCTCAGGCAGCCGCCCCTGCCCTGTCGCCAGCTTTCTCCCGCAGGCCACGTGTGTCAAGCTTGGCCTGCCAGCATAGGGTGAGAACAAGGCGGTCCCTTTGACCGCCTTTCGCAACGGCTCAGCGCTGCAGCACATCCAAGAGATTTTGACCGGTCGCGCGCTGGACATGCGCAACGACCATCTCGGTCGGCACCTGGGCGATCGGGTCGCCCTTGGCCACCATGTCGAACAACACCGACCATTTTGGGTGGAAGTAGGCGTAGCACATGCCGCGATCGGTCTCGACGACGAAGCGAACGATCTTGATGCCGTCGCCGAGATCCTGGCCCGGCTGGCCCTGATGCCAGGCAATGAACTGGCGCGGCTGGGTTCGGCAGCGATAATATTCCCACCACGATCGAGAATCTGGCTTCCAAACCAGAACAAAACGTAGACACTTCTGGTCTTTCGCCGCCGAATCACTACATTCGGGGGCGATGTCCGGCTTTTCGGAAGACATGCCCTTTTTTGACGAACCGAATGCGCGGCCCGCGGCCCCGTCGGGGATAGCCGCGCGCGCCATGGCGGCCCGCAGCGGCCAAAACAGCGCGCCTGACTACCTGAAGGGGTTGAACCCCGAGCAGCGGCTGGCGGTCGAAACCACCGAAGGCCCGGTCCTCGTGCTGGCCGGTGCCGGGACCGGCAAGACGCGGGTGCTGACCACCCGCATCGCCCACATCCTCGCTACCGGCAAGGCCTTCCCGTCGCAGATCCTGGCGGTCACCTTCACCAACAAGGCCGCGCGCGAGATGAAGCAGCGCATCGGCATCCTGATCGGCGAAGGCAATGTCGAGGGCATGCCGTGGCTCGGCACCTTCCACTCGATCGGCGTGAAGCTGCTGCGCCGCCATGCCGAGCTTGCCGGGCTCAAATCCGATTTCACCATCCTCGACACCGACGATGTCGTGCGGCTGATCAAGCAGCTGATCCAGGCCGAAGGTCTCGACGACAAGCGCTGGCCGGCCAAGCAGTTCGCGCAGATGATCGACGGCTGGAAGAACAAGGGCCAGGGCCCCGCCGACATTGCCGAAGGCGACGCCCGCGCCTTTGCCAATGGCAAGGGCCGCGAGCTCTACAAGGCCTATCAGGAGCGGCTGCAGACGCTGAACGCTTGCGACTTCGGCGATCTGCTCTGCCACCCGATCCGCATCTTCCGCGCCAATCCGGACGTGCTCAAGGAATACCACAAGCGCTTCAAATACATTCTCGTCGACGAGTACCAGGACACCAACACCGCCCAGTACATGTGGCTGCGCTTGCTGGCGCAGCGGCCGCAATCCTCCCCCCTCGAGGGGGAGGTGCCCGCGAAGCGGGCGGAGGGGGTCGCCGCAGAAGGCACCACCAGGGCGTCGAGCGCTGCCGACCGGACCCCACCCGACCGGGCTTCGCCCGGCCACCCTCCCCTCAAGGGGGAGGGGTCCCAGCGCGCCACCGTAAACATCTGCTGCGTCGGCGACGACGACCAATCCATCTATGGCTGGCGTGGCGCCGAGGTCGACAACATCCTGCGTTTCGACAAGGATTTTCCAGGCGCCACCATCATCCGGCTGGAGCGCAACTATCGCTCGACGGCGCATATCCTTGGTGCCGCCTCCCATCTTATCGCCCACAATGAGGGCCGCTTCGGCAAGACGCTGTTCACCGACCGCAACGAGCCCGAAGACAACAAGGTGCATGTCCACGCCGCCTGGGATTCCGAGGAGGAGGCACGCGCCGTCGGCGAAACTATCGAGACCTACCAGCGCGCCAAGCACAATCTCAACGACATGGCCATTCTTGTCCGCGCCTCGTTCCAGATGCGCGCCTTCGAAGACCGCTTCATCACCCTCGGCCTCAACTACCGCGTCATTGGCGGCCCGCGTTTCTACGAGCGCATGGAAATCCGCGATGCGCTGGCCTTCTTCCGTGTCGTCGCCAATGGCGGCGACGACCTCGCTTTCGAGCGTATCGTCAATGTGCCGAAGCGCGGGCTGGGCGAAGCCACCATCCGCCAGATTCACGACACGGCGCGTGCATTGCGCATCCCGATGCTCGAAGCGGCCGGCAATCTCGCCGAAAGCGACGAGTTGAAGCCCAAGCCGCGCGCCGCCTTGCGCGAAGTCGCCGCCAATTTCGAGCGCTGGCAGAAGGCCCTGGAAACCACGCCGCACACCGAACTCGCCGAGACCATTCTCGAGGAGAGCGGCTACACCGACATGTGGAAGAACGACCGCTCGGCAGAAGCGCCGGGCCGGCTGGAAAATTTGAAGGAACTGGTCCGTTCCATGGAGGAGTATGAGTCGCTGCGCTCCTTCCTCGAACATGTGGCGCTGGTCATGGATGCCGAGCAGAATGCCGGGCTCGATGCCGTCAGCATCATGACGCTGCATTCGGCCAAAGGCCTCGAATTCGAGACCGTCTTCCTGCCCGGCTGGGAGGAAGGCCTGTTCCCGCATCAGCGGGCGCTGGACGAAGGCGGCCGCTCCGGCCTGGAGGAAGAACGGCGCCTCGCCTATGTCGGCCTGACGCGGGCGAAGAAGAACCTGCATATCTGGTTCGTGTCGAACCGCCTGATCCACGGCCTGTGGCAATCTACCATCCCGTCACGCTTCCTCGACGAACTGCCGGAGAGCCATGTCGAAGTCGCCGAAAGCGGCAACTCCTATGGCGGCTACGGCAATGCCTATGGCGGCGGTTCTTTTGCTTCCGGACGCGGCGGTCAGCGCGGCGGACGACAGAACCCCTATGGCGCGTCCCGCTTCGACACGGTCGGCGAGGACAAAGCCTTCTCCAACACCTATGCCACCCCGGGCTGGCAACGCGCGCAGGCAAACCGCACCGAAGCCACCGACCGCAACTGGGGCACCCGCTCCGGCCACCAAGTCGAGCGCATCGGCTATGGCGAGACCGATAGCGGCTACGGCGCCGGCCGCACCTCGGTCAAAGGCCGCACCATCGACGGCGAACTGGTCGCCAAATCCGTCGCCGACACGCCGTCACCCTTCAGCGTCGGCGACCGCGTCTTCCACCAGAAATTCGGCAACGGCAACATCTCCGCCATCGAAGGCAACAAGCTGACCATCGACTTCGACAAGGCCGGTCAGAAACGCGTGCTCGACGGGTTCGTCGCGGCGGTGTGACCCGCATTAACGGCTACCCCCTCACCTGTACCGCGCCTGGTTCCACTTATGGCCGAGCAGCGACAGGATGATGATCAGGCCGTTGAAGAACTGCACGTAGAAGCCGCTCAGCCCCGCCGCCACCACGCCGGTCTGGATGAAGGCGACGGTGACCGCGCCGATCGCTCCACCGGCGACCGTGCCGATGCCGCCCCAGGTCGGCGTGCCGCCGACGAACACCGAGGCCAGCACCGGCAGGAGATAGCCGTCTCCGGCTGTCGGCCACCAGGTGAAGTTGATCATCACCGAAAACGTGCCGGCGATCGCTGCGCCTATGCCGACAAAGACAAACACTTTCACCCGCACGCGTTTGACGTCGATGCCCATCTGCTGGGCGCTATCGGGATTGTCGCCGACCACCCTGACCTGCGCGCCGAAGCGGTGACGGTTGTAGAGCATCGCTGACAAAACGACGAAGGCGAGCGCCCAGAAGATCTGCACCGGGATGCCCCACACCTGGCTGGAGAAGATCTTGTAGGCCCAGCTGTCGGCAAGGCCGGTCAGCGCCGTCGACTTGCCTTCGTTGATGATCTGGATCAGGCCGCGCAGCAGAAAATTCATGCCGAGCGTGGCGATCAGCGACGACAGCCCGCCATAGACGACCAGCGAGCCGACGAGGAAGCCGAGCAGCGTCCCGGTGACGATTGCTGCGGCAATGCCGAGGAACGGGTCGTAGCCGGACTGCACCACCAGCGCGAACACCCAGGAAGCAAAACCCATGGTGGCCGGAAACGACAGGTCGATCTCGCCGCAGGTGACGACGAAGACCAGCGGCACCACCACGAACAACGCGACCGGCAGCGTCGTCAGCACCGAGCTGTAGAGATACCAGGTGGTGAACACGGTCGGGTTGGCGATCAGGAATACTGCCATCATGACGATGAACACGGCGAGCGTGCCGAGTGCGGCGCGATTGTCGATGACGAAGCCGCGCAGCCAGTGATCGGACGGGTGTTTCCATTCGGGTCGCGCTGCCTCGCCGCCGAGCGGGCTCTGCAGATCGGGTTCCATGGTCTTGCTCATCGCACTGCCCTCTCCGCATCGCCGGCATCGTGCAGGCCCGGCAATCCGCCGGGGTGCGCAACGTCTTCCATGAAGTTGATGAGATCCTCGGCCGACTTCACCTGGCTGCGATCGGCGGTTAGCGCCACCTTGCCGCGGTCCAACACCACGAAGCGGTCGGCAATGTCGAAGACATGGTGGATGTTGTGGCCGATGAACAGGATCGAACGGCCGCTCGCCCGCACCTGGCGCACGAAGTGGAACACCTTGGCGGTCTCAGTCAGAGACAGTGCTGTGGTCGGCTCGTCGAGGATGATAAGCTCCGCCTGCTTGTAGATGGCGCGCGCGATCGCCACGCCCTGGCGTTCGCCGCCCGACAGCTGGCCGACGATCGAATGCGGCGTGAACACCTTCGAGGTGAAGCCGATCTCGCGCATCAGCCGGCTGGCCTCCTCGATCTCCTTGTTGACCTTCAAAAAGCCCATGAAGCCAGTGAGTTCGCGGCCCATGAAGATGTTGCGCACGATGGTCTGCTGGACAGCCAACGCCCGGTCCTGGAACACCGTCTCGATGCCGGCGTCGCGTGAGCGCGCCGCACTCCAACCGGTCACCGGCTTGCCGCGCACCAGGATCTCGCCGCTGGTCGGCTTGACGACGCCGGACAGGATCTTGATCAGCGTCGACTTGCCGGCGCCATTGTCGCCAATCAGGCCGACCACCTCGCCGCGATCGACGCTGAGATTGACCCCGCCCAGCGCATAGACCTGGCCGTAGGATTTGCTGATGTCGCGCAGTTCGATGATGCGTTCGGCCATGGCGATCCTCGCGTTCATTGTCGCTTGCCGGCATTCTCGCCAGCGGTCCTGCCGGCTGGGCTTGGGCCCAGCCGGCAGCTTGGGAGGTCAGCGCAGCGCCTGCTTGGCGAGCTCGGCGACGATCTCGTAATTCTGCGGCGTGACGAAGCCGGCGCCGGTGTCGACATTCATCGGCGCCAGGCCCAGCACCACCTGCTGGCAGAGGCTGAGGATCGGCAGGTAGCCCTGCAGGAACGGCTGCTGGTCGGCCGTCAGCTGCACCCAGCCGCCCTTGAACGCCTCGACGATCTGCGGGCTGGTGTCGAAGCCGAAATTGAAGATGTCGCCGGGCTTGCGGCCTGCCGCCTGCATGTAGGTGGCGACATTGCCGAGCATCTGGCCGCCGGGATAGCCGACCGCCTTGACGTCAGGATTGTTGAGGAGCGCTGCCGTGATCACCGGGATCGCCAGATTGGGGTCGGACGCCCATTCGCCGCTCGGCGGCGACGACAGCTGGATGACCTCGACGCCGGCCTCCTTGAGCGCAGCCACCGTGCCGCGCTCGCGCGCGCCGCGGGCCTCGTTCTCGAACGGGCCGATCATGATCGCCTTGTCGCCGGACTTGAGCTTGCCGAGCTTGAACGCCTCGGCGCCGAGCGCGCGGCCCTGCTGTTCCTGCTGGGCGCCGACATAGCCGCCGCCGAACGCTTCCACCACCTTCGGCACCGGCACGTTCTGGTACATCATCTTGATGCCGTCCTTGTGCGCCTGCTCGGCCAGCGGCATGATCGCGGCGTCGCCGGGATGGCCCATCATGGCGATGCCGTTGGGCTTGACCGCGACGGCTTCGCGCAATTGCTGCACCATCTTCTCGACGTCCCACTGCGAGAAGATGTAGTCGACCTTCGGCCCGAGATCGGCGGCCGCCTGCTTGGCGCCATTATAGACGATGGTACCAAAGGCGTCGCCCTCGGCGCCGCCGACGAAGAACCGGATATGGACGTCCTTGCACCATTGGGCGTCGAGCGCCTGCGCCGGCAAAGTGGAGATGGCGGCGCACAGCGCCGTGGCGGCGGCCACGACGGTCGAGCGCAAAACTGTCGTTCTCATTGCGATGCTCATGCACGTTCCTCCCTTTTGTCCTCGGTGAGCCGAGGGGTTTCGTCATTTCGCTTGTCAGCAGTGCTCGGTACTCTTCTCCGGCCGGCTCCTCCCGCCGGCCGCTCCGTCACGCCGGGTTCGGCAGATAGGTCGCTCCTCCCCTGCATTGCTTCAGGTATTCAAGCGCACGCACCTGGCCGGTGATTTCGAGATCCCCGCGATAGACCGGGTCGTGCCAGCCCTCGATGTCGATGGCGCCCTTGTAGCCGACCAGCCGCAATTCGCTGATCACCCGCGTCCAGTCGCTGTCGCCGAAACCCGGCGTCCGCATCTGCACGAAGGGCAGCCGGCCGAACACGCCATGCTCGCGGATGACATCCCAGCGCACCGTCGCGTCCTTGCCATGGACATGGAAGATGCGCGGTGCCCATTTGCGAATCTGCGGGATCGGATCGATCAGGTAGACGAGCTGATGGCAGGGCTCCCATTCGAGACCGAGGTTGTCGTCGGGCACTTCATTGAACATCAGTTCCCAGGCGTCGGGATTGTGGGCGATGTTCCAGTCGCCGACGGCCCAGTTGCCGTCCATGGCGCAGTTTTCAAAGGCGATGCGCACGCCCTTGTCGGCGGCGCGTTTTGCCAGCGGGCTCCAGACCTCGCGGAAGCGTGGCAGGCTGTCGGTCAGCTTCTTGCCGCGCAGACGGCCGGTGAAGCCGCTGACCGTGGAAGTGCCGAACAGATGTGCATTGTCGATCACCGTTTCCCAGGCGGCGAGCACGCCGCGGTCGACCTCGCCATCCTCCAATGGATTGCCGAACACGCCGAGCGAGGACACGCTGACATCGGCATCGCCAATCGCTTCGCGGATCTCACCGGCGAGCCGCGGCAGATCCTTGCCGCCGAGTGTCTGCCAGAAGAAGGGCTGGATGCTCTCGAAGCCGAGCGGCAGGATCTGTTTGATGTAGGCGGTCGGGTCGTCGAGATTGGCCCGCACCATGGTGCCAATCCGGATGTCGAGAAGCGGGTTTGGCATCATTGTGTTTCCTGTGTGGGGATAGCCACCCGGCGCCCGGTCTCGGCGCTCTCGATGGCGCCAAAAACCATGGCCAGGCTTTTGATGTTGTCGGAGCCGCGCGTTTCCGGCTCGGTGCCGGTCTCGATGGCGCGCATGAAATCCCTGATGATGCCGAGATGGCCGCCGACCCGGTCGGCCGGATCGAGCGCAGGCACGTCGATCGCCTGCGTTTTGTCGATAATCCCGTCGCGGCCCGGCACCACCACTTCCGCCTTCAGGCCGTCATTGCCGTCCCAAATGAGGCTGCCGCGCTCGGCGACGATGCGCCAGCTGCCTTCCCAACTGGTGCGGAAACCGTCGGCGCACCAGGAGCCGGCATAGGTAAAGATCTTGCCGCCGCCGAGGTCGAAGACGGCGCTGGCCGACGAGCCCTGCCGGTACCAGGAATTGGCCGGCTCCCATTCCTGGCAATAGACGCCGGCGGGATCGCCGCCGACCATGTAGCGGGCGGCGTCGAACGTATGGATCGCCATGTCGAGCAAGAGCACATGCGCCATCTCCTCGCGAAAACCGCCGAAATGCGGGGCGACGAAGAAGTCGGCATGGATACTGGTCGGCTTGCCGATGGCGCCCGAGTCCAGAAAGCGCCTTATGCGCCGGACATTGGCGACATAGCGGCGGTTCTGCACCACGGCATGGACGCGCCCGGCCCGGCGCGCCGCCTCGACGATGGCGCGAGCATTTTCCGGAGTGTCGGCCAGCGGTTTTTCCGTCAGCAGATGGCAATTGTGGGCAAAGGCGGCAAAGGCGACGTCGCGACGCGCGGCGGGCACCACCACGTCGAACACGGCGTCAGGCTTCGTTTGGTCGAGTACAGCATCGAGGCTGATGCCGATGACGGCGCCGTCCAGCCCGTATTCGCGCGCCCTCGCCTGCGCCCGTTCGGCGTCGAGATCGACAAGGCCGACAATGGCGAGCCCGTCGGTTTGCCTTGCGGCATCGAGCCAGGCCTTGCTCATCGCACCACAGCCGACGAGGACGGCATTCATCATCCGGCATTCCTCCCGTCCGGTCCCTCCAGACCGAATGTCACGGCATCCACGGCATCACCGTAAACGTTTTTCCGTAAACGTTTACGAGAACACACCCGATGGCGTAGAATGTCAATCGGCTGCCTGCAAAAATCATCCCAAAGCCTTGGCCTGAGCGGCAGCCGGTGCTAGCCAAGGGTCGGCGGAGAGAAGTCCTTGGCGTCCAGCATCCACGACCTTGCGCGTCACCTGAACATTTCGATCGGCACCGTGTCGCGGGCGCTGAACGGCCGCGCCGACGTCAATGCCGACACCCGCCAGCGCGTGCTCGATGCCGCCAAGCAGCTGAACTATTCGCCCAACCAGTCCGGGCGCAGTCTGCGCCAAGGCGCCACCCGTTCCATCGCCTTCATGCTGCAACCGCATCCCGGCGACCAGCAATATGGCGAACCGTTCTTCATCCCGTTCCTGACCGGTCTGCAGGCGCGGCTCGCCGAGTATGACCTGGATCTGATGGTCGTCATGGGTGAGCCCGGCCAATATCAGCAGGAGAGGCTGCGCCGCGTGGTTGAGACGCGCCGGGCCGACGCGGTCGTGTTGGCCAATACACGGCGGGAAGACGATCGGATCGACTATCTCAGCAAGGCCGGCTTTCCCTTCGCCACGCTTGGCCGAAGTCAATCCGGCGACGACACCTATCCTACGCTCGATATCGATTTCGAGAGGGCGGGTGATGAAGCCGTCGACCGGCTGGTCGCGCGCGGCCACCGCCGCATTGCCGCCATCCGCCCTTCGCTTGATCTCAACTTCGGCTACCTGTTCCTCGACGGCTACCGCAAGGCGCTAAAGCGGCACGGCATCGAAGTCGACCCCGGCCTGATCGCCGACGGCTTCATCAACGAGGCCGGAGGCTACCAGGTGACGCCGCGCGTGATGCTCTCCAAGGACCGGCCCACAGCCATCATCTTCAACAATGACGCAATGGCGCTCGGCGGCTGCAAGGCACTGGCCGAGATGGGCATCAGGCCCGGCCACGACATCGCGGTGATCGTCATCGTCGACACGCCGCTTTGCCGCTACTTTTCGCCGGCGCTGACCGCCTTCCGTCCGTCTTTGGAGCCCATGGGCCGGCGGCTGGCCGAAATGCTGCTGGCCTCGCTCCCCGCCTTCGCCGGCCCCGAAGGCACACGCATCATCCGCGAAGTCTGGCCGCTGGAACTGATCGCGCGCGAGAGTGATTGATCACGGCCGGAGGTAGGTCGGTCGGCCTCAATCCACCTTTTTCTCGCCCTTCTCGCCGGCCTTGACGATGTCGCCGGTGGTGAACAGGATTTCCTTCAGCTCTGCCCGCCAGTCTTTCTTCTGGCGCAGCAGGAATTCGAGATCCATACCGAAATGCTTGAACTCTTCGCCTTGCGCGTTCTTCATGATCGCCTTGGCCTGCGGGTCCTTTTCCACCGACATGCGCTGTTCGTACCAGCCGATCGCCTCCGCCTCCTCGATCAGCGACGTGATCATGCGGGCAAAGGTCCGCACCTTCTGCGTCAGTTCTTCCGGCGGCTCGTGATACTGATCGAAACCCATATCGCCTCCCTCAAATGGACCGGCAAATCCAGCCGTATCCAGGAATGCGCTGGAGCGCCGCGGGGTTCCGCCTCACTGCTGCAATTCGACCAAAGCCCTCTGCAAAGGCGCCGACGAAATCTGGATCGGGCCGGAGAACGGCACATCCATATCGAGGATCAGGTAAAGCGCTCCGGCAATCAGCGCTGCCGAGACGACGAACGTCTCTATGGTGATGGCATTTCGCGGCGCCCTGAAACCGAAACTGGCGAAGATCAGCACCAGCCAGGCAACGAGCATAACGATCAGCGGCCGCGGGATGGTACCTTCCGATTGCTCAATCAAAGCCCAGCGCAGTTCCACCACCTTCTGCAGATGCTGGCGAGCGTCCTCCAGCATAGAACCATGCGCTGCGTCAGGAGGCTGCAGAGCGGTCAATCGTGTGCTGATCTCGGTCAACAGACGTTCAGACAGCCGGTTGGCGACGAGGGGTGTTTCGTTGGTTTCTGTCCAGTTGTTGGTCTGTCTTTGCACATAAGCGACCAGCGGCTGACGGACCTCGGCGGTCTCAGGCCCATATTGCCGAAGCGACCGGTCGAGAAGGATCAACTCGGTCGCATATGTGTGCACGTTGCGGTCGATCGACTCGAAAGTGTTCTTGGCCGAGTTGATCATCAGACCAAGCACCAGCGAGGTCATGACGACGAACAGGTTGGCGGCCAGCCGTACCACATTGTTGGTGTCGTCCTCGCGGTGATGCGCGGGCAATTTGCCATAGACAGCCATGCTGACCAGCGGCGCCGCCGTCAGGCAGAGGAAAACGGCGACCGCGATGAGTGTTTCGTGCATGGCAGCCATTTCTGCACGTCAAACGCCGAATGCCAATGGCCGGCAGAAATACCCTGTCACGCAAGTATCATGTTCGCGTCCTAGACCGCTTTGCGGGGGGCGACTTCGTCGATGCGACGCGGAGCCCTTTGCAGTCTCAGCCGCTTGTAGGCTTGTCACAAAGAGGATCTCCATGAAAATCTCGCACCGAACCCTGTCGCTCGGCGCCGCATTGGCGCTGTTTACCGCTTTGACCCCTGCCCTTGCCGACAGCACCGCCACCGTTGGCGGCGTCAACTTCGTCAACAAGGGCCTGGTCGGCGTCGGCCGCATCCCGGCCGATCAGAAGGACAAGTTCGGCGAGACCTTCGGCTCCGGCTCCGGCATGTCGATCGACGCCGCAAGCTGGACGCATGACGCCAATGGCTACAAGGGTTCGCTCTGGCTGCTGCCCGATCGTGGCTACAATGTCGTCGGCACCACCGACTACCGGCCGCGCCTCAACACTATTCGTATCGAGCTCACGCCGACCGCACTGGGTGCCGCGCCCGCCGCCGGCCAGGAACAGACCGGCGTCAAGGCGACGCTTGCCGATTCCATGCTGCTCACCGACGACAAGGGCGCCGATGCGACCGGCCTCGATCCGCTCAACGGCGTGCGCGCGGCAAGCGGCGACCTGCCGATCCTGCCCGAGGCCAACGGCAAGCTGGCGCTCGACAATGAGGCGATCGCGCGGCTGCCCGACGGCACCATGTTCATCTCCGACGAATACGGCCCCAACATCTACCGCTTCTCGGCCGAGGGCCATCTGCTGTCGGCAACGCAGCCGCCGGCGGCCCTGGTGCCGATGCGCAAGGGCAAGCCGAACTTCGCCTCCGACAATCCGGGCCCGGGCGCTGCAGAACCCGATCCGAAGGATCCAGAGACGGGCCGCCAGAACAACCAGGGCCTCGAAGGCATGGCGCTGACCCCGGACGGCAAGTCGCTGATCGCGGTGCTGCAGTCCGCGCCCCGCCAGGATGGCGGCGATTCCGGCGCGACGCGCCAGAACACCCGCGCGCTGGTCTATGACGCCACCGACCCGGCCCATCTCAAGCTGGCGCACGAATATGTCGTTCCGCTGCCGGTGTTCAAGGACGACAAGGGCAAGACCAAGGTCGCCGCGCAGAGCGAGATCGTGGCGCTGTCCGACAAGACCTTCCTGATGCTGGCGCGCGACAGCGGCAACGGCCAGGGGGCGAAGGGCGACACCTCGCTGGTGCGCCAGATCTTCGTCGTCGACGTCTCGGCCGCCACCGACATTGCCGGCGGCGCCTTCGATGCCGCCGACAAGCCGCTGGCGCCCAAAGGCGTGCTCGATCCGTCGGTCACGCCGGCCAAGCTGACGCCATTCATCGACATCAACGACAACAAGGAACTCGGCCGTTTCGGCCTGCATGACGGCAAGCCGAACGACAAGAACAACCTGTCGGAGAAGTGGGAGGCGATGTCGGTGGTCAGCGTGCTCGATCCGGCGCTGCCCGACGACTATTTCCTGTTCGTCGGCAACGACAACGACTTCCTCGCCCAGGACGGCTTCCAGGTCGGCGCGCCCTACAAGGCCGAAGACGGCGCCGATGTCGACACCATGTTCCTGGTCTATCAGGTCACGCTTCCGGGCCTCGCCAAGAAGTAGTCGCATACGACAGACAAAAAACGGAGGCGCCGGGCGCCTCCGTTTTTTGTCGGCGATCAGCGGACCGCTGACGCCCTATTTCAAGATCTCCGCATCCCTCGGCACCCCGGCATCGATCGGCTCGGCGGTCCTGTTCGACACGGCGGAGCTCTCCCCGGCGACCGAGAAGTTCGCGCGCACATGGACCTGGGTTACGCCATTGACCCTGCTGTAGAGGTCGATGATGTCCTGGTTCATGAAGCGCACGCAGCCCGACGACGCGTTCTTGCCGATGGAATCCCATTCCGGCGTGCCGTGCAGCCGGTACATCGTGTCCTTGCCGTCGCGGAACAAATAGAGCGCACGCGCCCCGAGCGGGCTCTGCGGTCCCGGCGGCATGCCGTCCTTGTATTTCGCCAGTTCCGGCCGGCGCTGGATCATTTCCGGCGGCGGCGTCCACACCGGCCACTTCTTGCGCGCCTGGACCACGGCGCTGCCGGTCCAGCCGAACCCGGCCTTGCCGAGGCTGACGCCGTAACGGATCGCCTTGCCGCCATCGCGCACCAGATAGAGGAAATGCTCCGACGTATCGACGACGATGGTGCCCGGTTTTTCGCCGGTCGGGTCGGTCACGATCTGGCGCACGAACTTCGGATCGAGCTTGGATATCGGGATCGCCGGCAGTTGGTAGCCCTCGTCGACGCGTGCTGCGTACATGCTTTCGGCAGCGCCGAAAGCAGAATCGCTTGGCGGCGGCGGCGCTTCCACCGGCGGCGGCGCCACGTCCGTCGTTGTGCAGGCCGAAAGCGCCACGGAAGCGGCACCCAAGGCGGATGCCCCGAGAAACGCGCGCCGGTTCAGGCGCTCGGAAAAAAGCGGATTGTCGGACATGATCCCCCCGGGTTTGCGGCCCCACGCGGCGTCGATCCATATCCCATTCCGGATGCTTTGAGAACCTGATTGGCTCAGACGCGCAAGGCGGAATGTTCCGATGGCGCATCGACCTTATCCGTTAAATCGGCAATCATTGCCGGGCGGACTTTGAGATGACCTTCGCCGAGCAGCCCATGGACGAAAAAATGCCCGCGCGTCGGCGCACCGTCGACCTGACCAGCGGGCCCATCCCGCGCACGCTGCTTTTGTTCGCGCTGCCGGTGCTCGGCTCCAATGTGCTGCAATCGCTCAACGGTTCGATCAACGCCGTTTGGGTCGGTCGCTTTCTGGGCGAATCGGCGCTAACCGCGACGTCCAACGCCAATCTGGTGCTGTTCCTCATCCTTGGCACCGTGTTCGGCATCGGCATGGCGGCGACCATACTGGTTGCGCAATCGGTCGGCGCCCGCGACCTGCCCGAGGCCCGCCGCATCGTCGGCACCAGCGCCACTTTCTTTTTCCTCGTCTCGGTGATCTTCGCCGTCTGCGGCTGGATCTGGGTCAACGCCATTCTCAACACGCTTGGCACGCCACCAGATGCGCTGCCGCTGGCACGCTCCTACCTGCGCATCATCTTCGTCGCCGTACCGATGATGAATCTCCTGTCCTTCGTCATGACCGTGCTGCGGGGTGCGGGCGATTCGCGCACGCCGTTCTTCTTCATGGCGCTCGCCGTGCTGCTCGACATCGTGCTCAATCCGCTGCTGATCCGCGGCATCGGCCCCTTCCCCGAACTCGGCATTGCCGGCTCGGCCACCTCGACGCTGGTCGGCCAGACGGTGAGCGTGATCGCCATCCTCGTCGTGCTGTATGCCCGCAAGCATCCGCTCAGGATCGCCGGCGCCGACCTCGCTCTGCTGCGGCCGGACCCCACGCTGCTCAGGATCGTCGTCTTCAAGGGCGTGCCGATGGGCCTGCAGATGATCGTCATTTCGGCGGCGGCACTGACGGTGATGGGCATCGTCAATTCCTACGGCTCGCAGGTCGCTGCCGCCTACGGCATCGCCGCCCAGCTGTGGACCTATATCCAGATGCCGGCGCTGGCGATCGGCGCCGCTGTCTCCTCGATGGCGGCGCAAAATGTCGGCGCTGGGCGCTGGGACCGCATCGGCAAGGTCGCCGCGTCCGGCATCGGCTTCAACCTCGTGCTCACCGGCGCGCTGGTGGCGCTGCTGTTCTTCTTCGACAGGCCGGTGCTCGGCCTGTTCCTCAGCGGCGACAGCACCGCGATCGACATTGCCGCCCACATCAACAAGGTGGCGTCATGGTCCTTCATCCTGTTCGGCGTCACCATCGTGCTGTTCGCCACCGTGCGCGCCACGGGTGCCGTCATGCCGCCGCTGATCTTCCTGGTGATTTCGGTGCTGGTGGTGCGCACCGGCTTTGCCTACTTCTTCCGGAGCTACATCGGCGAGGAAGCGCTGTGGTGGAGTTTTCCGGCAGGCTCAATCACCTCGCTGGTGCTGGCCGCCGCCTACTATCGCTTCGGCCGCTGGCGCACCATGCACATGATCGAAGACCATCCGGCCGCCGGCGAGCCGCCCGACACCGGCCTCGGCATACCGCGCCACCGCGCCAACCTTGCGCCCGAGACGCCGAACGGGTGACATTCAGCGCGCGTATTTTGCGCCGAATCCCAACGCGATGACCGAGAACACCGTGATCATGCCGGCAAAGGCCAGGCTCGCCGTCGTCGGGCTGCTCCAGTTCGACAACAGGCCGATGCCGATCACCGGCAGCGCATTGCCGCAGAAGCAGCAGATGAAGAACGCCGACACCACTTCGGCGCGGCGGTTCGAGGGCGCGATCTGGTTCACCACTTGCAGGCCACCGCGATAGCCGAGGGCCGCCGCCACACCGCAAAAAGCAGTGGTGGCAATCATCAGCGGCATCGAGGCAAAGACTTGCGCGGCAACCACCAACACCACAGCTGGGATCATCAGCCCCAGCGCCGCCAGCATGCCGGAACGGCTAGACAGCCAGGTCGTGCCCAGGATGGCAGCTGCGGCCACGATCGACAGTTCGAAGAACAGCCCGCCTGCTTCGGCATGGTTGGCCACATGCAGCTGCTGCGCCAGGATGCTCGGCGCCAGGGCTGCATAGAAGCCGACCAGCGCCATGGCGCCGAAACCGGTCACCGCCGGCGCCACGAAGGCGGCACGGATGTCGGCCGGCACCGAGAGGCGCGGCCGCAGGGAAACATCGTCCAGCCGCCCCGGCCGCGACACGGTTTCGCGCGTGCGCCAGATCAGCAGCGTGACCACGACAAGCACCGCCAGATAGACCGCAAACGTCAGCCTGAGCGGCCAGGGCGCATATTCGGCGAGCAGGCCCGAGGCCAGCGCGCCGAGGCCGAGGCCGACGAAGTTGGTGCTGGTAGCGATGACGGCCGCGCGCGACTTGTCTTTGCCTTCGATCAGCTCGGCAAGCCAGGCCGTGCCTGTTCCCGCGCCAATGCCGATGCCAAGGCCGCTCAGGATGCGGGCCGCGTCGAGCCAGGCGACGTTCTCGGCCAGCAGGAACACCAGCGCGCTGACCATCGCCACCGCCATCGATGCCAGCGCCGCAGGACGGCGGCCAATGCCGTCGGACAAGCGTCCGAACATCAGCAATGCGCCGAGATTGCCGACGACATAGACGGCGTAGACCAGCGTCAGCGTGATCTGCGAGAAACCGAAAGCCTGCTTGTAGATGATGTAAAGCGGCGTCAGCGCCGTGCTGCCGGCGAACAGCGCCGCGATCATGGCAGCAACCGCAGTCATCGCGGAACGGCCGCCGAGTTCATGGCCACGTGTCGTCGTCTCGGCATAGCTGGTCATAGCAAACTCCGGCCAGTTGCCCCAACGCCCCGATCGAAGCCCAACGTCTATGTAAGGATTGCCGTTCCGCCTGCAGAACCCGCTCCTGACAATCTTGTCAGGATGGTCTTGCACGAAATCCTCCTGTAACGTCCGTCCAACGAGAGGGAGGAACCATGGGCAAAGGCAGGGTCGAGGCATTCACGGATGGCGTCGTCGCCATCATCATCACCATCATGGTGCTGGAGCTGAAGGTGCCGCATGGCGAGGATCTTTCCGCGCTGGCGCCGCTGTGGCCGATCTTCTTTAGCTATGTCTTGTCCTTCATCAATGTCGGCATCTACTGGAACAATCTGCACAACATGTTCCACACCGTGCAGCGCGTCGATGGCCGCGTGCTGTGGGCAAATCTCAACCTCCTGTTCTGGCTGTCGCTGATCCCGGCAACGACGGCCTTCATGGGAGAGAATCATTTCGCGCCGGTACCTGTCGCCGTCTATGGCGTCGACCTCGTGCTGTGTGGGGTCGCCTACAGGATTCTTGTGACCAAGCTGCACCATCTGCATGGCAACGAAACCGCCTTCGCCAAGGCGTTGGGGAGTGACCGCAAGGGCAAGATTTCGGTAGCGCTATACATAATTGCGGTGCTGCTGACCTTCGTCAACCAGTGGATCGGCGTCGCGATCTACTTTCTGGTGGCTGCCATCTGGTTCGTGCCGGATACGCGGTTTTCGCGAGTGATCGAAAAGTAGCGGGCGCTACTTGCGCATCGCCTTCAGCTTTTCGGCGACCGATGCCGCAAGGTCGGCGTAGCGCTCCTCCAGCCGTTCTGCCGCCTTGATGATCGAAAAATCATGGCCGAACTTTTCCAGCGCCATGCGCAATTTCTCGACGAACTCGGCCTGTTTTTCCAATGCCGAAAACAACGTCTTCACCTGCGCTTCGCTGATATCGGGATTGGCGAGCATCTGCGGCACCTCGCGGCCCATCTGGTCGCCGGTGGCGGTCTGCTCCTTCAGGATTGCGATCCAGTCGGTCAAACGGCAGTCTCCCTTTTCAGCTGCACCATGCGCAGCCAGCGCCTATACGGTCAACCCGAACACGCTGGACAGCCTTGCACGAAGCGCTTCCCGCGCTAAGTTCGGCGCGACCCCAAACAAGGACCTGACCATGACCAGCGATGCCGAAATTCAGTCCGCTCTGCCCGCCCTCAGCAAAGGCAATGTCGCCGTCATCACCGGCAGCGCCAGCGGCATCGGCCTTGCCGCAGCCAAGAGGCTAGCGGCAATGGGCATGAAGATTGTGCTCGCCGACATAGGCGCTGCGCGCCTCGATGCGGCCCGCCACGCGGTCGCCGCGATCGCCGGCGAAGATGCCGTGCTCGCCGTCGCTACCGATGTCTCAAAGGCGGACGAACTCGGCCGGTTAGCGGAGACGACGCACCACGCCTTCGGCGCCGTCTCGCTGCTGATGAACAATGCCGGTGTGGGCAACAATCCGGGAGAACCCTGGGAAAACGGCGACGCCTGGAAGCGGCTGATCGACATCAATTTCTGGGGCGTCGTGCACGGCGTCGAGGCCTTCGCACCGGCCATGCTGGCGTCGGGCAAGCCAGGCCTGATCGTCAACACTGGCTCCAAGCAAGGCATCACCACGCCGCCCGGCAACCTGGCCTACAACGTCTCCAAATCGGCGCTGAAGACCTTCACCGAAGGCCTTGCGCATGCGCTGCGCAACGAACCGGGCGCGAAGGTTGCGGCGCATCTTCTCATCCCCGGCTTCACCTTCACCGGCATCACTGAAGGAGCGACCGAAAAACCGGCCGGCGCCTGGACCGGCGAGCAGGTCATCGACTTCATGCTGACCTCGCTCACGCGTGGCGATTTCTACATCCTGTGCCCCGACAATGAGGTGAAGCGGTCGACGGACGAAAAACGCATGGCCTGGGCGATCGGTGACATCATCGAGAACCGCCCTGCTCTCTCGCGCTGGCACCCCGACCACAAGGACGCCTTCGCGGCCTTTATGGAGCGCTGAGCAACGGTTCACGCGGCGCGTTTCTTGGGGGTGCGTTTCTGGGCCACGGCTTTCTTGGCGGCCAGCTCGGCGAGTTCGGTGTCATGCCGTTTTGCCGCCCGTTCGCATTTGTCCCTGATTTCCTCGACCTCGGTCTCGGTCAGGTGCTCGATGCCGATGAAACGGTTGTGGCCTGCACTGACCCGGATCAGTTCGTCGAGCTTGGCCTGGACCGCGGCGCCGTCACGGTTCTGGGTGTTCTGGATCAGGAACACCATCAGGAAGGTGATGATCGTCGTTCCGGTGTTGATGACCAGTTGCCAGGTATCGGAGAAACCAAAGAACGGTCCGCTGACCGCCCAGACGATGACGATCGCGCAGCAGCCGACAAAGGTCAGCGGCAGACCGGCCAGATGGGAAACGGTGTTGGCGATCTTGGTGAACAGCTTTTCCAATTCAAAATCCCTCATGAGTTCGACCCGATGGGAGCCGCATTCATCGCTCCAGCAAGAAACAACCGGCAGCCGCTCCCGGTTCCCTGTCGCGCGTGATATCGCTGATGCAATTGAACACACGCCAAAAGCGCAGCACCCTGAAAAGCCGCCTTATGGGTTTCCTGCCATAGTCGCCATGCAGGCCGGAGAGCCTGTTCCTTCCGCTTCACAGCGGTTTACCTCCAAAGCCCCTTCCGCTGCGCCACCCCCGCATAGCGGAAGGGGTTCCTGCCGTAGACCGGCGGCTCTCTCCCCCAACAGGCGCGCTGTCTCAGAATTTCGGTGCGAGGATTTCGACCAGCCAGTCGATAAAGACGCGCACGCGCGGCGAAAGCTGGCGGCTCTTGGGATAGAGCACCGAGATCGGCATCGGCGTCGGCGGGTGCTGCGGCAACACCTCGACCAGCCTGCCGGCGGCGACATCGCCGGCATAATGATGGCGCGGCGCCTGCATCAGTCCGAAGCCGAGGCGGGCAAGTGCTGCGTAGGTTTCGGAGTTGGTGACGGTGATGCGCGCCGGCAGCGTCACGTTGCGCACCTCGCCCGCCACGCTGAACTCCAGCGGCAGCACCTGCCCCGTCCGCGACGAAGCGAAGCCGACCATCTCGTGCCCATCGAGATCCTCTGGTGAGCGCGGCATGCCGTGGCGCTCGATATAGGCGGGGCTGGCGAAGGTCGCTTCCTGCGCCAGACCCAGCCGGCGCACGATCATGTCGCTGTCGGTGATCTCGCCGCCGCGCACGACGCAGTCGAACCCCTCGCGCACCAGGTCGACGAAACGGTCGCCCTCGCCGATGTGCAGTGACAGCGCCGGATGGCGGCCGAGAAACGCCGGCAACCCGGGAAGGATATGGGTGCGCGCCATTGGACCATGCACGTCGATGCGCAGCAGGCCACGCACCTCGCCGCCGTTCAGTGCCGCTTCGGCATCCTCGATCTCGGCCAGGATGGCCTTGCAGCGCCGGTAGTAGATCTCACCCTCCAGCGTCGGCGTGACGTGGCGGGTGGTCCGCTGCAGCAGCCGCACGCCGAGCCGCTCCTCGAACTGCTTGATTGACGTCGTCGCACTCGAGCGCGGCACGCCAAGGTCGGATGCCGCCGCGCTAAAACTCTGCCGCTCCACGACGCGCACCAAGAGCCGCATGCTGTCAAAGCGATCCATTGTTCTGATTTCCGGAATTATGATATCACAATTCTGTAGATTGTTTCAATCTACAGACGGATTACATCGATGTCCATATTCAAACCCCTGAAGGATTTTGGACATGGACACGCAGGCACGCAAAATCGCCCTCATCACCGGCGGCAGCCGGGGCCTCGGCCGCAACACCGCCGAAAACCTGGCCCGCAAGGGCGTCGATGTGGTGATCACCTATCATTCGCAGGCCGACGCCGCGCAGACAGTCGTCGCCGAGATCGAGGCCGAAGGCGGCAAAGCCGTCGCCCTGCAGCTCGACACATCGGCGACGGCGACCTTCGACGGTTTTGCTGCACGGCTGAAGGACGCCCTTCGCGACTTTTGGTGCCGCGACAGCTTCGACTTTCTCGTCAACAATGCCGGCACCGGCTTCCACAAACCCATCGCCGAGACCAGCGAGGCGGATTTCGACGCAATGGTGGCAATTCACCTGAAAGGCGTCTTCTTCCTGACGCAGAAGCTTCTGCCGCTGATTGCCGATGGCGGCCGCATCATCAATCTGTCGAGCGGCCTCGCCCGTTTCGCCATGGCCGGCACAGCTGCCTATGCGATGATGAAGGGCGGCATCGAAGTGTTCACCCGCAGCCTCGCCAAGGAACTTGGCCCGCGCGGCATCACCGCCAACACCGTGGCGCCGGGCGCCATCGCCACCGACTTCAATGGCGGCCGGCTGCGCGACAATCCGGACATGCAGCGCATGGTCGGCCAGGTGACGGCGCTCGGACGCCCCGGCGTCGCCGACGATATCGGCCCGATGATCGCTTCGCTGCTTTCGGAGGACAACCGCTGGATCAACGCGCAGCGCATCGAAGTCTCAGGCGGCATGCTCATCTGAGCGCTCAGGAAGGATCGCGTTCCCAGCGATCGAGGAAGTCCTCGATCGGCAAGGCCTGCATGTCGGGAACCGCTTTGGCGAGTTTTTCCGGCGGCCAGTCCCACCAGGCGAGGCTTTCGATCCGCGCCGCGATCTCAGGAGGAAAACGCCGGCGCAATGGCTTCGCGGGAACTCCGGCGACGATCGCGTAGGCCGGCACATCCCGCGTCACCACCGCATTGGCGCCGACAATAGCGCCATTGCCGATGCTGATGCCGGGCATGACCACCGCGCCATGGCCAATCCAGACATCGTTGCCGATGTTGACAGCTTTCGCCTGCCGCCGCGCGCGAAACGCCGCATCGACGCCCAGCCAGCGGAAATACTCGTTCGGGCGGTAGCTGAGCTTGTGCTGCGTGACCCGCTCGATCGGATGCTCCAGCGCATTGATGCGGCTGTTGGCGGCGATCGAGCAGAATTTGCCGATCGTCGTGTAGATCGCTTCGGCGTGGCGCTCGAAATAGGAGAAATCGCCGACATTGACCTCGCGCAGCACCACCCGCTCGCCGATCGAGGCATAGCGGCCAAGTTTGCACGCCTTCAGCTCGGCCGTCGGATGAATGCGCGGTTCAGGGTCTTTGAGGACAAGGTTCTCGGTGCGGTCCATGGCGCGGATTTACCTCCGCGCAATTGCGGAAGCAATTGTCCCGCGCAATTGCGGAAGCAATTGTCGCGTCCCCAAACACCCACAGACCCCGGCTATTTCGGCTGGCCGTTGGTCCACACCACACTCTGGCCGAACAGCGGCACGGTGGTCACCGACATTTTCGCCGAGCCGTTCTGCACCTGGCGCGAATGCGAGAGGTAGATCAGCGTCTCGTTTTTCTTGTCGTAGATGCGGTTCACCACCTGCTTCTTCCAGATCAGGCTGATGCCTTGCTTGAACACCTCTTCGCCGCCTTCGCTCATGTCGATGTCACCGATGGTGATCGGGCCGGTCTGGCGACACGAGATCGACGAATCCGACGGGTCCTCGAACCAGTTGCCTTTCTGCAGGCGGTCGATGACGCCGCGGTCGAAATAGGAAACGTGGCAGGTGATGCCGTCGACCTTCGGGTCCTTGATCGCCTCGACGATGATGTCGTTGCCGAGCCAATCGACGCCGACCTTGCCGACCTCCTCGGCCGCGGCAGCGCCGGCGCCAAGAACAACGCATGCGGCCAGTGCGCCACCGATCAGTTTCTGCCCAATCCGTCTCTGCAAAGCAGCCTCCTCAGGTTCTGGTTGCCGGTCTCAGGTGGGGCGAGCAGCCTGGCTTTGCAAGCTAGGCCTGCCGGAATGCCAGCATCCGCCGCAGCACGTCGGTCTTGAAGACGAAATGCTGAACCAGCGCCCCGGCGGTGTGCAACAGCACGACATAGAGCAGGATGTTCTGGCCCAGCACGTGCACCTGGGCCGCCCCTGGCACACCAAGGAACCATGCGGCGGCGCCCGAGAGCGGGACGATCACGATGAGTGCGTAGATGACGAAATGCGTCGCCTTGGCGAGCAGTTTCAACGCCGGATGCTCCATACCCGATACCGGCGGAACGCCGCGCGTCGCCCTGAACCAAAGCCGCCATGCGGCCAGGACCAGCACCGTGAGGCCGATCACGACATGCATATAGGCCAGGGGCAGGTCATTGGGCGAGACCTCCAGCCCCCGACGAAAGGCGCGCCACACATGCTGCATGCCGTCAGGCACGAGAAACTGGACCAGGATCAGCGCTGCGATGCTCCAATGGAGCCCGATCTGGGTTTTCGAGTAGGAAGCAACAGACATATCCGACATTGGCTGGTTCCACGGCAAGAGAAACAGACCGTCAAGATAGGTAGAGGCCAAAACCGGTCAAATTACCGTTTGGTAACTCTCCGGCCACGTGCGGAGCAGCATCGAGAGCCGGTTGCGGCAACGCGGCATCTTTGCCTTGACCGCCGCTACCGGCTAAGACTGCCGCCGCAGGCGCCAATCCGGCGCCCATCAAAATCACGACGGACACTTCCCGATGATGCGTTCAATCCTGGTCGGCATTCTCGTTCTGATGGCGGCCGGCATCGGCTGGCTCACCTTCGACTGGTACAAGGGCCATTATGGCGGCGAGCCGTTCGGGGCACCCTTCACGCTGGTCGACCAGAAAGGCGCGCCGATCACCGAAGCCGCCTTCAAAGGCCATCCCAGCGTCGTCTTCTTCGGCTTCACCCATTGCCCGGAGGTCTGCCCGACCACGCTGTTCGAACTGGCCGGCTGGCTGAAGACACTGGGCGACGACGGCAAGAACCTCAACGCCTATTTCGTGACCGTCGACCCCGAGCGCGACACGCCGGATGTGATGAAAACCTATGTCAGCAATTTTTCCGACCGCATCGTCGGCATATCGGGCGATCCCGACAAGGTGCACGCGATGGCGAAGTCGTTCAGCATCTACTGGAAGAAGGTCGACACCGGCGACGGCGACTACACGATGGACCACACCGCCTCGGTGCTGCTGCTGAATGCCAAGGGCGAGTTCGCTGGCACGATCGCTTACGGTGAGAGTGCCGACACTGCCATCGCCAAGCTGAAGCGGCTGGCGGCAGGCGCCCAAAGCTGATGGTGCAGACCAGGCTCCATTTCACGGCCGGGAAGGTCGAGGCCGACAGCGTCTTTGCTGCGCTCGAAATGGCTTTCGAGGATGAGGGCCTGCCACTCGCCGTGCTCGAAGTCGACGAGGACCGCGACATCCACGAAGTCTCGCTCTACGCCGACGGCGATGTCGACGCGGTCGAGGCGCGGCTGAAAGATATCCTTTCTGGCCTCTCCCTGTCGAAGCCGATCGAACGCGAAGTGTTGCCCGATATCGACTGGGTGGCGCGTTCGCTGGAGGGGCTGAAGCCGGTGCGCGCCGGGCGTTTCTTCGTCCATGGCGCACATGACCGCAGGAAGCGCCACAGCGGCGAACTCGCCATCGAGATCGAGGCCGGCCTTGCCTTCGGCACCGGCCATCACGGCACCACGGCCGGCTGCCTGGAAATGCTGGAACGGGTCGTGCGCCGCGAGCATCCCAGAAATGCCCTCGACCTCGGCACGGGCAGCGCGGTGCTGGCGATCGCCGTGGCCAAGCTGGCGCATATTCCGGTGCTGGCGACCGACATCGATCCGATCGCTGTCAGGGTCGCGGCCGCCAATGCCCGTCTCAACCACGTCAAGGCGCTGGTCGAAACGGTGACGGCGCCCGGCTTTCATCACCCGATCTTCGGCAAGCGCGCGCCTTTCGACCTCATCGTCGCCAACATATTGGCACGGCCGCTGATGCGGCTGGCGCCTGAGATGGCGAGGCATATCAGCCTCGGCGGCTCGATCGTGCTGTCCGGCATCCTCGATCGCCAGTGCAACGCGGTGATCTCGGCCTATGTCGGCCAGAATTTCCGCCATGTCAGGACCTTGCACCGCGAAGGCTGGGTGACGATCCACCTCAAGCACTGAATAGAGCGCTTTGGACCAATCCGCTCTTTCGAAAATCGATTCCGGTTTTCGAGGGCATGCGCTACGGTCGCTCGCAATACAGGAGGCCCATCATGTTCCAGACCTTCGATTCCGCTGGCGATCCCAGCGTCGGCAAGCCTCGTGTGAAGCTGCTGCGCAAATGGCTAGCGGACAATGGCCTTGATGGTTTCCTGGTACCGCGCGCCGACGAGCACCAGGGCGAGTATGTCGCCGATCGCTCGGCGCGGCTGAAATGGCTGACCGGCTTCAGCGGGTCGGCCGGCGTCGCCCTTGTGCTGCGCGACCGTGCCTTCATGTTCGTCGACGGCCGCTACACGCTGCAGGTGCGCAACGAAGTCGATCTCGACATTTTTGCCATCGAGAGCCTCGTCGACAATCCGCCGGCCGTCTGGATCAAGGACAATCTCGGCAAGGGCGCCAAGCTTGGCTTCGACCCCTGGCTGCACACGATCAATGAGGTCAAGGCGCTAACGACCTCGGCCGAGCAATCCGGCGCGACGCTGGTGCCGCTCGACAAGAACCCGATCGACGTCATCTGGAAGGATCAGCCGGCACCACCGGTGGCGTCGGTCGAGATCCACCCGATCGGCTTTGCGGGCGAACTGGCCAAGGACAAGCTGGTGCGGCTGGCAGCGGCGATCGCCAAGGACGGCGCCACGCACGCCGTGCTGACCGACCCCTCCTCGATCGCCTGGGCCTTCAACATCCGCGGCGGTGACGTGCCGCACACGCCACTGGCGCTCGGCTTTGCCATCCTCGCAGCCGATGGCAAGCACCAGCTGTTCATGGACCAGCGCAAATTTTCGCGCACCGTCGCCGCCTATCTCACCCAGCTTGCCGACTTGCACGAGCCCGGCGAGTTCGAGGCGGCAATCGTCGCCCTTGCCAAGGGTGGCGCAAGGATCGCGCTCGACCCGGTGCTGGCGGCCGAAAAGCTCAGAATGCTGGTCGAAGACAATGGCGGCACCTTTGTTGCCGCGCCCGATCCCGCCCGTATTCCGCGTGCAACCAAGAACCAGGCCGAGATCGCCGGCAGCCGCGCCGCGCATCGCCGCGACGGGGCAGCGGTGGCGAAACTCTTGTGCTGGCTGGAGCGGCAGAAGCCGGGCTCGCTCGACGAAATAACCGTCGTCACCAAACTGGAAGAGACGCGCCGGCAGACCGGCGAGGAAACGCAGATGCCGCTGCGCGACGTCTCTTTCGACACCATTTCCGGCACCGGCCCGAATGGCGCCATCATGCATTACCGCGTGTCGCGCGCCACCAACCGCAAGCTGGCAAAGGGCGAACTGTTCCTGCTCGATTCCGGCGCCCAGTATCAGGACGGCACGACAGACATCACCCGCACCGTGCCGATCGGCCAGCCGACCGAAGAGATGCGCGAGCGCTTCACGCTGGTGCTGAAGGGCATGATCGGCATTTCGACGCTGCGCTTCCCGGCGGGCACGCGCGGCTCCGAAATCGACGCTGTGGCGCGCATGGCGTTGTGGAAGCATGGCTGCGACTTCGCGCACGGCACCGGCCATGGCGTCGGCTCCTATCTCGCCGTCCACGAAGGGCCGCAGCGCATTGCCCGCACCGGCACCGAAAAGCTGCTCGCCGGCATGATGCTCTCCAACGAGCCCGGCTACTATAAGGAAGGCTCCTACGGCATCCGCATCGAGAACCTGATCCTGGTGACGCCGGCCGAAGCGGTCGAAGGCGGCGACATCGCCATGCACAGCTTCGAGACGCTGACGCTGACGCCGATCGACATCCGCCTGGTGCGCACTGATCTGCTGACGCGTGACGAGCTGCACTGGCTCGACGCATACCATGCCCGCGTGCTGGCCGAGATCGGGCCGATGCTCGACGGCGAAACGCTGGCCTGGCTGGAGAAAGCGACCGCGCCGCTGCCGCATGACGCCAAGATCTGAAGACGTGCCGGCCTGGAGTCCGTGTCCGATAGGACGCGGCGCTTAACCGACCAGATACCGGCCAATGATCAACACGGCTGCACCAACCAGAAACATTGGTAGAAGCCCACCGCGCAGCGATACTGCACCGGCGAGAACCAGCGCAGCCCATTCCACCGGCCCGGCCCCGAGCGCGGCCGGCGCCACCAGCGTTGTCAGCACTGCTGCTGGTACAGCGTTCAAACCCGCCTCGACGCGCGGATGCACGTGTTCGAAACGCGAGAGGACGAGGTGCCCGCCTACGCGCGTGGCATAAGTGACCAATGCACCCGCTAGTATAATCCACAGTGTCGCGCTCACAGCGCCGCTCCACGCTTCGGCATTGCAGCGGCAAACACAATTCCAGCGGCGGCACCAATCGACACATGCCAGGGTGAGCCGACAAATTTGTAAGCCAGGATAGAGGCGGCAGCGCTTATCAGGACGACCGGCAACCAAAGCGGCCGGTCACGAAATTCGGTCACCAGTCCGAGAAAATAGATAGGTAGCAGGAAGTCGAGGCCAATCGCATGCGGGTTGGGTATCAAGCCGCCAAACGTCGCGCCCGCTGCCGACAGCGCCACCCAGAGAATGTAGATCGGCAGCGCCATGCCCATATACCAGACGAACGTCACTTCTTCACCGCGCTCGCTCTTGACCTCCGCCTCGGCATATTGGGGATCGACGAGGAAGAAGTAGGCGATCGCTTGCTTGATCGGCGGCCAATGCGCGAGGCGCGGGCCAACCGACGCCGAATAAAGCACGTGCCTGAAGTTTACTGCAAAGATCGAAAGCACGATCAGCCAAGGCGCGACCTGATGGCCGAACAGCTCAATGCCGACCATTTGACTGGCGCCGCCATAGATCGTCGCACTCATCAGCGTCGCTTCAGTCACGGACATGCCATTGTCAACCGCGAGCGCACCAAAGAGCAACGCAAAGGGCGAAGCCGCAATCACGGTCGGAATGCTCGCCCGGACGCCAAGCCAAAAATCGCTGGCCGGAGAATTTTCGGTCAAGGTCTCTGCTGACATCTCACGTTCCTAGGTCGCGCCGACATGTAGGTGTCCGCGATTGAAAAGTCAGACGAATTCGCTTGAGCCGATGAATCAGCGAAACTGATGTCATGGACCAACGCTCAGCATTGGCTCAAACAAGCAGAAGCTGTATGGTTCTTAGGTCGTCTGACCGGAACAAACCGTCGTCTGTTGAGGGCAGGCTCATGAACGGCATAAACCACCTCGTTTTGGCAGCTCACGATCTCGATGCGCTTCGTGCTGCCTATCGCGAACTCGGTTTTACTCTGACCCCGCGCGGTCAGCACCCATTCGGCACCGGCAATTCGATCATTCAGTTGCACGGCAACTATCTGGAACTTCTGTCAGTCACGATTC
The DNA here is from genome assembly GCF_056403115.1 of Mesorhizobium sp. P3_A2. Lineage (NCBI taxonomy): Bacteria > Pseudomonadati > Pseudomonadota > Alphaproteobacteria > Hyphomicrobiales > Phyllobacteriaceae > Mesorhizobium > Mesorhizobium sp. P3_A2. Next base: position 420,611 of record NZ_JBFUGC010000001.1, read on the forward strand.
CGCAGGACGTTGTCGAGCATGGAGAAGGCAGATTCTCCTTCTCGGCTTTCAATCGCGACTATCTGGCCCGACATGAAGGATTCTCGATGACGGTGCTAGATACGTCGGATGCCGCCGCCGACAGAGCGGCCTGGATGGCAGAAGGGTTGCGGACATATCAGCCGTTCGAATTCTCCCGCATGGCAAAGATGCCGACCGGCGAGGACGTTCGCGTCGGCTTTTCGCTGGCTTTCCTGTCAACGCCGGCGGCACCGTGGTTCGGCCATTTCGCTTGCCAGCATTTCCGGCCGGAATATTACGCGCAGCCACAATATCTTGGGCACGCCAACTCGGCGCAGACGGTTCGCGACGTCTGGCTTTCGGGCAAGGATGCACTTGAGCTTGCTGAGCATATGCGGGCTTTTACGGGCGTGGCTGCAGAAAAGGGAAGCGCAGGCAGCATTGTCTTCAATACCCTCACAGGGGCCATCATTTTGGCCAGCCCTCAGGCTTTTGAGGATGCCTTCGGCATGCCACCTCCCCACCCTGATGACGGCCCCCATCTTGCCGGACTGACCATCAGGTGCCGAACGCTCGAAACCTTCACCGATCTCGGGCTGCCGTGGGCCGGCAGTCGGCTCGTCCTGTCGCCGACACGGGGATTCGGAACGGCGGTCGCCTTTTCGACTTAACAGCACCTGCAAGCGCTATGGGACCTTGCCCTGGATCGCCCTGCCCCAGTCGAGCAGCGGCTTGGCGCGCAATGTGAAATCGACAAGCTCGTCGACCAGCGCCGGCGCGTGAATTCCAGCCGGATCGATCATGTGCTGGACATAGAAGTGCCGGTTGCGGATGGCGTCGACAAGATCGGGTTCGTTGACCTGCTCGAAGCCGCGCGGCGTGCGCTTCAAGCGGCCCTCGGTTTCGAGTTCCAAGCCGTTTTTCTTCAGCGTTGAAAGCAGTTTTCGGAACTCGGCTGGCCGGGCGATAATGGCCTTGCGCATCGCCAGCAGCAGCGGCGGCTCCGGGTTCCACCAGGCAACGTCGGCAAAGCAGCGGTCGATCCCGACATAGACGAAGAACACGCCCTGCTCCATCTTGGTGCCGTCCGGCGACAGCATGGCCGACAGATGCTGGTTGTAGGGCCGCTTGTCCTTGGCGAAGCGCACGTCGCGGTTGATGCGGAACAGCGATTTCTTGCGGTCGCCGCGCAGGCCGAGCCCCGCCGATGCAAAGCGCTCCGTCAGCGTCTCGACCAGATCGCAGAACGGCTCGTGCAGTTCGCTGTCGTAAAGCGCCCGGTTTTCCTGGAACCATTCGCGGCTCTGATGGAAATCCAGCGCCTTCAGGAACGGGATGGCCTTTTGGCCAAACCCTTTGAACGAACCGCCGGTCATGCCTTGCCGACCCGTTGCAACCAGGTGTCCTCGTCGATGACTTCGACGCCGAGTTCGGTTGCCTGCTTCAGTTTGGAGCCGGCACCCGGCCCGGCCACCAGGAGGTCGGTCTTCGCCGACACCGAACCCGCCACCTTGGCGCCGAGCCGTTCGGCCATCGCCTTGGCTTCGGAGCGGGTCATCTTTTCCAGCGTGCCGGTGAAGACGATGGTCTTGCCGGCAACCTCGCTGTCGGCCGAGACGGTGACGATATACGGCTTCGGCTTGACCTGCTCGAGCAGTCTGTCGAGCACGTCGTCATTGCGCTCATTGCCGAAGAAATCGCGCAGCGCGCCGATCACCGTGTCGCCGATGCCGTTGACCGATGGGAAAACGGTGTTCGGATCGGCCGCCGCCGCTGTCTCCTTGCCGACCCGGATCAGTTCCTCGATGGTCGAGAAGGTTCGGGCAAGCACGGCGGCCGTCGTTTCGCCGATATGACGGATGCCTAGCGCGAAGATGAAACGATCGAGTTCGGGTTCGCGACGAGAGTCGATGGCGGCGAAGAGCTTGTCGAGGCCTTCGTAATTGCGGTCCTCGACACCGCGCACATTCTTGCGCGCCTTGCCCGAGGCGGCCTCGCGCTGCCTGGCCTGCTCCTCGCGCCGCTCGGCCAGCGCTTTGGTGACGGCGGGGCGACGATCCCTGAGGGTAAAGATATCGGCGGCTGTCTTGATCAGTCCGGCATTGAAGAAGATATCGATGTTCTCGGCGCCCAGGCCTTCGATGTCCATGGCGCCGCGCGACACGAAGTGCCGCAGTCCTTCCACGGCCTGCGCTGGACAGATCAGTTCCCCGGTGCAGCGTCGGCGCGAATCTTCCTTGCCGGTCTTCTCGTTGATTTCGCGCGTCGCCGGCGAGCCGCAGACCGGACAGGTGTGCGGAAACTCATAGGGCACGGCATCGCCCGGCCGCTTGTCGATGACGACGCTGACGATCTGCGGAATGACGTCGCCCGCCCGTTGTATGACAACCGTGTCACCGATGCGGACATCGATGCCGTCACGGATCGGCAGGCCGTTGCTGTCGAAGCCTTTGATGTAGTCCTCATTGTGCAGCGTGACGTTTTCGACCACCACGCCGCCAACCGTGACCGGCGCCAGCCGTGCCACCGGCGCCAACGTGCCGGTGCGGCCGACCTGGATGTCGATCTTCTGCACCGTCGTCATCGCCTGTTCGGCCGGGAATTTGTGCGCGACGGCCCAACGCGGCTCGCCAGTGACGAACCCCCAGCGGCGCTGCAGTTCCAGCTGGTCTACCTTGTAGACGACGCCGTCGATGTCGTAGCCCAGCGACGAGCGCAGTTCCTCGATCTTGTGATATTGCGCGATGAGATCCTCGACTGACTTCGCCCGCACCATCAGCGGACTGACCTTGAAGCCCCATTCGGCGAATTTCTGCACGGATTCGTACTGCGTCGGCGCGGGATCTGCCGTCGTGTAGCCCCAGGCATAGGCGAAGAACTTGAGGTTGCGGCTGGCGGTGACGGACGCATCCTTCTGGCGCAGCGAGCCGGCCGCCGTGTTGCGCGGATTGACGTAGTCCTGGCCGCCGACCGCCGCCGAGCGCGCCTTCAGCGCCTCGAACTCGGCATAGGTCATGTAGACCTCGCCGCGTATCTCGATGGTCTCGGGCCAGCCAGAACCTTTCAGCTTCGCCGGGATGTCGGCGATGGTCCTTAGATTGGCTGTGATGTCTTCACCCACCGCACCGTCGCCGCGCGTGGCACCCTGCACGAACACGCCGCGTTCGTAGCGCAGCGACGCCGACAGCCCGTCGATCTTCGGTTCGGCCGTAAAGGCGATGTCGAGATCCTTGTCGCGGTCGAAGAACCGCCGGCCGCGTTCGATGAAGTCGGCGACATCCTCATCGGTATAGGCCTTGGCGAGGCTGAGCATCGGCACCGCATGGCGCACCTTGGCAAAGCCTTCCGCAGGCGCAGCGCCTACCCTGCGTGATGGCGAATCCTCGCGCACGAGCGCGGGGAAGCGCTGTTCGATGGCGAGGTTGCGCCGCGTCAGCGCATCATATTCCGCGTCCGTGATAACAGGCGCGTCCTCGGTATGGTAGTGCCGGTCGTGCTCGGCGATCTCCTCTGCCAGGCGCGCAAGCTCATCGGCGGCTTCGCTTTCGCTCAACGATTCGACTGGTTTTTCAGACATGCGGCGCGGTCCTCGAATTCTGGTGGGCCACTATAAATCAGGATTTGCCGGCAGCGAGATAGGCTGTGGAAAAATCAAACCCGAACAGAGACATGCAGACATATCCTGACTCGGGTTTGGTGAGGAAAAATCTAGCGCCCAGGATACGCTGAGCTGAGGTCAGGCCGAAGCGAAAGGTGTCTGGCGCAGTGAGTCAGATCGAAATTCAGCGCTTGTGGCCGGGCGGGTTGACAGCTGAGACATAGCTTTCCTCGATCCATATAGAATGCATGTAGTCTGGTTCTCCAAAGACCTCGCCGACTTGTAGCTCCAGCAGGTTTGTCCCGGAAACGTTTGTGACGCTTACCACTTCGAACTTTCTTCCAACGCACCCAAGAAAGAGTTCCCTGGTTCGCATCACATCGTCGTCCGGAAGATCTTCGGGGACACCCTCCACGATCACCATGGTACCCGTAGAAATCACTGTGAAGCCTCCGACACTGAAAGCGTGCCGGGCACGCTCTTTTAGGGCTCGCACGCCACTGGGTTTTCCGTTTCCTAAGCCGCCGCCGTATTCTCTCGCAGCAGCCGCTCCGCCGCCGCCCGCGCCTCGTCGGTAATGGTGGCGCCGGCCAGCATGCGGGCGATTTCTTCCTGGCGCGCCGCCCGGTCCATCTCGGCAATGCCGGTGGCGACCTTATCCGAGCCGCCGGATTTGGAAATCAGGAAATGCGTCGCAGCACGTGCCGCCACCTGCGGCGCATGGGTGACGGACAGCACTTGCACCCGAGTCGACAGCCTGGCCAGTCTCTGGCCGATGGCATCGGCCACGGCGCCGCCGACGCCGGTGTCGATTTCGTCGAAGACCAATGTCGGCGCCGAGCCGCGATCGGCCAGCGCCACCTTGAGCGCCAGAAGGAAGCGCGACAGCTCGCCACCGGACGCCACCTTCATCATCGGGCCGGGCCTTGTGCCGGGATTGGTGCGCACCCAGAACTCGACCTGATCGATGCCTTCTTCCATGCGGTTCTCGCCATCGCTGGTCAGCCCGACGATGAACTCGGCCCGCTCGAGCTTCAGCGCCGGCAGTTCGGCCATGACAGCCTTGGTCAGGCCGATCGCAGCCGCATGGCGAAGCGAGGACAGCTGGGCCGCCGAAATGTCATAGGCCTCGCGCGCCGCGGCGGCCTGTTTCTCCAACCCATGCAGACGTTCCTCGCCGGCATCGAGATCGGCAAGGTCGGCCGACATCGTGTCGCGCAGCTGCGCCAGATCGTCGACCGCCACGCTGTGCTTGCGTGACGCCGCGCGCAGCGAAAACAGCCGCTCCTCCGCCTTCTCCAGCCGCTGCGGATCGTATTCGGTGGCGCGCAATGCCGCCTCGACACCGGACTGTGCCGCATCCAGCGACAGCATCGCCTCATCGAGCGACTTCACCACATCCTCGAGCAGGCCAGGTGCTTCGCTGGCCTTGCGCTGCAGGCGCCTGAGCAGGCTGGCCAGCTGCGGCAGCGGCGAGGATGGACCTGACAGCACATCCTGCGCGTCGTGTATTTCCGAGGCGATCTTTTCCGCCCGCATCATCGTGGCGCGCAGTTCAGCCAGTTGCGTTTCCTCGCCGGGCTGGGGATCAAGCTTCGCCAGCTCAGCGACCGATGCCCTGAGATAATCGGCCTCGCGCGCCGCCGCCTCGACCTTGGCGCGATGCCGGGCAAAGTCCTGCTCGCAGCCGCGCCAGTAGCGCCACGCCTCGCCTGTCGCGCGGGCAGCACCAAGATGGCCGCCAAAACTGTCCAGCAATTCGCGATGCGCGCCAGGATCGACCAGGGCCCGCTCGTCGTGCTGGCCGTGGATTTCGACCAGCGCGTGGCCGATGTCTCGCATCAGGGTGACGCTGGACGGCTGATCGTTGACGAAGACACGGGTGCGGCCATCCGCCGTCTGCAGCCGGCGCAGGATAATGTCCCCGTCATCCTCGATGGCGTTTTCGGCAAGCAGCGCACGCACCGGATGGTTGCGCGGCACGTCGAACACGGCGATGACCTGGCCCTGGGCGGCGCCATGGCGCACCAGCGAGGCGTCGCCGCGCGCGCCGAGCGCCAGCGACAGCGCGTCGAGCAGGATGGATTTGCCGGCGCCGGTTTCACCGGTGAGCACGGAAAGGCCGGGCTGGAAGTCGATATCCAGCTTCTCGATCAGGACGATATCGCGGATCGACAGTCTGGAAAGCATCAGAACCCGAACCTATCGCATGTCGCCCCAAGCGGACCGGTTTGGGACAACGGCATGCACAAAACCAAAGACTTAAAGCGCGCGACGCGCCTCAATGCGGCATGCGACCGGTGGAGTCGCAGCGCCGCACTATCTTTTTGTTTGGGCGTCGGATCAATCCGAAAAGCGCTGTGATCGCTTCAGTCGATGCTCAGGCGTCAGGCGCCGGTGATCAGCTTTCCGGCCTTGGATATCCACGACCCGGCATTCTCGCGCGGCTCAAGCCCATTGCTCTGCAAGAGCTTGTAGGAATCCTTGTACCACTGGCTGTCGGGATAGTTGGTGCCGAGCACGGCCGCGGCCGTCTGCGCTTCCGAGGTCAAGCCCATCGCGTAGTAGCTCTCGGTCAGGCGCGCCAGCGCCTCTTCGACATGGCGGGTGTTGGAATAGTTCTCGACCACATTGCGGAAGCGTTTGACGGCGGCAATGTATTCACGCCGCTCGAGATAATAGCGGCCGATCTGCATCTCCTTGCCGGCGAGCTGGTCGTTGGCGAAGCGTATCTTTTCCTTGGCGTCGTCGACATATTCCGAAGTCGGCCAGCGCGTCACCAGATCCTGCATCGTCTGCACGGTCTGGCGTGCTTCCTTCTGATCCTGAGTGACGTCCTTGATCTGGCGGTAGTAGCTCAGGCCAATGATGTACTGGGCGTAAGCGGCGTCGTCGGTCGACGGATAGAGCGTGAGATAGCGCTTGGCCGAGCCGATCGCCTCGTCATAATGGCCGGCGCGGTAGTCGGCGAAGGCGCCCATCACCATCGATTTGCGGGCCCATTCGGAATAGGGGTGCTGGCGGTCGACGGCGTCGAACTTCTTGCTCGCCTCATCCAGCCGGCCGGCGTTGAGATTGGCAAGGCCTTGATTGTAAAGGACGTCGGCCGGTTCGGTCTGGTCGACATAGGTCGACAAATCGACGTCTTTCTCGGACGACATGCAGGCCGACAGGAACAGCGATGGCACAACTATCGAAAGCGCCAGGAAAACAGCCCGATACGGCGCTTTCGATTGACCAACTCGCGTGAAGAACATGATTGGATTGCGCCCTTTCGGCGTTATTTCAATGCCTTTCGCATGGCGTTCCCTCAAAACTGGTCCCCACTTTTGAGCGACATGCGTCTAATCGACGGCAGCAGCCATAAACCATAACTGTCTTGCCCAGCAACGCTATGTCTAGCCAATCGCACATTTTTGTGGCGGCTTGGTGTTGCCGCGAAAGCTATGCGCTTTCACCGGCCGGTGATGCATCCGTGCAACACCAGCCGACGCTCAGAAAGCCAGAAAATCGTTAAGAATCAGATCACCCAGGGCGCGAAGACAGGGCCGGTGACGGCGCTCATCTCGGCGGTGCGGCCGCGCTCGCGGCGTGTGGTTTCGACGACCTCGAAGGCTGAACGGTCGGACAGCAGGCGCCGCAACGCCGCGGCGTTCATCCGGTGGCCGCCGCGATAGGAGCGGAAACAGCCGATGAAACGGGCACCGGCCAGCGCCAGATCGCCCATCGCGTCCATCGTCTTGTGACGGGCGAATTCATTGGGATAGCGCAGGCCACCCATATTGATCACCCGGTTGTCGTCGCCGATCACCAGCGAGTTCTCCAGCGAGGAGCCCAGCGCATAGCCGGCCGCCCACAGCCGCTCCACGTCCTTCATGAAACCGAAGGTGCGGGCACGCGCAATGTCCTGGCGGAAGACGTCGGGATTGATGTCGGAGGCGAACAGCTGACGGCCGATCGCCGGGCTCTCGAAATCGATTTCGACCTCGAAACGCGTGCCGCTATAGGGCCTGAATTCAGCCCAGGACGCGCCGTTCTCGATCCGAACCGGCTTGACCACCCTGATGTAGCGGCGCTTGACCGCCAGCGTCTCGATGCCGGCCTGGTCGATGGCCTCCACGAACGCCACCGCGCTGCCGTCGAGGATCGGAACCTCGTGGCCGTCGATCTCGATGACGATGTTGTCGATGCCGAGTCCGAAGAGCGTCGCCATCAGATGTTCGACGGTGGCGATATGCTCGCCTGCCGGATCGCCGAGCATGGTGCAGAGATCGGTCGCGCCGACTTCGGCAACCAGCGCACGGAACTCGCGGCTCTCGCTTCCGGTCGAAAGGTGGAAGACGACGCCGGTGTCGGCGTCCGCGGGGAGGAAATTGACGGTGACCGGTTTGCCGCTGTGAACGCCGGTACCGGTCAGCGTCGCACGCGATCTAAGTGTCGTCTGGTAGTCTTGCAAGACAAACCCCATAGCCCATAACGCCCATGTCCGCTTTATAGCCCCAAAGGGCGCGGCTCTTGATTATCGGCAGGCAGGGCCAACTCCCCGAATCCCAGCACACCGAAAGTGCTGCGGCAAAGATAGTGGTCCGTCAGGGAGACTCCAAATCACGGTTTCTTACTCTGTGTAACCCCGACCGACCGTGAGCGCCACCTCGTAACACTATGGTATCAAAGGATTTTTTTGGTTAACAGGCAAACGATCTCTCGTCTGCCTGTTAACAAGTGTTACATACCGTTAACGCCTCAGTTGGCCTGGCGGCGCAGGAACGCCGGGATCTCCAGCTGGTCGTCTTCCTGGGCAGAGCGGGTCTGCGGCGTCAACCGGCCCTGGTCGTCGAGCTGGCCACGGCGCGGCGCATAAAGCTGCGGATCCTGGCTGGCAAGGCGGCGCATTTCGGGCGCTGCCTGGCGCAGTTTCGGTTCGCGCGGCTGTGCCGGCTGCAATCGGGCCGGCTCTTCCTCGCGGCGCGTCAGTCCGTTGGTCAGCCGCTTGAGCAGCCCCATCGGCCCGCTGTTTTCATGGTCGGCCGGACGGCCCTTGGCTTCCACCTCGGCCTTCACCACCGGCGGAAAATCTTCCACCCGCGGCATGCGCTGCGGTGCGGCAGCCACCGGCTGCGGCATTTCCCGCAGCGGCGCCGGCTGCATCACCGGCTGCACGACAGGTTGCGGCTGCGCCGGCGGGGCCTGGAAGATCTTGCTCTGCGGACGGAAGTCTTCCGCCTGGGCCATCGGCGCCGGACGAGCCATTGCCGCCGCATTGGCTTCGGCAAGCTGAATCGCCTCGGCGACCGGATCGGCCGCGCGCGTCTCATAGGTCTGCTGGACCGGCGCCGGCCGGCCTTCCGCGGCCGGAGCCGGACGGCTGACAGGCTTCTGCTGCGGCGGCACGGCGCGGATCGAGATCGGCACCGCGGCGATTTCGGCCGCCGACTTGTCGATGCCGGTGGCGACCACCGAGACGCGGATGACACCTTCGAGTTCCTCGTCGAAAGTGGCGCCGAGGATGATGTTGGCGTCCTGGTCGACCTCCTCGCGGATGCGGGTCGCGGCTTCGTCGACTTCGAACAGGGTCAGGTCACGGCCGCCGGTGATCGAGATCAGCAGGCCCTTGGCGCCCCTCATCGAGGTCTCGTCCAGCAGCGGATTGGCGATCGCTGCCTCGGCGGCGGCCATCGCGCGGCCCTCGCCCGAAGCCTCGCCGGTGCCCATCATCGCCTTGCCCATCTCGCGCATCACCGAACGGACGTCGGCGAAGTCGAGATTGATCAGGCCTTCCTTGACCATCAGGTCGGTGATGCAGGCAACACCGGAATAGAGCACCTGGTCGGCCATGGCGAACGCGTCGGCGAAGGTGGTCTTGTCATTGGCCAGCCGGAACAGGTTCTGGTTGGGGATGACGATCAGGGTGTCGACGCATTTCTGCAGCTCCTCGATGCCCATATCCGCCGTCTTCATGCGGCGCTGGCCTTCGAAATGGAAAGGCTTGGTGACGACGCCGACGGTGAGGATGCCCTTTTCGCGCGCCGCGCGGGCAACGACTGGGGCAGCACCCGTGCCGGTGCCGCCGCCCATGCCGGCGGTGACGAAGCACATATGGGTGTTGGAGAGGTGATCGATGATCTCATCGATGCACTCCTCAGCCGCCGCACGGCCGACTTCCGGCTGCGATCCGGCACCGAGGCCCTCGGTGACATGTGCGCCGAGCTGGATCAGCCGCTCGGCCTTCGACATGGTCAGCGCCTGCGCGTCGGTGTTGGCCACGACGAACTCGACGCCGCGCAAGCCCGCGGTGATCATGTTATTGACGGCATTGCCGCCACCGCCGCCGACACCGAAAACGGTGATCCGGGGCTTGAGCTCGGTGATGTCCGGCTTTTGCAGATTGATGGTCATTGTCTCCGTCCTTTGCCTTTCCCGCCGCTTCGCCGCCGCGGCCGCCTATGGGGCTGTCCCCGTCAATTAGAAACTGTCTCTCAACCACTGACTCATGCGATGCAGTTTTCCGCCCGTTCCGGTCATCCTGAGACCGGAAATTCCTTTCGCCGGATGGCTCTCGAAACTCGCCATCTGCGGATAGATCAGCAGTCCGACCGCCGTCGAGAAAGCCGGGCCCTTGGCGGCTTCCGGCAGCCCCGCCACGCCGAGCGGGCGGCCGATGCGCACATTGCGTCCCAGAATCCGGCGTGCCGCTTCCGGCAGGCCCGCAAGCTGGCTGGCGCCGCCGGTCAGCACGACGCGCTTGCCCACGGCATTGCCGTAGCCCGACTTGTTCAGCCGGTCGCGCAACAGCTCTAGCGTCTCGTCGATGCGGGCGCGGATAATGCGCGTCATCACCGAGCGCGGGATCTGCAGCGGCATCTCGCCTTCCTCGCCGATCGGCTGGATCGACACCAGGTCGCGGTCATCGGCACTGCCGGGCAGCGCCGAGCCATGCATCACCTTCAGCCGTTCGGCCGCGTCGAGCGACGTCGACAGACCCTTGGCCATATCCAGCGTCACATGATTGCCGCCGATGGCGATGGCGTCGCCATGCACGAACTTGCCTTCCGAAAACACCGAGATCGTTGTCGTGCCGCCGCCCATGTCGATGCAGGCCGCGCCCATTTCGAGCTCGTCATCGACAAGCGCCGCAAGTCCGCTGGCATAGGGCGTCGCCACCATGCGCTCGACCGACAGATGCGAACGGTTGATGCAAAGTTCGAGATTGCGCAGCGGTGCGGCGTCGCCGGTCAGCACATGCATGTCGACGCCGAGCTGGTCGCCGACCATGCCGCGCGGATCGCGCACGCCGCGTTCGGCGTCCAGCGAAAAGCCGACCGGCAGCGAATGGATCACGTCGCGCTCGGCCTTGAGCGCCTGCTTGGCGCCGGCGGCAAGCACGCGCTTGATATCGGCCTCGTCGGCCTGATGGCCGCCGAGATTGATGGTGGCCGAATAGGTTTCGCTCTTCAGCCGGCCGGCCGTCATGTTGACGATCAGCGAATCCACCGTCAGTCCCGCCATGCGCTCGGCGGCGTCGACGGACAGGCGAATGGCGTGCTCGGCACGGTCGAGATCGACAACCACGCCCGACTTCACGCCTTGCGACTTCTGATGGCCGATGCCGATCACCTGGATGCGGTGCGAGCGGCCGCGCAGCAGCTTGCCGTCCTCGCGCGGCTTCAGTTTCGCCACCACGCAGCAAACCTTGCTTGAGCCGACATCCAGCACGGTCAGCGTGCCGGAGCGGCGCGAAGAGGCATCGCTGTTGCCGCCAAGCCAGCTCATATCTTCGTCTCCGACTTGCGCTTGAGGCTTTGCGGCTTTTCGTTGAGCGCCGCCTGGCGCTGCGTCGCCGCTTCCGGCGTCAGTTGCACCACCAGGCGATCGGAGATGCGCATGTCGACGGCCGCGATATCGCGCGTCAGAAGACCGTTGTCATGATCCATCCGAACCAGCTCGGCGATCGCCCGGTCCTCGCCATCCTCGGGCAGCTTGACGGTGATGCCGTTTTCCAGCTTCAGGTCCCAGCGCCGTTCGCCGATGCGGATATAGCCTTTGACCCGCGCCGCGAGCTCTGGATACTTCTTGATCTTGGCCAGGAAGTCGGGCGCCTTGGCCGGCGCACCGGTGCCGATGATCAACGGCAGCAAAGCCTGCTTGCCGCCCGAGAACGGCGCGATCACCGCGCCGGAGCGCTCAATGACCGAAAGCTCCGAGCCCTGCTGCCAGAGCGCGAAGGGTTCGCGCTCCTCGACACGCACTTCCAGTGTATGCGGATAGACCTTGCGCACCGCCGCCACTTCGACCCAGGGCAGCGTATCGATGCGCTCGCGCGCCGCCTCGGCATCGAAGCCGATCAGCGACGTCCAGCCATCGAGTTCAAGCCGGCCCAGTATGTCGATCTCCGAGGTCTGACGGTTGCCGACCACCTTGATCTGGTCGACGGCAAAGCCGGTGCGGGCGGTGATACTCTGGACGATGTCGTCGGCATGGCCGCCGAGAATGGCACCATAGAGGCTGCTCGATGCGATGAGCGAAGCGGACAGGATGGCTGCCGAAAAGCGCGGCGCGACGAAGTCGCCGCCACCCAGGCGCGCCAGCACGCGCACCGGCCGGCGCAGCACGCGCGGCAGCACGAAATGGTCGAACGACAACGGCATGCCGAACAGCGCCGGCCCGGCGCCACCCCTGCCCTTGTCCTGCCCCCATTTCAACGCAGACACGAAGCGTCCTCCACTATCCAACTCAACAGATCGCCGAACGAATGCCCCGCTTGGGCGGCGATTTCAGGCACCAAAGACGTCGGCGTCATGCCAGGCTGAGTGTTGATCTCGAGCCAGACAATTTCGCCGTTTTCGGAGTGACGATCGTCATAGCGGAAGTCCGACCGGGAAACGCCCCGACAGCCGATAGCCAGATGTGCCTTGAGCGCCAGTGTCTGTATTTTTTGGTAAATATTCGGTGAAATTTTAGCAGGGATTTCGTGTTTTGATCCGCCGGCGACGTATTTTGAATCATAGTCGTAGAAGGAGTGGCCGGTCGGGATGATCTCGCAGACGCCGAGCGCCACATCGCCCATGACGGCGCAGGTCAGCTCGCGGCCATGGATGTAGCGCTCGACCATGACGGTCTCGCCATATTTCCAATCGGACGAACCGATCACCTGCGGCGGATGCGACTGCCCTTCATGCACGATGACAACGCCGAAGCTTGAGCCTTCATTGACCGGCTTGACCACATAGGGCGGCTTCATCGGGTGCTTGTTCTGAATGGCGAAGCGGCTGGCAACCTTCGATTCCGCCACCGCAATGCCGGCAGCCTTGGCAACCTTCTTGGCCTGCTCCTTGTTCATGGCGAGCGCCGAGGCGAGCACACCCGAATGGGTGTAGGGAATCGCCAGATATTCGAGGATGCCCTGGATGGTGCCGTCTTCACCGAACGGACCGTGCAACGCGTTGAAGACAACATCAGGCTTGAGCTCGCCAAGCACGGCGCCGACATCGCGCGCAACGTCGACGCGGGTAACCTGGTAGCCTTCCTTCTCAAGCGCATCCGCACACGCCTTTCCCGAAGACAGAGACACGGGCCGCTCGGACGAGAATCCGCCCAGGAGGACAGCCACATGCTTGTTCTTCATATCCCGTCATTCCTCTCACGGCGGGCCCGCAACCACGCATTCAGCGACCAGATGGAGTCCGAGTCTCCCGGCAGGTTGCCCCCCAGACGGAAAACGCGGTCGACGCGTCGAACGACTCAAATCAGGAAACGCTTTAGGGCAGAGAATCAGAGAGTTGATTCGCTGGCAAGTGCTTATGATTCCGACAGATTCACTTTCCTCGAAAACGGCTGCAAAAAGCCCGTTGTGAGTCTTTCGGGCAACGGTCGCGGTGTTGTTTCAGACCGTTTGAAGTTCAAGCATCACATGAACTTCAGCTTGCGCCAAGATGCCTAGAGAAGTTGCCCAAGGAACTCTTGCACGGCGTGGCCGGGGCGGAAATTGCCGATGCGCTTGATTTCCCACTGCAGCCTTATGCCGGAATTTACAAGCACCCGGGCGCGCACCGTCTCGCCGAGATATTCGAGGTCGTAGCCGGTCGCGGTTCCGGTGTTGATCATGAAGTTGCAGTGCATCGGCGACATCTGCGCGCCGCCGATCATCAGCCCGCGGCAGCCGGCCTTGTCGATCTCCTTCCAGGCCGAGGTGCCCTCCGGATTCTTGAAGGTCGAGCCGCCGGTCTTCTCGCGGATCGGCTGCACCGTCTCGCGATGCGTCTGGACGGCGTCCATGGCCGCCTTGATCGCCGCCTTGTCTTCCCGCACGCCTTCGAAAATGGCGGAGGTGAAGATCAGCCCGGCAGGTGCTGCCGAGTGACGATAGGCATAGCCCATGTCTTCATTGCTCAGCGTGTGCAGATTGCCCTTGCGGTCGAGCGCCCGCACCTCCACGACCCGCTCTCGTGTCTCGACGCCATTGGCGCCGGCATTCATTCTCAGCGCCCCGCCGATGGCGCCGGGAATGCCGTGATAGAAATGAAAGCCGCCAATGCTGGCCTCATAGGCAACGGCAGCAACGCGCTTGTCCGGCGTCGCAGCGCCCGCCTTGATGCCGGTCGGCGATATGACCTCGGCTTCGCCAAAACCCTTGGCCGAAAGCCTGATGACGAAACCCGGAATACCGCCGTCGCGCACCAGGAGGTTAGAGCCGACGCCGACGACGGTGAGCGGGATCTCCTCCGGCACGGCGCGCAGGAAGGCGGCAAGGTCTTCCTCGTCGGCCGGCTGGAACAGCACCTCGGCCAGCCCTCCGGCGCGGAACCAGGTGATCTTGTCCATCTCGGCATTGGGCGTAATGCGACCACGCAGGCCGGCAAGCCGGTCGCCAAGTCTGTCGATCAGGTCCTGGCCGCGCATCATGAGACCGCACCGCCAAGTTCCCTGGGCAGCGCATAGGCCCATTGGGTGATGTTACCGGCGCCGAGGAAGACAACGAAGTCGCCGGGCTTGGCCAGTTCGCGGATGGTGGGGGCTATGGCAGCAGCACCGTCGATATAGCGCGCATCGCGGTGACCGCCGGAGCGGATGCGCGACACCAGCGCCTCCGAAGTCACGCCGTCGATCGGCTCCTCTCCCGCCGCATAGACCGGCGCCACCATCACCGTGTCGGCATCGTTGAAGCAGACCGAGAATTCGTCGAACAGATCGTGCAGGCGGGTGAAGCGGTGCGGCTGCGCGATGGCGATGACGCGGCCCTTGGTGGCGCTGCGCGCCGCTTTCAGCACCGCTGTGATCTCGACCGGGTGATGGCCGTAATCGTCGAAGATCTCGACGCCGTTCCACGAGCCGGTATGGGTGAAGCGCCGCTTGACGCCGGCGAAGGACGACAGCCCCTTCTTGATCGCCTCGGCCGACAGGCCGAGTTCATGCGCAACCGCAATCGCGGCCGTCGCGTTGGAGACATTGTGGCGGCCGGGCATCGGCAGGCGCAGGTCCGATATCGTCGTCTGGCCGCCGGTTTTGCGGTCGCGGATCACCACGTCGAACTCGGAGGCAGCACCGACCATGCGATGGTTGGTGAAGCGCACATCGGCCTGCGCGTTCTCGCCATAGGTGATGACGCGGCGGTCCTCGATGCGGCTGACCAGCGCCTGCACCTCCGGGTGGTCGGTGCACATCACGCCAAAGCCGTAGAACGGCACGTTCTCGACAAACTGGCGAAAGGCTTCGCGCACCTTGTCGAAACTGCCATAGTGATCGAGATGCTCGGGATCGATGTTGGTGACGACGGCAATTTCGGCCGGCAGCTTGAGGAAAGTGCCGTCGCTCTCGTCGGCTTCGACCACCATCCATTCGCCATCGCCCATGCGGGCATTGGTGCCATAGGCATTGATGATGCCGCCATTGATCACGGTCGGGTCGAGCCCGCCGGCATCAAGCAGCGTCGCCACCATCGAGGTGGTCGTCGTCTTGCCGTGGGTGCCGCCGATGGCGACGGCCTGGCGGAAGCGCATCAATTCGGCCAGCATCTCGGCGCGGCGCACGATCGGCAGAAGCTTCTCGCGCGCTGCCTTCAGTTCCGGATTGGATTTCTTGATCGCGGTCGAAACCACCACCACTTCGGCAGCACCGATATTCTCGGCCTTGTGGCCGACGAAGCAGTCGATGCCCTTGTCGCGCAGCCGCTGCACATTGGCGCTGTCGGCCTGATCGGAGCCCTGCACCTTGTAGCCAAGATTGTGCAGCACCTCGGCGATGCCGCTCATGCCGATGCCGCCAATGCCGATGAAATGCACAAGGCCGATGGTTTGCGGCATCTTCATCAATGCGTCCCCTTCCTGAAATCCGATACGGTTTTTCTGGACGCAATAGCCTCTGTGAGATCGGCGAGCAACCGTGCCGCGTCCGGCCGGCCGGCCGACTTCGCGCCGGCAGCCATAGCCGCCAGCCGCTCGGGATTGTCCATCAGCCCGCCAACAAGCGTCGCAATGCGCTCTGGCGACAGCGATGATTGCGGGTGGACTTCGCCGCCGCCGGCTGCCGCAAGGGCTGCCGCGTTCGCCGCCTGGTCGTGGTCCAGCGCATAGGGATAAGGCACCAGCAGCGCCGGCCGGCCGATGACGGCGATTTCCGAGACCGTCGAGGCGCCGGAGCGCGAGATCACCAGATGCGCGGTGGCCATGCGCTGCGCCATATCGGTGAAGAAGGGCGACACCTCGACATGGACGCCAAGTGCCGAATAGCCCGTCTTCACTCGCGCCACGTCGTCGGCGCGGGCCTGCTGGGTGATCACCAGCCGCTTGCGCTGCGCCTCCGGCAGGAGTGCGATGGCCGCCGGCATCGCATCGGAAAAAAACTGCGCGCCCTGGCTGCCGCCGAACACCAGGAGCCGGAACGGCTCCTCGCCTTGGGATGCCGTGTACGGCGTCTTTGCCGCCTCCAGGATCGGCGGCCGGACCGGATTGCCTGTGATGACCGTCTTGGCGCCGGCAGCACTTTCATCTTCAGGCAGAAAGCCGCCGGCAATGGCGTCGACGCGGCCGGACAGCGCCCGGTTGGCGCGGCCCATCACCGCGTTCTGCTCATGGATCAGCGTCGGCACCTTGCGCCGTGTCGCGGCATAGAGCGGCGGCAGGGTCGGATAACCGCCGAAGCCGACGACCGCGTCAGGTTTGATCCTGCCGATGACAGTGGAGGCCTGGCGCACGCCGCGCCAGATCTTCCAAAACGCGCCGAGCAAGGCGACGGGGTTTTTCGAGCCCATGGTCGCCGACTGGATCGGATGGATGGCGGCGGCCGGGAAATGGCCGGCAAACCGCTCGGCACGGTCGTCGGTCGCCAGATGCACGCTCCAGCCGCGTTCGATCAGCTCATGCGCCAGCGCCTCGGCCGGAAACAGATGCCCGCCGGTTCCGCCCGCCGCGAGAAGAATGACACCGCGCGCCATATCACTCCGCCGGCAAAGCGCGCTGCGACAGGGCAAAGCCCATCTGCTTGCGCTTTTCCGGACGCTTGCGCGTCAGCGCCAGCACCATGCCCATAGAGATGGCAATGGCGATCTGCGAGGAGCCGCCATAGGAGATGAAGGGCAGCGTCATGCCCTTGGCCGGCATCAGCTGCAGGTTGACGCACATATTGATGACCGACTGCAGGCCGAACACGGTCACCAGGCCGCCGACGGCGTAACGGGTGAAATCGTCATGCTCTTTCAGCGCCGTGTTGAGGCCGCGCAGCACGATGAAGGCGAAGATCGACATGATGAAGAAGCACATGATCAGCCCGAACTCTTCGCCGGCGACCGAAAACACGAAGTCGGCATGCGCGTCGGGGATGACGCGCTTGACCGTGCCCTCGCCCGGTCCGACGCCGAACCAGTGGCCGTTGATCAGCGCCTCACGGCCCATGTCGACCTGGAACGTATCGCCTTCGCCGGTCAGGAACTTGTCGATGCGGGCGGCGACATGCGGGAACACCGTATAGGCGGCAAACAGGCCGCTGGCCCCGGTGGCGCCAAGCGCGATGATCCAGAGCCATGGCAGGCCGGCCATGAAGAACATGACGCCCCAGGTGCCGGTCACCAGCATGGTCTGGCCAAGATCGGGCTGCGCCACCAAAAGCGAGATGACCAGGATCAAAAGCAGCATCGCGAACAAATTGCCTGGAATGTCAGGCTGGCGCTTGTGTTCGGCGAACAGCCACGCGCAGACGATGACGAAGGCAGGTTTCAAGAATTCCGACGGCTGGATCGACATGCCGACAAACGACACCCAGCGCCGCGCGCCCTTCACTTCGACGCCGATGTAGAGCACCGCCACCATCAGCACCAGCATGATGCACAGGATGACCAGCGCCATGCGCCGAATTTGTCTGGATTCCAGGAAGGACACGGCCAGCATCACGCCGAGCGCCGGGACGGTGAAGATGATCTGCCTGGTGGCAAAGTGGAAACTGTCGAGGCCGATGCGTTCGGCCACCGCCGGGCTTGCCGCAAAGGAGAGCACGATGCCGAGCCCCATCAGCGACAGGAATGCCGCCAGGAACCAGCGATCGATCGTCCACCACCAGGTTGCAACCGGGCTTTTGTCGAGACGGCTTTGCATTATCGTGCCCCTCCGATGGGTTTCACGCCCTCGATAGCATTCGCAGCTTGCCTGAAGGCTTCGCCGCGAACTTCGAAATTCTTGAACTGGTCGAAACTGGCGCAGGCCGGCGACAGCAACACCACCACCTCGCCGCTGTCATCCTTGGCCGCGTCCTGGGCGGCATGGTCGACCGCGGCGGCCAGCGTGCCCGAGATTTCATAGGGCACGGCTTCGCCCAGCGTCGCCGAAAAGGCAGGCGCCGCCTCGCCGATCAGATAGGCCTTGGCGATGCGCGGGAAGAAACCGCGCAGCGGCTCGATACCGCCTTCCTTGGGCAGCCCGCCGGCGATCCAGTAGATGCGCGGAAAACTCGACAGCGCCGGTGCCGCCGCATCGGCATTTGTCGCCTTGGAATCGTTGACGAACAGCACGTGGTCCTTGCGGCCGACCTGCTCCATGCGATGCGCGAGACCTGGGAAGCTTTCGAGCCCCGCCTGGATCTCGCCGAGGCTCAAGCCCACCTTGAGGCAGGCGGCGACCGCGGCCAGCGCGTTCTGCGCATTGTGCTGGCCGCGCAGCGAGCCGATGCCTTCTAGGAAGGCGACGCGGCTGTAGCGGCCATGCACGGCTTCCATCAGGTTGGAGCCGTCGGCAAAATAGCCGTCAGTCAGCGGCAGCCGCTTGGAGATGCGGATCACTTGCCCACCCGCCCGCTCCAGCCGGTCGGCGATCTGCGCGCACCAGCTGTCGTCGACGCCGACGATGGCCGTCTCGCTGCCGGCGACCAGCCGCTCCTTGATCGAAGCGTAATGCTGCATGGTGCCGTGGCGGTCGAGATGGTCGGGCGTCAGATTGAGCAGGATGCCAGCCGTCGGGTTGATCGAGGGCGCGAGGTCGATCTGGTAGGAGGAACATTCGACGACGTAGTGCCGGTCCGGCTGCGGCGGATCGAGCGTCATGATGGCGCGGCCGATATTGCCGCCCATCTGCGTGTCGCGGCCTGCCGATTTGATGATATGCGCGGTCAGCGCGGTCGTCGTCGACTTGCCGTTGGTTCCCGTGATGGCGATGAAGGGAGCCGATCGGGCGCGCGCGATCCGCTCGCGGCAGAACAGCTCGATGTCGCCGATTACTTCGACGCCGGCGCCGCGCGCCAGTTCCACCGTCCAGTGCGGCTTCGGATGGGTCAGCGGTACGCCGGGCGACAGCACGAAAGCCGAAAATTTCGCCCAGTCGGCGCCGCGCAGATCGGCGGTCGCAATGCCCTGGCCGGCGGCCTTGGCGACGCTGTCGGGATTGTCGTCCCAGGCCAACACATCGGCCCCGCCCTCGATCAGCGCGCGCGCCGTGGCGATCCCCGAGCCACCGAGCCCGAAGAGCGAAACGCGTTTGCCCGAAAAGGATGCGGCGGGGATCAAGCGGGCTCCTATCTCAGCTTGAGGGTCGACAGGCCGACCAGCGCCAGGATGACGGCGATGATCCAGAAGCGGATCACCACCTGGCTTTCGGTCCAGCCGAGCTTTTCGAAATGATGGTGTATCGGCGCCATCAGGAAGACGCGCTTGCCGGTCATCTTGAAATAACCGACCTGGATGATGACCGACAGGATTTCCACGACAAACAATCCGCCGACGATGACCAGCACGATCTCGTGCTTGGTGGCGACCGCGACGGTGCCGATCAGGCCGCCCATGGCCAGCGAACCGGTGTCGCCCATGAAGATTGCCGCCGGCGGCGCGTTGAACCAGAGGAAGCCGAGGCCGGCGCCGATGACGGCGCCGAGCACGACGGCCAGCTCGCCGGTGCCTGGCACGAAATGGATCTGCAGATATTCGGCAAACACCGCATTGCCGGAGAGATAAGCGATGACGCCGAAGGAGGCCGCCGCGATCATGATCGGCACGATCGCCAGCCCGTCGAGGCCATCGGTCAAATTCACCGCATTGCCGGCGCCGACAATGACGAAGCAGGAGAACGGCACGAAGAACCAGCCGAGATTGACGATGAATTCCTTGGCGAAGGGGAAGGTCAGCGACGACGAGAACGGCGCCTGGCCATTATGCATGATCACCCAGGCGGCGATGCCGGCGATGACGAATTCCAGCGCCAGCCGCGCCTTGCCGGAAAAGCCGAGATGCGACTGCTTCGTCACCTTGAGATAGTCGTCGTAGAAGCCGATCGAGCCGAAGCCCAGCGTCACCAGAAGCACCACCCAGACATAGATGCTGGAGAGGTTCGCCCACAGAAGCGACGAGCCAACGATGCCGCACAGGATCATCAGCCCGCCCATGGTCGGCGTGCCGGCCTTCTTGAAATGCGTCTGCGGCCCGTCGGCGCGGATCGGCTGGCCCTTGCCTTGCCTGAGCCTCAGCGAATTGATGATGGTCGGCCCGAAGATGAAGACGATCAGCGCCGAGGTGATCAGCGCGCCGCCGGTGCGGAAGGTTATGTAGCGGAAGACATTGAAGACCGAGATCTTGTCCGCAAAATCGACGAGCAATGTAAACATGCGATTCCGTCCCTCGGACTAGTTCTGTTTCGTGCCTGCGGCTTCAGCCGGAAATTTGCCGAGCAAGGCATCGACCAGTTTTGAAAAACCGATGCCTTTCGACGATTTGATCATCACCACGTCGCCCGGCTTAAGCGCCGACAGCAATACCGGCTTCAGATCCTCGGCGCCGGCGCGGTAGTCCGCTTCGATCTCGTCGGGCAGGATATCAGCCAGCGCCCGCATCTCCGGGCCGCCGAGAAAGACTTTGCGTGTTTCGGTACCGACGATCAGATCGGCAAGGGCTGCATGCAGCTTTGCCGAATGTTCGCCGAGCTCGAGCATGTCGCCGAGTACGGCGATCCGGCGGCCCTCGCCCGACACTGGCGTCGCGTTGAGCAGCGCCATGGCGGCACTCATCGATGCCGGATTGGCGTTGTAGCTCTCGTCGATCAGCGTGATCGGTCCCCTGGGATGGCGCAGCACATGGCGCTTGCCACGGCCACGCTCGGCAGAGAGATCGGCCAGCGCCTCCGCCACCTTGCCGATGTCGGCTTCAACCAGATGCGCCGCGCCGAGAACGGCCAGCACATTTTGCACCATGTGGCGGCCGGGTGCGCCGATACGGACGACGACGTCCTGCCCGCCGATCCTGGCGGTAATGTCGGAATGATCCGCATGCAGCTCGCATTTGGTGAGCTTGTAGGTCGAGCGGGCGTTTTCGCCGAAGCCGAAGACATGCTCGACGCCGGCGGCGCGCGCCATTTTGTCGAGCAGCTTCCAGCGCCCATCGTCGCGGTTGAGCAAGGCAGCACCGCCGGGCTCGATGCCTTCAAAAATCTCTGCCTTGGCCTTGGCGATCTCGTCGAGATTTTTGAAGAAGCCGAGATGTGCGGCGGCGATCAGCGTGACGATGGCGACATGCGGCCGGACCATCTTGACCAGCGGCCGGATCTCGCCGGGATGGTTCATGCCGATCTCGAACACGGCGTAGTCGCAATCGTCCGGCATGCGCGCCAGCGTCAGCGGCACACCCCAATGATTGTTGAAGGATTGCGCCGAGGCATGCACCTTGCCGACGGCCGACAGCACATGGCGCAGCGCTTCCTTGGTCGTGGTCTTGCCGGCAGAGCCGGTCACCGCGATGATTTTCGCCTTGGAACGCTCGCGCGCGGCGACGCCGAGTTTTTCGAGTGCCGCCAGCACATCCTGCACGACGATCATCGGCGCCGTCAGCCGCCCGAGCGATGGCAGTTTGCCTTCGGCGACAACCAGAACGCCGGCGCCGGCCTTGATCGCCGCGGTCGCGAAATCATGGCCGTCCATCGTCTCGCCCTTGATGGCGAAGAAGGCGTCGCCCGGCTGCAGGCTGCGGCTGTCGATCGAGATCCCCGATATGCCTTCCGGCATTGGCCCAAGCGGCCGTCCGCCCATGGCGTCGACCAGCGCATCGGCAGTCCAGAGCACGCTCATGCGGCCCTCTCCCGCAATGCCGAGCGGACTTCCTCATGGTCTGAGAAAGGAAATGTCTCGGCGCCGATGGTCTGGCCCTCTTCATGGCCCTTGCCGGCAACGATCAGCGTATCGCCGGCCTTAAGCATCGCGACGGCATCGTGGATCGCCTTGCGGCGATCGCCGATCTCGATGGCGCCGGGCGCGGCCGCCAGGATAGCGGCGCGGATCGTTTCCGGCACTTCCGAACGCGGGTTGTCATCGGTGACGATGACGACATCGGCAAGCCGTGTAGCGATCTCGCCCATGATCGGCCTCTTTCCCCGGTCGCGGTCGCCGCCGCAGCCGAACACGACAATGACGCGGCCGGTGGTGAACGGGCGCACAGCGGCCAGCACATTTTCCAGCGCATCCGGCTTGTGGGCATAATCGACATAGACCGGCGCGCCATTGGCAGTCGCGCCGACAAGGTCGAGCCGGCCTGGCGCGCCCTGGAGTTTCTCCAATGCCATCAAAGCCTTGGCGACTGGCGTTCCAGTGGAAATCGCCAGACCCGCCGAAACCAGGGCGTTGGCAATCTGGAAATCGCCGGCCAGCGGCAGGTCGATCTCGTAGAGTACGCCATCGGCTTCGACCTCGGCGCGCTGGCGGTGGCGCTCATGCTCGACCCGCTTCAGGCGGAGAAAATCGCCGTGGCGGCCAACCGTCAGCACCTTGAGCCCAGCGGCCTGCGCTGCCTTGACCGTCGGCGCAGACCACGGATCGTCGGCAAAGATGATGGCCGGCGCGCCTTTCGGTAGCAGCGTATCGAACAGGCGCAATTTGGCGCGATGATAGTCCTCGACGGTCGGATGATAGTCCATATGGTCGCGGCCGAGATTGGTGAAACCGCCGGCGGCGAGCTTCACACCATCGAGGCGGCGCTGGTCGAGACCATGGCTGGAGGCTTCCATCGAGGCATGGGTGACGCCGGCCTCCGCCAATTCCCTGAGCAATTGGTGCAAAGCCACCGGATCGGGCGTGGTCAGCGATCCATACTCGTTGCGGCCCGGCGCCACCACGCCGGTGGTGCCGATTGAAGCGGCGGCGAAACCGGCCTGCTCCCAGATCTGCCTGGTGAAGGCAGCGACCGACGTCTTGCCCGCGGTGCCGGTGACCGCGACCATGGTTTCAGGCTGCCTGCCAAAGAAGCGCGCGGCACTCAGCGCCAGCGCCAGACGCGGATCATCGACGCTCAGCACCGGAACCGACAGGCCGGCAATCGCGCTGGCCTTACCCACGACAACCGCCGCCGCGCCGCGTTTTTCCGCATCGGCGACATAGGTGGCGCCGTCCGCCTTGCTGCCGGCAAGCGCGAAAAAGACGACGCCGGGTTTGACCTGGCGGGAATCCGACGAAATCCCGGTTACCTCCAGATCGCGGGACGCTGTTCCCTCGACAGGCAGGATACCGGCTAAATCTTTCAGGTGCATCGAACCCCGTTCATCGCAACAAAATAGCGCGCAGTTGCCGGCGCGCCCTAAGAATCACTGATAGGAAACCAGCGTTGCACCATTTTCATGGCTGAAATCTGGCTTCACGCCAAGCATGGCCGCTGCTCGCCGGATGATATTGCCGGCCATAACCCCCGCATTGTTGGCGGCAACGTCGGTCATCCCGGGCTTTTCGGGGTGCGGAGCGTCGGCAATCGTAAACACCAGATATTGCGGATCGTCCATCGGGAAAGCGGCGACGAAGGTGTTGAAATTCAGTTCCTTCGAGTAGCGGCCATTGATGACTTTCTCGGCCGTTCCAGTCTTGCCGCCAACGCGGTAGCCAGGGGCCCTGGCGTTTCTGGCCGAGCCCTTCTCTGCATTGAGCGTGTAGAGGTAGCGCATGCCCTCCACCGTCTTTTCGCTGACCACTCTCTTGGCCACCGCCATGGCTTCCTGCTGGCTGCGGACCAGGAATGTCGGCTGGATCAGGTAGCCCTGCATCAGTGCCGCGCAGCCGACCGCGGCCTGCAGCGGTGTCGTCGACACGCCATGGCCGAAGGCGATGGTGAACGAGTTGACCTGTTTCCAGACCTTGGGCTCGGTCGGGCGTGCGACCTCAGGCAGTTCGGTCTGCATCCTGTCCAAAAGGCCGAGGCGATGCAGGAATTCGCGGTGCCCCTCGATGCCGACTAGCTCGGCCTCGCGCGCCGATCCGATGTTGGAGGAATAGAGGAACACTTCCGGCAGCGACAGCACGCGGTTCTTGCCATGAAAATCGTGGATGGCCTGATGGCCGACACGGATCGGATGCGACGCGTCGAAACGGCTGTTCATGTTAGCCTTGCCGGAATCGAGCGCCATCGCCGAGGTAAAGCTCTTGAAGGTCGAGCCCATCTCGTAGAGGCCGGCGGACATGCGGTTCAGCCGGTCCTTGTCTTGCGCATTAAAGGGATTGTTCGGATCGAAATCCGGCACCGAGGCCATGGCCACCACTTCACCGGTCTTGATGTTGAGCACAACGGCGCCGGCGCCCATGGCGCGATAGCGTTCGAGGCCGGCGGCGATCTCGTCGCGCACCACATGCTGGACGCGCAGATCGATCGAAAGCTGCACCGGCTTCAGGTCCTTCGCCACCGCAAGGCCAGAGGCCTGCAAGTCGCTCAGGCCCTGCTCGTCGATATATTTCTCCATGCCGGAGATGCCCTGATTGTCGATGTTGGTGAGGCCGACAATGTAGGATGACGTCACGCCGGCCGGATAGAAGCGGCGCTTTTCGGTGCGAAAGCCGATGCCTGGAATACCGAGCTGCATGATGTCGGCTTGCTGCTTGGGCGTCAGCTGCCGCTGCAGCCAGACGAAGCCGGCGCCGCTCTTCAGCTTGTGGTAGGTCTGCTCGGGGTCGATATCGGGCAGAATGGTGGACAGCTTTTCGATCGCCTCGTCGGCATCGACGATGCGGCGCGGCTCGGCAAACAGCGATGCCGTCTTGATATCGGTCGCCAGCACCTCGCCATTGCGGTCGACAATGTCAGGCCGCGATGCCGTCACCCGGCTCTGCGGCCCGTTCGACATGTCGGGGTTCTGGAAACCGAGATAGACCAGCCGTCCAGCGATGGTGGAATAGATGCCGAAGAACACCGCCATCGTCATGATGATGCGGGTCTTGGCCTTGCCGCCGGTCGCCTTGCGCGCGCCTTCGACAACGATCGAGCCGTCCTCGCCGGTCCTTGCGCGCCGCTTCAGCAATTTGCCGATAGACGGAAGTTTGGCCGTCATGGGAAGTCCCGCGATCATTGCACGATGGCTCCGGTCACCACGGGATCCTTGCCGGCTGGTCCTTCGCCGGAATTATCGGCCATGCCGCCGAGTCGCTGCGACGACAGGTCCTCGATGTTGAGCGGTTTTGCCGGCAGATCGTCGATCCCGACGATCTGTCGCGCATTGACCGGCTCGAGTGCGAGCTGCGATTTGTAGGTTTCAGCCAGCTTCTGCAGGCGCGACGGCTGAGTCAGCAGGCTCCAGTCGGCCTTGAGCAGGTCGATCGTGTCCTCCTCATAGCGGATCTGCGCCTCGATCTTTTGCACCGAGGCCAGTTGTTCCTCAGCCTCGCGCTTGGCCTTGTAAGTGAAGGCCGCGGCCGAGACCATGACGGCGATCAGGACTATGTCGCTGGTTCGAAACAATTGTTCACCTCTCTCGCGGCGCCTGGATGCCGGGAAGCTTTGGAAGGCCGAAAATTGAAAGATCGCCGGCGCGCGCTGGCGCCTCGGTGCGTATTGCTGCGCGCAGCCTGGCCGATCGCGCCCGTGGATTGGCGGCTATCTCAGCGTCGCCGGGCGTCACGCCGCCACCGGCTTTGCGGAAGGTGGCGCTGCGCGCATGCGCCTCGGGCATATGGCGCGAGCCGGTCACCGCATCGGCGCGGTCGGCGATGAAGCGCTTGACGATGCGATCTTCCAGCGAATGGAACGTCACCACGGCAAGCCGCCCGCCGGGCTTCAGCACGCGCTCAGACGCCACCAACGCCTTGGCCAGCTCGCCCAGCTCGTCATTGACGAAGATGCGCAGCGCTTGGAAGACGCGGGTGGCCGGATGGATCTTGTCCTTCGGCGCGCGGCCGATATGCGTCTCGATGGCGTCGGCGAGATCGAGCGTGCGCTCGAACGGCCGTTTTTCGCGCCGGCTCTCGATCATGCGGGCAATGCGCCCGGCGTTGCGCTCTTCGCCAAGGAAGCCGAAAATGCGGGCGAGATCGCCCATCTTGAAGCTATTGACGACGTCTGCGGCGCTCAAGCCTGCCTGTGCCATGCGCATGTCGAGCGGCCCGTCGGCGCGGAACGAAAAGCCGCGTTCGGCCTGGTCGACCTGCATGGAGGAAATGCCGATGTCGAGCACAACGCCGTCGGCGCTTTCGACCTGCTCGTCCAGCGTCGAGAACGGCGCTTGCACCAGCCTCAGCCTGCCTCCGGATTGCTGCTCCAGGTTCCGCCCCGCGGCGATGGCGTCCGGATCGCGATCGATCGCCACCACCGAGGCGCCGCTCGCCAGGATCGCCTTGGTGTAGCCGCCAGCGCCGAAGGTACCGTCGACGATCACATCGCCTTCTTTGGGCGAGAGCGCTTCCAGCACTTCGGCAAGGAGGACCGGAATGTGACGGACCGATCCGCCAACGGCGCTGATATCATCGCCGTGATCCGCCATCATTCCGGTCGCTCCCCAGGCTTCGTCCCCTGCCGAAGCTGCAAAAGCCGGGCGCGCGCCTGCGCCCCATAGGCGGCAAGCCGCCCGGGTTCCCAAACTTGAAAGAAATTGCCGCGACCGACAAAAGCGACTTCGCTCGAGATGCCCGTATGCTCGCGGATGAAATCGGTCATCGTGATGCGGCCGTCCTGATCGAGTTTCAGGAACGTCCCGTCGCCATGGCAGAAGAACGACATGTCGTCCGCCGTCTGCAGGAAAGGATCCTCCAGCGCGATGCGCTGCTCGTAGCGGTCGAGCAGGTCGAGCCCGCCGACATCCATCGCCGGGACATCGAGGCCGCGCAGCGCGTAGAGTTCCGAATAGCCGCGTTTCTGCACGACCGCGCGGAAATGCGCCGGAACGGAGACCCGCCCCTTCGCATCGATCCTGTTCACCGCGCTTGACAGAAACCGGTCCATGACCCTCTACAGCCGCTTCCGCCGCCGCACCCCTCTCCATGTTTTCGTCCGCGCCAGTGAGGCGCGTCCCCTGCCGAAAATCTGCTTCGGTCCCAACGGCAAAACCCCGCGAACGCACAGCCGCCGCGGCTGCCCGATTGGCGTACGCTTTACCCTGACGCGGAACGAAGGCTTTGGTGTCGAAATGGGATATCATGGGGCACTATGGGCGTCAACGGGATCAGGCTTCACAAACGCGCGCCCCACAACCGGTGAGAGCAGCTTTGACGGCGCTCCCGTCTTTATCGTCCATTAAGCCTAACGAAGCGTTTAGAGCGGCTTGGCCCAACCGGAAGCGGCTTGCCGCGCATCGCTACCGCGCATAGCGTCAGCCGTCTTTCCGCCCAGCAACAAGGTTAGAAAATCCATGTCCGAAACAGCCAGGTCACGCGCGGCCTCCCTTGCCCATCTGCGTCGCGACGGGCTTGCCAAAGGCGACCCCATCCCTTTGCCGCTGACTATGGCTGCCATTTTCCACAATCCAGGCGATGGCGCCGGCTACAGTCAGTACGGCCGCTACAGCAACGCCACCTGGGATGCGGTCGAGCACATGCTGGCGCATCTGGAAGGCGCCCCATGCGTCGGCTTCCCCTCGGGAATGGCGGCGATCTCGGCGGTGTTTTTCGGCCTGTTGCAATCGGGCGACCGCGTCCTGCTGCCCTCCGACGGCTATCACGCCACGCGCGCGCTGGCCGAGCGCTTCCTGAAACCGTTCGGCATCGCCTATGATCTCAGGCCGACATCGACCTTTCTCGACGGCGGCTTCGAGGGTTATCGGCTCGTCTATGTCGAAACGCCGTCAAATCCGCGACTGGACATCTGCGACATCGCGGCCGTCGCCGAGGCCGCTCACCGGGCGGGTGCGATCGTCGTCGTCGACAACACGACGATGACGCCGTTCGGCCAGCGCCCGCTCGATCTCGGCGCAGACATCGTCGTCGCCGCCGACACCAAGGCGACCAACGGTCATTCCGACGTGCTGTTCGGCCATGTCGCCAGCCGCAATCCGGAGATCATCGCCGCCGTCACCGGCTGGCGCGAGTTGGCGGGCGGCATTCCCGGCCCGTTCGAGGCATGGCTGGTGCATCGTGGCCTGGAGACGCTGGACGTGCGCTTCGACCGCATGTGCACTTCGGCGGAGATAATTGCGAAGCGCCTGAAGGACCATCGCGCCGTGAGCGGGCTGCGCTATCCCGGGCTGGAAGGCGACCCGTCGCACAATCTCGCCCGCGCCCAGATGGAGCGTTTCGGTTTCCTCGTGTCCTTCGAACTCGCCTCAGAGGGCAAGGCCGAGGATTTCATCAACAACTGCACGCTGATGCAGGCGGCGACATCCTTCGGCGGCGTCCACAGCTCCGCCGAGCGGCGCGCCAAACGCGGCGACGCCGTTCCGCCCGGATTCGTGCGCCTGTCGGTCGGTTGCGAGCCAGTGGAAGAACTCTGGCAGGCGATCGAAGCATCGCTGGACAAGATCGGGCTTGAACGGGCGGATTAAGTGACTAGGTCGACGGCGCCAATATCGCGCCTGCCGTGCAAGACACGAATGATCTCGATCGCGTCTTCGCCCACACGGTACAGAATGAGGTATTCTCGGACGATCAGATGACGAATACCGGGCGCGATGTCGTCACGCGGCGCCCCTGAGTATGGATACGTCGCCAGTTTGCTGCCAGCGTGCCTCAATCCGGTCGAGCAATCGGTCGGCCGCAGCCTCGCTGTCGCGTCCAACATGCAGCCAGATCGCGATCAGGTCTTCTTCTGCGCGCGCATTGCGGACGATGGGCAGCAAACTCATGCTGCGTCATCGCCTCTCAATCGCCTGCGTGCTTCGGCCTTGATCTCGTCCATCGACGCAAAACGTCCCGGCCCACTGTCGATCCCCTCCTGCACCAGCTTGCGCAACTCCTCGACCGTGTAGCCGAGCAGGTCGCGCCGGTCCTTCCACTGCCGCAGGGCGTCGCGGATCACTTCGCTGGCAGACGCATATTCGCCGGCGGCCACGACATCGTCGACCGCCGCTGCCAGCTCCGGCGAAAGCGTGATGCTGCGTTTGTCGACATGACCCATGACGTGCTCCTTGATCCCATCCACCACGAAGGTCATGGTACGATTTAATCGCACCAAGTTCAAGACGTGGTCTCGGCCCATGCGCCGTTGATTCAATTGCTCAAGCATCTGAATCAACAGGCGCGCCCGAAGGCGCAACCTGTTGATCTCAAAAGATCTTCGATATCGCGGAGAATTGCCAGCTGGCCTGTAAGCCGGGTTTTGTATGGCCCTCGCCCCTTGCGGAGCGAGAACGTGGCGGCCATTCATCTTGGGCGCATGTTGCCATGCGCCTCACGCAACCTACCCGGACGGTGGGCCGGAAACAGCCCTCGAAGGTTTCCCCTCGCACCGTCCCTATTCGGTCTTGCTCCCGGTGGGGTTTACCGTGCCGCTCCTGTTGCCAGTCGCGCGGTGGGCTCTTACCCCACCCTTTCACCCTTACCCCGATAAATCGTGGCGGTTTGCTTTCTGTGGCACTTTCCCTGGGGTCGCCCCCGCCGGCCATTAACCGGCACCGTGTCTCCATGGAGCCCGGACTTTCCTCACCCGCAGCCTTTCGGCTTTGCGGGTGCGGCCGCCCGGCCAGCTGGCAGAGCGTATAAAGGGGTTCACGTTCCAAAACGCAAACGAAAAAGCAGACTTATGCGGGAGATCCAAGGGCCGCCATCTGCACCTTGACCTTGCCGCAATAGGCGGCCGACACGGGATTCATCCGCGTCGCGGCATGGCCGGCATTGTACTTCAGGATGGTGCCGCAGGTCGTTCCGCCACCGAGGTTGCGCGCCATGGCGAGATACTTCATGCCGTATTTGATGTTGGTGTCGGGATCGAACAGGCCCTTGGCCGAACCGCTGTAACCCATCATCCGCGCCGTTGCCGGCTTGATCTGCATCAGACCGATCTCGCCAGCGCTGCCGACGATGTTGGGCCGGTAATTGCTCTCGATCTTGATCACCGCCTTGGCCAGCGATACCGGCACGCCTTCGGCCGCCGCGTAGCGGGCGATGATCGCCGAATACTGGCCGCCGAGCGCGGCCGCCGCCGTCGATTCCGCAGCGGTGCTTGGGCCGATCGACGCGGTCGTCGACAGGTCGATGCTCTTCCTGCCGCGCTTCAAATGCCTCTTGGCCGTCGCTTTTCTGTCCTTCACCACGGCTGCTTTCTGCACTTTCGCGGTGGTTGCCCTTTTGGCTTTTGGGTTCGCTTTCGTCATGGCGGTTTTGGCGGGTGCGTTTACGAAGCCCTGGTCTACCCTTTGGCTCAGTGGCGCAGCATCTGCCGCCCCGAAGGCAAAAGTCATCACGCCAGCAGCAATAGCTGCCGTTACAACGGTCAATTTCTGCATGTGGTCCTGTTCTGTCTGGCCACGCGAAGATCTTCGCGCAGCAACGCCTAATCAATATCGGAACATTCGGGGGGCTGAAGGTCCGATAACTTGCACGAACTGCCTTTGATGGCCGAATTGGTGTCGAACAAGGCGAGGCAATTCACTTTCAGTGACAGGCTGTAACTCGAATATCAGGAAAAGGTTATTTAGACGCAGCTGACCTAAGGGAAGTCAGCAGGCTTTGCAGCGTGCGGATCGTCGAACCGTCGGCGACGCCATCCACCAAGCGTGGCCGGAAATGCCGCTGAAACGCTTCGACGACGAGTTCGGTTTGGCGGTCGAAGACACCGGATATCTCCACGCCATAGCCGTAGAGCGCCAGCATCGACTGCAGCGCCTCGACCTCGGCGCCGGTATCGCCGGCTTTCAGCATCGCGCTGTGCCGAATCGGCGCCGCAGGCACGAAATGGCCGACCCCCGCCGCAAACAGCACCCTCCAGGGGAATTTCTCGCCCGGATCGATCTTGCGCCCCGGCGCGATGTCGGAATGGGCGAGCACGCGTTGAGCCGCTATGGAGTGCCGCTCGATTATCCCCTTGCAGAGGCCAACCACCGCTTCGATCTGCGGCTTGGGGAAGGCCGAATAACCGAGCGTATGGCCGGGATTGACGATTTCGATGCCGACCGAGCAGGAGTTGATGTCGGTGCGCCCGAACCAGGAACTTGCGCCGGCATGCCAGGCCCGGTCGCTCTCGCGCACCATCTGGACGATGCGGCCGTCCTCGTGGACGAGATAGTGTGAGGAAACTTCGCTGGCGGGGTCGCACAGCCACGCTTCGGCTGCAGCACCCGTCGCCATGCCGGTATAGTGCAGCACGATCATGTCGGGTCTGAGCGTCTCGCGCCGCGGGCCGAAATTCGGCGATACCCTGACCTCGGCGCCTGGCTCGTCGGGCAGGAAGCCGCTCATGCGTGCCTAAGGCCCCGCTCGATCATTTCATAGGCCGCGTTGATCGCCGCGACCCTGGTCGTCGCGATCTTGATGAACTCCTGCGGCAGGCCGCGCGCGATCAGCCGGTCCGGATGATTGTCGGAGACCAGCTTGCGATACCGCTTCCTGACTTCCTCGAACGGCTTGCCGCGCTCGATGCCCAGCACGACATAGGGGTCGCCGGCGCCAAGATTGACGTGCCTGGCCATGATCGCCTCGTAGTGCACCTCGTCGATGCGGAAAATCTCGGCGATGCGGTGCAGGAAAATGCCTTCGCGTTCATGCACCAGCCCATCGGCCTTGGCGATATGGAACAGGCCGTCGAGTATGTCTTCCAGCATGACGCAGTTCGAATGGCCCGAGCCGCACATCTGCGCCATGCGTTCGGCATAGGTCTCGAACCCGGCAACGTCGCGCTTAGCCAGATCGTAGAGCCGCGCCACGTTGCGGGTCTGCTCTCTCGGGACCTCGAATATTTCCTGGAAGGCACGAACCTCGTCCTGGGTGACGATACCGTCGGCCTTGGCCATCTTGGCCGACAGCGCGATCATCGCCACGGAGAAGGCAACGCGCCGGCGCAGATCCGCATCGCCGGAAAAAACAGTTCGCACGGCCTCGACCACTTCGGCGACGCCCGAATTGGCTGAAGAGGAAACGCGGTTGATGAACTCGCCAAGGCGATCCCAAATCGACATGAGCGCTTATTAGGGCCGCCAGCCACCGCTATCAAGCCAAGACAGCGCCGCAGGGTGGATCGATTTACGCAAACAACTGACGCGCCAGATCGCAAATCATAGGAATCAGCCGATCGTAGCCCACGAAACGGCCAGCCCGGCCTTAAACGCAGGAAGGCCGGCGCGAAGCCGGCCTCCTCTCTCGTCACATCAAAGTGACCGAGACTGCTGCTACTGCGCGGGGGCGGCAGGAGCAGGTGTTGCCGGAGCCGGTTCTGCAGGCTTCGATGCATCCGGCGTCACCGGCTTCATGGGCTCGGCGGCTGGCGGATTGGTGCTCTGGGTGGTGGTGTTGTCCGTGCCGCTGTCGCTGCAGGCTGCAACGCCGAGCAAGGCCAAAGCGGAAACGGACGCCAGAATGAGCTTTTTCATACCATCTCTCCTTCACAACACGCTCACGTTGCGGTGAGCGCTCGAAGAGGAAATGCATCAGACGGCCATGGGTTTCGTAACGTTGCGTTTCCTGATGTAACATCCCTGTGGCCGATTGCAGGCCGCGCGACGGCGAACTAACAGTTTGAAACCAAAAGAAATGCCGGAGTTGCGCGTGGACAAGAAATGGGACTTCTGGATCGACCGCGGCGGCACCTTCACCGACGTGATCGGGCGCGACCCGGACGGCGGGTTGCATCCCAAAAAACTCCTGTCGGAAAATCCCGAAGCCTACCCTGATGCGGCCATAGCCGGCATCCGCGAGTTGCTCGGCCTGAAATCGGGCGCCGCCATTCCGTCCGGCCTGATCGGCGACATCAAGATGGGCACCACCGTCGCCACCAATGCGCTCTTGGAGCGCAAGGGCGACCGCGTGCTCTTGCTGATCACCAAGGGCTTTCGCGATGCGCTGAAGATCGCCTACCAGGCACGGCCGGATATCTTCGCCAAGGAGATCATCCTTCCCGAACAGCTCTATGAGCGGGTCATCGAGATCAACGAACGCGTGCGGGCCAATGGCGATGTCGAGCGCCTGCTCGACATCGCCGCCTGCCGTCCCGCGATCGAAAAGGCCCGCGCCGACGGCATTGAAGCGGTGGCGATCGTCTTCATGCATGCCTGGAAATACCCCGACCACGAGAAGGCGGTGGCGAAAGTCTGCCGGAAGATCGGCTTTTCGCAGATTTCGGTCAGCCATGAGGTCTCGCCGCTGATCAAGCTGGTCGGTCGCGGCGACACCACAGTGGTCGATGCCTATCTCTCGCCGATCCTGTCGAGGTATGTGCAAAGGGTGGCGGGCGAACTGGGCGCCGTCCCGCCAGCGCCTTATTCTGTCACGCCCCCCTCTGCCCTGCCGGGCGTTTCCCCCACGAGGGGGGAGATCAGCCAGTCCCCTCGCCTGATGTTCATGATGTCGTCGGGCGGGCTCACCGCCGCCGACATGTTCCAGGGCAAGGATGCGCTGTTGTCCGGTCCGGCGGGCGGCGTCGTCGGCATGGTCGAAACGGCGAAGCTCGCCGGCTTCGAGAGAGTCATCGGCTTCGACATGGGCGGCACCTCGACCGACGTCGCCCATTATGACGGCGAGTATGAGCGCGCCTTCGACACCGAGGTCGCCGGCGTGCGCATCCGTGCGCCAATGATGCGCATCCACACGGTCGCCGCCGGCGGCGGCTCGATCCTGCACTACGAAGCTGGCCGCTTCCGCGCCGGCCCGGACTCCGCCGGCGCCAATCCCGGCCCGGCCGCCTACCGGCGCGGCGGCCCGCTCGCCGTCACCGACGCCAATGTGATGCTGGGCAAGCTGCAGCCCGATTTCTTCCCCGCAATTTTCGGCCCCGGCCAGGACCAGCCGCTGGATGCGACCGCGGTACGCGAAAAATTCGCCGCACTCGCCGCCGAAATCGGCGACGGCCGCGCCCCAGAAGCCGTCGCCGAAGGTTTTGTCACCATCGCCGTCGAGAACATGGCCAACGCCATCAAGAAGATATCCGTCCAGCGCGGCTACGACGTCACCGAATATCTGCTGAACTGCTTTGGCGGCGCCGGCGGCCAGCATGCCTGCCTGGTTGCCGACGCGCTCGGCATGGAAGCGGTGCTGATCCACCCCTTCTCCGGCCTGCTGTCGGCCTATGGCATCGGCCTGTCATCGGTCTTTGCTTCACGCCAGCAGGCGCTGCTCAAGCCGCTGGCGGAAGAGTCCAGGTCAGAGATCGACAGCCTCATTGCCACGTTGAAAAAGGCCGTCATCGCCGAACTCGCGGCGCAAGGCATCGCCGAGGATAAAGTTGCCGCAAAGCCGGTTCTGCACATCCGCTACGACGGCACCGACACGACGCTGCCGGTGAATTTCGAGCAGGACTCGATCTTTCAGGCCAGGCGCGATTTCGAGATCGCCCACAAGGCGCAGTTTGGTTTCGTCTATGACAACAAGCCGATGATTGTCGAGACGGTTGGCGTCGAAGGCAGCGAAATCGCAGAGGCCAGGGCCGAAGCCTATGCGCCCGCAGGACCTGCACGGGTTGAAGCCGGCGCTTCCGGAACGCGGCGCATCTACACCGAAGGCCGGTGGCATGAGGCCGGCATCCATCGCCGCGAAAACCTGCGCCCCTCCAATTTGGTCGCGGGACCCGCTCTCATTATCGAGCCGAACCAGACCATCGTCGTCGAGCCGGGCTGGCGGGCCGAAATCACCAATCTCAATCACGTCGTCATTCGCCGCACGGAACGGAAAGTGCGCGCTGCGGCCCTCGGCACCCAAGCCGATCCGGTGATGCTGGAGGTCTTCAACAACCTCTTCATGTCGATCGCCGAGCAGATGGGCGTCACGCTGCAGAACACTGCCTATTCCGTCAACATCAAGGAAAGACTGGATTTTTCCTGCGCCGTCTTCGACCGTCACGGCGCGCTGGTCGCCAACGCGCCGCACATGCCAGTGCATCTCGGCTCCATGGACCGATCGGTCGAGACCATCATCCGGCTGAACTCCGGCGACATCCATCCCGGCGACGTCTTTGCGCTGAATGCCCCCTACAATGGCGGCACGCATCTGCCCGACATCACCGTGGTGACGCCGGTGTTCGATGATGCGGAGAAAGAAATCCTGTTCTGGGCGGCCTCACGCGGTCATCATGCCGACATTGGCGGCACGGCCCCCGGCTCGATGACGCCGCTTGCCACCACGGTCGACGAAGAAGGCGTTTTGTTCGACAATTTCCGTGTTGTCGATCGCGGAAAATTCCGCGAGGCGGAACTGCAGACGCTGCTCACCGACCACCCCTACCCCGCGCGCAACCCGCACCAGAACATTGCCGACCTCAAGGCGCAGATCGCAGCCAATGAAAAGGGCGTGGCGGAACTGCGCAAGATGGTCGCCCATTTCGGCCTCGATGTCGTCGAGGCCTATATGGGCCATGTCCAGGACAATGCCGCCGAAAGCGTGCGCCGCGTGCTGGAGCGGCTGCCCGACGCATCAGAATATGAATACCCGACTGACACCGGCCAAGTCATCAAGGTGAAGATCACGGTCGACCGGCAAAAGCGCGAAGCGACCGTCGACTTCACCGGCACCTCGCCTGTCATGAAGAACAACTTCAACGCGCCCGAGCCGGTCGCCCGCGCCGCCGTGCTCTACGCCTTCCGCGTCATGGTCGAGGACATGATACCGATGAATGCCGGGTGTCTGCGGCCAATCAACATCATCATCCCCGACGGCTGCATGCTGAAACCCAGCTATCCCGCCGCCGTTGTCGCCGGCAATGTGGAGACCTCGCAACATGTCACCAACGCGCTGTTCGGCGCCATGGGCGCCATGGCCAACGCGCAAGGCACGATGAACAACCTGACCTTCGGCAACAAGCAGTACCAGTATTACGAGACGATCTGTTCCGGCTCGCCGGCCGGGCAGATGAACTCCGGCCGCGGCTTTGCCGGCACCTCCGGCGTCCACACCCACATGACCAATTCCCGCCTCACCGATCCGGAAGTGCTGGAATTGCGCTTTCCCGTCCTGCTCGAGGATTTTCACATCCGCGAGGGATCCGGCGGCAAAGGCAAATGGAACGCCGGCGACGGCACCAGGCGGACGATCCGCTTCCTCGAAAAGATGGAATGCGCCATCCTGTCCTCGCACCGCAACCGCCCGCCGCAAGGTCTGGACGGCGGCGGCGACGGCGAGGTCGGCTCGACCAAGGTGCGGCGCAAGGACGGCAGCATCGAGACGTTGATGGCCTGCGACCAGACCGTGCTCGACGCCGGTGACGCCGTCATCCTGACGACGCCGACGCCGGGAGGGTTTGGCCAAGATTAGTGCATGTCGCCCAAAAATTGTTCATCCGATTTGGGAAAGCGACTTGCATCAAAACAACAAGCTGAAGCGTCAACAGCCTGTCACTGGCCTGTCATGACGCTGCGCTACCCGCTTGCGCCAAAGCAAACGGGGAATCATTAGCCATGACGGACGTTTCGGCAGATCTGGTCTTTCGCCGTGGCAAGGAAGTTGGAAAAGCCGTCTACCAGAACCGCCCGCTGTCGAAGGCCGGCCTTTCCGAGCGGCTGTTTGCGCTGCTGTTTTCCGGCCTCGTCTACCCGCAGATCTGGGAAGACCCTGAAGTCGACATGGAGGCCATGCAGCTTGGCCAGGGGCACCGCGTCGTCACCATCGCCTCCGGCGGCTGCAACATCCTGGCCTACCTCACCCGGTCGCCTGAACGCGTCGATGCGGTCGATCTCAACGCCGCCCACATCGCCTTGAACCGGATGAAGCTGGAGGCGGTGCGGCATCTGCCTTCGCAGGGCGACCTGTTCCGCTTCTTCGGTGCCGCCGACACCAGCCATAATTCGGAAGCCTATGACCGTTTCATCGCGCCGCATCTCGATCCGGTCAGCCGCCACTACTGGGAGCGCCGCAACTGGCGCGGCCGCCGGCGCATCACCGTCTTCGACCGCAACTTCTACCAGACCGGCCTGCTCGGCCTGTTCATCGCCATGGGACATCGCACCGCCAAATTCTTCGGTGTCGACCCCGCCGGGATCATGGCGTCGAAGAGCATCGCCGACCAGCGCCGCTTCTTCAACGAAGAGCTGGCGCCGGTCTTCGACAAGAAGCTCTTGCGCTGGGCGACCTCGCGCAAGGCGTCGCTGTTCGGTCTCGGCATTCCACCGGCACAGTACGATTCGCTGATCACCTCGGGCGACGGCTCAATGGCCAGCGTGCTGAAGGCCCGGCTTGAAAAGCTCGCTTGCGATTTTCCGTTGAAGAACAACTACTTCGCCTGGCAGGCTTTCGCCCGCCGCTATCCCAATCCTGGTGAGGCCGCCCTGCCCGCCTATCTCGAAGAGGCCAACTACAAAGCGATCCGCAACAATGTCGATCGCGTCGGCATCCACCACGCCAATCTGATCGAATTCCTGGCTGGCAAGGACGCCGGGACCGTCGACCGCTTCATCCTGCTCGACGCGCAGGACTGGATGACCGACGACCAGCTCAACGCGCTGTGGTCGGAGATCACCCGCACCGCCTCGGTCGGCGCCCGCGTCATCTTCCGCACCGCCGCCGAACCCAGCCTGCTGCCCGGCCGCGTCTCGACTTCGCTGCTCGACCAGTGGAACTACGAGGACGAGGCCTCGCGCGACTATTCGGCCCGCGACCGCTCGGCGATCTATGGCGGCTTCCACCTCTATGTGAAGCGCGCCGCATGAGCACGAGCGAGCTGCCGGCCGGCCATGCCGAACTGATGGACGGCGTCTATCGCTGGCAGCGCCACATCTACGACCTGACCCGCAAATATTACCTGCTCGGCCGCGACCAGATGATATCGGAGCTGGATGTGCCGGCGAAAGGAACCGCGCTCGAACTCGGCTGCGGCACCGGCCGCAACATCGCCCTTGCCGCCCGCCGCTACCCCGATGCCCGTTTCTACGGCCTCGACATCTCGGCCGAGATGCTGGAGACCGCCGGCAAGGCGATTGGGCGCGAAGGCCTGTCCGGCCGCGTCGTGCTGGCGCGCGGCGATGCCACGGATTTCGACGCCAAGACACTGTTCGGCGTCGAGCGTTTCGACCGCATCTTCGTGTCCTATTCGCTGTCTATGATCCCCGGTTGGGAAAAGACGGTTT
The DNA here is from genome assembly GCF_056403115.1 of Mesorhizobium sp. P3_A2. Lineage (NCBI taxonomy): Bacteria > Pseudomonadati > Pseudomonadota > Alphaproteobacteria > Hyphomicrobiales > Phyllobacteriaceae > Mesorhizobium > Mesorhizobium sp. P3_A2. Next base: position 459,032 of record NZ_JBFUGC010000001.1, read on the forward strand.
CAGCAGCACTCGCCGCACTTGCGCCCGGCGGCTCATTGCATGTCGTCGATTTCGGCCAGCAGGAAGGCCTGCCGCGCTGGTTCCGGACCATGTTGCGCGGTTGGCTCAAAAAGTTCCATGTCACCCCGCGTGAATCATTGCGCGAAGTCCTGGAATCGGAATCTCGGCGAACCGGCGCAACCTTCCGTTTCCGCACGCTTTATCGCGGTTATGCCTGGCTCGCCGTGATCGCATCGCACAACCTTACCTCCCCCTCGATGGGGGAGGTCGCGCCGAAGGCGCGGGTGGGGTGAAGCGCTAGGCACCCCACCCCSGCGCTGCGCGCCGACCCWCCCCATCAAGGGGAGGGTAAAGGGAGCTAATGTAGCGCCTTCAGCAGCGCGCCAAGCATCACCTGCGGCCGGTAGCCGAGCTTGGCCGGGGTCAGCCCGAGCCGCACCACCACCAACTGCTCCGACGGGATGATGGCGACCGTCTGGCCGTCATGGCCCTCCATCCAGTAAGTGTCCTTGGGCAGGCCGGCAGCGACGCCGGCGCCAGGATTTTCCTCGTCGCCGGGAGCTTCGATCCACAGCTGGCCCTTGCCGTAGACTTTCGAGGCGGTCGCCGGTTCGCGCATCCAGTCGACGAAACCGGCCGGCAGGATCTGGTTGCCGTTCCACACCCCGCCCTGCAGCAGAAACTGGCCGAAGCGCGCCCAGTCATGCGCCGTGGCGTAGAGATAGGATGAGCCGACGAAGGTGCCCTCTTCGTCGGTTTCGAGCACCGCGCTTTGCATGCCAAGCGGCGCGAACAGTGCGGTTCGCGGCCAAGCCAGCGCCTTCGCCTTGTCGCCGATCGCATCCTGCCACAGCCGTGACAGCATCACTGCTGTGCCACTCGAATAGGAAAACACCTTGCCGACGTCGCCGGTCAGCGGCTTGGCTTCGGCAAAGCCCGCCATGTCGGGCTCGAGATAGAGCATGCGCGTTACATCGGCGACATCGCCATAATCCTCGTTGAACTCCAGCCCGCTCGACATCGCCATCATGTCTGCGAGGCTGATGGCGGCGCGGCCGTCGGCCTTCCAGGGGCCGAACAGGCCCTGATTGGTCACCGCCATCTTGCCGTCCTTGACCAGCGTGCCGACGAGCGCAGCGTTGACCGTCTTGGTCATCGACCAGCCCAGCAGCGGCGTCTTCGCCGAAAACCCGTCGCCATAGCGCTCGGCGACGATGCGGCCATTTTTCACCACCACCACCGCTCGCATGCCGGTTCCGGTCATCCCTGCATCGTCGAGGATCTTGCCGATCTCGGGATTCTGCGAGGCATCGACCCGATCTCCCTCCGGCCACAGATCGCCCTTGGTGGTCGCCGACGCTTCGGCAGGGATTGTCGTGCGCCGTACCTTGCCGACATCGCCATCGGGAACCGAGGCGCAACCCAAGCCGTGGCGCGCGACGGCAACGCTCTTGCCGAGGAAGCCGAGCAGCCCGGCCGAGACGGTCCCCCTGTTCTTGTCGACCGACACTTTCATAAACCTGAGCAGTGGATGGCCCGGTGCCTGCACGTCGACGGCAAGCACCTCGTTGGGGTCACGCCCGGCGATAAAGACATTCGAGCAGACGATCTTGGCCGAATAGCCCGCACCGACGCGGATCAGTTCCGGCGGCGCGATGTAGAGCCAGGCAAACAATGCGGCGACCGCCAGCACGACCAGGCCAAGCAGCCATTTGATGATCTTCACGACGGCCCGCATCTTTTAGTCCCTGCTTTTCCGCTGCCCGGTGGCTTGCGGCTCGACTTATGTCATCGATTTGCCGCCATTGCTTCCGCAAAATCGGTGTTCTTGTTGAGCGCCGTCAACCTGTTATCAACCATGATCGGCGATCACTGGAGAATCGGGCGATGCTGTGGGGCGATCGTCTGGTCTGGTGGGGCCACCCGCAACAACAAAACCCAACAGCGACCGGCTGATTCCGGCTCGAGAAATGCGATGCGCCGTTTCGCGGCCCTCATCACGTTGACGCTGCTGGCCGCCTGCTCGACCGCCGGCGATCTCGTGCCGTCGATGTCGCCTTCGAGCAGCCCGACGGTTGCGGTGCGCGCACCGCGCTTCGAAGACTCCAAGCCGCATGAATGGGACAGCGGCGCGCCCTGGAATTACGCCGTTCACGGCACCGATGTCTCAAAGTACCAGACGTCGGTCGACTGGCCGACAGCCAAGGCCAACGGCATCTCCTTCGCCTTCATCAAGGCGACCGAGGGCGGCGATCGTTTCGACGAGTATTTCAACGAGCATTGGACCCGCACAAAGGCCAATGGCATTCCGCGCGCGGCCTACCATTTCTTCTATTTCTGCACGCCGGCCGCCACCCAGGCGCGCTGGTTCATCGAGAACGTGCCCGTCGACCGTTCGGCCATGCCGCCGGTGCTCGACATGGAATGGAACCCGAAATCGCCGACCTGCCGGCTGCGTCCGGATTCGGCGACGGTGCGCGCGGAGATGACCACCTTTCTCGAAATCGTCGAACGGCACTATGGCAAGAAGCCGATCATCTACACCTCGGTCGACTTCTTTGACGACAATGACCTTTCGACTTTCCGCGGCTATCCCTACTGGCTGCGCTCGGTCGCCGGCCACCCCCGCCAGAAATATGGCAGCCACCCGTTCACCTTCTGGCAATACACCGGCACCGGCATCGTTCCCGGCATGACCGGCAAATCCGATATCAACGTCTTCAACGGCAGCGAAGCTGCCTGGAAAAAGTGGCTGCGGCAGAACACGCATTGACACCGGCGCTGCCGCCTGCTTTTCGACGGTCCATGCGAACCGATTTGCAACCACAGGGATATCAGGGCCGGAAACAGTCGAAGAACCGACTGCGCTCCGGGCTGCTCGCGGCCCTGCTGCTCAGCGCCGCGGCCATGCCGGCGGCAGCGCAGGAATGCGGCGGCGACTTCGAAGCCTGGAAACAAGGCGTGGCGGCGGAAGCCAAGGCAGCCGGCGTCGGCGCTATCGGCCTTAACGCCCTGGAAGCCGCTTCCATCGACGACAAGGTGCTGGCGCGCGATCGCGCCCAGGGCGTCTTCGCCCAGACCTTCATCCAGTTCTCCAACCGCATGATCTCGGCCTACCGGCTGAAGCAGGGCGCGGCCAACCTGAAGAAATACGCCGACGTCTTTGCCCGCGCCGACCAGCAGTTCGGCGTCCAGGCGCCGATCATCGCCGCCTTCTGGGGGCTGGAGACCGATTTCGGCGCCGTGCAAGGCGATTTCCACACGCTGAGCGCCTTGGTGACGCTGTCGCATGACTGCCGCCGCCCGCAGCTGTTTCGGCCGCAACTGGTGCCGCTGTTGATGCTGATCGATCGCGGCGTCGTGCCGGCCGACGTCACCGGCGCCTGGGCCGGCGAGGTTGGCCAGACGCAGATCCTGCCCTCCGACTATCTGGCGCGCGGCGTCGACGGCGACGGCGATGGCATCGTCGACCTCAGGAGCAGCGTGCCCGACGTGATCATGACCACGGCCAACAAGGTGCTGTCGCGCGGCTGGAAACGCGACCAGCCCTGGATCGAGGAAGTGCGTGTGCCCGAGGACATGCCGTGGGAGCAGACCGGCCGCACCAACAAGCTGCCGCTGTCACAATGGGCTCAATGGGGCGTTACCAATCCCGACGGCACGCCGCTGATCGACAACGGCCTCAAGGCCGGCCTGGCGCTGCCGATGGGCCGCAAGGGCCCAGCCTTCCTCGCCTATGACAATTTCGACGTCTATCTCGAGTGGAACCAGTCCTTCACCTACGCGCTGACTGCCGCCAACCTCGCGGCACGGCTGGCAGGGGCAAAGCAGTTCGACCCGCGCAATCCCGAAACCGGGCTCAATGGCGACCAGATGAAGGAATTGCAGACCAAGCTCGAAGCGCGTGGCTACGATGTCGGCACGGTCGACGGCATTCTGGGCACCAACACCCGTGAGGCTATCCGCAAGGAACAGATGCGGCTTGGGCTACCGGTCGACGGCTGGCCGACGCCGGAGCTTTTGGGGAAATTGTGAAGTGAGTAGGCAGTAGAATCTCCCCAAGCTGCATTCCCTATTCCCTACTCCTTGCCCGAACGAAATCGATAAATGCCCGCAAAGCCGGCGGGACGTGTCTTGAACTTGGGTGATACAGGAAGAAGCCTGGGAAGCTGGGCGACCAGAGCTCAAGAAATCTCACCAGCCTGCCAGCCGCGATCGACGGCTGGACCTGATAGTCGATCATGTAGGCGACACCTGCTCCACCCAGCGCCGCATTCAGCATCAGCTCGGTGTCGTTGACCGTCAGGCTGCCCTGGACCGCGATTTCAAGAACCCGTTTGCCGCGCGAAAACTCCCACCGGTAGATGTTGCCGCCGCCCGGCCACTGAAAATTGATGCATTGGTGCTGGTGCAGATCCTGGGGATGACGGGGAATTGCGCGGCCTTCAAGGTACGCCGGGGCAGCCACCGCCGCCATTTGCAGATCCTCGCTGAGCTTGACTGCCACCATGTCCTTCTGCAGCCGCTCGCCGAGACGGATCCCGGCGTCGAACCGGCCTTCGACAATATCGGTCAGCATGTCGTCGACGATCACCGTCAGCGCGATTTCCGGATAGGCGCGCTGGAAGTCTCCCAGGATAGGCGCGATGAAACGCATCGCCGCGACGCGCGACACGTTGATGCGCAGCGACCCCGCCGGCCGGTCTCGTCCGGCCTGAACGTCGGCAACTGCACCGTCCAGTTCGCCGAATGCGGCGGCCAGCCGGGCAAACAGCGTATCGCCCGCAGCGGTCGGTGAAACACTGCGGGTCGTGCGGTTAAGCAGCCTGACCCCGATACGAGCCTCCAACTGCCGGATCGACTGGCTGAGCGCAGGCGGCGATACACGCAGCCGGGCGGCGGCGCGGACGAAGCTACGCTCTTCCACGATTGCCGCGAATGCCTTGAGCTCGGTGAATTCGGAGCCGCGCATTATGTATCCCTGGATTAACAAGCCAATCAGATAATAGGCCATTATCTGATCAGTTGCATGACCCTATTTCTCGATTATCGGCGCCGACAGATGAAACCGGCGCGGGCCTGAATGATTGAAGGAAACGTATCATGTCCAAGTCCTTGCAAGGCAAAACCGCACTCGTCACCGGCAGTTCGCGCGGCATCGGGCGAGCCATCGCCGAAGGGCTCGCGGCCAAGGGCGCTGCCGTCATCGTCAACTATGTCGGCAACCACGAAGCCGCTCACGAGGTCGTGGCCGCCATCGCCGGCAAGGGAGGAAAAGCGGTCGCCATCCAAGCCGACATGTCCAGCGTTTCGGATATCCGCCGTCTGTTTGACGAGACCGAGAGTGAGTTCGGCGCGATCGATATCGTGGTTGCCAATGTCGGCGTCGCCGTCATCAAACTTCTGACCGAGGCAACCGAAGCCGATTTCGACCATGTCTTCGGCACCAATGCCAAGGGCACCTTCTTCGTACTTCAGGAAGCAGCGCGTCGCGTGCGAGACGGCGGCCGCATCATCGCAATCTCCACCGGCGGCACCAAGATGTTCTTCACGCAGACGGCGCTCTATCTCGGAAGCAAGGGCGCCGTCGAACAGTTCGTACGCGTGCTCTCGCGTGAACTCGGGCCGCGCGGCATCACTGTGAATGCGGTGTCGCCGGGCTTCACCGATACGGACCTGCTTCCCGAGCGCGATCGCGCCGTGGCGGCCGGTATGTCGCCATTCGGCAGGATCGGTGCGCCACGCGACGTTGCCGATATCGCGGTCTTCCTGGCCAGCGACGAGGCCCGCTGGCTGACCGGCGAGAATATCCAGGCCGGTGGCGGGGTGGCCTAATCCGCCATCGTCTCCAGGCTGGCAAACCCTTGCGGCGCGTCGCCTTCGTCGAAGGGTGTCGTCACCTCGACGAAGGTGTCGGGATAAAAGCCGTTGAAGCGGGTTCGCAGCGACAGCGAGTAGGCGCCGATATGGCCGATCTCGATCCAGTCGCCGGTGTCGACGGTTTCCGGCAGCCAGAATGGCCTGGACAGAATGTCGACGGAATCGCAGGTCGCGCCGCAGACCTTGAACGGCACGATGTTCTTTTCCTCGCCATTGCGCGAGCGGATCGCCGGGTCGGGGATGAAACGGGCCGGCAGGGTGATCTTGCCGGTCCATGAATCCGACAGCGACGCCCAGATGCCGTCATTGATGTAGAGCCGCTTGCCCTTGCGCAACAGCACGCGCACGATCAGCGACAGGCAGCGCGCCACGATCACCCGGCCGGGCTCGGCCACCAGCGGCATCTGGTCGAACTGATATTCCCTGAGGTCGCCCGACAGCCGCGACATGATCTGGCCGAGCGACGGCATCTCGATCTGCTTGCGGTTGGGGTCATGGCCATATTCGGCGGGAAAACCGCCGCCGACATCGAGGCCGGCAACGTCGAAGGTCAGCCGGTTGCGCACCCAGTCGGCCGAGGCCAGCGCCCGCTCATAGGTGTCGGGATCCTCGATCTGGCTGCCGACATGGAAGCAAAGCCCGACCTTGTAGCCGGTGCGGTTGAGCCGCTCGGCAAGCTCCACCGCATAGGCCGGCCCGGCGCCGAATTTCTTCGACAGTTCATAAGCCGCCGAGCCCTTGGTCTGGATGCGCACGAAGACGCTGATGGCGCCCGGATCGATGTCGAGCGCCCGCACCACGCGCGTCAGCTTGGTGATCTCGTCCTCATGGTCGAGCGAAATGACGCGGATGGCGTATTTCTCCAGCGCCAGCTTGATGTCCGACTGCGCCTTGACCGGATGCATGTAAAGCATCTCGGCATCGGGTGAGACGGCGCGCACGGCGGCGAATTCGCCGGGCGAGGCCACGTCGAAGGCGGTAACGCCGGCTTCGACCAGCGCCTTCAGCACGATCTGCTCGCCATTGGTCTTGACCGCATAGGCGGTCTTGCCGGGAAACATGCCCATGAATTGTTTGGCGTCCGCCTTCAGCACCTGCGGGCGAAAGCAGTAGACCGGGTCGTCAGGACGAAGCGCCAGCGCCGCCTCGCGGGCATTCTCGAATCGCTGCATGGACGAATCCCCTGACTTCTCGGCTGCGCACAATTAATCCAAGCTAGCGGCTAAAGAAAACAATTCTGTGTCTGGCGGGCACTGACGCTTCGACTAGCGTCGGATCGAGCGTTTGCCAACGATCAGGTTTCGGGTGGCCCTTGTCGCCGAACCCGATATGCCTTCTGCCTGAGCGGCTGGCATTCATGCCGTCTTGGGAAGGACCTGTCACGATGGCAATTGCCACGACATCCGTGCAGCGCGGACCGATGACGCTCAGGGACTGGGGCCAGCTTCTGTTGCTCGGCGCAATCTGGGGCGGTTCATTCTTCTTTGCCCGCATCGCCGTTGCCGAGATGCACCCGCTGGTGCTGGTGCTGTTTCGCGTCGCCATCGCGGCCATTGCGCTGCAGCTCTATCTCGCCATTCGCGGCCCGTCCTTCCGCCTCGCCTTTCCGCATGCCGGCCTGTTTTTCCTCCTGGCGCTCGCCAACAATGTCGTGCCGTTCTCGCTGATCTTCGCCGGCCAGACCGCGCTCGGCGCCGGCGTCGCCTCGGTGCTCAATGCAACGACGCCGTTCTGGACGCTGATCCTCGCCAATGCGTTGACATCGGACGAAAAGCTGTCGTGGAACAAGCTTGCCGGCATCGGGCTCGGCATCGCCGGCACCGCGGTCATGATCGGCCCCGGCCTGCTGGCCGGGCTCGGCGGCCCGGTCTGGGCGAAGTTCGCGCTGATCGGCGCCTCGCTGTCCTACGCGGTTGCGCTGATGATCGCCCGCCGCTTCAAGGGCGTGCCCTCGCCCGTCATCGCCACCGGACAATTGACGGCGTCGACCATCATCATGATCCCGGTGGTGCTGTTCACCTACGGCCCGGCCGGCCTGTTCTCGGTCTCGCCGCCGGTCTGGGCGGCGGTGTTGGCGTTGGCACTGCTCTCCACCGCCTTCGCCTACATCCTCTATTTCAATCTCGTCGCCTCTGCCGGCGCCACCAACGCCTCGCTGGTCACGCTCATCGTCCCGGCTAGCGCCATCCTGCTCGGCCTGCTGTTCCTCGGCGAGCGGCTCGCTCTGTTCGAGTTCTGCGGCATGGCCTTGATCGCCTTCGGCCTGGTGACGATCGACGGACGGCTGTTCGGTCGGCGCTAAAACTGGGATGGTAGCGCTGCCATGCCACGCTTCTGCCACAGACCCGTCACAATTTATTCACAGCCCGCCAGCGGGCATTTGCCGAAGAGTTTCAATGCCTAACACCAAGCGGCAGGTCGCAAATTCCACAATCGCGTCGCATTGCAGCATATTTTCCGCTTGCCTGTGGCACAAATGACCCTAGACTCCGTCCATAGCTCTTTCATAGAGGAGGCTATGACATGGGACTTACCAGGCCAATCAACGCATTGATGATCTGTGCTGCATTTGCCTTCATTGGCGCCCTTATCATAGGCGTTCTTCCGTAACCGCCAGAGCGGAAGAAGATAGCAGCAACTAGCCCACAAATTCGAAAGGCCGGGTTTTTCGCCCGGCCTTTTGCATTTCAGATTTCATACCACGAACCTCAGGCTGCCGCCGATCCGGCTGCCTCTGTTTCGTGGGAGCGGATGCCGATCATGTGGCAGATCGCGAACACCAGGTCGGCCCGGTTCATGGTGTAGAAGTGGAAATCGCTGACGCCGCGCTCGACAAGGTCGAGCACCTGCTCTGCGGCCACGGCCGATGCCACCAAAGCATGCGTCTGCGGGTCGTTTTGCAGTCCCTCGAAGCGCTCGGCCAGCCATGCCGGTACCAGCGCACCGCAGCGTGCCGAGAAATTAGCGACCTGGGTGAAATTGTGCACCGGCAGGATGCCGGGCACGATCGGGATGTAGATGCCGGCGCGGCGCGCCTTCTCGACGTAACGCTCATAGAGATCGTTATCGAAGAAGAACTGGGTGATCGCCCGCGTTGCGCCATTGTCGGCCTTGCGCTTGAGCATGTCGAAGTCGGTGGCGAAGTCAGGGCTTTCCGGATGCTTTTCCGGATAGGCCGAGACCGAAATGTCGAAATCGCCGGCATTCTTCAGCGCCCCGACCAGTTCGGCGCCATTGGCATAGCCATCGGGATGCGGCCGGTAGGCCGTGCCGACGCCCGCCGCCGGATCGCCGCGCAAGGCGACGAAGCGCCGGACGCCCATCTCGGCGAATTCGCGAACCACGGCGTCGACCTCATGGCGTGCAGCATCGACGCAGGTCATGTGCGCCGCCGGCGTCAGCGTCGTCTCGTTGAGGATGCGCTTGACCGTGCGCGCCGTGCGCTCGCGCGTCGAGCCGCCCGCGCCATAGGTCACCGAAACGAATTTCGGCTTCAGCGGCTCCAGTCTTGTGACGGTGTCCCACAGCCGCGCCTCCATCTCATCAGTCTTCGGTGGGAAGAACTCGAAGGAGACGCGGACCTTGTCGCCAATGTCGGGACGGCGGGAAAATCGGAACTGGTTCATCAGGCGGTTTCCCCAATTTGGTATGCTTTGGCCGGCAGTGTGTCGTTTGAGGGTTCGGCGATCAGCAAGCGGCGGTCGCGGCCGAGCCACAGCTTGACGGTGAGCCTGGCTTCGTTGCCGCCGCGCGGCTCGAATTCCTGGCTGTCTTCAAGGTCGAGCCCGGCCTCGGCGAACCATTCAGAGATCTGCCGGTCGGAAAAGCCCAGCCTGACATGCGCATGCTGGTCGCGCAGGAACTCCAGCGCATGCGGCGCGAAGTCGACGATCACCAGCCGGCCCGAAGGCCGCAGCAGCCTCGCCGCCTCGCGGATGGCACGGGCGGGGTCATCGAGATAGTGCAGCACTTGATGGATGGTGACGAGGTCAAAGGCATCGCGCTCGACCGGCGGCGCAAAAATGTCGCCCTGGCGAACCTGCGCATTGGCAATGCCGGCCTTGTCGAGATTGGCGCGCGCCACCGTCAGCATCTCGCGCGACATGTCGATACCGACCCCACGCCGGTAGAGCGGCGAGAAGATTTCGAGCAGCCGCCCGGTGCCGGTGCCAAGATCGAGCATAGACTGGAACGGCCGTTTGCCGACCAGCTTGAGCAGCGCTGCCTCCACGGCACGGTCCGGCACATGCAGCGAGCGGATGTGATCCCAGCTGGCGGCGTTTTCGGAGAAATATTCCGCCGCACGATCCTGGCGCTTGCGCTTGACGGCAGCCAGCCGCTCGAGATCGCGCTCGACCTGCGGATCGGCGCCGCGAATGCCTGACACCAGCCCCATGACGAAGTCGCGGGCAGAATCCGTATCGGACAACCGGAAGAACGCCCATGAGCCCTCCTGGTAGCGGCCGATCAGCCCTGCTTCCATCAGCAGCTTCAGATGGCGCGACACGCGCGGCTGCGACTGGCTGAGGATCTCGGTGAGATCGGACACGGTAAGGTCGCCACGCGACAACAGCGCCAGGATGCGCAGGCGGCTGGATTCGGCCGCCGCCTTCAACGTATCCACCATCGTATCGAGCGAGACATGCATTGGCGTATTCTCGTTGAAAAGATATAAACATATGTTTATGTCAGCTTTGACGACATGGCAAGGCCTATGTCGCTTCCTGACAAGAAAATGCCGCACGCGTGATCTCCATGCCCAGGAAGCGCTTTTCCGTCACGATCGACTGGAAACTTGTGCTAGAGGCGAAAGCCATGTTCGAGACGCGCGACGGCGAAAAGCTCCTGCAGTCAGACCCGGCCGACATGTCGCCCGATGGCCACGTCGTGTTCATCGGCCGCGTCGCCTCGCCATGGACATCCAGGGAAAGCTGCCCGAAGAACATGAGAGCGGCCCGCGAAACCGGACAGGCGGCGACGGTTTTCATCGACCCACCCTATCGTGGGGGCCTGCTTGCGCTGGAGCGCGCCAGCCACATCATCATCCTATCCTGGCTGCATCACGCACCGCGGGGACTGATTGTGCAAAAACCCCGCCATGCGGCTGAACCGAAAGGCGTTTTCTCGCTGCGCTCCCCTGCCCGGCCGAATCCGGTCGGACTGCACATAGCCAAGCTGATCGCTGTCGACATCGATACAGGCCGCATCGACATCGACGCCATTGATGTGCTTGACGGCACGCCCGTCATCGACATCAAACCCTATTTCGCCTCGACTGACGCCTTCGCCGAGGCGACCATTGCCGGGCGCGACGAGGCATGAGCGCGCCCACCGGCCGTCGCCGCGCCATCGCCAAGGCGCTGACCGCGCTGCTGCCGCTGGCGCCCTATGCCGACATGGAGAAAATCCGCGCCGACGCCGGGGCTGTGCATATGAAGACGCTGCCGCCGGGCATTGCCGTATGGCTGGCAACGATAGCCCACATCAGGCACGGCCATACCGACTATGAAAAGCTGCTGGCCGAGGGCTATGACCGCGACTCGGCGCGGTTCTTCGTCATCGAGCAGACCAACATGGTGCTGACCCGCTGGCGCGCCACCCGCCTGCTCGACGCCGACGATGAAGAGGAATGACTGTTTTTGTGCATGTCGTTCTCTCAAAACCGGGACCACTTTTGAGCGACATGCATTAGGCTACTGCCGGCTCAGCACCGCAACGGCGTTGTAGGGCTGGCCGTCGGCCTGCCCGACCCAGGTCCAGGACAGGTTTCCCTTGAAGAACCGGACGGTGATGCCGCCGCCGTCGATACACTTGTCCTGACCGTAGGTGATGTTTTCGCGGTATTCCGCCGAGCTGTCGTCCCGGGAAATCTGGGTCAAGGATCCTCCGCAGCCAAGCGAAGGATAATCGATCGACGCAGCGCCATCGCCGATGGTCATGGCGATCGCCCAGTCGGCGCCGGCAGCCCCAGCCGGACTCTGATGGCCGCTGCCGGTCCAGATGCCGTTGAGCCCCGTCGCGTTGACCACGCAAGGCACGTTCTGGAAGATCGGCGTCAGTTCGCTGCCTGTCTTCTCGCAGCGATAGGTCTGGCCGTTCTGGCACAGCTCCTCTCCCTCGCGAGCGCACTGAGCAGACGCGTTTCCCGTTGTGGCGAAAATGACTGTCGCAAAAATGATGGCGCCGAGCCGCTTGCCCATGGTCCCCTCCCGGCAAGATGTCCGCAGGCAGCATAAGGCAAGTCTAATGAGGCAGCCAGCATGCATCGACAGGCCGAGGCTTTGTCCAAGCCGAATTGAGGGGAATCCTTGCATGACATCATCACCTGTCCGGCTGACCGGCACACCGCTGAGCGCGCGCGACATCGCCGCCATTGCCCGCCGCAACGCGCGGGTCGAAATCTCGCCGGAGGTCGACGCCTTGGTCCGCGCCAGCCGCGCGGTGATCGAGCGCCATGCGGCTGAAAATCGTCCGGTCTACGGGCTGACCACCGCACTGGGTGCCGCCGTCGATACGCCGCTCAGCGACGCGGATCTGGTCGCCTATCAAAGGCGGGTTTCGCTGGGTCATTCCGTCGGCTTCGGACCGGCTTTGCCGCAGGAGGCCGTGCGCGCCATGATGGCGGTGCGGATCGCCGGTATGGCCGCCGGCGGCACCGGTATTTCGCCTGCCGTCTTCGAAGGGCTGGTTACGGCGCTCAACGCCGGCGTGCATCCCGTCGTGCCGTCGCTTGGCTCGCTGGGTGCAGCCGATCTGGCGCCACTCGCGCATCTGACGCTGGGCCTGCTTGGTCAGGGTGAGGCCGACTATGGCGGTGAGACCATACCGGCGGCCGAGGCGCTCAGGCGCGCCGGGCTAAAACCGCTCGACATCCGCGCCAAGGATGGCCATGCCATCATCGTCGCCAACAGCCTGTCGGTCGCACAAGCCTGTCTGGCGCTCGAAGACATAGAGCGCGCATTTTCCTGGTCGCTGAAAGCGGTCGCCCTGAACTTCGAGGCGTTCCGCGCCAATCTCGGCGCGCTCGACGACGCGGCCATGGCGGCACGGCCCGCCTTTGGCCAGCGGGCGATGGCGGCGCAACTGCGCGACCTCTTGGCAGGCAGCGCGCTGTTTGCGCAAGCTGCTGCCCGGCGCATCCAGGACCCGCTCAGCTATCGCTGCGTTCCGCAGGTCTGGGGCGCGCTGACCCATGCGATCGACGAAGCCCGCACGGCCACCGAAATCGAGCTCGCCAGTTCCGGCGACAATCCGGTCGTGCTGACCAGCGAGGACAGGATCGTGTCGCAAGGCAATTTCGACATGACCGCCTTCGCCCTCGCCTGGGAGCGGCTCGGCCAGGCTATGGCGCACGCCGCGGCAGGTATTGCCAACCGGACGATCAAGCTGATGTCCCCCACCGTGTCGGAACTGCCGCGTTTCCTGGCGGCGCAGGGCCAGAACCGCATCGGCTTTGCCATTTTGCAAAAACCCGTTGCCGCCATGGAAGCCGAAATCCGCTTCCTGGCCAACCCGGTCTCGCTGACCCCGATCGCGGTGTCCGACTGGATCGAGGACCAGTCCTCGATGGCGCCGGCGGTGATTGCCAAGACGAGCCTGATCGTCGAACGCTTGCGCTACCTCATCGCCATGGAGCTGATCGCTTCGGCCTACGCCGTGGAGATCCGCGGCGTGACGGACGGACTGGGCCGTGGCGCGGATGAGGCCTACAAGGCGGTGCGCGAGCGCGTTCCCCCGCTTGAGGAGGACCGGGAACTGGGCAGCGATGTCGCTGGCATCGCCGCAATGATCGCCGGCAGCGACAGCGCTGGACAAAAGGAGGCTAGATGAGCAGCACCACCGACCCGCAACCCAAAGGACTGCCTTCCGTTTCAGCCCGCCATATCGATCCGCATTCCTATCCCGACGGCATCGCCTTCCTCGACGGCCAGTATCTGCCGATGTCGCAGGCAAAAATCTCGGTGCTGGACTGGGGCTTTCTGCATTCCGACGCCACCTACGACACCGTGCATGTCTGGGACGGCAGCTTCTTCCGCCTCGACCTGCATCTCGACCGCTTCTTCGCCAGCTTGCAGAAATTGCGCATGACGGTCCCGTTCGACCGCGATGGCGTCAGCGAGATCCTGCACAATTGCGTGGCGCTCTCGGGCCACCGCGCCGCCTACGTCGAGATGCTGTGCACGCGCGGCGCTTCGCCGACCTTCAGCCGCGATCCGCGCCAGGCGATCAACCGCTTCATGGCATTTGCCGTGCCGTTCGGTTCGGTCGCCAATGCCGAGCAGTTGCGGCGTGGACTGCATGTCGCCATCAGCGACAAGGTGCGCATTCCGCCGGCCTCGATCGACCCGGCGATCAAGAACTACCACTGGCTCGACCTGGTGCGCGGTCTCTACGACGCCTATGACTGCGGCGCCGAGACGGCGCTCATTCTCGACTTCAACGGCAATGTCGCCGAAGGCCCCGGCTTCAACGTGTTCTGCGTCAAGGATGGCAACCTGTCGTCGCCGGCCATTGGCGTGCTGCCCGGCATCACCAGGCGCACTGTCTTCGATCTCTGCGCCGAAGCCGGCCTTGCCGCCGCCGCGGCCGATGTCAGCGTTGCCGCGCTGAAGGGAGCCGACGAAGTCTTCATCACCTCCACCGCCGGCGGCATCATGCCGGTGACGGTGATCGACGGCACGCCTGTCGCGGACGGCAAGATAGGCGCAATCACCAGCCGGCTAATGGCGCTCTACTGGCAAAAGCATGACGACCCGGCCTGGTCGAGTCCGGTACGCTACCCCTGACCAGCCGAGCGCCTTGCTCAGCCGGATGGTCGGGGCAAAAAGATTCCTCCTCGCCTCTGGAAAATCGCGCGATGCGCCGTATATGGCAGAAACGGAGAAGCCTCCGTTTCCATCCCCAATTCACGGCCCGCATGGGCAAGGATTCCACATCATGACAAGCAAGGTTTGGTTCATCACCGGATCGTCGAAAGGTTTTGGCCGCGTCTGGGCCGAGGCAGCGCTCGCCCGTGGCGACCGTGTCGCTGCAACCGCCCGCGATGCCGGCACGCTCGCCGATCTCGTCGCCAAATACGGCGACAACATCGCCGCGATAAAGCTCGACGTCACCGACAAGAAAGCCGTCGATGCGGCAATAGCCGAGGCGCACAAGCGCTTTGGCCGGCTCGACGTCGTCATCAACAATGCCGGTTACGGCCATTTTGGCGCCATCGAGGAAGTCAGCGAACAGGAAGCCCGCGACCAGATCGAGACCAACGTCTTCGGCGCGCTCTGGGTCACCCAGGCGGCGCTGCCGATCATGCGGGCGCAGCGCTTCGGCCACATCATCCAGATCTCGTCGATCGGCGGCGTCAACGCCTTTGCCTCGCTCGGCCTCTACCACGCCTCGAAATGGGCGCTCGAAGCGTTCAGCCAGTCGCTCAGCCTGGAAGTCGCCGAGTTCGGCATCCATGTGACGCTGGTCGAGCCGGGCGGCTTCTCGACCGACTGGTCCGGTGCCTCGGCCAAGACCTCGAAAGCCATCGAGGCCTATGCACCCGCCCGCGCCGCTATGGCCGAGCGCCGCAGCCGCGCCGTGGCCGGCGATCCCGAGGCCACTGGACCGGCAATGCTCGAAATCGTCGACGCGGCCGAGCCACCGCTGCGCGTGTTCTTCGGCGACGGCGGCCTGCCGATGATCAAACAGGAATACGCCAACCGCATCGCGCTTTGGGAAAAGTGGGACCACGTTTCCATCGAGGCGCAGGGCGCGAAGAAGAACCGCAAGGCGGCCTGAACATTTCTGTTAAATCCGGTTGCGCCGTCCCGGCGGCGCAGCCGGCTCTCGTATCGTGGAACTACGGTCGATAAATCCACTGCTCCGGCACGCGCACCGAGATCTCTTCGCCGACCGTGATGCTGCCCGGTTTCTCGACCCAGGCAACCAGGCCGCGCAACCGCTTCGCCGCCTTCGGGAAGGCCAGCGCGCCCGTCTCATGATCGGCCATCCCCGCATTTTCGGCGACCGAACGCCCGGCAAGGCGGCAAGGCCCATTCTGCGCATCGACCTTGATCGTTACCCCGCCTTTGAAGAACAGCAGCGTGCCTGAAGGCAACATCGACAGATGCGGAACGCCCTCGATCAGCAGATTGGCGCCTATCCATTCCGGCTTGATCTCCTTCAGGCCCATCCGCTTAGCGACGACGGCGAGCTCGTCCGCCGCGACAATCGATACCTGTCGCTCGTTACGCATTTCGGTGCCGCGCGGGTACCAGGGCTCGCGCCCGCCGGAGCGCCGAGTGGCACCAGCGTGGAAGTCGCCATCGATGCCGTCGAAGCCGAGCTGCAATTCTTGAACCGCACGCGTCTGGAAGTGATCTGATGGCGCGACGTAGAGCGCCGCCGCGCGGGCGGAAAGCTTCTTCGCAGGAATGATTTCGACCGGCTTCTCGGATTCCGCGAAGAGGTCCGCTGCGGCGTTCTGTTTTTGAATCATGCCTTTGGTTTTTGCTCCCCGACCGGCAGAGCCGCAAGAGCCGTTTCAGCCAAAGCGCGCAACTCTTCCACCGAAGCGCCGTCTCGCGCCTGGATCGACATGCCATTCATGGTCCCGGCCAGGTATTTGGCGAAGCCCTCGACGGAGAAGCCTTCCGGCAGGTCGCCCTTTGCCTTGCCCTGCGCCAGCCGTTCGGCGATCGCCGCTTCGCTCGCCTTGCGATAGGTCTTGAGCTCGTCGGCAACGGCTTGCGCCTGGGGAGAGGTCGCCAGCGCGCCGCTGACAAACAGGCAGCCGCCGGGCTTGCCGGGTCTCGAATAGGCTTCCGCCGCCCCGAGCAGTAACCGCCGGATCGCCTCCCCCGTCGACACCGGCGCGCTCAATGCTTCCAGCGCAAAGCCGATCTCTGTCTGGTGGTAGCGCTCAAGCGCCTTGCGGAACAAAGTCTCCTTGTCGGTGAAGGCATTGTAGATCTGCGGCGGCGTCAGCCCCATCGCCTCGCGCAGCATGGTGAGCGACGTCGCCTCATAGCCATGCTCCCAGAACAGATGCATTGCCGCATCCAGCGCCCGGTCGGGGTCGAAGGCACGCGGCCGGCCGCCACGCGGCTTTTCCAAATTATCCATAGCGATCGTTATGAAACCTGTTGACTCGCTTTCCCTCCATAACGTAACAATCGATACGAAACATGGCAAGCAGCAACTGCAGTCCATGCGATCTCCAGGAGAGGATAGAAAAATGCCCATCACCGTGACCGCACCGCAAGGCGTACTGACCCCGGCGGGAGAGCGCGAAATCCTGCCGCGTCTCAGCGCCGCCCTGATCGAAGCCTCCGGCGCCACCGGCAATGCGTTCTTTACCGCCATCGTCGGCGGCACGGTCCACATCCTGCCGCCGCACCACATCTATGCCGGCGGTGCCAATCGGCCCGTCGTCATGGTCGAGTTGAAATTGCCCAACATCGGCCTCGGCTCGCTTGAAGCCCGCAGCGCCTTCATCACCACTGCCGCCAGCATTGTCGCCGATCTCTGCGTGCCTGGTCACAGGCCCGAAAACACCTGGGTCAACATCGTCAACGCGCCCGACGGCGGCTGGGGCATCGGTGACAGGCAATACACCGGCGACGCGCTCATCGCGGCCGCAACCGCGGCAGCGCAGTGATGCGGCAAGCGCACCGAGCAGGACCCAACTAGATGCGGCTCTCCCCTTCGCTGTTCTTCACTACCAATTGCGAGCCAGCGCTGGCCTTCTACGAAGAGAGCGGCCTCGGTCGGGCAACCATCCTGCTGCGCTGGGGCGACAACGGCATGCCGGTGCGAACCGAAGCCATGCGGGGAAAGGTGCTGCATGCGCGATTCGAAGGTCCGGGCGTGCTGTTTCATGCCTCGGACAATGACGATGCGGAGCCGATGAAGGGCTCCGCAATGATGCTGGAGTTCGACGATCCGGCCAAAATGCGGGAGTTTTTCGACCGCATGGCCTCAGGCGGCCGGATCACTGTACCGCTGGCACGGCAATTTTGGGGAACCAGCTTCGGCATGCTGATCGACGCGTTCGGCGTGCAGTGGATGTTCTCCGGGCAATGAGCGTGGAGCACGATCTTCTTACCTGAAAGCGGCAGCGGTCCCGTATTGCGCCGCATTGCCGCCGCGCTGCGCCGGCTTCATGGTGAGACAGTCGGCGGAGGTCTCCCATGCGTCCCGGTACGGCAATCGCATTGCTCTGGCTGGTCTGGGTCGTGTCCTGGCTTCTAGCCGCCTTTTGGTCCGACCCCGCGCAAAAGCGCGCCGGCATCCAGGCGGAGTTTCGCTATCGCGCTTTGTGGATGGTCGGCGCGGTGCTGCTGTTCATTCCCGCGCATGGCTATGCCGGCCGGCTGCGGTTCTGGTTTCCGACCCTTGCCGAAGCGTGGATCTGCGTCGGGCTCATTGCCGTTGGCTTGCTGTTCGCCTGGTGGGCGCGGCTGCATCTCGGCCGCCTCTGGTCGGCTTCGGTGACGGCCAAGGCCCAACACCGTGTCGTCGACACCGGCCCCTACGGGCTGGTTCGCCACCCGATCTACACCGGGCTGCTGCTGGCCATCCTGGCCACCATGGCGGCCAAGGGCACGGTCTGGGGCATCGTCGGCGCGGTCTTTCTCACCATCGGCATCGTCGTCAAGGCAAAGCTTGAGGAGCATTTTCTGCGCGGCGAACTGGGCAGCGCCTATGACGATTATGCCCGACGGGTGCCGATGTTGGTGCCGTTCACCCCAGCCTGACTACAGCATTCTGAGCAGCGCGCCACCAATCGAATAGCCGGCGCCGAAGGCGCACAGCACACCGAAATCGCCGGGCTTCATGTCGGCATGGTTTTCCGAAAGCGCAATGATGGCGCCCGCGCCGGCGGTGTTGCCGAGCCGCTCCAGCACCATCGGCGCGCGGTCGTGGTCGACCTCGTGGCCGAAAGCCAGCTTCAGGATCATCGCGTTCATCCGCGCATTGGCCTGATGCAGCCAGAAGCGCCGGACGGCTTGCGGCGTCAGCCCGTGCTCGGCCAGGAATTCGACGATGAATTTGTGGCCGGCGACGGTGACTTCCTTGAACACCTTGTTGCCGACCTGTTTGATCAGATTGCCCTCGAGGCTGATCATGTAAGGATCGTCCTGGGCAGTGCGGGTGTGGTAGCCCAGATTGGTGCGGATGTTGTTCGACATCTGCGTCCAGGTGCGCGTGTCCAGCACCTCGAAGCGCCCCGGCCGCTTCTCGCCCTTGGCCAGCCCCTCGACCACCATCGCCACCGACGCGTCGCCGAAGATGAAATGCGTCTGCCGGTCGCGGAAGTTGAGATGGCCGGTGATGATCTCCGGGGTAACCACCAGCACGCGTTTGTGCGCGCCCGTCCGCACCAGATTGACCGCAATGTGCAAGGCGGCCGCGGCCGACGAACAGCCGAGGCCCATGTCGAAACCGGCGCCGTTGGTGCCCAGGGCATCCTGCATTTCGATGGCGATCGCCGGATAGGGCCGCTGCTGGTGCGAAGCCGAGCAGATCACCAGGTCGATGTCGGACGGTTTCAACCCTGCATGGTCGAGCGCCTTCCTGGCCGAGGCGACGCCGAACTCGGCCTGCAGCGACAGCGCATCGTCGGGCCGTGCCGGGATGCGCGGCGCCATCCGGGTCGGATCGAGAATGCCTTCCCGCTCGATCACATGGCGGGTCTGGACGCCCGAGGCGTGGACGATGAAGGCGCTGTCGGATTTCTGCAGCGGCGTCTCGCCGGAGACCTCGCGGCGCGCATTCTCCGTGTCGACCCAGGCATTGAAGCTGGCGACCAGTTCTTCATTGGTGATCTTGGCTTCAGGGATTTCAACGCCGATGCCGCTGATGATGACGCGATGCATATCCAGTCCGTTCATGCGCAGGCGTTGTCGTCCTCATGTGGGCGACGAAGAGGCGCGACGCAACACTTTTCTCACCCGGCCGGTTTACGCCGGCTTAAGCCGAGGACATTGGTCGGCATTCTCCAGAGTGCTAGCCGGCCCGCTTGGCGACGATGAAGATGCGCGGGAAGCGCAGCAGGACCTTGCCGTTTGCGGTCTTCGGATAGGCCTTGGCAATCTTGGCCGTGTAGCTGTCGAGGAACATCTCGCGCTCGCCGGCGTCCAGCGGATCGAGGAAAGGCTTCAGCCCCGTCGACTTCACCCATTCGACGATCGCTTCGGCGTCGGCCTGCGGATGATTGTAGGCCGTATGCCAGATATCCACCCGGTCGGAGAGTGGCGACAGCAGGTCATAGTAGAACGACACCGGCGGCAACGGCCCGCGCGCGGCCCCCGCCATCTTCACGGCGAACGGCATTTCGGCCGCGGTCTCGCGCATCAGCTGATGCGAGGGCTCAAGCAGATTGTCGGGCATCTGGACGGCGAGCGCGCCGCCGGGCGCGAGAAAGCCCATCAGCCGCTGGAAAACAGCCGGATGGGTCGGCAGCCACTGGAACACCGCATTGGCGAAGATCACGTTGACCGGCTCTGCCGGCTGCCATGTCGAGGCGTCCGCAAGGTCGAAGTTGACGCTGGGCAGGCGCGCCCTCGCCTTTTCGATCATGTCGGGAGAGGAGTCGAAACCGCTGATCTGCGCATCCGGCCAACGCTCGACCAGCAGCTCGGTCGAGTTGCCCGGCCCGCAACCGATGTCGACGACCCGGCGCGGAAAATCCACCGGCACCTGCGCCACGAGGTCACGCGCGGGCCGCGTACGCTCATCCTCAAACTTCAGATATTGGGCGGCGGACCAATCAGCCATTTGAACTCCTCATATCGCTTTGAGAATTCGCCGCCCGGTTGCCCTATTACCGCGTCAGCCTCTTGTAGGTCATGCGGTGCGGGTTGACGGCTTCGGGCCCGAGCCGGCGGATCTTGTCCTGCTCGTAATCCTCGAAATTGCCCTCGAACCATTCGACATGGCTGTCGCCCTCGAAGGCGAGGATGTGCGTCGCCAGACGGTCGAGGAACATGCGATCGTGCGAGATGATGACGGCGCAGCCACCGAAGTTTTCCAGCGCGTCCTCGAGCGCGGCCAGCGTTTCCGTGTCGAGATCGTTGGTCGGTTCGTCGAGCAGCAGCACATTGCCGCCGGTCTTCAGCATTTTTGCCAGATGCACGCGGTTGCGCTGGCCGCCGGAGAGGTTGCCGACCTTCTGCTGCTGGTCGCCGCCACGGAAGTTGAACGACGCGCAATAGGCGCGCGTGTTGGCTTCGAACTTGCCGAGCTTGACCACTTCGGCGCCGCCCGAGATTTCTTCCCAGACGGTCTTTGACGGGTCGAGCGCGTCGCGGCTCTGGTCGACATAGCCGAGCTTGACCGTCTCGCCGACGCGAACCGTGCCGGCGTCCGGCTTTTCCTGGCCGGTGATCATGCGGAACAGCGTCGTCTTGCCGGCGCCGTTGGGTCCGATGACGCCGACAATGCCGCCCGGCGGCAGCTTGAATTCCAGGCCTTCGATCAGCAGCGTGTCGCCAAAACCCTTCGACAGGCCGTCGACCTCGATCACCACATTGCCGAGGCGCTCGCCATGCGGGATGACGATCTGCGTATCTGTCGGACGCCGCTTGTCAGCTGCATCCAAGAGATCCTGGAAGGCCTGGATACGCGCCTTGGACTTGGTCTGGCGGGCTTTGGGGCTCGACTGGATCCACTCGCGCTCGCGGCCGATGGCGCGCTGGCGGGCGTCGTCCTCGCGACCTTCCTGCTTGAGGCGCTTGGCCTTGGCTTCGAGGTATTTGGTGTAGTTGCCCTCATAGGGAATGCCGCGGCCGCGGTCGAGCTCGAGGATCCAGCCGGTGACATTGTCGAGGAAGTAGCGATCGTGGGTGATGATCATGACAGCACCCGGATAGGCGCGCAGATGCTTTTCCAGCCAGGCGGTCGTCTCGGCGTCGAGATGGTTGGTCGGTTCGTCGAGCAGCAGAAGATCGGGCTGGCGCAGCAGAAGCTGGCAGAGCGCGACACGGCGGCGCTCGCCGCCCGACAGCTTGGTGACGTCGGCATCCTTGGGCGGGCAGCCCAGTGCTTCCATAGCCATCTCGACCTGCTGTTCGAGATCCCACAGGTTCAGCCGGTCCATCTCGTCCTGGAGCTTGGCCGACTCGTCGGCCGTCTCGTCGGAATAGTTCATCATCAATTCGTTGTAGCGTTCGATGATGGCGGTCTTGGCGGCGACGCCTTCCATGATGTTCTCGAACACCGTCTTGTTCGCGTCGAGCGCCGGCTCCTGCGCCAGATAGCCGACGGTGGCGCCTTCGGCGAGCCAGGCTTCGCCGTTCCACTCCTTGTCGATGCCGGCCATGATCTTGAGGATCGTCGACTTGCCGGCGCCGTTGGGGCCGAGAATGCCGATCTTGGCGTCCGGGTAGAAGGACAGATGAATGTTTTCGAGCACCTTCTTGGTGCCATAGGCCTTGTTGAGGCCGGCCATGTGATAGATGAACTGGCGTGCCACGCGCGCTTTCCCTGACAGTTGACCGAAAATGTCGGATTGAATGGAGGTTGGGCGCTATGTAGGCGATGCCGGGCCGAACGGCAATCGCTTTTGCCATTTCAAGCCGGTCTGCACCGAAGCCCTGTCGAAATTCCCGAAGATCGCCGGGTCGATCAGCTCCGCTTGCGCTGCTGCAACGCGCCGACCGCAACTGAGACGGCCATCAGCACGATCGCCAGCCATTTCAGCGTAGTGATGATCGGACCGGCATCGATGTCGTAGGCGATGAACAACAGGATGCCTGGCACGAGCAGGCCGCACATGATGAGCATGATGCGGTTGATCTGCCAGGACACCTTTGCCGCCAGTGCGTCGTCGCCGGCTTCAGCGACGAGCCCCGCGCGCATCTCCCTGGAGGCCATCAGCGCACTGGACAGGCGCATCGAGATCGGCAGGCCAATACCGATGATAAGGAACGCATAGGCCGCCAGCAGAGCCGAGAATTTGAGCGCACTGGTTTCGGCCGGCACCGGAAACAAAAGGTTTGCCAGCGGCAGGAAGACACAGACGACGCCGAGCGCGGCAATGGCGATGAAAATCACCGCATTGACCATTGTGAACAGCTGGTAGCGGCCGGCCCCGATCGGCGCGGCAAGCACCCGCATGCGCGCCCATTCGGCCTCGGTATAGGAGAAGCCCGGCCACTCCATGCGGCCGTCCCTGATTGCGATCATCCCCCTGGCCCAGAAGGCCAGCCGCGCCAGCGCGCCTGATGTCATGCCACTCATCGCCACTCCGCCGAATGAAATGCGTCAGACCATATCACCGCGTCACTGCCCAGCGGCAGACGGATATCCTACTGGAACCCCGCCGCATCGACCGAGCCCTTCGGGCAGCCGGCCTTGGTCGTCGGCGCCGAAGCGAGCATCAGATTGCCCAGCGAACTGTCCGGGCCGATCGGGCCGGTCAGGCCGAGCGTCAACTCGCCGATCAGCCGCCTGCCGCTCGACGGATCGACCAGGCAAGAGACGCGCACCCGCGCCCCGGCTCCAGAGCCGAAGGCGCTGTCGAAGGCGCTGCGGATCTGGTCCGAGGTCAGCTGCTTGCCGACATTCTTGGTGAAAAGATCGCGCACCGGCGAGGCATTTACCGCCCGCATCAGGTTCAACGCCTCGGCAAAATACTCCTGCTGGCTCTTGCCGTAGCAGGTGCCATGCTTGATCCATTCATGCCGTTCGAGCTTGGACGCCGTGCCCGGCATCACCTGGTCAAGCTCGGCGCGCGTGTTGGCATCGAGATCGACCGGCGGCAGGTCGCCCCAATGGGCCGGATTGTCATTGGCCTTGTCGCTCGCCGGTACTTGGCAATAAAAGTTGCCGTTCGGCTGTGGCCACAGGCCGTGCAGCGTGAAATGCGACGCGTCGAAACCGCCTGCTGTCTGCGCCTGGCATTCGGGCTTACTCGACTTGGTTTCGCAGAAGGCCGGCTGCCAGCTCAGCGCAAAGACATATTCGGGCTTTCCCGAAGCCGCAGACTTGCCCTGATCGGCAGGTCCAGCCGGTTGGGTCGACGCGCTGCCGCCGGTAACATGGCCACAGCTGATCTTGACCCAGCGGCGTTCCGGATCGGCCCCCGGCACACGGATGAGATAATGCGTCGGCGCATCCTTGTTGCCGGCCAGGAGATCGTAGCTTTGCCCGGCAGTCGTCGAGACATTGCCCGGATTCTTGCCGCTCTTGATCGCCTGCGTTGCCGGACAGGCAGCGTCTGCGACGAAAGAGCCGCTCATCTTGACGTCGGCTCGCGCCATGCCTGCGCTGGCCAGCGCCACCAACACCGCAGCCCATATCGCCGATATCCGCATTCCAGAACTCCTAGCGTTTCATGCCGCAAGCTAGAAACGTACGACATGTCAGAATTACGATTTCTTTCGTCCGCCGCAAAAACAATCTCCACCAGGTGCGGCTGGCGCTTCCCGACCTCCCCTTGACGTCGCCCCCGCCGTCGCCCAACAGTCGCCCAGGGAGCGAGATATGGCATTTGACGGGCAGACGACGCTGGCCTCACCGACCGGGGCCACGCTCAACCTTTATGTGAAGCACGCCAGCGGCACTCCGCGTGCGGTCGTCCAGATCAATCACGGCCTAGCCGAGCATGCCGCGCGCTATGCCCGCTTTGCCGATTACCTCGCGCTGCGCGGCTTTCATGTCTACGTCCACGACCACCGCGGCCACGGCGCGACCAAGGCGCCTGATGCGCCGCTCGGCAGGTTCGCCGGCACCGACGGCGCCGCCAAGGTGATTGCCGATGTCGACGCCGTCCACGACCTGATCGCCAAGGAACAGCCCGGGGTACCGGTCATCCTGTTCGGCCATTCGATGGGCGCGTCGGTGGCATTGAACTACCTGTTGGCGCACTCGCCACGCGTTCACGCCGCCGCGATCTGGAACGGCAATTTCTCGCAAGGCCTGCTTGGTCAGCTTGCGCTCGCCATCCTGGCTTATGAGCGCTTCAGGCTCGGCTCCGATGTCCCCTCGCGTATCTTGCCCCGACTGACCTTCCAGGCCTGGGGCAAGGCGGTGCCCAACCACAAGACGCTGTTCGACTGGCTGTCGCGCGACGAGGCGGAAGTGGCGAAATACATCGCCGACCCACTCTGCGGCTGGGATGCCTCGATCTCGATGTGGCGCGACGTCGTCCAGATGGCGCAGAATGGCGGCAAGGATTCCGGCTTTGCCGGCATAAGGCGCGATCTTCCCGTCAGCATCGTCGGCGGCGAGAAAGACCCGGCTTCCGACTATGGCAAAGCCATCGATCATCTCGCCAAACGCATGCGCGCGATGGGCTTTTCGAATCTGCTTTCAAAGGTTTACGCCGACACCCGCCACGAAAGCCTGAACGAAGTGAACCGCGACACCGTCATGGACGATTTCGCTGCCTGGGCCGATGGTGTGTTGAAACGCTGACATCGCTGGCCCAGCGCAAGGCCCGTGACAGTGGCATCCCGGATTGATAGAGGCTGCGGTTCCGACCCGTTTTTGGTGATTTATGGCTGAACCTCCGCTGAAAGGCGTCCGCGTCGTCGAACTCGCCCGCATCCTGGCCGGGCCATGGGCCGGACAGTTGCTGGCCGATCTCGGCGCCGACGTCATCAAGGTCGAGAGTCCCGACGGTGGGGACGACACCCGCAAATGGGGTCCGCCCTTCGTCATGAGCCATGACGGCGAGAACCTGTCGGCCGCCTATTACCATTCCTGCAATCGCGGCAAGCGCTCCATCGCCATCGACTTCTCGACGCCTGAGGGTGCTGAAACGATACGCCGGCTGGTCGCTACCTCGGATGTGCTGATCGAGAACTTCAAGCTCGGCGGGCTGAAAAAATACGGCCTCGATTACGAGAGCCTGCGCAAGATCAATCCAAAGCTCGTCTACTGTTCGATCACCGGCTTTGGCCAGGATGGGCCTTACGCACCCCGCGCGGGCTACGATTTCATCATCCAGGCCATGGCCGGCATGATGTCGATCACCGGCGAGGCCGGGCGCGAGCCGCAAAAGGCCGGCGTCGCCATTTCCGATATCTTCACCGGCCTCTATTCGGTGATCGCCATCCAGGCAGCGCTTCGCCATGCCGAAAAGACCGGCGAAGGCCAGCACGTCGACATGGCGCTGTTCGACACCCAGATTTCCGCACTCGGCAACCAGAACCTCAACTATCTCGTCTCCGGCAAATCGCCGGTGCAGATGGGCAATGCGCATATGAACATCGCGCCCTATGAGGTTGTACCGGTCAGGGATGGCCACATCATCCTCGCGGTCGGCAATGACGGCCAGTTCGGCAAATTCTGCGCCGCTGTCGGGCTCGACCATCTCGCAGCGGATCCCGATTTCGCCACCAACCCTGCCCGCGTCGCCAACCGGGTGAAATTGCGCGAGCATATGATCGAGACGCTGAAGAACTGGGATCGCGACCCGCTGCTGGCGAAACTCGAAGCGGCAAGCGTTCCGGCGAGCCCGATCAACAATATCGGCCAGATGTTTGCCGATCCGCAGACCATCGCGCGCGGCATGCGCCTCGACCTCGACGATGGCCACGGCAACCGTCTGCCCTCGGTGCGTGCGCCTATGGTGATGTCCGGCACGCCGCTGGTCTATGAACGCCCCTCGCCGCGCCTGGGCGAACACACTGACGAAATCCTTGCCGAACTGGAGAAGTCTGGGAAATGAAGACCGGCGGACAATTGATTGTCGACGCGCTCGAAGCCAACGGCACCGACCGCATCTTCTGCGTGCCGGGCGAATCCTATCTCGCCGTGCTCGACGCGCTGCATGACTCGCCGATCCGCACCATCGTCTGCCGCCAGGAAGGCGGCGCCGCCATGATGGCCGACTGCCAGGGGCGGCTGACCGGCAAGCCCGGCATCTGCTTCGTCACCCGCGGCCCCGGCGCCACCAATGCGTCCGCCGGCATTCACATCGCCATGCAAGATTCGGTGCCCGTCATCCTGTTCATCGGTCAGGTCGCCAGCCACGCCAAGGAGCGCGAGGCCTTCCAGGAAGTCGACTACAAGCGCTTCTTCGGCGACATCGCCAAATGGGTCGTCGAGATCGACGATGCCGCGCGCATCCCGGAATTCGTCACCCGCGCCTTCGCGGTGGCAATCTCAGGCCGCCCCGGTCCTGTCGTGATCTCGCTGCCCGAGGACATGCTGACCAGTCTGGTCGAAGCGCCCGCAGCCTTGCCGCACACGCCAGTCGAAACGCGGCCCGGCGAAGCCGAGCTCGACGCACTGGAGAAACTGCTCGGCAAGGCCAAGCGTCCTTTCGTCATCCTGGGCGGCACCCGCTGGGACGAGGAAGCGGTGGCACAGATGCGCACCATTGCCGAAGCCTGGTCGCTGCCGGTCGGCTGCTCCTTCCGCCGCCAGATGCTGTTCGATCATCTCCACCCGAACTATGCCGGCGATGTCGGCATCGGCATCAACCCGAAGCTGGCAACGGCGATCAAGCAGGCCGATCTGGTGCTGCTGATCGGCGGCCGCATGGGCGAGATGCCGTCCTCCGATTATACGCTGCTGAAGAGCCCCTACCCCGACCAGACGCTCGTCCATGTCCATGCCGATGCCGGCGAGCTTGGCCGTGTCTACCGGCCGACGCTGGCGATCAACGCTTCGCCATCGGCCTTCGTCGAGGGGTTCGCCAAGCGCAAACCTTCGGGATCGCCGGTTTGGGCGGATGAGACGCCAAAGCACCATGCAGCCTATCTCGACTGGTCGACGCCACCGGAAAGCGGCCCCGGCCCGGTCCAGATGGGCCCGATCATGAATTACCTGGAAAAGGTGCTGCCCGACGACGCTATCCTGACCAACGGCGCCGGCAACTACGCCACCTGGGTGCATCGCTTCCACCGCTTCCGCCGCTTTGCCACGCAAGGCGCTCCCACCTCCGGTTCGATGGGCTACGGCACGCCTGCCGCGGTCGCCGCCAAGGCGCTGCACCCGGACCGCACCGTGATCGCCTTTGCCGGCGACGGCTGCTTCCTGATGAACGGGCAGGAATTCGCCACCGCCGTCCAGTATGACCTGCCGATCATCGTCATCGTCGTCAACAACGGCATCTACGGCACCATCCGCATGCATCAGGAGCGTGACTATCCGGGCCGCGTCGTCGCCACCGACCTGAAGAATCCGGACTTTGCCGCCCTTGCCCGCGCCTATGGCGGCCACGGCGAAACGGTCGAGAAGACGGCCGATTTCGCCCCCGCCTTCGAGCGCGCCCGGGCCAGCGGCAAGCCGGCGATCGTCGAGATCAGGCTCGATCCCGAGGCGATCACCCCGACCCGGACGATGACGCAGATCCGCGACAAGGCCTGATTGGCGAGGCAGTCGCTAAATCCGATCTCCCCCCTTGTGGGGAGGAGTGCTCCGCGCAGCGGACGGAAAGCCAATTGCTTGGCTTTCCGAACGACGAGCGGCCGGCAGGACAGAGGGTGGCGCTGTCCCGCCGACTTCCAAAGCAATCGCTATTCTGTCCGTCCCTACTTCGCCGCCTCGATCTGCCCGCGGATCTCGCCATCCTTGTTCGCGGCGGTGTGGACATTGACGTAATAGTTGCCGGCAGCCAGGTCGGCGGCCTGCGCGTCGGTTAGCTCCGCCGAACCCTTGATCGGGCTCTTGAGCTTGCCTTTGAACGGGATCACGGGCGCTGCACTCGCGCCCATCGCTGCCGGGCCGTGAATGTGCGCGGCGGTCGCCGGGCCGCTGAGGCCGGAATATTTGACGTTCCAGCTGAGCTTCTTCTTGGTGGTGTCGAACGTCAAGGTAGCAGTGCCTTTGCCCTTGGTGGTGACGGGCGGGCTCTGCTGGCTGCCGTCGAGCGTCGCCTTGTACTTCACCACCTCCGCCATGGCCGGCGACGCGAGAAGGAAGGCGGTCGAAACGGCCAGTGCCGAAAGCACCGGCAGGAAAGAGTGTGTGCGCATAAAGAACCTCCGATTGCGTGTCACATGCTTCGCGGCTCCCCGGCGCGCGCATGCCTCAACCGGAACGTCTGAACGACGCAATGTTTCCCGACGCACGGTTTTGTGACTGGGAAAACAAAAGGGGCGATCGCTCGCCCCCTTTTTCAGTTCCAGAAGGGCTGCCGTCAGACGCCGGCCAGCGCCTGCGTCAGGTCGGCGATCAGATCGTCCGGATGCTCGACGCCGATCGACAGCCTGACCGTCGTCTCCAGCACACCGATGCGCTGGCGCACGTCGAAGGGAATGCCGGAATGGGTCATCGCCGCCGGGTGGCTGGCAAG
Organism: Mesorhizobium sp. P3_A2; assembly: GCF_056403115.1. NCBI lineage: Bacteria > Pseudomonadati > Pseudomonadota > Alphaproteobacteria > Hyphomicrobiales > Phyllobacteriaceae > Mesorhizobium > Mesorhizobium sp. P3_A2. The sequence continues at coordinate 488,148 of NZ_JBFUGC010000001.1, forward strand.
CGATTCCGTGCCACCGAGGCTCACCGCGAGCTTGAAGATCTGCAGCCCGTTGAGGAAAGCCAAGGCCGCCTTCTCCCCGCCTTTGATATCGAACGAGAAGGTCGAGCCGGCGCCGCTGCACTGCGCCTTGTAGGCGCGGCCCGCGGCCGTATCCTCGCCGAGGAACGGCAGATAATGCACCTTCTCGACCTTGGCATGATCGCGCAGGAATTCAGCCACGAGCCGCGCATTGTCGTTGGCCCGCTCCATGCGGATCGACAGCGTTTCCAGCGAACGGCCGAGCATCCAGCAGGAATGCGGGTCGAGCTGCGTGCCAATGGCGCCGCGCAGCGCCTTGATCGGCTTGGTCACCGCCTTGCTGCCCATGGCCGCACCGGCGATCAGGTCGGAATGGCCGCCGACATATTTGGTCAGTGAATAGACCGAGACATCGGCGCCGTGTTCGATCGGCCGCTGGAACACCGGGCCGAGCAGCGTGTTGTCGCAGACGATGATCGGCGTTGTTCCTTGCTTGGAGCCAATTTCGTCGGCGATCTTCCGGGTCAGCGCGATGTCGACCAGGCTGTTGGTTGGGTTGGACGGCGTCTCGATCAGGATGACCGAGACGCGGCCCTTCGCAACTGCCGCGTCTGCAGCCGCCCGCACCGCCGTCTCGTCGACGCCATCGGCAAAACCGACAGCGCCGATGCCGAAACCGGACAGCGTGCGCGTCAAAAGCGTCTCGGTGCCGCCGTAAAGCGGTTGCGAATGCAGGATGACATCGCCCGGGCGGGCATAGGCGAGCAGCGTGGTCGCGATCGCCGACATACCCGACGAAAACAGGATGCAGGCATCCGTTCCCTCATAGACCGCCAGCCGGTCCTCGACGATCTCTGAGTTGGGATGGTTGAAGCGCGAATAGACCAGGCCCGACGCCGTGCCGCTTGGCGGCTCCTTGCGACCGGAGGTGTAGTCGAAGAAGTCACGTCCCTCTTCGGCCGACTTGAACACGAAGGTCGAGGTCAAAAACACCGGCGGCTTTACAGCGCCCTCCGACAGTTGCGGATCGAAGCCATAGCTCAACATCAGCGTCTCGGGGTGGAGCTTGTGGTTGCCGATATGGGTTTTCGACGGGCGTGGCGCGGTCATGGCTTTTCCTGCATTTGGAGGAGTCTCGCGCGGCAATTTATGCGATCTCCTTCACGCAGTCCTTGCTATTTTCGGCCTCGCATGGCTGTATTCCAGCAACAAACTGCCAGGAGCGAGCAAAATTGCAGCAGAAGATAGCCGACGATTTCGACCTTAAAATCCTGCGCGAATTGCAGGCCGACGCCCGCATCACCAACAATGAGCTGGCCGAACGCATCGGCCTGTCGCCGTCACCTTGCCTGCGGCGGGTGCGGCGGCTGGAGGAAGCCGGCACCATCAGGGGCTACACCACGCTGGTCGATCCGGCCGCCTTCGGCTGGAGCATGGTCGCCATCGCCACCGTCAGGCTCAGCCGGCAGAACGAGGACGAGATTGTCATGTTCGAGGAGGCGATCCGCGGTTGGGAAGAGGTGCTGGAATGCCACCTCGTCACCGGGTCGCGCGACTATGTGCTGAAGGTGGTGACCGGCAGCCTCGACCAGTACGAGCGCTTCATCAAGGAAAAGATCGCGCGGCTGAAATGCGTCGCCTCGATCGAGACCAGCTTCGTCATGAACACCATAAAGGAACGGCGCCTCTGAACCCGAGGCGCCGTTCTCACTATCGGACTATCACTACAGCCGGTCAGGCTTATTTGATAGCCTTGTCGGTGATGGCTGTGGTGTAAGCGCCGGTCGGCGCCTTGGTGATGATCTTCTGGTCGAGCAGCGCCTTGGCGGTGCGCTCGTAGGTCGCCGGATCGAGCTTGCCGTCGGCATTGTCGATCAGCTTGGCGATTTCGCTCATCATCCGCTTCTGGTGGTTCTCGTCCTGGCCCCCATTGTCCATGACGATACCAGCGGCTTCGTCATTGTTGTCGATGGCGTATTTCCAGCCCTTCATCGAAGCGCGCACGAAACGCACCATCTTGTCTTCGAAGGCAGGATCCTTGAGCTTGTCTTCCGAGGCATAGAGCCCGTCCTCGAGCAGGTCGTTGCCCATCGCCGAGTAGTTGAACACGGTGAGCTGTTCCGGCTTGTAGCCGGCGTCGATCAGCTGCCAGTACTCGTTATAGGTCATGACCGAGATGCAATCGGCCTGCTTCTGGATCAGCGGCTGCACGTCAAAGCTCTGCTTGAGAACCGTGACGCCGTCCGGGCCGCCTTCGGTCTTGAGGCCGAGCTTGTTCATCCAGGCGTAGAACGGATATTCGTTGCCGAAGAACCAGACGCCGAGCGTATGGCCCTTGAAATCGGCTTCGGTCTTGATCGGCCCGTCCTTCGGGCAGACCAGTTCCATGCCGGCCTTCTTGAACGGCTGGGCGATGTTGACCAGCGGCACGCCCTTTTCGCGCGCGGCCAGCGCCCCACCCATCCAGTCGACGATGACGTCGGCGCCGCCGCCGGCGATCACCTGTTCGGGCGCGATATCGGGACCGCCCGGCTTGATGTCGACGTCGAGACCTTCGGCCTCATAGAAACCCTTGGCCTTGGCGACGTAATAGCCGGCGAACTGGGCCTGCGTGACCCATTTCAGCTGCAAGGTCACCTTGTCGGCGGCCATGGCCTGGAACGCGGCCAGCGACATCGCGCCGGCCAGCAACGGAATGATCAGTCTTTTCATGTTTTTACCCTCTGAAGTTAACACCCAAAACCCACCGCCCTATCCACCACGGACAGAGGGATGCCAAAACGTGACGGCTCTCTCGACAAGAGCGACCACGCCATAAAAGACCGAACCCGCAAGGGCTGCAACTGCGATTTCGGCCCATACCATGTCGATGTTCATCCGCCCGACCTCGGTCGAGATGCGGAAGCCCATGCCGACGACCGGAGTGCCGAAGAATTCGGCGACGATGGCGCCGATCAGCGCCAGCGTCGAGTTGATCTTCAGCGCGTTGAAAATGAAAGGCGCCGCGGCCGGCAGCCGGAGCTTCAAGAGCGTCGGCCAGTAGCCCGACGCGTAGGTGCGCATCAGGTCGCGCTCCATATGGCCGGAGGCGGCAAGCCCCGCGACCGTATTCACCAACATCGGGAAGAAGGTCATGATGATGACCACCGCTGCCTTGGAAGGCCAGTCGAAGCCGAACCACATCACCATGATCGGTGCTACGCCGATGATCGGCAGCGCCGAGACCATATTGCCGATCGGCAGCAGGCCACGGCGCAGGAACGGCACGCGGTCGGCCGCGATGGCCACGAGGAACCCGGCGCCGCTGCCGACGACATAACCGAAGATCACCGCTTTGAAGATGGTCTGCCGCACGTCTGCGCCGAGCACCGGCAGGGAACTGGCGATGCGCGCGCCGATGGCGCTCGGCGGCGGCAAAAGGATGAAGGGAATGCCGGCGCCGCGCGTCACCGCTTCCCAGATGATCAGGATCCAAGCGCCGAAGATCGCCGGGATGATCAGCCGCAACGCCATCCGGGCTCCTTTCGCCATCGGGCGAAGCCCTGACAGCACCGCCACGCAGCGCCAGGCCAGCAGCCAGGCAGCCGTGAGAAGCAGGAAATACGGCGCCAATGCCGTGCCTTCGAAACCTGTAATGCCCGAGATCAACATCCAGGCGACGAGGTGAGCGCCGATGAACAGCACCACGGCTTCGGCCAGCGACGAAATCCTGAGCATGGAGATCAGACCCGCCAGAACAGCCAGGCCGATCATCGGGGTCTTTATTCCGAAATAGGCGTAGTCGAAACTGGCGGCCGGGTCCGCCAGTGCAGCCGCTTCCGGCTTCGACATCGCGCCGAGCGCCAGAGCGACAAGACACAGCGCGGTGGCCAGCAGCGCTTGCCAGGATGGCTTCAGCCAGTTCATGCCGGCCTCCCGCCCATGGCGCGGTCGACGAGGCGCCCGGCTATGCCGACCACCATGACCAGCAGCGCCGCCACTACCGAGCCGGCAACCAGAGTCGACCAGATGTCGATGGACTGGCTGTAATAGGCGCCAGCGAGCAGTTTGGCGCCGATGCCGGCCACCGCACCGGTCGGCAATTCGCCGACAATGGCGCCGACCAGACTCGCCGCCACCGCCACCTTCATCGAGGTGAACAGGAACGGCACCGAGGCCGGCACGCGCAGCTTCCAGAAGGTCTGCGAGGCGCTGGCATTGTAAGTGTGCATCAGGTCGAGATGCATGATCTCGGGTGAACGCAGGCCTTTCACCATGCCCACCGTCACCGGGAAGAACGACAGATAGGTCGAAATCATCGCCTTCGGGATGAGACCAGTCACGCCAATCGCCGCCAGAACGACAATGATCATCGGCGCGACCGCCAGGATGGGAATCGTCTGCGAGGCGATGATCCACGGCATCAGGCTGCGGTCGAGCGTCGCCACGTGAACGATGCCGACAGCGATGATGATGCCGAGCGCGGTGCCGAAGGCAAAGCCGAGCAGCGTCGACGACAGCGTCACCCAGGCATTGTAGACAAGGCTGCGGGTCGAGGTGATCGGCCGCAGAAACGTGTTCTCGAAGAAATTCACCGCCACCTGATGCGGCGCCGGCAGCGTCGGCTTGGGCTGCGACAGCGTCTTGCCGATGAATTCGACGGTGCCGGAGGTTTCGTTGGCGCGGCGGTCGAGATCGCGTTGGAACGGCGCGTTGAGGATGACGGCAAAGATGTACCAGAGCACGACCACGCCCAGGAGGATCGAGGTGACGGGGACGAGTTTGTCGCGGAAGGTGTCCATCAGCGCTCCCCTTCTCCTCTCCCCACCGGGGAGAGGGTGGCCGGAGCGAAGCGAAGGTCGACCGCCTTAGCGTTCGTCATCCTAGGGATGCGTGGGTGCGAAGCAGCAACCGCAAGGGGAGCGGCCAACCACGCCTTCGTCATCCTAGGGCGGAGCGACGCGAAGCGTCGCGCAGACCCTAGGATCCATTCCGTGACGTGGGCCGAGAGATATAACCGGTCGAGAATGTTCGCCTTCGAGCGCACTGCGTAGGGTGCATCGTTCTGCACCGCTGCGGAGCGTCGAAGTAACGGCATGGATCCTAGGGTCTGCGCCGCGTCGCTTCGCTCCTTGCTTCGCCCTAGGATGACGAAGGCATGGGTGGTCCCTCGCTTATCAGCCCCCTCAATCATCATAGCTGTGCCCTGCCCTCAGGCCATCACGCACCCGGGCTGCAATCGCCAAAAACTCCGGCGTCTCGCGGATATCCAACGGCCGCTCCTTCGGCAGCGTCGATTCGATGATGTCGGTGACCCGGCCAGGGCGCGGCGACATGACGACGATGCGCGTCGACAGATACACCGCCTCGGGAATGGAATGGGTGACGAAGCAGATCGTCTTGTTGGTCCGCGCCCACAGTTCCAAAAGCTGTTCGTTGAGGTGGTCGCGCACGATCTCGTCCAGCGCGCCGAACGGCTCGTCCATCAGCAACAGATCGGCGTCGAAGGCGAGCGCGCGGGCGATCGAGGCACGCTGCTGCATGCCGCCGGAAAGCTGCCAGGGGTATTTCTTCTCGAATCCTGAGAGGTTGACGAGTTCCATCGTGCGCTTGATGCGCTCGGCCTGCTCGGCCCTGGACAGGCCGATGATCTCCAACGGCAGCGCCACATTGCGCTCGATGGTACGCCACGGGAAAAGGGCGGCCGCCTGGAAGACATAGCCATAGGCGCGTTTCTCGCGCGCCTGTTCCGGCGTCATGCCGTTGACCGAGATCGTGCCCGACGTCGGCTTCTCCAAATCGGCGATGACGCGCAGCAAAGTGGTCTTGCCGCAGCCGGACGGGCCGATGAAGGAGACGAACTCGCCCTTGCCGATGGTGAGGTCGACATTGGAGAGCGCCTCTACTGGACCGTCATTGGTCTGGAAGGTGAGGCCAAGTTTGCTTGCCGAAACGACGGCTGGCGAGGTTCCCGTCATTGGCCGCAGCCTGCCTTTCGCAGCCGCTGCCGCGCAGGATGAAACGCCGTTGCATTTGCGTTGATGTTGTTTTCCACTCGTCCAATCCCACTCAACCGACGCCCGGAGCCTTGCCGATGTCGCCCAAACCCACCTGTCACCTTATCCGTCCTGAAAGCACTTATGAAGGCAAGCAGGGATTGACCTATTTTGCCGGCATCGCCACGGAGTCGGTCGGTTCCTCCGGCATCTGCATGCACGTGCTCACCATGCCGCCCGGCGCCCGCGCCAAGGCGCATCTGCACGAAAACCATGAAACGGCGATTTATGTTCTCTCCGGCGAGGTCCACACTTGGTATGGCGACAGGCTGGAGCATCACATCGTCGTCAAGGCCGGCGACCTCTTCTACATCCCCGCCGGCGTGCCGCATCTGCCGGCCAATCTGAGCAACGCCCCGTCCTCGGCCGTCATCGCCCGCACCGATCCCAACGAACAGGAAAGCGTCGTCCTGCTGCCGGAACTGGACGCGCTGGTCGCCTGACGAGGGAGGCGTCACCGTCATTTGCACCGGGAGACTTCCCCCATGACGTTGCCGTCCTCATCGGCGATCGTCAGTTTCTTGGCGTTCTTGGCGCTGCGCTTGATGGTGAACTTGGTCGGCTCCGAGCCCTCTTCGCCTTCCGCCTCACAGGTTGCTGTCACCACCAGAGACCCATCAGCCTGCGCCTGTTTCTCCGTGAACGTGCAGGCGCTGGCGGCGGTGATCAATTCCTTGTCGGTCAAAAGCAGCATCTTGTCGGCGGCGACTTCCTGGCCGTTCCGATTGATGCAGCCATATTTGTCACCATAGGGCTTGGACAGATCAATGCCTGCAGCCGAGGCCTGCCCCGCAGTCAGAACGGCAAGCATCACAACGGACAGGCCAAAACCACGCATGCTCATTCCCCCAAACCCAAAATCATGAACAAGGCTGCAGCGGCCCCATCTCCTCAAGGCCGGGAATGGTCACGAAGAAACCACCCTCGCCCTTGTTGGTGACCACAACGGTTTCAGCCGTCGTCCCCGCCTCGCCCTCGGCGGAACAGGTTGAATCAAGCGATTGCGTACCCGGCGCCGAGGTCAATTGCCGCGCAAACCGGCAGCCGCTGCCATAGGTCTCGATACCTTCGGCAGTCAGCACGATATAGTCGTCGCCGTCCTGGTAACCGGCCTTTGCGACGACGCAGCCGGCATCGTTGCCCCAGGAGCCAACCAGTACGCTGGCCGCTTCTGCCGGACCGGCGATGACGGTCGCCACGACCAACGAGATGAGCGCTGCGAAGCTCCGCAACCTCAAACCCCTGTCGCCGGAATGCCGGTGCGTTCCACCTTGCGCGGCGCGGTGATGTCCTTCCAGGTCGACAGCGCCCGGTTGACCGCCGCGTTCGGCTCGCGGGCGACGAATTCGCCATGGCCGGGCTTGGCCTTGATCTCCGCTTCCTCGATCGAGAGTTCACCGCGCGAAAAGACGAAGCGCGGCAGGCCGGTCACTTCAAAACCTTCGAAGACATTGTAGTCGATCACCGACTGCTGCTTCTTCGACGTGATCTTCTTCTTGCGCTTCGGGTCCCAGACCACGATGTCGGCATCGGCGCCTTCGACGATGGCGCCCTTCTTCGGATACATGTTGAGGATCTTGGCGATGTTGGTCGAGGTCACGGCGACGAACTCGTTCATCGTCAGCCGGCCGGTGTTGACGCCGGTGGTCCACAGCACCGGCAAGCGGTCTTCGAGCCCGCCAGTGCCGTTCGGGATCTTGGTGAAATCGCCAACGCCGTTGCGCTTCTGCTTGGTGGTGAAGGCGCAGTGGTCGGTCGCCACCACTTGCAGCGAGCCGGCCTGCAGGCCTGCCCACAGCGAATCCTGGTGCAATTTGTTGCGGAAGGGCGGGCTCATGACACGGCGCGCCGCATGGTCCCAGTCCTTGTTGAAATACTCGCTCTCATCCAGCGTCAGATGCTGGATCAGCGGCTCGCCGAACACCCGCATGCCTTTCTGGCGCGCGCGGCGGATCGCTTCGTGCGCCTGCTCGCATGAGACATGCACGATATAGAGCGGCACGCCGGCCATGTCGGCGATCATGATGGCGCGGTTGGCCGCCTCGCCTTCCACCTCCGGCGGCCGCGAATAGGCATGTGCCTCCGGCCCGTTATTGCCGGCGGCCAAGAGCTTTTGCGACAGAGCGGCGACCACGTCACCATTTTCGGCATGCACCAGCGGCAGCGCGCCGAGATCGGCGCAGCGCTGGAACGACGCATACATCTCGTCGTCGTCCACCATCAGCGCACCCTTGTAGGCCATAAAATGCTTGAAGGAGGTGATGCCCTTGTCGACGACGGTCGCCATCTCGTCGAACACCTGCTTGCCCCACCAGGTGATCGCCATGTGGAAGGAGTAGTCGCAGGAAGCCTTCGAGGTCTTGTTGTCCCACATCTGCAAGGCTTCCAGCAGCGACTGCTGCGGCGCCGGCAAGCAGAAATCGACCACCATCGTCGTGCCGCCGGAGAGGGCCGCGCGGGTGCCGGATTCGAAATCGTCGGCCGAATAGGTCCCCATGAACGGCATTTCGAGATGGGTGTGCGGATCGATGCCGCCCGGCATGATGTAGCAGCCGGTGGCGTCGAACTCATGGTCGCCATGCAGGTTGGAGCCGATGGCGACGATCTTGCCGTGCTGCATCAGCACATCGGCCTTCCAGGTGCGGTCGGCAGTGACGATGGTGCCGTTTCGGATGACTTTGGTCATTTTCGTGTTCCCTTGTTCTTGTCGCGCTTCTTTGTGAGCGTCGTTTGAACCCAGATTTTTAGTTCACGCCACGATCCCCGCGGTCTCCACCACCGCGTGGAACAGCACATCGGCGCCGGCGCCGGCCCATTCCTTGGTGATTTCCTCGGCCTCGTTGTGTGACAACCCGTCAACGCAGGGACACATCACCATGGCGGTCGGCGCAACGCGGTTGATCCAGCAGGCATCGTGGCCGGCGCCGGAGACGATATTGCGGTGCGAATAGCCGAGCCGATCGGCGGCGTCGCGGATTGCCTTGACGCAACCGGCGTCGAAGGTCACCGGGTCGAAAGCGCCGACCTGCTCGACCTTGTACTGGATGTCGAGCGCCTCGCAGATCGTTTCGATGCCTTCGCGGATCCGGCCGTCCATCGCGTCCAGCACTTCCTTCTCGGGCGAGCGAATGTCGATGGTGAAGACGGTGCGGCCGGCGATGATGTTTCGCGAATTGGGAAACACTTCCATATGGCCGACGGCGCCGACGGCGTCGGGCTGGTAGTCCATGGCGATCTCGTGCACCAGCTCGATCACCCGGGCCATGCCGAGCCCGGCATTGCGGCGCTTGGGCATCGGCGTCGAGCCAGTATGCGCCTCCTTGCCGGTCAGCGTCACCTGCAGCCATTTCAGCCCCTGGCCATGGGTGACGACGCCGATATCGATGCCTTCATCCTCGAGGATCGGCCCCTGCTCGATATGCAGTTCGAAGAAGGCGTGGATCTTGCGATCACCGACCTTCTCGGTGCCCTTCCAGCCGATGCGCTCCAGCTCCTCGCCGAATTTTTTTCCCTGTTTATCGGTGTGCTGATACACGTCCGCCTGCTCCAGCACGCCGGCGAACACGCCGGACGCCATCATCGCCGGGGCAAAGCGCGAGCCTTCCTCGTTGGTCCAGTTGGTGACGACGATCGGATGCCTGGTGGTGATGCCGAGGTCGTTGAGCGAGCGGATGATCTCCAGCCCGCCGAGCACGCCAAGCACGCCGTCATATTTGCCGCCGGTCGGCTGCGTATCGAGATGGCTGCCGACATAGACCGGCGGCAGGCTGGGATCGGCGCCTTCCCGGCGCGCAAACATGGTGCCCATTTCATCGAGGCCCATTTCGAGTCCGGCCGCCTCGCACCAGCGCTTGAACAGATGCCGGCCTTCGCCGTCCTCGTCGGTCACGGTCTGGCGATTGTTGCCGCCGGCAATGCCGGGGCCGATCTTCGCCATCTCCATGATGGAATCCCACAAACGGTCTGAATTGATTCGCAGATTCTCGCCTGGGGCGGCCATTCAAAGTCTCTCCAATTGCACAGCGTCCCCCTCCCCCTCGAGGGGAGGGTGGCCGCGAAGCGGTCGGGTGGGGTCGCCCGCGACGCGCGCGACCTTCTCTTTGACCACCTGCGCCACATGCCAAGCGCTGTTTATGACATCGGGTTCGTCAACGCGAAAGATATCGTACCCGAGCGACCGCAGGTAATTATCGCGGACAGCGTCGTGCCGCTTGCCCTTCTCGTGTTCGTGCATGTCGCCATCGACCTCAACGATCAGCTTCACAGCCAAGCAGGCAAAGTCGACGATGTACGGCCCGATAGGGCACTGGCGGCGAAACTTGATGCCGACCGATTTGAAATCGCGCAATTCATACCAGAGCAGATTTTCGCCCTTGGTCGCGTGAACTCGAAGCGCACGCCCTTTTTGACGCATTTCGAAGCTCACGCGAGTGCGGGGCATCAGGGGCAGCCTCGTAGCAAAAGATCAGGCCGGCACGCTGCACCGCGGACCTCACCCGGCCGCTTCGCGGCCACCCTCCCCTTGAGGGGGAGGGGTATCCGCGCCCGGTTCGTCAATCGATCGCCCTCAGCACTTCACGCACATGGTCGATCAATTCGTTGATCTGGCCCTTGGTGATGATCAGCGGCGGCGACAGCGCGATGATGTCGCCGGTGGTGCGGATCAGCGCGCCGCGCTCGAACGCCTTGACGAAGGCCGAGAAGGCCCGCTTGGTCGGCTGGCCGGCGATCGGTGCCAGTTCGATCGCGCCGATCAGGCCGATGTTCCTGATGTCGATGACATGCGGCTCGCCCTTCAGCGAATGCAGCGCATCTTCCCAGTACGGCGCCAGCTCCTCGCCACGGGTGAGCAGGCCCTCTTCCTTGTAGGTGTCGAGCGTGCCGAGGGCCGCGGCACATGCGATCGGATTGCCCGAATAGGTGTAGCCGTGGAAGAACTCGATCATGTGCTCGGGGCCGGTCATGAAGGCGTCGTGGATTTCCTTCTTCACGAACACCGCACCCATCGGAATGACGCCGTTGGAAACGCCCTTGGCGGTGGTCATGATGTCGGGCGTGACGCCAAAATAGTCGGCGGCGAACGGCGCGCCGAGGCGGCCGAAACCGGTGATGACCTCGTCGAAGATCAGCAGGATGCCGTGCTTGGTGCAGATCTCGCGAAGCTTCTGCAGGTAGCCCTTCGGCGGCAGGATGACGCCGGTGGAGCCGGCGACCGGCTCGACGATGACGGCGGCGATGGTCGAGGCGTCATGCAGGGTGACGATGCGCTCCAGCTCGTTTGCGAGCTCCGCGCCATATTCCGGCACGCCCTTGGAGAAGGCGTTCTTCTCCGGCAGATGCGTGTGCGGCATATGGTCGACGCCGCCGAGCAGCGTGCCGAACATCTTGCGGTTGCTGACGATGCCGCCGACCGAGATGCCGCCGAAATTGACGCCGTGATAGCCGCGCTCGCGGCCGATCAGGCGGGTGCGCGCGCCCTCGCCCTTCACGCGGTGATAGGCGATCGCCATCTTCAGCGCCGTGTCGACCGATTCCGAACCGGAATTGGTGAAGAAGACATGATCCATGCCCTTGGGCGCGAGATCGACCAGGCGGTTGGCCAGCTCGAACACGATCGGGTGGCCCATCTGGAAGGCCGGCGCATAGTCGAGTTCAGCGGCCTGATGCTGGATCGCCTCAGTGATCTTGGGACGGCAATGGCCGGCATTGACGCACCAGAGGCCGGCGGTACCGTCGAGCACCTTGCGGCCATCGCTGGTGGTGTAATGCATGTCCTTGGCGGACACGAACATGCGTGGCGCCTGTTTGAACTGCCGGTTTGCCGTGAACGGCATCCAGAATGCGCTGAGATCGTTCGGCGTGACTTTCAGCCGGTTGGACATGACCAAGACTTCCCCTTGTAACCTGTTTCGGTGCGGCTAACGCTTGGTCTTTCCAACGCTTGGTCTTTGCTGCGTTTTCATGCTACGCAAATTTTGACCGATTGGACAAACGTTAGCACCGCCCTGTCGGCGGTCAAGGGATTACTAGCGGAAATGCGGCCTCCGAAGTGCGCTCCACGGGTGAGAGAAAAACTGGTCCAGAGAATTGGTCCAGATGACCCGCGCGACCAAGGCTTGGCCTTATGACCGACGCCATGGAAGGCTCCGCTCCTCGCCGCACCCGCATCCAGCAGGAAAAGCGCGAACTGATCCTGGAAGCGGCGCTCGAAGTCTTCTCCACCAACGGCTTTCGCGGCTCGACCATCGACCAGATCGCCGAAGCCGCGGGAATGTCGAAGCCGAACCTGCTCTATTATTTTCGCCGCAAGGAAGATATTCACGAAACGCTGATGGAGCGGCTGCTGGCGACATGGCTGGCGCCACTGCGCGAACTCGACGATATCGGCGATCCCTTGACCGAACTCAGGAGCTACATCAGGCGCAAGCTTGAAATGGCGCGCGATTTTCCCAGGGAAAGCCGGCTGTTCGCCAACGAGATCCTGCAAGGCGCGCCACGCATCATGCCGCTTTTGGAAGGCGAACTGAAAACGCTGGTCGACGAAAAGGCCAATGTCATCAAGGGCTGGATGCGGGCGGGCAAGATCGCCCGCACCGATCCCTGGCACCTCATCTTTTCGATCTGGGCGACGACGCAGCATTATGCGGATTTCGACGTCCAGGTCCGCGCCGTGCTCGGCGCCGACCGCGGCGGCGACGGCCGCTTCGAGGATGCGGCGCGGTTCCTGGAGCAGCTGTTCATCGACGGGCTGAAGCCGAAGGGCTGACTTTGGGCGTCAGGCGCTGCGCAGCTCCTTCGGCTGCGCCTTCAACAGGTCTTCCAGCTTCGCAACCGAATTCTGCTCGGCGAGTGGCGTGTAGACAATCAGCTTCATGTCCGAGCCGTCGTCGATCGACAGGCTCATATGCTCAAACGCCATGGAGCCTGCGATCGGGTGGCGCAGATACTTCTTGCCGGACAGACGATGCACCACATCGCGCTGCGGCCACCATTCGCGGAATTCTGGGCTGGAGCGCATCATCAGCGTAATCAGCCGCTCGAAGTCCGGATCGCCGGTGTATTTCGCGCTCTCGGCGCGAAACGCGGCAAGGGTGGCGCGCGCCAGCTGTTCCCAATCGACCAGCAGGTGGCGCCGGTGCGGATCGGTGAACACGCCATGGAGGATGTTGCGGGCATCGCCCTCCAACAGACCGTAGTCGCCGAAAATGGCAACGGCCCCGGCATTCCAGGCCAGCACATCCCAGCGCGGTCCGACAATATAGGCCGGTTGCAGGACGAGACTCTGCAGCATGTGCAACAGGGGGCCTTCGACCTTGACCGGGGTGATGCGCCGCCGCTCAGGCTGCTGGCGGCCGGCCAGCGTGAACAAATGCCGCTTCTCGGCGGCGTCGAGCCGCAAGGCCTCGCAAAGCGCCGTCAGCACTTCCACCGAAGGCCGCACGTCCCGGCCCTGTTCCAGCCAAGTATACCAAGTCGTGCCGACGCCGGCGATCATCGCCACCTCTTCGCGCCTCAGCCCGGGCGTGCGCCGCCTGGCACCGGCCGCGATGCCGGTGGCCGACGGCGAAAGCCTTTCACGGCGCGAACGCAGGAAGGCGCCTAGCTCGCGCCGGCGGCTGTCTTCGGGTGATGGTGCGGAAACGTCCATGGGGCGCAGTATAGCAGTACCGATACCAGGATAAAGTTTGAACTGTTTGCGGCGCGCCGATCGCCCCATCTTGGCATCTAGAGCGAATATGGAGGCTCTCCGACATGGACCTGAAAGACAAGACAATCCTCATCACCGGCTCAACCGACGGCGTCGGCCGCGTCGTCGCGCAACGGCTTGGCGCCGGCGGCGCGCGCGTGCTGGTGCATGGCCGCGATGCGGCGCGAGGCAAGGCGACCGTCGCCGAAATCGAAGCCGCCGGCGGCAAGGCCGAATTTCTCGCCGCCGACCTCGCTTCGCTGGCCGAGGTCCGCCGCCTCGCTGAGGCCGTGCTTGCGAGAACCAACCGGCTCGATATCCTCATCAACAATGCCGGCATCGGTACCGCCGGCGCCAAGCGACAGCTCAGCGCCGATGGCTTCGAGCTGCGTTTTGCCGTCAACTATCTCGCCGGTTTCCTGCTGACGTCGGAACTGCTGCCGCTGCTCAAGGCGAGTTCGCCATCGCGCATCGTCAATGTCGCCTCGGCCGGCCAGCAGGCGATCGATTTCGACGATGTCATGCTGACGCGCTCCTATGATGGCGTGCGCGCTTACTGCCAGAGCAAGCTGGCGCAGATCCTGTTCACCATCGATCTGGCCGGAGAGCTGAAGGGCAGCGGCGTCACCGCCAACGCCCTGCATCCGGCGAGCTACATGAACACGACCATGGTTCGCCAGGCCGGTGTGACACCGTGGAGTTCGGTCGAGACAGGCGCCGACGCCATCCTCAACCTCGCGACCTCACCGGCCCTTGAGGGCCGCAGCGGCCTCTATTTCGACGGCCAAAAGGAATCCCGCGCCGATGCGCAGGCTTACGACGCCAAGGCCAGACAGCAATTGCGAACGCTAAGCCTCGATCTCGTCGGCCAGGCTTCCTCAAAATCAAAGGAACAGCATTCATGACCAGCAAGATCGAACATACAGTCATCATAGGCGGCTCCTCAGGCATCGGCCTGGCGACCGCGCGCAAACTGCTCGGCCCGGGCATGAAGGTCACCATCACCGGCCGCAATCAGGACAAGCTGAACAGCGCCTGGAAGAGCCTTGGCGGCGCGGCCGGCAAGGCTGCCTTCGATGCTTCGAAGCCGGACGAGGTCCGTCGGTTCTTCGATGACCTCGGACCCTTCGATCACCTCGTTCTGGCAGCCAGCGGCGGCAAGGGGCTTGGCCCGTTCGCGAGCCTCGACCTAGGCGACATCGCCGGTGGCGTCGACGAGAAAGTCCGGCCGCAATTGTCCTGCCTGCAGGCAGCCTTGCCGACACTCAACAAATCGGGATCGGTGACCTTCATATCGGCGGTATCGGCGCAACTGACCGCGCCCGGCGTTGCCGGCATCGCCGCCGTCAACGGCATGCTGCTGACGGTGGTGCCAATCCTCGCGGTCGAGCTGAAGCCGCTGCGCGTCAATGTCGTCGCGCCCGGCGTCATCGACACGCCCTGGTGGGACTTTTTGCCCGACGACCAACGGCAGGCGATCTTTGCCGACTATGCCGGCAAGACCCCTGTCGGCAGGATCGGCCACGCCGAAGACGTCGCCGGCGCAATCGCTTTCCTCGTCTCCAACGGTTTCATGACCGGCCAGGTTCTGACCTGCGATGGCGGTTTGCGCTTCGCGGCGTAAACTTACAGCGACTGCGCGATCAGCGTCAGAAAACCGCGGGCGAGCGCGACATTGCCGACGAAGCCGTTGATGCGCGATGCCCGGTCCGGACCCTGATGGTCCCAGAAATTATGGAACATCGGCGTGGCGGCGATGAGGAACAGCACCAGCACAGCACTTGCGATCGCGGTCCACACACCTGCCATCACCAGCGCGCCGGCAATGGTCTGCAGGACGATGCCGGCCCACAGCGCCAGCTTGGCCTGCGGCACGCCGCGCGCGGCCATCAGCCCGGTAAGGAAGGTCTCGTTCTGAACATTGCGCAGGCCGGCGACGACGAAGGCGCCGCCGAGCAACAGGCGGCCGAGAAACAACAAGGTCAAAGGCAAATCGACAGGCATAAACTCTCCCCTTTAAAAACAGTTGGAGCGCCGCCCTCTCGACGGCGCTCCATTGCTAAACCGGACGGTCAGGCTGCTTTGGCGGCCGGCATCGGGTGAATGGCATGGAACGGGATGCAGAGCCGGTTCCAGGTGTTGATCATGCCGATCGCAACAGACAGCTTGACCAGTTCCTCTTCAGAGAAATGCGCGAGCGTGCGGGCATAGAGTTCGTCCGAAACGCCATTGTTGGCGATCAGGGTCGTCGCCTCGGTCCAGGCCAAGGCCGCACGTTCGCGCTCGGAAAACAGCGGCGATTCCTTCCAGGCTGCGACCAGGTAGAGCCGCGTCTCGGTCTCGCCGTCGCGCCGCGCCTCGCGGCTGTGCATCTCGACGCAGTAGGAACAGCCATTGATCTGCGAAGCCCTGAGCTTGATCAAATGCAGCAGGCCCACTTCCAGCCCGCATTCGTCGACCGCCTTGTTGAGCGCCGACACCGCCTTCATGATTTCCGGCGCCTTGGCGAAGAATTGCAGTCTCTGTTTCATCGTCTTTCCTTTCTGTCTGGCGGGTTAGATCTGTTTGGTCGAAGCGGATTTCTGCGGCCGCTGATGGCGCGCCACAAAGGCGCAGCTGGCGGCGATCGATCGCGGATCGCCTTCTGCCTGGTAGTCAGCCACGATGTCGGACAACCGGGTTTCCGCGAGAGCCGCGCGATAGGCGCGCTCGGCCTTCAGCATCGCGGCGTTGATGCCGCACAGTTTTACATAGGCGGACGCGTCGAGCTTGACCGGCCCGTTTCGGCGGATCTCGCCGCAGCGAAACGCCGGCTCCCGCCCTTCGATCGCCAGCACGATATCGAGTAGGGTGATGCGTTCGGCCGGCCGCGCCAGCCGGTAACCGCCCGCCGGCCCGGGTACCGATTCCAGGATGCGCTCCGCCGTCAGCATGTTGAGATGCTTCAAGAGATAGCTCGGCGACAAGCCGAAGGACTCTGCCAAGGCAGCGCCCGGCATGGTGCTGTTGCCTTCCACGCTGGCCAGCGTGGCCGCGCAATGGATGGCCGCTTCAACGCCTTCGCCCAGCTTCATAGTGACGATCTCCAATTCATGGATATATTTTATCGTGGATAAACCTTATCTGCAATAGGAAAATGAAAAACGGCGCCCGAAGGCGCCGCTTTTTCCTCGGTGGGCTCCCTACTCCGCGGCCACCTTGGCCATCGGGTTGTTCGGGTGCGTCGTCCAGTTGGCGTAGACGGGCGACACCGGCTTGCCGGTGCGCTGATCCATCACGCCGGCGGCCAGCGGCTCCATGGTGATGCAGTTTTCGACCGGGCAGACATTGACGCACAGATTGCAGCCGACGCATTCGGCCTCGATCACCTCAAAGTGCCTCTTGCCGTCGACCATGTTGGTGATCGCCTGATGCGAGGTGTCCTCGCAGGCGATGTGGCAGCGGCCGCATTTGATGCAGGCGTCCTGGTCGATACGAGCCTTGGCGACATAATTGAGGTTGAGATACTGCCAGTCGGTGACGTTGGGCGTGGCGCGGCCGATGATGTCGTCGAGCGAGGCATGGCCCTTCTCGTCCATCCAGTTTTCCAGACCGGCGATCATCTCCTGCACGATCTTGAAGCCGTAGGTCATGGCCGCCGTGCAGACCTGCACATTGCCGGCGCCCAGCGCCATGAATTCGGCGGCGTCGCGCCAGGTGGTGATGCCGCCAATGCCGGAAATCGGCAGGCCATGGGTTTCGGGATCGCGCGCGATCTCGGCCACCATGTTCATGGCGATAGGCTTCACCGCCGGGCCGCAATAGCCGCCATGCGAACCCTTGCCGTCAATGGTCGGCTGCGGCGCGAAACTGTCGAGATCGACGCCGGTGATCGAGTTGATGGTGTTGATCAGCGACACCGCGTCGGTGCCACCGGAAAGTGCGGCGCGCGCGGGCTTGCGCACGTCGGTTATGTTGGGTGTCAGCTTGGTGATGA
The DNA here is from genome assembly GCF_056403115.1 of Mesorhizobium sp. P3_A2. Lineage (NCBI taxonomy): Bacteria > Pseudomonadati > Pseudomonadota > Alphaproteobacteria > Hyphomicrobiales > Phyllobacteriaceae > Mesorhizobium > Mesorhizobium sp. P3_A2. The sequence continues at coordinate 505,864 of NZ_JBFUGC010000001.1, forward strand.
CGGGCATGCGGGTGTTGGCCTTGCACCAGCGCACCACCATTTCGATGTATTCCGGCACCTGGCCGACAGCCGCACCCATGCCGCGCTCCGACATGCCGTGCGGGCAACCGAAATTGAGCTCGATGCCGTCGGCCTCGGTCTCCTCGACCACAGGCAGGATCGCCTTCCAGCTTTCCTCGACGCACGGCACCATCAGCGAGACGACGATGGCGCGGTCGGGCCAGTCCTTCTTGACCTGCTTGATCTCGCGCAGATTGACCTGCAGATCGCGGTCGGTGATCAGCTCGATATTGTTGAGGCCGAGCAGGCGGCGGTCCGCACCCCAGATCGCGCCGTAGCGCGGGCCGTTGACGTTGACGACCGGCGGGCCTTCTTCGCCGAGCGTCTTCCAGACCACACCGCCCCAGCCAGCTTTGAAGGCGCGGATGACGTTATACGCCTTGTCAGTCGGCGGCGCCGAGGCCAGCCAGAACGGATTGGGCGATTTGATGCCGACGAAATTGTTGCGGATGTCAGCCATGACAGGTCCCTTTCAGCCGAGACGAAGAAGCAGTTCGACGGGTGCGAGAATGCCGCCTTCAAGCGCGGCGGTGATATTGGCGATCTTGGTGCGGGCGTTCTCGCCCATGATAAGATTAACGCCGGGCGGCGGTTTTTTGCCTTCCGCCTGCGCCGCAGCCATGCGCGCCCGTATCGTGGCGAAGAACTCGATGGCGAAGGTGCCGCGCGGCCGCTCGGCGGCTACGGAGAACCCTGCGGCCGCGGCAGCCGAGCGATAGTCGTCGGGCGTGGCGACGAAGGACATGCTCTCATCGGAGGCCCATGGCAGCGGATAGGTCAGCGCACCGGACTTAAGCCGCATCACATCGTAGACGGCAAAGACGCCGCCCGGCTTGAGCACACGCGCCGCCTCGCTCATCAGCTTTTTCTTGTCGGGAAGATTCATGCCGACATGCAGGATCATGGCCGTATCAAAGCTTTTATCGTCGAACGGCATGTCCAGCGCGCTGCCCTGCACGAACCGAACTTTGTCGGCTATGCCCACCCGCTTCGACAGGCTGGTCGCGATGTCGACATAGCTTTGCGTCAGATCGATGCCGGTGACATCGGCGCCGGCATTGTTGGCGGCAAAGCGGGCTGGACCACCCACGCCGGAACCAATGTCGAGCAGCCTGGCCCCCGGCTTCAAGCCCATCTGGCCGATGAGTTCCCTGGTGGCGGCGATACCGCCGATGTGGAACTCGTCGACCGCTTCGAGATCGCCGGCGCGCAGATGGTCAATGTCCACGCCGGTATCGGCGAGCACCGCAAGAATGTGCTGCTCCAGACCCGATACGTCGTAGTGACGGGCGATGCCCGATTCCACCGAGGCCATGATCTCTATCCTTGTGTCAGACTCCTGTTGATGCTCTCCGCCGCGTCGCGGCCTTGCGCCACGGCCGAGACGGTCAGGTCGTCGCCGCCAAAGATGCAGTCGCCGCCGGCCCAGACATTGGCGAGCGAAGTGCGGCCTTCCGCATCGACCTTGATGCGGCCGGCTTCGACTTCGATCGATGCACCGCTGCCGTTGAGTGCGGCCGGCACAAAACTCTGGCCGATCGCCTTGAACACCTGGTCGGCGACCAGCGTCAGCCGCTCGCCGGTGCCGGCAAGCTTGTCGCCGTTCATCGCGGTGTATTCGAGCTCGATGCCCGACACCTTGCCATTCTCGGCAATGACCCGCTTCGGCTGCAGCCAGTGGCGGATGGTGACACCGTTGGCGGCGGCCAGATCCTGCTCGAACTCGGAGGCGTTCATGTGCTCCTGGCCGCGCCGGTAGCAGATCGTCACCTCCTCGGCGCCGAGCAGCTTCGACTGTACCGCCGCGTCGATCGCCGTCATGCCGCCGCCGATGACGACGACCCGCCGGCCGACCGGCAGGCTGGCGAGATCACTGGCCTGGCGCAGTTCGGCGATGAACTCTACAGCATTGGTGACGCCGTCCGCGTCTTCGCCATCGGCGCGCAGCGCATTGACGCCGCCAAGCCCCATGCCGAGGAAGACGGCATCGTAATTCCGGATCAGGTCCGACAGCTGGTAGTCGCGGCCGAGCGCCTTGCCGTTCTGGATGTCGATGCCGCCGATCCCCGTGACATAGTCGACCTCGGCCTGGGCGAAATTGTCGATGCTCTTGTAGGCGGCGATGCCATACTCGTTGAGGCCACCGGCCTTGGGGCGAGCTTCCAGAATGGTCACCTCATGACCATAACGAGCGAGCCGGTGCGCGGCGGCAAGACCGGCCGGGCCGGCGCCGACGACGGCGACCGACTTGCCGGTCGATTCCGCGCGCGGATAAAACTGCTTGTGCTCGGCCATGGCAACGTCGGTGGCATAGCGCTGCAGGCGGCCGATCTGCACCGGCTTGCCTTCCGCCACCTCGCGCACGCAGACCTCTTCGCACAGCGTCTCGGTCGGGCAGACGCGGGCGCACATGCCGCCCAGAATGTTCTGGTCGAAGATCGTCTTGGCCGAGCCGATCGGATTGCCCGTCGAGATCTGGCGGATGAACAGCGGGATGTCGATCGAGGTCGGGCATGCATTCATGCACGGCGCGTCGTAGCAGAAATAGCAGCGATCGGATTCGACCAGGGCCTCGTGGTGATCGAGCGGCGGATGCAGGTCGGAAAAATTCTCGGCGTACTGGTCGGCGGCAAGCCGGCCGCCGGCGATACCGTCTTTGAACTGGCCTTCTGGCATCGTCAGTTCCCCATGTTTTTGTTTTGGGGAAGGCTAGCACGTTTTATTTTTTTATCAATTGGTCAATTTTCGCCGCAAGCCTATGAAAAGGCTGGACAAAAACATGATTTTTTTACTCATGTTATAGGCTTTCGCTCTGTGCTGCCGGCGAAAGGCCAGAGGCTGGAGCGCCACCATGGATTGACCGGATCTCGTCGGCGACCAGCTGCTGCAGCCGCCACAGATTGCGGTCGCGAATGCCGAATTCCTCGAGGTGGCTGACGGTGTTGTAGAGATATTCCGCACCCGAGCCGACATGGCCGCAGGCCCGGGCCAGCACCCGCGCCACTCGATCCAGCGGCTGCCCGAGTGACGTCCCCCTGCCCGTCACCCCGACCCAGAAGCCAAGCGCCCGCACCACCCCTTGCGCCGTACGCACCGGAACCCATCGGACCGAGCTGACACTCTCATGGTCGTCGATCTCGCGCCGCAACAGTCTTTCGATCTGCTGTGGCTTGTCGCCGTCGGGCAGGCGGTAGATGACGCCGTCGCATCGGCCGCCGCGTTCGAGCGCCATCATCAGCCCCGGCTGCGCCGCCGTGCCGCGCCAGCGCACCATGTCGAGGCAAAAGGAGCGGTGCCAGCCGAACGCGGTGGCGCGCTGGCGTTCGACGGATTCGAAGGCCGGCTTCCAGATCAGCGAGCCATAGGCGAACACCCATAGCGGCCCCGCATCCGCTTCGTCGGACAGCTGCGCGGAAAGGGCCCGGAAATCCTCGTCGGTGAGCTGCGTCCAGCTGCCGTCGGGGCCGGGATCGACCTCCTCGCGATGGCACAGTGACACAAGCTCAGGCGTGAGCGACATCCGGCGCATGAAACGACTACCCCTCATTCCCTAAAGGAAAGTCGAAAACCGCCGCACGTGCAAGCCGTCGGGTGGGACGAAGTGCGGAACGATGTGTCAACGCAACCGTTGAATTTTCTCAGGCTCGCTGTCGGATTCGCGTCGCTGAAATCGTCCTCTGATGGATCGGACGACGATCGATGCATGAAGGTGAGGAGACCGAAAGATGCCGAAAACTCCAATGCCCTTCTTCTGGTACGAGTTGATGACCACCGACCTCGATGCGGCGGAAGCGTTCTACACCGCCGTCGTCGGCTGGCGGGCTGAGCTTTTCGACAAGGCGCCCGGCATGCCGCGCTACATCGTGGTGAACTCCGCCGAGCGTGGCGTCGGCGGGTTGATGACCGTGCCCGAGGACGCCGCCAAGATGGGCATGAAGCCGACCTGGCTAGGCTATATCCACACCAAAGATACGGACGCCTCGACCAAGGCGCTGAGGGCCGCCGGCGGGGCTGTTCATCGCGAACCGGACGACATCCCCGGCGTCGGCCGCTTTTCCGTCGTCGCCGACCCACAGGGCGCCACCTTCATGTTCCTGCAGCCCAATGGTCCCGACCAGCCCGTCCTTCCGGCAACGACGCCCGGCCATGTCGGCTGGCATGAGCTCTATGCATCGGACCGGCAGGCGGCCTTCGATTTCTATTCAAGCCAGTTCGGCTGGACCGATGCCGGCAGCATGGACATCGGCGAGATGGGCATCTACCAGACCTTCTCGGCCGGCCCTGAATCCGGCGGCGGCATCATGAACAAGCCGCAGCAGCTTCCGGTGCCGGTGTGGCTGTTCTATTTCAATGTCGATGCCATCGACGCCGCCGCCAAACGCGTCACCGACAATGGCGGCAAGATCGTCATGGGTCCGATGCCGGTACCGACCGGCCAATGGATCGCCCAGTTCACCGATCCGCAGGGCGCTTATTTCGCGCTGATCGCGCCAGCGCGCTGATCCGGCCAGAGGCGCAACGAAACTGCCCTCATCGCACCGCCGGTGCGATGAGGATGCACATCATTCCGGCGCCAGCACCGCGACCTTGATGCTCTCGTCCTTGGCGCCACTGAGCTGGATGGTGGCTGCACCCGGCGTCAGCTTGAAGCGCACGCTCTTGCGAATGCCGGGACAGGTCTTCACACCGCTGAACGCTGCCGACTTCGTGGCATGGCCGTCTTGAATCACATCGATCCAAGCCTCGCCTGACAGGCTGATCTGGAGTTCACCCTCCGGTGGGACGGTCGCGCTCGCCGTCGCGCCAAACGTTCCGGCTGCCGGCGCACGTTCCGGCGGCACGGTGAAGCTGACCGCGTCGACCGGCTCGAGCGCCAGATCCGCGGCCTCGCCAGCCTCGAGAGCGGCGCCGGACTGCGCGGCGGGAGCTGCCGGAAACAATGCCTGCTCGCGCGCCACCGGCCATTTGAAGGTATCACAGCCGCCGTCTGCGGCCATGGCGAAGCTGGTGCCTGCAAGGATTGCAAACAGGCAGATGACGACTTTTTTCATGGCTAGGGGACCCATTTGGTTTGGAGCGTCTACGCGCAGATATACAACCACAGCGATATTTATGCAACCATAACGAGAACAAATATCGAAGGCGAGACTGGAAGCAATTTCCAGTCACCGATTGTTGATGGCGGGCCCCGGGAAGTGAATGGTCCAACGCAAAATGATCATCTATGGCCGGGCCGAAGGGTTGGGAAAATGGAGTTTAGATGAAGCTTTTTGACGGTCTCGCCAGGTTTCAGCCGCAGGCCCTCGGCGTCCTGCGCATCATCACGGCCCTGCAGTTCATCGAGCATGGCTCGCAAAAACTGTTCAATTTCCCGGTAAGCAGCGGTGAGCCGCACGCCCTCACCGGCCTGACGCTGACGGCAGGCATTCTCGAATTCGCTGGCGGCATCCTGCTGGCGCTCGGTCTCCTCACGCGCCCCGTCGCCTTCCTGCTGGCCGGCGAAATGGCCATCGCCTATTTCATGGCGCACTACCCGCGCGACTTCTTCCCGATCAACAACAACGGCGATGCGGCCATCTCCTTCTGCTTCATCTTCCTCTATCTGGTGTTTGCAGGCGCCGGCGCCTTCGCGCTCGACAACCGCCGCAACGGCTGACCCGCTTCAAGGGCGAGACAAAGGGGGTGAGCCCTCATCCCCGCATCCGTTCGAAATTGGCATCGAACAGCGGCGCCGCTTGCATGCGCGCCGCGTGACGCTTGCCCAAAAGTTCGATCTCAAAGCCGTCGCTCTCGTCGGCGATCTCCTTCGGCACATAGCCGAGGGCGACGGATTTTTTCGGATGATGCGCATAGCCGCCTGATGTCACCCAGCCGCGCACCACGCCGCCGAACCAGATCGGCTCGTCGCCGATGACATCGGCGTCGTCGGCGTCGAGGATGAAGGTGCGCAGCCGGAGCTTGCCGCCTTGCTTGCGCTCGGCGAGAGCGCCGGCCTTGCCGATGAAATCGGTATCCTTGCCATAGGCGACGAAACGGTCGAGCCCGGCCTCCAGCGGCCCGTAGATCGGCCGGTATTCGCGCGCCCATGAGCCGTAGTTTTTCTCCAGCCGAAGCGCGTTGAGCGCGCGCGAGCCGAACAGGCCGACGTCGAACTCTTCTCCCGCCACCATCAGCGCCTGGAAGGCGGCGCGCTGGTATTCCGGCGCCACCCAGATCTCGTAGCCGAGATCACCGGTGTAGCTGACACGGCCGACCAGGCACGGCGCCATGCCGATATCCATTTTCGCCACCGCCATGAACGGAAGCCCCGCATTGGACACATCGGCACGACTGACTTTCGCCAGCACCTCCCTTGCCTTCGGCCCGGCGATCGCCAGGCCGGTCAGCTTCTGGCCGAGCGCCTCGACGCGCACCGAACCGTCTTGCGGCAAATGCGCCTCGAACCAGCGCATATGATACTGCTCGGCGACGCCGGAGCCGGCGATGAACCACTCGCCGTCACCGATGTTGGCCAACGTAAAATCGCCGATCAGTCTGCCGTCATCCTTCAGCATCGGCGCCAGCGTCATGCGGCCAGGCTTGGGCAGCTTGCAGGCAAAAATCCGGTCGAGCCAAGCGGCTGCCCCCTCGCCTGTCACCTTGTATTTGGCAAAGTTCGAAATCTCCGCCAGGCCGACGCCTTCACGAACCGTCGCGACTTCCTTCGCGACATGGGTGAAATCGCTCGAGCGCCGCCACGAAAACTCGTCCCTGACGCCTTCCGGCGCATACCAGAGCGGCACCTCGAGCCCGTAGGACACGCCCCATTGCGCGCCCTTGGCCGACAGCAGATCGTAGATCGGCGTGGTCTTCAGCCCTCGTCCGGCGGGCAGTTCCTCATTGGGGAAACGGATCGAGAAGCGCCGCGAATAATTCTCGCGCACCTTGGCGTTGGTGTAGGCCATCGTTGCCCAGTCGCCATAGCGCGCGACATCCATGGCCCAGATGTCGGCGCCGGGATCGCCATCGATCATCCAGTTGGACAGCGCCAGCCCGACGCCGCCGCCCTGGCTGAAGCCTGCCATGACGCCGCAGGCCACCCAGAACCCCGGCAGCCCACGCACCGGCCCGACCAGTGGATTGCCGTCCGGCGCGAAGGTGAAAGGGCCGTTGATGATCTGCTTGATGCCGGTTCTCTCGAAGGCCGGGAAATGGCGGAATCCGACTTCGAGTGACGGCGCGATGCGGTCGATGTCGGGCTCCAGCAATTCATGACCGAAGTTCCACGGTGTGGAGAACTCGGACCACACTTTGTTGGCCTTCTCATAAGTACCCATCAGCATGCCGCCGCGCTCCTGGCGCAGATAGAGCTCGCCGTCGAAGTCGACGGCATGGATGATCTCCGTCCCTGTCTTGGCGTTCCACGCGGCGACCTCCGGCATATCCTCGGTGATCAGGTACATGTGCTCCATCGCCAGCACCGGCAGTTCGAGCCCGACCATGCGGCCGACCTCGCGCGCCCACAGGCCGCCGGCATTGACGACATGCTCGGTCACCACCTCGCCCTTGTTGGTGAAGACGCGCCATAGCCCGTCGGGCCGCCGCACAATGTCCTCCACCTTGGTGAAGCGTTCGACCTCGGCGCCGAGCTTGCGCGCGGCCTTGGCGTAGGCGTGGGTCACGCCGGAGGGATCGAGATGGCCATCCTCCTTGTTGCGGACAGCGCCGACGAACTGTTTCGGGTCGAGCAGCGGCATCAGTTCGGCCGCCTCGTTGGCCGAGATTTCTTCAAGGTCGATGCCGAGATAGCGCCCCTTGGCGACGACGCCGCGCAGCCAGTCGAGCCGCGCCTCGGTCGCCGCCAGAAGCACGCCGCCGGTCAGATGCACGCCCGTCGCCTGTCCCGAAAGCTCCTCGATCTCCTTGTAGAGCGAGATCGTGTATTTCTGCAACTTGGCGACGTTCGGATCGCCATTGATGGTGTGCATGCCGCCGGCCGCATGCCAGGTCGAGCCGGACGTCAGTTCGTCGCGCTCCAGAAGCACGACATCGGTCCAGCCATGGCGCGCCAGATGGAACAGAACCGAGCATCCGACGACGCCACCGCCAATGACCACCACCTTTGCATGCGATTTCATGGATTCTTCTCTGATATCAGGGAGTTGGATAGGTATGATAAACCAGGATGGGAAGCATCACGGCTCGCCCTGCCCGATCGCTTCCTTGCGCCTGGCCACATATGCCTCCAGCGCCTCGCGCACGGCGATGTCCATCACCGGCTCGACATAATCCTCCAGCGCCTTCTTCCACAGCCGCGTCGCCCGCGCCGTTGCGTCGAGGCCGCCGGCTTCCTGCCATGCCTCGTAATTCTGCCAGTTGGACAGCATCGGCTGGTAGAAGGCGGTGGCATAGCGCTCCAGCGTGTGCGGCTCGCCAAAGAAGTGACCCCCGGTCGGCACCGCGCCCAGCGCTTCGACCGCCAGTTCCGCCTCGTCGACGACGATTGGGCGCAGAAACTCCATCATGTGCTGGATCATCTCGACATCGATGATGAGCTTCTCGAACGATGCCGTCAGCCCGCCCTCTTGCCAGCCGGCGGCGTGGTAAACGAGGTTGCCGTGGCCGAGCACCGCACCCCACAGCGCCATCAGCGTCTCATAGGCGCCCTGCGCATCGGCGGCATTGGAGGCCGAACCCGGCGTCGTTCGGTAGGGGAGATTGTAGCGCCGCGCCAACTGCCCGGAGGCGATGTTCGCCTTGGTGTTCTCCGGCGTACCGAAGGCCGGCGCACCCGACTTCATGTCGACATTGGAGGTGAAGGCGCCGTACATGACCGGCGCGCCGGGGCGCACCAGTTGCGTCAGCACCACGCCGAACAGTGCCTCGGCATTCTGCTGCGCCAATGCGCCGGCGAGCGTCACCGGGCTCATCGCGCCCATCAGCGTGAACGGCGTCACCGCCACAGACTGGCCGAATTCGGCCATGGTCATCAGCCCCTCGGCCATCATCTCGTCGAAGCGGCGCGGCGAGTTTACCGAGATGATGGTGGCGATACCGGGGTCGTGGCACATCTCGTCCAGCGTCAGCCCGCGCGCGATCGCCATCATCTCGATGCCGTCCAGTGCCCGGCCCCTGCCGATCGCCGAGACATGAAAGGATTTGTCGGTCAGCGTCAGATTGGTGAAATAGGTGTCCATATGCCTGGTATTGGCCGGCAGCTCGACCGGCGCACAGACCTGGTTGCCAAGCATGTGGATGCAATTGAAATGCTGCGCCAGCCGGGTGAGATCGGCATAGTCGCGCAAATTGCCGGCGCGGCGGCCGCGCTCCATGTCGTGCACATTGGGTGGCCCGGCGACCAAGGTGAAATTGATCGTGTTGCCACCGAGATGGATGGCGTTGGCCGGATTGCGCGGTGTCAGCCGGTAGCTGGACTGCGTGGTCTTCAGCGCCTCGGCAACCAGGCCCCTGTCGATGCGGACATTCGCCGTCGCATGATCGACCGTGGCGCCGGCCTTCTCGAACAGCGACAGCGCCCGCGGGCTCATCACCTCGATCCCGAAATTCTCCAGAATGTGCATCGAGGCCTGATGGATCGCCTCTATCTGGTCGGCCGACAGCATTGCCATCGGCGGATAGGGATTGGTTACACGCCGCAGCGGCAGTTGCGGGATGGCCGACGGCCCCCTGTTGCTGGTCCGCTCGGCGCCGCGCTTGCGTCTTGGTTCATTCATGCCGGCATCAGAGCGCCGGTATCCGAATATGGCTGTCAGAAATCCGCCCTTCGCGGGCGTGATTTTAGCCAAGGCGGCATTTTTGAATTTGAATGAAGACAAAAACGACGCAAGAGGTCGAAATAATGGCACCAGCTCTCACCAGCGCAGCCGAGCCGGCAACCGTTAAGAAACGCCGCAAGATTCCCTTTATGATTTCGGCCTATTCGTCTTCCCATGCGTAGGTCGAGTTTTAGTAAAATTGTAGCGGTTGGTGTGCTGCTGGCGTTGTCGGCCTGCGCGACGCCGCCAAACCATATCAACAATGTCTGTGCCGTCTTCGACCAGAATGACGGCTGGTTCGACAACTGGCAGGCGGCGGCCGAGCGGGCATCGCAGAAATACAGCATCCCCGTCCCCGTGCTGATGGCGACGGTGCGCAAGGAGTCCGGCTTCAAGAGCAATGCCCGGCCGCCGCGCACCAAGCTGCTCGGCTTCATTCCGTGGAAGCATGTCTCCTCGGCCACCGGTTTCTCGCAGGCGCTCGACGGCACCTGGTCGCAATACCAGAGCGAAACCGGCAGCTGGGGGGCGCGGCGGACAAAGTTTGCCGATGCCGTCGATTTCGTCGGTTGGTATCACTCAAAAACCGCCGACACGTTCGGTGTCGCCCGCAACGACACCTACAATCTCTATCTCGCCTACTATCTCGGCTGGACCGCCTATGGCCGCGGCAACCGCGGCGATGCCGGCGTGCAGGGCTATGCGCGGGCGACAGACAAGATGGCCCGCGACTATGATGCGCAGCTACGGCAATGCGAAAACTAGCACCTTCCTGGTCTAGTGCCGCCTTGTCGTATCTTTCGGCTTTTTAACACCGGTTTCGGACGCCTCGTCGACTACTTTGAGGCGACGAGTTCGCATCCCAGCCTGGCCCTGCTCCACGGCCTCGCCGATCTCGTCCGCTGCCGCGGTCGACGATTTGCCACGCGGCCGTTTGGGCTCTGTTCCTGTCGAACCCGGCCCAGCGATATGCGGTGCGTCTTCCGGCACACCCTCATGCGCGGCGTGCTCCTTGTCGAACTTGATCACCGGCTCCATCTTGGCCAGCACATCGTCCGACAGCCAGCACAGGCTCATATGGCCGTCGCCGAGATGCTTCACCGGCGGCACCTTGGTCTCGCACAGATTGTCCGGCACCAGTTTCTTGTAGCCGCAGCGCGTCTGGAACGGACAGCCCGATGGCGGGTTCATCGCCGACGGGATGTCGCCTTCCAGCACGATGTGCTTCTTGACCACACTGGTATCGGCGATCGGGATCGCCGACAGCAGCGCCTCGGTATAGGGGTGGTAGGGCGGCGCGAAGATCTGGTCGGTCGTGCCTTGCTCGACGATATAGCCGAGATACATGACGACGACGCGGTCGGCGATGTAGCGCACGACGGACAGGTCGTGGCTGATGAACAGCATCGTCGTCTTGTTCTTGCGCTGGATGTCCATCAGCAGCTCGGTCACCGCCGCCTGCACCGAGACGTCGAGCGCCGAGACCGGCTCATCGGCCACCACCACCTTGGCGTCGCCGGCAAAGGCGCGCGCCACGCCGATGCGCTGCTTCTGGCCGCCTGACAGCTGACGCGGCTTGCGGGTCTCGAAGGCGCGCGGCAGCTTCACCAGGTCGAGCAGTTCCAGCATGCGCTTGCGCCGCTCGGCGACGTTGTTGCCGACATTGAATTTTTCCAGCGTGCGGATGATCTGCGAGCCGACGGAGTGGCTGGGATTGAGCGTATCGAACGGGTTCTGGAACACCATCTGGATCGACGACACAGTATCGACGCTACGCTTCTCGATGCTGGTTGACTGGATCTCCTTGTTGCCGAGCGTCACCGTGCCGGAACTTGCCGTTTCCAGGCCGAGCAGCACCTTGGCCAGCGTCGACTTTCCGCAGCCGGACTCGCCGACAATGGCGACAGTCTCGGATTCGCGCGCCACGAACGAGATCGTCTCATTGGCCTTGACGACGCGGCCTTCGCTGGAGCCGAACACTTCGCTGCCGCCGACCTTGTAGTATTTCCTGAGGTCCTCGATCTTGAGCACCGGGGCACCGGGAACGACCTTCTCATTGACCTTCTTGGCGCCGGGCGGCAGTGCTTCCCAGTCGATCTCGTTGAAGCGCACGCAGCGCGAGAAATGGCCTTCATGGCCGGCGACTTCGATCATAGGGATTTCGGCGGCGTTGCAGACGCCCTCGACGAAATGGTGGCAGCGCGGACCGAAGTTGCAGCCCTTCGGCCGCTCATGCGGCAGCGGCAATTGCCCGGGAATGGAGATCAGCGGCCGCGAATTCTTGTCGGCGCCCGGCAGCGGGATCGAGCGGAACAGCCCTTGCGTATAGGGATGACGCATCCGGTCGAACACGTCCTTGATCTTGCCGGTCTCCACCGCTTCGCCCGAATACATCACAGTGATGCGGTCGCAGGTTTCCAGGATCAGGCCGAGATTGTGCGACACGAAGATCATCGACGTGCCGAACTTTTCGCCCAGTCCCTTGACCAGGTCGACAATGCCGGCCTCCACCGTCACATCGAGCGCCGTCGTCGGCTCGTCGAGAAGAAGCAGCGCCGGCTTCGACAACAGCGCCATGGCGATGACGATGCGCTGCTGCTGGCCGCCGGAGAGCTGGTGCGGATAGGAGCGCATCATGCGCTCGGGATCGGGCAGCTTCACCGCCCGCACCATGTCCAGCGCGCGGGTATAGGCCTCTTCCTTCGACACCTTGTCGTGGATTAGCGGCACTTCCATCAATTGCTGGCCGACCTTCATCGCCGGATTGAGGCTGGCCATCGGCTCCTGGTAGATCATGGCGATCTTGTTGCCGCGGATGGCGCGCAACTCCTCGTCGGAGAGCTCGCCCATGTCCTTGCCCTGGAACTTGATCTTGCCGCCGACGATCTTACCGATGTTGGAGAGGTCGCGCATGATACCGAGCGACACCGTCGACTTGCCGCAGCCGGATTCGCCGACGATGCCCATCGCTTCGCCGGGCATCACCGTGCAGGAGAAATCCATGACGGCAGGGATCTCGCCCTTGCGGGTGAAGAAGGAGATCGACAGGTTCTCGATCTCGATGATCGGTTCTCCGGGATTTCGAACTGCCTCATTCATGGGTCGCTCCAATCCTATTTTCATGCGTCGGGCCGAACCCGCAGATCAGTCTTTCATCGATTGTTCGCGCAGCGAGTCGGCGAGCAGGTTCAGCCCCAGCACGAACGACATCAGCGCGATCGTCGGCGGCAACGCCGGGTGGATGAAGGAGCGCAGCAGGCGGCTGGCGTCCTTGATCGCGGTGCCCCAGTCTGGGCTCTCCGGCGCCAGGCCAAGGCCGAAGTACCCCAGCGTGCCGAGCAGGATCGTGGTGTAGCCGATGCGCAGGCAGGCATCGACGATCAGCGGTCCGCGCGCATTGGGCAGGATTTCCCACAGCATGATGTACCAGGGCGATTCACCGCGCGTCTGCGCTGCCGCCACATAGTCGCGCGTCTTGATGTCCATCACCAGGCCGCGCACGATGCGGAACACGCCGGGGCTGGAGGCGAACACTACCGCCACGAAGATGTTGAGCTGGTTGGGATCGATGTGGATGACCTTGAACGGATCGGCATCGAACACCAGACCGGCATAGACCCAGCCGCCGATGACCAGGGTCAGTCCCATGAGAATGTAAAGTCGATCCGGCCGGTTCTTGTAGCGGGTCCAGAACAGCACGGAAAAGAAGATGATCGGGAACAGGAAGAACAGCCCGGCCATGGCGTAGGGGATGGGCGTGTCCATGATGCCCGGCGTCACCAGCAGGTAGAACAGGAGGATCACCGGGAAAGCCAGCACCAGATTGGCCAGGAACGACAGCACGGTGTCGATCCTGCCGCCGTAATAGCCGGCGGGCAGGCCGAGCGTGATGCCGACCATCAGCGCGAACCCGGTCGCCGCCGGTGCGATGATCAGCACGATCTGGCTGCCATAGACCATGCGCGAGAAGACATCGCGGGCGAGCTTGTCGCCGCCGAAATAGTAGATGAGCTTGGATACCGGCTCGATCCCGCCCGGCAGCGCGTCCTTCATGATCGGCACCTGGGAAAGCGGATCGAAGGGCGCGACGGTCGCCGCGAAGATCGCGGTGAACAGCCAGAACAGGCAGATGCCGACACCGACAATGCCGACGCCGCTGTCGAACAGCTGGCCGTAAAGGCCGAGCCTTTTCTTGTAGGTGAAGCTCGCCCCCATCACCAAGGCCAGCCCCAGCCAGACCGGCCAGAAGCGCGCAATCACGCCGAGCACGATGTTGAAGGCGCCGATATATTCGACCTGCATCTGCCCAGACCCCTATTGAACTCTGATACGCGGATTGAGGAACGCGTAGCCGACATCCGAGATGAGCTGCGTGATCAGCACGATGAACACCGAGACCAGCGAGCAGCCGAGCAAAAGGTCGATGTCATTGTTGCCGGCAGCCTCGACGAGCGTGTAGCCAAAGCCCTGATAGCGGAACATCACCTCGACGATGACGACGCCGGTGAGCAGCCAGGGGAATTGCAGCATGATGACGGTGAAGGGCGCAATCAGCGCATTGCGCAGCGCGTGCTTGACCACCACGCTGCCGAAGGAGAGGCCTTTCAGGCGAGCGGTGCGGATATATTGCTGCGTCATCACCTCGACCATCGAGGCGCGCGTCATGCGGGCGATATAGCCGATGCCGTAGATCGCCAGCGTCATCACCGGCAGGGTGAAATTGTAGAAGGTGATGCCTTGGCTGGCCGAGGCGGCCGACCCGTTCAGCCAGCCGAGCCAGGAGGCGAAGATGACGGTGAAGATGACGCCCGACACATATTCGGGCGTCGCCGTCGAGGCGATCGAGGCGACGGACAGCGTCCGGTCGGTTCGCGATCCCTCGCGCATGCCGGCCAAAATGCCGATCAAAAGCGAAATCGGCACCATCACCGCCAGCACGCAGAGCATCAGTATGCCGGTGGCGCCGAGGGCCGGGAAAAGCTTTGACGCAACATTGGTCTTGAACTTGGTCGAGCAGCCGAAATCGCCCTCCAGGACGCCGGAGAATTTCGGCTCCAGCGGGTCATTGCAGAAGGAAAAACGCTGCGCCGGCTTGCCGGTCGCCGGATCGGTCACCGGCTGCTTGGGCAGGATGCCCAGCCACTGGCCGTAGCGCGCGAAGAAGTTCTGCCGGTAGCCGTGCTCGACAAGCCAGCTTTCGAGCTGCTCGGCCGAAGTGTGCATTTCAGTCTGGCTGATCGCCAGCTTCTTCAAATTCGGCTCGAGATTGATCAGGAAGAAGACGATCATCGTCAGGCACAGCATCGTCAATGCCATGGTGCCCAGGCGCCTGATTACGAAAGAAAGCATGGCGGTCCCCTGCCGGTCTGGTTGGGGTTGGAGCCAGCTTGGAAAACCAGCTTTGCCGTTGCCGGCAGAGTTGGCCCTCAAACCGGCCCTCGAATTCGATCAACCCTGTTTTATTGCATGGTCCTTGCTGAAGAGTCCGCAACTTTTTGCTGCGCCGGCTTCAGGTCCTGGACCCATGCGAGGAGTGATGGGAGGAGGCGAACCGCCCCCTCCCGATCGGTCCGATCAGGCCTCGTCGAGCCAAATCTTGCCGTAGTCGCGCTCGTAGGTCGGGTGCATCTTGTAGTTCTGCACCGCCTTGACCGAGTGACTGTAGAGCTTGCGCCAGTAGGGCTGGATGATGATGCCGGAATCC
Organism: Mesorhizobium sp. P3_A2; assembly: GCF_056403115.1. Classification (NCBI taxonomy): domain Bacteria; kingdom Pseudomonadati; phylum Pseudomonadota; class Alphaproteobacteria; order Hyphomicrobiales; family Phyllobacteriaceae; genus Mesorhizobium; species Mesorhizobium sp. P3_A2. The sequence continues at coordinate 521,383 of NZ_JBFUGC010000001.1, forward strand.
TGCAGGATCTGCTCGATATCCTTCATCATTTCCTTGCGCTTGGTGGCGTCAGCGACCGAAAGCGCGGCGTTGAGCTTGGCATCCCAATCCGGATTGGAATAGGCGCACTCGTTCCATGCTTCGCCGGTACGGTAGGCGATGGCCAGCACCTGGACGCCGAGGGGCCGCATGTTCCAGTTGGTCATGGACAGCGGATACTTGGTCCAGTCGTTCCAGAACGTCGAGCCCGGCAGCACCGTGCGCTTCACCTTGATGCCGGCGTCGCGAAGCTGGGCGGCGATGGCGTCACCCGTGTTCTTGTGCCAGTCCTCGTCGACGGTGATCAGCTCATGCTCGAAATCGGCCTGGCCGGCTTCGGCCATCAAAGCCTTCGCCTTGGCCGGATCGCGGGCGATCTTCGGCAGTTCGAAATATTCCGGATGGATCGTGCAGACATGGTGGTTCTCGGCGACGGTGCCGGCATTGCCGTAACCGAGCTGGAGGACCACTGCGTTGTCGACGCCGAGCTGCAGGGCCTGACGAACCTTCTGGTTGTCGTATGGCTTGTTGCTGACGTTGGTGCGGCACACGATGGTTGCCGCGGTCACGACTTCCGATTTTACCAGGTCAAGGCCGTCGAGGATCGACACATAGTCCGCCGAAGTCTCGAAATTGGTGTGAACTTCGCCAGCCTCGAAGGCGCTGACCATGGCCGCCGGATCGGTGCCGTAGTCGATGAATTCGATGCCGTCGAGGAACACCTCGCCGTCCCACCACTTGTTGTCTTCACGGCGCTTGTAGACCACCTTCTGGCCGACATCGTAGGACACCAGCTCGAATGGGCCGGTGCCGATCGGGCAGGCTTTGAAGTCGCCACCCTTTTCGTCGAAGCTCTTGTGAACGATCAGGCCGGGATAGTCGCACATGTTGGGGATCAGCGCGATGTCGGGCTTGGTGAGCTTCAGCTTGACGGTCATGTCGTCGACCTTCGTCACTGCGCTTTCGTCAAGCTTGTCGTCCTTGACCAGCGTGCCGAGACGGCCGGGCATGGAATTGCCTTCGGCCTTCTTGTCGGCCCAACGACGAATGTTGAAGATCACGTCATCGGCGGTAAAGGCATCGCCGTTGTTCCAGGTCACGCCCTTGCGCACATGCAGCGTGTATTCGGTGGCATCGTCGTTGACGTCCCAGCTCTCCAGCAGATAGGGGCGGAACGTGTATTCGGTGGTGTACTTGACCAGCGGCTCGAGCGCCTGGCGTTCGGCATTGGCGATTTCCGACCAGTCGGACTTGCGCGGATCCTTGGGATCCTTGATCCATTGGGCGACCTTCAGGATGCCGCCTTTCTTGCCCTGCACTTCTTCTGCCTTGGCGGGCGTCGGGTCTACCAGGCCGAGCATGCCATAGGCCATCGCCGTGGACGCGCCGAAGACGCTGGCCAGAGCGAGGAACTCGCGGCGATCGACCCTACCTGCCTTGGCTTCTTCGGCCATGGCCAGGATGTGGTCGGGAACGCGATCACCATTACTCTTGTAAATTGTCATGACTTAACTCCCATTGTTGGCTTTCCGCCTTTTAACATTCCGCATCCGGGCCGTGATGTCAAAGACGGCATGGATTGGGAACATGTTAGCGAATGTGCAACTTTGAAAGGGGAGCGGTTCGCGCGATAACGACAGTCTTGACGCAAATTTGCTACTGCCCAACGGATTCCTCAGGAATCTCGTTTCGTCGATTAAACTGAGACAGTTACTCGAGCTTCGCCAATGCCAGCGGTGGGCCAAAGTCCGGCCGAAGGATCAATATTCCTTCTCGTAGAAGATGCCGCCCTTGGCTTCGCCGCCATCGTTGGCCTCGCCGCGCAGCTTGACGCCGCGCCCGACATTGAGGTCGATTGTCGCCTTGCCCGATCCGGGCTTGTCGCCCTTCTGGATCGTCACATAGGTACGGTCGTTGAGGTATTTGCCCGCCGAGACGGCGGTGCCGCCCTGATCGTCGGTGGTTACGTCCAGATCGTCGACACCGATTGCACTGCGCAGATTTTCGAGCAGCGAGGTCGAACCGCCGACGCCAGCCAGTTGTCCGGCCGCCTCGGCGAGCTGGGCGATCTGCAGCGGCGACAGGTTCGACATCGAGCGGCCGAAAATCAATTGCGCCAGCACCTCATCCTCGGGCAGTACCGGCACCGAGGAGAAGGTGAATTTCGGATTGGTCGCCTCGCCCGACACCACGATGGTGACGGTGGCGCTGGTCGTCGTCGATGTCGCGGTCAGATTGAGGTAGGGCACCAGCGAGCCGGAAAAGCCGACCGTGCCCTCGGTGAAGGTCAGCCGCTTGCCGAGGATCGACAGCCGCCCGCGCTGCAGAGTGAAGGTGCCGACGGCTTGCGGCGACGCCGCAGGGCCGGTCAACCTCAGCGACCCGCCGAGCTCGGCGTCGACGCCCCTGCCCTGGATGAAGATCTGGTTCGGCGCGTTGACGGTGACGTCGAGGACAAGCCCGCTGCCGCCCCCGCCACTGGCAGTGGCCGGGCGCAAGGCCTTGTCTTGCGCCCGCACGCTGGCGGGCGCGTTCTTGTGCTTGACACCGAGTGCCGTCAGCGAGCCCGGCAGTTTCTCCGGAACCGTGATGACGGTCTTGGCGAGGTTGACGGTGCCCGAAATCACCGGCGCCGAGGTGAGCGGCCCCTTGATGGTGAGATCGCCGCCGAGATTGGCGGTGACCACCCTGCCGTCGGTGTAGCGGCCGTCGACCAGCTTGATCGACAGATCTGCCGGGAAACCTTGCGCCGGATTGATGCCGACCGTGCCACTGGCCGACAGGCTGCCGCGCGTCGACAGCGTGCCGGTCAGACGATTGATCCGGGCGACGCCATTGCCGATCGAAACGTCGGCGGCGATGTCATTGACGGCAAGGCCCGAGCGCGCGTCGACCAGGCGGGCGCCGGACGTACTGACCGTGCCGCCGATTACGGGCGACGTCGCCGGGCCGCGCACCTGGACATTGACGTTGGCCGTGCCGCTCAGCGACAGGCCTTGCGCGGCAAGCTTGGCGGCAAGGAAGGAAAACGGCACCTTGCCGTTGAAGTCGAGCACCAGCGCCGGCGTGCCCACTGTGGTGACAGTGCCACCGCCCTTGAGGCCGAGCCCGGCGCCATCGCTGATGTCGGCGTTGAAGGTGAGTTTCTTGCCGGCGAAGGTGCCCGACGAAGAGATGTTCATGCCGCCAAGGCCGGCACTGCGCGTCTGCGACGTCTGCACCCCGCCGGCGTTGATGTCGAAGGCAACGGCCGGATTGGCCGGCGCGCCCGTCACCTTCACGGTCCCTGAGATCGACCCGGCGGCATCGAGGCCCGGCGAAAAACTGTTGGCCAGCGATGCTGGCACCTTGGCCAGTGCTGCATTGATGTCGAGTGCCTGCCCGACCTTGCCGGTCACCGTCGCCGTGCCGCCGCCGAGATTGAGCACCAGCCTGTCCAATGTCGTCGTGCCATTGGCGATGCTGACGGTCGAGGCCTGCGCGATGGCGGCCTTGATACCCTGCACCGTGGCCTGCCCCGAAGCGAGTTCGATGGTTGTGATGCCGCCAGCGACCTTCACCCGGCCCGCGGCTTTCGCCGGGATACCCTTGACGGTAGCGCCGCCGGAAAAGCCGGTCCAGTCGCCGTCGCGCTTGAGGTCGACATCGATACCACTGATAGCGGTGCCTCCCGAGATGACGCTGTCGGCGCGGATTTTGCCGGAAATGACCGGCGTGGCGAGATAGTTGGCGACCAGCGCATCGATCGACACCGTCTTTGCCTGCAGGTCGCCGCGCGTGATCGACGCCGTCGACGCCTTGACGGCGACGTTGGCGCCGTCGCCGCTCTTGGAGAAGGCGATGGTGCCGTGCACGTCGCCTTCGGCCTTTTCCAGCGCCAGCGCTGCCAGCGGCCCGATGTCGGGCAGGTCGAGCGCGATGGTGCCGACCGGCACGAAAGCCTCGTCGAGCGCTAGGTCGCCGGAAATCCTGTTCTTGCCGAGCGACAGCAGCAAGCCATTGATGGCGCTCTTGCCGTCGGCTGTCGCCAGCACCGCGCTGCCTTGCAGCGCTTGTCCGGCGACATTGCCGGTCAGTTGCACATTGGCCGCCGGATTGGCGGCATCGGCCTTGCCGGTGGCGGTCAACTTCAGCCCGGTGATTTCACGCTCCGCAACCAGCAGCCGGCCGCTGTTGACCGTCAGCGACAGGTCCGGCGCCATGACAGGCCCTTGCGCGTTGAGCGCAAAGCCAACCGCGCCCTTGGCATCCTTCGACAGCAGCGAGATGTCCGATAGAGCACCCTTGATGTCGGCGCCGAGCTTGTTGTCGGCGAGGCTGGCCTGGCCGTCGGCGGTCAGCGCGCCCGATACCAGCTTGATCGGACTGGCGCTGACATTGCCTTGCGTATCGCGCTTGAGTGTAGCGCTGAACTGCGTCCGCTCGGCCAGCACGCCGCGCGCCGCTGCCGGCAATGCCGCCGACAGGGCGTCAGCCTTGAGGTTGAGGTCGATGGCGCCGTCGGCCAGCGAGACGCGGCCATTGAAGGCGCTTTCCAGCGCTGCGCCCTGCACCGAACCGCTGTCGATGGTGATGGCATCCGCCGCCAGGCTGCCGGCAACCTTGGCGGTGATCTTGCCGGCAATCAGCGGTGCGATGGTTGGATTGTCCAGACCGATCTTTTCCGCCGTCACCGTGCCCGAGATCGGACCGGTTCGGCTTTTCACATCGAACGCATCGGAATGCAGCGCCAGCGCGATGCCTTCAACCTTGGTGAAATTCGTCGCCACCGACGGCAACACCGCCGAGATGTCGAGCTTTGCTTGCGCAGCCTGCCCCGCCGCCTTCACCGACAGCGCCTGCAGTTCGAGCTTGATTGGGCTCTCAGTGCTGCCAAGCGTCAGCGGCAGGCTCGGACCGGACGAAGTCAGGTCGAGCGCAAAATCGCTGGCGCCGTTCGGGTTGATGGTCCCGGCCGCCTTGCCGGAGATTTTCTCGCCAGACAGCGTTGCCTGATCCAGTACGACGCCACCTGCCGTGGAATAACTGCCGGCCGCATCGAGATCGAGCGGCCCGAGCCCGGCCTGGCGGGTCTGGTTGGTCTCGGCACCAGCCAGCCTTGCATTGAAGCGGATATCCGGATTGGCCGACGCTCCGGTGATTTTCGCCGTGCCGTCCAGCGTGCCCGCAGCATCGAGGCCTGGCGAAAAATCATTGGCAAGTGTAGCCGGCAGTGCCGAGAAGGTCGCCGCCAGATCGAGCGTCTGGCCTGCCGTGCCGGAGAGCGTCACCGAGCCACCGCCGAGATCGACCACCAGCCTTTGAATGCTGGTGACGCCGTCGGCAATCGTCAGGCTGGACGGCTCAGCGATCGCCGCCTTGATGCCGCGCACCGTTGCTTCGCCGGACGCGATCTCGACGCTTGTCGTGCCGCCGGCGATCTTCGCCCGCCCCGCCGCTGTCGCCGGGATGCCAGCGATGGTCGCGCCACCGGTAAAATTGGTCCAGTCGCCGTCGCGCTTCAGCTCGACGCCGATGGCGCTGACGAAGGTCGTTCCCGACGTCACGCTGTCGGCCTTGATCGTACCGGAGATCGCCGGGCTGTCGAGATAGTTGGCGATCAGCGCGCTGACGGTGATCGCCTTGGCCGCCACATCACCGCGCGCAACCGACACGCTGGCCGCATTGATGGTGACGGTGGGCGCCCCGCCGTCCTTGGCGAAGACCACGGTGCCGCCGATGTCGCCGGCCGCATTCTGCCCGGCCAGCGACGCCAGCGGCGCGATGTCGGGCGCGGCGATGGTCAGCGTGCCCAGCGGAAGGAAATGATCGTCCAGCGCGAGGTCGCCCGACACCTTGTTGTCGCCCAGCGCCACGCTGAGCCCGTTGATGGAGCGCTTGCCTTCGCTGGTCACCAGCGCCGCCTTGATGGCGAGCGGCTGCTCGTCGACCGAGCCGGTCAGCGAGACTTGCGCCGCCGGGCTTGCGATATCCGCCTTGCCCGAGGCGGTCAGCTTGATGTCTTTGACTGTACGCCCCGACGCCGTCAGGCTGGCGCTGTCAGCAGAAACCGAAAAATCCGGCGCGTTGCGCGCGCCGCTTGCCGTCAGCGCGAAATCGACGCCGCCAGCGACCGGCACGCCAACCAGTGGCGACAACACCGAGACGTCGCCGAGCTTGCCCTTGATGTCGGCCTGGATGTCGCTGCCTTGCGCGCTGGCGGTACCGCTGGCGCTGAGCGAGCCGGAGGTGAGTTCGATCGAATTGGCGGCGAAAGACCCCTGCGGATCGCGGGTGGCGGTCGCCGAGAACTTGACCCGTTCGCCGAGCAGTGAGCTGATCTGCGGCGGCAGCGCCGTCGATACCGCATCGGCATTCATCTTGAGCGTCATGGCGAGATCGGCCAGCGAAACCTTGGCCGTCAGCCCGGCATTGAGGGCGTCGCTGCGCAGCGTGCCCTCATCGAGCGAGATTTCCTCCTTGCTGATCGTGCCGGCCAGAGAGGCCGTCAGCTTGCCGGTGATCAGCGGCGCCAGCGTCGCCACGTCGGTCTTCAGCCCGGCCGCCGTCAGCGACACGCTGACCGGGCCGCTGCGGTTCTCGATGTCGAAGCCATCGGAATGGATCTGCGCATCCAGATTGTTCACCTGGGAGCCGCCCGCCACCACCGAGACGAGTGAAGCGCCGGCGTCGATCATCGGCGCCTTGCCGTCGCCCAACGCGCGCGCCGTGACATTGTTTATGGCCACCATGATCGGTTGCGCCGGGGTGCCGACATTGACCGTGACAGGCTCGCCCTTGGAAGCGAGTTCGACCGAAAGGTCGCTGGCGCCCTTCGGGTCGACCATGCCTGAGGCGGTGCCGTGGACAGCGCCGCTCTCGATCGTGGCGCGCTCGATGTCGACGCCGCCGGCCGTGGTCGCGGTGCCGGCGAGGTCGAAACTGGTCTTGCCGGCAAACAGCGATCTGAACTGTTCCGGCAGAAAACCTTCGAACGAACCGTCGCCCTTGGCCTCGATCCGGTTGCCCTTGTCGGTGAGTTGATGACGGCCGGTAAGCTGGGTGACGATCTGGCCGTCGACCATGAAAGTGCCGACGCCGCTCCAGTTGGCCAGCGGCCCGGTGCCGGAGACAACGATGTTGACTGGCGGCGCGCCCGGCAGCTTGAGCAGATTGGCAATGATGCCGCCGGCCGGTTCGGATGCCTTGAGATCGAGGTCGAGCTTGTTGTCGGCGGGCGCGAAGTGGATGTTGGCGTCGACATTACCCTGCTTGCCGTCATGGCGGGTGACATTGAGTACCGTCTCAACCGCAAGCGGCGATGCATCGACTTTGGCCGATCCCTTGGCCGCGAGTTCGGCAATGCCGCTGCCGGCAAGTTGCTGGCCAAGCGCGATCTCGGGCAGATCGATCGCTCTGATATCGAGCGAAACCGGCAGGCCGGTCGACCCGTTCTTGGCAGGCTCGGTGCTGGCCACCGGCAGCCGCGCCAGTTCGATGCGCTCGGCAGCGATACGGTCGGCGCTGAAGTTCTTCGACAGCAGCGCCAGCGGGGACCAGTCGACGGCCACCTTGCGCGCCACCAGCCATGCGCCCTCGCGGTCTTCCAGCACGACGTGGTCCACCGTCAGCGCGCCCGACCAGACGCCGTCAATGCCGCTGACGGTGACCTTGCTGTCCCCTGATGAGGCAATGTTCGAGATGATGCCGGCAAGGTTTTCGCGGCCACGCTCGGTCTTGGTCAGCACGACAAGCGCGCCGACGGCCGCCGCCAGCACGATCAGCAGCGTGTAGGAAAAGAGGCGAAGGATGCGTCTCAAAATCTTCATCGTCAGAACGCCTGTCCGATGCCGGCATAGATGCCGAAACGCGGGTCACCACGGTCGCGGTTGAGCGGCAGGGCGGCGTCGATGCGCAGCGGCCCGAACGGCGTAATGTAGCGCAGGCCGACGCCGGCGCCGACCTTGACGTCGGAAAAGTCGGGCGTCGATTTGGTCGAGACGGTGCCGGCATCGACGAACGGCACGATGCCGATCGTGTCGGTGAGCGCGATGCGCATCTCGACCGATGTCTCGAAGAAGGACAGTCCGCCGATCGGTTGATTGTCGATGTCCCTCGGACCGATGCCCTGATAGGAATAGCCGCGCACCGAACCGCCGCCGCCGGAATAGAAGCGCCGGTCGGCCGGAACGTGTTCGAGACTGGTGCCGACAATCGAACCCAGCGCAACACGTTCGGCGAGCACGAATTTCGAAGCCGTATCGAGCGACTGATAGGCCGACCCCTCGCCCTTCAGCTTGAGGAAGGCAGCGCCGCTCATAATGTCGTAGCTCGGCTCGGCGTAGGCCAGCACCCTGAAGCCGCTGGTCGGGTTGAGGCGGTTGTCCCTGTTATCATAGACATATTGCAACGGGATGCTTGCAATCAGGTATTTGTGCTTGCCGAAGGTGTCGGTGACCCTGGAATAGTCGAGCGCGATTTCGGCCGAAACCGTCTGCTTCTTGTCGATGTCATAGGACAGGCCGGTGCTGCCCTTGATCGAAAAATGGTCATAGGCGTCGGGATGTTCGAGCACGGTCTTGACGCTGGCGATGAATTTCGAGGCCGGCCCGACCACGCCCGGCTTCTCGAACATGATGCCGGCATTGTAGTTGAGTTCGCTGAGATCATTGCTGCCGATGCCGCTGATCTTGCCGTCGATGCGCAGCTTTTCGGCCCGGCCGAAAAGGTTGCGATGGCCCCAATAGCCTTCGAGACCGAGCCCTTCAGTGTTGGAGACGGTGCCGCCGACGCCGAAATAGCGCGGCTTGCGCTCACTTACCTGGACGCCGATCGGGATGTTGCCGTCGGCGTCTAGCTTCTCGGCTTCCTTCAGCGTGACGCTGTTGAACACTTCGAGCCCGAGCAAACGGTCGCGGGCATCGTCGATCTCGTCAGGCGAATATTGCCGGCCGCGTTTCAGGCCGGTCATGTATTCGGTGAACTCGCGATCGACCTTCTCGGTGCCCTCGACGGTGGTGTCGCCATAGCCGGCTACCGGTCCGGCTGCCACCGTCAGCGTCACGTCGAGCGTCGAGGTGTTATGCTCGGCAACGATCTGCCGATCGGTGATCCGGGCCAGCGGCCGGCCCTCCTGCTTCAGGGCCCGCACGATCAGCGCCTCGGCCTTGAGCACGGCGCCCGAACCGGCATCGCCGCCGGCGATCAAGCCGAAATCGGCGCTCGCCAGCCCGGCGGCATCGCCTTCCAGCCGGATGTTGCCGAGCGTGAATTTAGGCCCGCTGGCGATGCTGATCACGACCGGAATCGGCTGCGGACCCGTAAATTCGGCATCCGGCGGCAAATCGTCGAGCGCCTTGCCCTGGATGGTGATGGTCACGACACCTTCATAGCGGGCATCTGAATACAGGGCGGCGACCAGCTGCTCGCGGTCGCTGCGCGCCTTGGCCAGCAAGCCGAGTGAGCCGGATACCGGACGCTCCTCGTCGGCTTTCAGTGTCGAGGCGTTTTCGAGCTTCTTGACCAGGTCCTGGTCGGCATCTAGCGCCTCGATGCTGACGGAATAGCGCAGCGGGTCCACGATATCGGCGTCCTCGTTATCAGACGAGCCCCACAATTTGATGCCGAAGATCTCGAAGGCCGCCGCCGACCCTGATTCGGCGGCGAGCACGGTCGAGCATGCCAACGCGAAAAGCAGCGCGCGCGAAAGCGCACGCCGTGGCGTGCGTCCCTTCGACATCTGCGCTTCATACGCCGGCATTAAGACAACCTAGGTTACAAAACTAAAATTGGAATGAAGTTCTGAAGTGCTCGTAAAGGGGCCACAATCCAATTGTCTGAAATAGGCAGGGCTTGGAATTCACACCTTTTGCGTTTTCGCAAGAAAGCGTGATCCCCTGTCCTGTTGAGCTACTACCGGTCATTGACCGGAAAGGAAACCGTTGGCAGGCGGCACCTGCCGCGTCCTCGTGTTGACAAGCCCGACTGAAGCTTGAACATGCCTTGGACGTAAGCAGTGTCTGGAGGGTGTTATGGCAATGCGCGCGGCTCGTGGCCTGTCTATCCTGATCCTTCTCTTTTTCGCCTGGGGGGCTGTCGCGCAAGCGGCCGAAGCCCGCCGGGTGGTGACCTCAAACAATTCCGATTACTTCGGTTTCGATCTCAGATCGGACCAGAATGTCAGCCTCGATCAGTGCAAGACCACATGCCTCGGCGACCCCGCCTGCCGCGCCTTCACCTACAACAACAAGGCCAAGTGGTGCTTTCTCAAATCCGACTATAACCAGCTGAAACCGTTCAGCGGCGCGGTCGCGGGCAAGGTCGTCAATGTCGATGGCGACCCCGATATCGGCGCTCCGCCGGAACTCACCTTCTTCCCCAATTGGATGGCCGATCAAGCCCAGCAATACCGCAACAAGCTGACCGATCCGGCCTATGACAAGCCGACCGACGGGCTGGAAGCGCTGCGCGCCGCGGCAGAACAGGCGGCGTTGACCGGCGACCATGGCCAGGCCATGAACAAATACGAGGCCGCGGTTTCGGTCCTGCCTGATGACGGTCAGCTCTGGCTCGGTCTGGCGCGCGAAACGCTTGCCATACAGCCGGCTAGCGGCAGCTCGGAATCCTATAATCTGCCCGTCAAAGGCACCTCCGCCGCCATCAACGCCTACAAATTGCTGCGCACCACCAAGACCCGCGCCGAAGTGCTGGCACTGCTGGGCAACGGCCTCGATCGCCGCGATCTCTACCGTCCGGCCCTGCAGGCCTATGAGGCGAGCCTCGCGCTGGTCAGTTCGCCGGCCGTCAAGGCCGAATATGAGGACCTCAAGGCCCGCAAGGGCTTCCGCGTCATCGATCACTCGGTCGACGCCGACACCAGCGCGCCGCGCATTTGCGCCCAGTTTTCCGAGGGACTGGTCAAGACCGGCGTCGATTACGCCCAGTTCGTCACCGTGGACAACCAGCCGCCCAAGGGCGTCGAAGCCAAGGATAAGCAGATCTGCGTCGAAGGCCTGGAACATGGCCAGCATTACGAAGTGACCTTCCGCGCCGGCCTGCCGGCGGCGATCGGCGAAGTCACCGCCGCCCCGGTCGTGCTGTCGATCTATGTCCAGGATCGCGCGCCGTCCGCCCGCTTCACCGGCGACAGCTTCGTGCTGCCGGCCGGCGCCCGCCGCGGCATCCCGGTCGTCACCGTCAACATGACTGCCGCGCAGATGAAGCTCTACCGCATCGGCGATCGTTCGCTGGCGCAGCTTCTGTCCGGCTACCAGTTCCTGAAGCAGCTCGACGGCTACGACATCTCCAGCATTTCCGACCAGATGGGCGAGCCGGTCTGGCAGGGCCAGCTCGACATCGCCAACGACCTCAACAAGGACGTCACGACCTCGTTCCCGGTCGACGAGGCCTTGCCGCAGCGCAAGCCCGGCGTCTACGTGCTGACCGCGCAACCGGTCAACGGAAATGGCGACGACGACGATTACAATTCGCTTGCCACGCAGTGGTTCGTCGTCTCCGACATCGGTCTGTCGACCTATACCGGCCAGGACGGGTTGAATGTATTTGCCCGCTCGCTCGGCACCGCCAAGCCGATCGCCGGCGCCGAACTGACGCTCCTGGCCAGGAACAATGAAATCCTCGGCACCGCGACGTCGGACGCCGAAGGCCACGCTGTCTTCAACCCCGGCCTGACCCGCGGCGACGGCGGCATGGTGCCGGCCGTGCTGATGGCCAAGCAGGGCGACAACGACTTCGTCTTTCTCGATATGGGCCGCGCCGGCTTTGATCTTTCCGATCGCGGCGTCTCCGGACGTGCCGCACCTGGCGCGCTCGATGTCTATGCCTGGACCGAACGCGGCATCTACCGCGCCGGCGAGGATGTGCATGTCGCAGCCCTTGCCCGCGATGGCGCCTCCAAGGCGGTCGAGAACCTGCCGCTGACCTTCATCTTCACCCGTCCCGACGGCGTCGAGAACCGCCGCATTGTCGCCGACGGCGTCTCCGCCGGCGGCTATGCCGTCGACCTGCCGCTCGAAGCCAACGCCATGCGCGGCACGTGGACGGTGTCGATCTACACCGATCCCAAGCAGGCCGCCGTCTCCAGCCAGATGTTCCTGGTCGAAGACTTCGTGCCAGATCGCATCGAGTTCGACATGAAGTCCGACAAGCAGGAGATCGCTCAAGGCGAAACAGCCAACATCAACATTGACGGCCGCTTCCTCTATGGCGCACCGGCTGCTGGCCTCGCGCTCGAAGGCGAACTAACGCTGTCGACGGCGCGCGATTGGGACCGTTTCGCCGGCTATTCGTTCGGCCTCGCCGACGAGCAGTCGGCCGAGCCTTCGGTCACCCCGTTCACCGGTCTTCCGGTGGTCGGCGACGACGGCAAGGCGACCTTCCCGGTCACGGTCGATCAGTTGCCCGCCACGACCAAGCTGGTCGACGCCAAGATTACGGTGCGCATGCGCGAAACCGGCGGTCGCGCCATCGAGCGCTCGCTCAACATCGGCATCCGCCCGCAAGGCCACATGATCGGCATCCGTCCGGATTTCGAGGACAATGAAGTGCCGCAGGGTGGCACCGCCAAATTCAGCCTGATCGCGGTCGATCCCGACGGCAAGCGCGAAACGCTGAAAGGCGCGCAGTGGTCGCTGGTCAAGGTCGAACGCAATTACCAGTGGTACCGCAGCAACAACTCCTGGAACTACGAGCCGGTCACCTTCACCAAATCGATCGCCAACGGCCAGGTCGATCTCAACGCCGATGCCGAGGCGACCGTGACGATGCCGGTCGACTGGGGCCAGTACCGGCTCGAGATCGAGACCGCCGATCCCGAGGGCCCGGCGACCAGCTATGAGTTCGACGCCGGCTGGTATGTCAGCTCGACCTCCACCGAAACGCCCGATGGGCTCGAAATTGCCCTCGACAAGCACAGTTATGCCGCCGGCGAAGTGGCCAAGCTGAAAGTGTCGCCGCATTTTGCCGGCGAACTGCTGGTCACCATCGGCGCCGACAAGCTGCTCAAGACCGTCACGGCAACCGTGCCGGCCGGCGGCAGTACGGTTGACATCCCGGTCGGCGACGATTGGGGCGCCGGCGCCTACATCACCGCAACCCTGTTCCGGCCAGGCGATGCGCAGGAAACGCGCATGCCGGCCCGCGCCATCGGCGTGAAATGGCTGACGGTCGATCCGGGCTCGAAAAAGCTCGCCGTCACCTTGACGCCGCCCAACAAGACCATGCCGCGCCAGCAGCTGTCGATCCCGGTCGCGGTGGCCGGCGTTGCACCCGGCAGCAATGCCTATGTCACGGTCGCGGCTGTCGATGTCGGCATTTTGAACCTTACCAACTACAAGGCGCCGGATCCGGAGGACTGGTATTTTGGCCAGCGCATGCTGGGGCTTGAAGTCAGAGACATCTATGGCCGTCTCATCGACGGTTCGCTCGGCACCACCGGCAAGCTCAGGACCGGCGGCGACGGCGCCGCCATGCAGACGCAAGGCAGCCCGCCGACCGAAAAGCTGGTCGCCTTCTTCTCCGGCCCGGTCCAGCTCGATGCCGACGGCAAGGCAAGGATCGACTTCGACATCCCGCAGTTCAACGGCACCGTGCGCGTCATGGCTGTCGCCTGGACCAAGGACGCCGTCGGCCATGCCTCGACCGACGTCATTGTCCGCGATCCGGTGGTGATCACCGCCGGCCTGCCGCGCTTCCTGGCGCCGGGCGATGCCGCCGTCCTGCGGCTCGACGTTGCCGACACGGACGGCCCGGAAGGAGACTATGCCCTGTCGATCGACACCACAGGCGACCTCTCGACCGGCGACAAGCCGCTGCCTGAAAAGCTGACGCTGGCCAAAGGCAAGCGCCAGACGCTGACCGTGCCGCTGATTGCACAGACGGCGGGCAACGCCTCGATCACCATCAAGCTCGCCCATGGCGATGGAACCGCCGTGGAACAGACGCTCTACGTCCCGGTACGCCCGGCGCAATTGCCGGTCACCACCCGGCTGGTCGTCGACCTCAAGAGCAATGGCGGTTCGCTGCGCGTCGATAAGGAACTGCTCGCGGCAAGCCTGCTCGACGGTGCCTCGGTCAGCGTTGGCGTTTCGCAGGCAGCTGCCTTCGACGTGCCGTCGCTGCTGATGACGCTCGACCGCTACCCCTATGGTTGCGCCGAGCAGACCACCAGCCGCGCTATGCCCCTGCTCTACGTCAACGATCTGGCGTCCTCCATCGGCATGGCAAGCGACCCCGATCTGCACGACCGCGTCCAGGCCGCCATCTACAAGGTGCTGAGCTACCAGGCTTCGGCCGGCAGCTTCGGCCTGTGGGGTCCGGGCTCCGGCGACCTGTGGCTCGACTCCTATGTCACCGACTTCCTGACCCGGGCGCGCGAGCAGAACTACGACGTTCCGGCCCTGGCGATGAGCCAGGCGCTGAGCAATCTGCAGAACTCGGTCGGCTATGACCAGGACGTCCAGGACCGCGGCAGCGAGATCGCCTACGCGCTCTACGTTCTGGCCCGCAACAAGAAGGCCTCGGTCGGCGATCTGCGCTACTACGCCGACACCAAGCTCGAAGCCTTCTTGAGCCCGATGGCCGTCGCCCAGCTGGCAGCGAGCCTGGCGCTCTACGGCGACGCGCAACGTTCGGAAGCGACCTTCCAGACGGCGCTGCAGCTGGCCAAGTCGACCACCGACTACGACTACTACCGGTCCGACTATGGCTCGCGGTTGCGTGACGGTGCCGCGATCCTGGCGCTCGCCGCCGAATCGAAGCCGGTGCCGACCATTGTGCCGGAGCTGATCAAGCTGGTGGCAAGGGAACGCGCCGATGCCCGCTGGACGAGCACGCAGGACGAGTCCTGGATGCTTCTGGCGGCTCGTGCGCTGAAGTCGGGCAACGACTCGATCAAGCTGTCGGTCAACGGCGCACCACATGCCGGCGGTTATTCCACGCAAGTCAGCGGCAGCGATATCGCCGACAGCCCGCTGACCATCGCCAACACCGGCTCGACGCCGTTGCAGGCGGTCGTCACCACGGTCGCCTCGCCGGTCGAGCCCTTGCCGGCGGGCGGTGACGGCTTCACAATCGACCGCACCTACTACAAGCTCGATGGCACCGAGGCCAACGTCACCGAGGCAACGCAGAACGAACGCTATGTGGTCGTGCTCAAGATCTACGAGCAGAACCGCTGGCCGTCGCGGCTACTGATCACCGATTTGTTGCCGGCCGGCTTCGAAATCGACAATCCGGGCCTGGTCTCCAGCGCCCAGCTGTCGAACTTCACCTGGCTGGCGCAGACCGACGCCGCCCATCTCGAATTCCGCGACGACCGTTTCGTCGCGGCGTTCAACCCCAATGACGGCGACGGCGACCGCAACATCATGCTGGCCTATGTCGTGCGTGCGGTGACGCCGGGCACCTATGCCCATCCGGCAGCCACGGTGGAGGACATGTACCGGCCGCAATATTCGGCCCGCACCGCCACCGGCATGATGGAGATCAAGGCGCCGTAAGGCGCCTTGGCGGACGTAGCGATGGCGCTGCCCCTCATTCGCCTTCCGGCACCTTCTCCCCGTAGAGTGACGGGGAGAAGGGGACTACTGCGATCGTCGGCACCCCTTCTGCAACGTTGGAAACTGGCGAAAACCTTTGCGCAGGCCCCTTTCTCCCCGTCTCTACACGGGGAGAAATGTCCGGCAGGACAATGAGGGGCGGCGCCATGCTTTCGAGAAAATTTCTCCGCCGCACCGCAATAACCGCAGCTACCTGCGCCGGGATCCTTTCGGTTGCAGCCGCCACCCTTTGGCAGGTCGACCGCGCCTACCCACCACCTCTGCCCGAAAAACTCACCGTCTCCACCGAAGTCCAGGACCGCGACGGCCAGCTGTTGCGCGCCTTTGCCACCCCGGACGGCTACTGGCGGCTCGACACACACCTCGACCAGGTCGACAAGCAGTTCGTCGACATGCTGGTCACCTATGAAGACAAACGCTTCTGGGACCATGACGGCGTCGACGTGCTGGCGTTGGCCCGCGCCGCCGGCCAGCTTGTCACCAACGGCCATATCGTCTCGGGCGGCTCGACGCTGTCGATGCAACTCGCCAGGCTGATCGAGCCACGCGAAAGCCGCAGCCTCGGCTCTAAGCTCAAGCAGATGCTGCGCGCCATCCAGATCGAGCGGCGGCTGTCCAAGCAAGAGATCCTCGAACGCTACCTGACCTTGGCGCCCTACGGCGGCAATCTCGAAGGCGTGCGCGCGGCCTCGCTCGCCTATTTCGGCAAGGAGCCGAAGCGGCTGACCGTCTCGGAAGCAGCCCTGCTGGTCGCGCTGCCGCAATTGCCGGAAAAGCGCCGCCCCGACCGCAATCTCGATATCGCGCATGCCGCCCGTGACCGCGTGCTGACCCGCATGGTTTCCTCCGGCCTGCTCGGCGAGCGCGAGGCAGCGCGTGCGGCACTTGACGATGTCTCGGGCCTGCGCCGCAAATTGCCGGCGCTGGCGCCGCATGCCGCCTATGCGATGCTGCCCAAGGCCGTCCCCGGCAAGCCGCTGCAGCTGACGATCCGCAAGAGCGTCCAGCAAGGGCTGGAACAGGTGGCGCGCGATGCCGCCATCAAGCTCGGCCCTCGCCTCTCCGTCGCCATGGTGATGGCGGACGCCCGCACCGGCGACATTCTGGGAGAAGTCGGCTCGGCCGATTTCTTCGAGGCCAGCCGTTCTGGCTGGATCGACATGACCAAGATCGTGCGCTCGCCCGGTTCGACGCTGAAGCCGTTCATCTATGGCCTCGCCTTCGAGCAGGGGCTGGTGGCGCAGGAAATGCTGATCGAGGACAGCCCGGTCGATTTCGGCGGCTACCGGCCGAAGAATTTCGACATGGGCTACCAGGGCGATGTCTCGATCCGCCAGGCGCTGCAGCTGTCGCTCAACGTGCCGGCGATCCGTGTGCTCGACTCTGTCGGCCCGGCACGGCTGATGGCGCGCTTCCGCCAGGCCGGCGTCAGCCCGGTGCTGCCGGTCAACGAGGCGCCGGGCCTGGCCATCGGCCTTGGCGGTGTCGGCGTGACGCTGCGCGATCTCGTCCAGCTCTATACCGGGCTCGCCAATGGCGGCAAGGCGAACACGCTGCATGACGGCACCGAGCCGGCCAATGCCGAACGCACCACCGCCACCATTCTCGACGCCCAGGCGAACTGGCAGATCACGGACATATTGTCGGGCGTAAAACCGCCCGAGGGCGCCTTGCAGCGCGGCATCGCCTACAAGACCGGCACGTCCTACGGCTATCGCGATGCCTGGTCGGTCGGCTTCGACGGCCGCTACGTGCTGGGCGTCTGGGTCGGCCGCGCCGATGCGGGTGCTGTGCCCGGCCTCTCCGGCTATGTCTCGGCCGCCCCCATCCTGTTCGAAGGCTTTGTCCGCTCGGGCCTCGCCGCCGTGCCGCTGCCCAGCCAACCGGCCGGCGTCGTCAAGGCCAAACGCGAAGATCTGCCGGTGACACTGGCCCGTTTCGGCGCCGGCGCCGACGGGCTGGTGCAGGCAGGCCCGACCGAGCCGGCGCCGACCATCATCTTTCCGCCCAACGGCGCCCGCGTCGATCTCGCCACCAATTCCGCCGAGGCCTCGCCGCTGGTGCTGAAGCTGCAAGGCGGCCGCGCGCCATTCCGCTGGCTTGCCAACGGCAAGCCGCTGGTCGGCATCGACCGCCGCCGCACCGCGACCTGGCTGCCCGACGGCGCCGGCTATTCGACCCTCACCGTCATCGATGCCGTGGGCCGCGCGGCCAGCGTGAAGGTGTTCGTTGAATAGATGGCGCCAGGCGATTCAAAGGATTGGACTTTGCGTCCTCATGCCTTTCGTCTTCGCTCTCCCCGCCGCCGCCGATCCCCTGCCCGCCGGCTTTGTCCGCCTGGTCGATGTCGACCCCTCGATCCGCCAGGACATCCGCTACGCCGGCCTGGAAAACTTCCTGCATCGCAAGGCCGACGGCTATGACGCGCCGGTCTGCATCCTCACAAGGCAGGCGGCGCAAGCGCTGTCTGGCGTGCAGAAAGCGCTCGCCACCGATGGCCTGACGCTGGTCGTCTTCGACTGCTACCGCCCGGCCCGCGCCGTCGCCGACATGGGCAATTGGACAAGAGAAGGTGGCCCGTCCGACCCGCAATGGTATCCCAAGGTCAAGCGCGGCGACCTCATCGCCAAGGGCTATATCGGCGAACTGTCCACCCATTCACGCGGCTCGACCGTCGATGTCGCCATTGCCCGCAGCGATGGCAAAAGCACATCATCCGCTGCCTGCGGTGCTACGGGTGCCGGCACACTGGATTTCGGCACCAGCTTCGACTGTTTCGATCCGGCGAGCGAAACCGCCCATCGCCCGCTCGCGGCCGATGCGGCGGCCAACCGCAAAAAGCTACTCGATGCCATGCGCTCCGGCGGCTTCAAGAATTATACGCGCGAATGGTGGCACTACACGCTGGCAAACGAGCCGTTTCCGAAGCAGCGCTTCGACTTCCCCGTCACTGCGAATTGAAACCACCCGGTGCTACGGCGAATCTCAGCCGCGGCGGCCTTGCTCCAGCGCGGCCCGCCTCTAAATACCGCCGGACCGGCCTGGAGTCAGCCTAGGCTAATATGAGGAAAATGTTTCCTCTCAGCGCGCAATATCGGCGAAAAATTGCTTCGAAGGGCCAAAAAAGGCAACGTTGAATGCATCTAATTTCTATCAATTCGATAGAGTTCAGCCGTCATCAACGGAGGCGGAAATGACCAAACCTCATTTCAGGAAACTGCTCGGCGCACTGGTCGCCACATCGATCCAGTTCGGCACGCTCGGTTTCGCGTTTGCCGATACCACCATTCTCAACGTGTCCTACGATCCGACACGCGAACTCTACAAGGCCTATGACGAGGCCTTCGCCGCCCATTGGAAGGCCGAGACCGGCGAAACGGTCACTATCCAGCAATCGCATGGCGGCTCCGGCGCCCAGGCCCGCGCCGTTATCGACGGCCTCGACGCCGATGTGGTGACGCTGGCGCTCGAAGGCGACATCAATGCCATCGTCACCAAGTCGAAGAAGATCAATCCCGACTGGCGCAAGAAGTTCGAGAACAATTCGGCGCCCTACACCTCGACCATCATCTTTCTGGTCCGCAAGGGCAACCCAAAGGGCATTCATGACTGGAGCGATCTGGTCAAGGACGGCGTCCAGGTGATCACGCCCAACCCGAAGACGTCGGGCGGCGCACGCTGGAACTACCTCGCCGCCTGGGCCTACGCCAATGCCAATGATGGCGGCGACGAGGCCAAGAACAAGGAATTCGTCGGCAAGCTCTACGCCAATGCTCCGGTGCTCGACACCGGCGCGCGCGGCTCGACCGTCACCTTCGCGCAAAAGGGCATTGGCGACGTGCTGATCGGCTGGGAAAACGACGCCTATCTGGCACTCAATGAATTCGGCGCCGACAATTTCGAGATTGTCTATCCGCCGACCTCGATCCTGGCCGAGCCGCCGGTGGCGATCGTCGACGCCAATGTCGACGCCAAGGGCACCCGCAAGGTTGCCGAAGCCTATCTCGGCTGGCTCTATTCCAAGGAAGCCCAGACGATCATTGCCAAGAACCACTATCGTCCGGCCAAGCCCGAGCTGGTGGATCCGGCGGATATTCCGAAGACGCCTGAAATCAAGCTGATCTCCATCGACGATCCGCTTTTCGGCGGCTGGAAGAAGGCACAGCCTTATCATTTTGGCGACGGTGGTATATTCGACCAGATCTACAAGCCGGCCCAGTGAGCTAAAATCTAGATCAGGACGACATGACCATAGCACCCGCCAAGGCGGGGTGGCGGTTCAGACAGCCGAGCGTCATTCCGGGTTTCGGACTGACGCTTGGCTTCTCGCTTGCCTACCTCACGCTTATCATCCTCATTCCCCTGTCGGGCCTCATCTGGCGTTCGGCAGCCCTCGGCTGGACCGATTTCTGGGCGATCGCCACGGACCGCCGCACCCTCAACGCGCTCGAAATCAGCTTCGGCGCCGCCTTCATCGCGGCGGCTGTCAACGTCGTCTTCGGCACGCTCGTCGCCTGGGTTCTGGTGCGCTACCGCTTCCCCGGCCGCCGCATCGTCGATGCGATGGTCGACCTGCCCTTCGCGCTGCCGACAGCAGTGGCCGGTATCGCGCTGACCACGCTCTATGCGCCCAATGGCTGGATCGGCCATCTCCTGGGGCCGCTTGGCATCAAGGTCGCCTATACCCCGCTCGGCATCGTCGTGGCATTGGTCTTCATCGGCCTGCCCTTCGTCGTGCGCACGGTGCAGCCGATCATGGAGGAGATCGACAAGGAAGTGGAGGAGGCAGCCGCCACGCTTGGCGCCAACCGCTTCCAGATCATCACCCGCATCCTGTTTCCGGGACTGGCGCCGGCAATCATCACCGGCTTTTCACTGGCCTTCGCCCGCGGCGTTGGCGAATACGGCTCGGTCATCTTTATCGCCGGCAACCTGCCCTACAAGTCGGAGATCGCGCCGCTTCTGATCGTCATCCGGCTGGAGGAGTACAACTATCCGGCGGCGACCGCGATCGCCGCGATCATGCTGTTGCTGTCGTTCCTGATGCTGCTGGTCATCAACCTGGCGCAGTCATGGAGTCGTAAGCGCTATGGCTGATCCCGAAATCAAATCCTACGAGCCGCATCACGAGAGCCAGTCAGCTGCAGTGACCGAAAGCCTGCCGGTGCGGCTGCTGCTGATGGCGGTGGCCTTCGCCTTCCTCGTCATCTTCGTGCTCCTGCCGCTGATCATCGTCTTTCACGAGGCGCTGGCCAAAGGCCTCGGCGCCTATACGGAATCGCTGTCCAATCCCGATACGCGTTCGGCGATCCGACTGACCCTGCTGGTGGCGGCGATCGCCGTGCCGCTCAACGTCGTCTTCGGCATCTCCGCCGCCTGGGCGATCGCCAAGTTCGAGTTCAAGGGCAAGGCGTTCCTGACCACGCTGATCGACCTGCCCTTCTCCGTCTCGCCCGTCATCTCAGGCCTGGTCTACGTGCTTTTGTTCGGCGCTCAGGGGCTGCTCGGCGAATGGCTGAAGGCGCATGGCATCCAGATCCTGTTCGCCGTGCCCGGCATCGTGTTGGCCACCGTCTTCGTCACCTTCCCTTTCGTCGCACGCGAACTGATCCCGCTGATGCAGGAACAGGGCAATGGCGATGAGGAGGCGGCGCTCTCGCTCGGCGCCAATGGCTGGCAGACTTTCTGGTATGTGACGCTGCCCAACGTCAAATGGGGATTGCTCTACGGCGTGCTTCTGTGCAACGCCCGCTCGATGGGCGAATTCGGCGCGGTCTCGGTCGTCTCCGGTCACATACGCGGGCTGACCAACACCATGCCGCTGCATGTCGAAATCCTCTACAACGAGTACAACGCCGTCGGCGCCTTTGCCGTCGCTTCGCTGCTTGCCGGCCTGGCTTTGGTGACGCTGGTCTTGAAAACACTTCTCGAGATGCGCTACGGCGCCGAGATCGCCGCGACGCGCGGACACTGACTAATGGATGTCGCCCAAAAGTGGGAACCGGTTTTGGGATAACGACATGCATCAAATTATTGAGGGATTTTCATGGAAGTTCGCGTTGCCAACGTGCGCAAGGAGTTTGACCGGTTCCCGGCCCTCCATGACGTATCGCTTGACATCAAGTCAGGTGAGCTGATCGCGCTGCTGGGGCCGTCGGGTTCCGGCAAGACGACACTGCTCAGATTGATTGCCGGGCTTGAACGGCCGACGCTCGGAAAGATCTTCTTCGGCGACGACGACGCCTCGCAGAAGTCGATCCAGGAGCGCAATGTCGGCTTCGTCTTCCAGCACTATGCGCTGTTCCGGCACATGACGGTCGCCGACAATATCGGCTTTGGCTTGAAGGTCCGGCATGGGCCGTCGCGGCCGCCGGCGGCGGAAATCCGCCGCCGCGCCTCAGAATTGCTCGACCTCGTCCAGCTTTCCGGGCTGGAAAAGCGCTATCCCGCTCAGCTCTCCGGCGGCCAGCGCCAGCGCGTGGCGCTTGCCCGCGCCATGGCGATCGAGCCCAAGGTGCTGTTGCTCGACGAGCCGTTCGGAGCACTTGACGCGCAGGTGCGCAGGGAACTGCGCCGCTGGCTGCGCGAGATCCACGACCGTACCGGCCACACTACCGTCTTCGTCACCCACGACCAGGAAGAGGCGCTCGAGCTTGCCGACCGCGTCGTGGTGATGAGCCAGGGCCGCATCGAGCAGGTCGGCTCCGCCGACGAGATCTACGACACGCCGAACTCACCCTTCGTCTACTCCTTCATCGGTGAATCAAGCACGCTTCCCGTAAAGGTCGAGGACGGCCAGGTCTGGATCGCCGACCGACCGATCGGGCTGTCCGCGCCGCATGCGCCGAGTGGCGAGGCAGTCCTCTACTTCCGCCCGCACGATGTCGAACTGCTCGACGGCTGCAGCGGCTGCATTGCCGGCACCGTCGCCGCCAGCCGCCGCGTCGCCGGCACCAGGCGCGTCGAACTCGAAATTGGCGGCGAACGCCAGCGGGTCGAAATCGAACTCCCGGTCGACCATCCGGCGGCGCAGAAGAGCCGGGTGGCGTTCAGACCGCGGCGCTGGAAGCTTTTCCCGGCGGCATAGTCCTCGACGTCTAATCCTCGATCAGTTGCTACCCCAGCCAGTTCTCGACCTTAAGGCCCTTAATCCGGCTGAACTCGCCGGTATTGGCTGTTACCAGCGTGATCCCCAGCGCACAGGCGTGGGAAGCAATGAAAAGGTCATTGTGGCCGATCGGCTGGCCCCGGGCCTCCAGTTCGGCCCGAAGTGCGCCGTATTCGCTATCCACCGGCACATCGAGCGGCAGCACAGGTAACTCGGCCAGCAATTCCTCGACCTTGGCGAGCAGCTTGGCCGATCCCTTGCGGGCGCAACCATAACGCAGCTCCGAGGCAACGACGATGCTGGTGCACAGGGCGCCGTCTCCCTCGCGAGCCGCCGCACCGGCGGCTTTGCCAGCCGGATTTCGGATCATGTCGCTGATGATGTTGGTGTCGAGCATGAACCGCATCAGAAGATGTCCTCGGGCCTGACGGGCACATCATGGATCTCGGGAAAGTCGTCTTCAGGACCAAGCGGCGGCTCTTTCGCCCATTGGGCGAGCAGTGCCGTGAGGCCGAGTTTGCGGACCGGCTCGATGATCAGACGGTCGCCGTCGCGGCTGATCAGGACTTTTTCGCCGGGAAGCTCGAACTCGACGGGAATGCGCACCGCCTGGCTGCGGTTGTTGCGAAAGAGCTTCGCTTCCCTCGGCGGCGTTGAATGGCGGTGTTGCGGCATGGCTGCGCGTCCTTGTATATGCCATATGTATATGCCAAAACGGCAAGATGCAATCATTCTGCGACGCATTGGAAGGAAATCCTACCAACCGGCTGTTTCAGCAATACTTTTTCTCACCGCTGGATGGCAGGCAGCGTCCCCGTGTCTGGTCGCGCTGGACATGGTCCCATTATGTTGGCGCGTTATATCGGTGCATTCGAACCGGCATTCCCAAGGAGCCCCTTTTTCATGAAGCGATTTTTCCTCAGCGTCGCCACTGCCACCGGTCTGTTCCTCGCCGCCTCGCAGGCCTGGTCGGCCGACAAATTGCTCAACGCTTCCTATGATGTCGGGCGCGAGCTGTTCGTTCAGGTGAACAAGGCTTTCATCGCCGGTCATCCCGGCGTCACCGTCGACCAGTCGCATGCCGGTACTTCTGCCCAGGCGCGCGCCATTGCCGAAGGTCTTGGCGCTGACGTCGTCACCTTCAACCAGGTCACCGACATCGACTTCCTGGTCAAGAAGGGCCTCGTCTCCGCCGACTGGCAGAAGGATTTCCCCGACAACGCCTCGCCTTTCTATTCGCTGCCTTCGTTTCTCGTCCGCGCGGGCAACCCCAAGCACATCAAGGACTGGAACGACCTCGTGCGCGACGACGTGCAGGTGATCTTCCCCAACCCGAAAACCTCGGGCAATGCGCGCTACACCTATCTGGCGGCGACCGCCTACGCCAAGGAGGCGTTCAAGGGCGACGACGCCAAGGTGAAGGAGTTCGTCACCAAGCTGTTCAACAATGTGCCGATTTTCGATACGGGCGGCCGCGCCGCCACCACGACCTTCGTCCAGCGCGAGATCGGCGACGTGCTGATCACCTTCGAGTCGGAAACGCGCGGCATCCGCAAGGAGTATGGCGACGACAAGTTCGAGCAGGTCACGCCAACTGTCAGCCTGCTCGCCGAATTCCCGGTGGCCATCGTTGACAAGGTCGCCGACGAGCACGGCACGCGCGATCTGGCTAAATCCTATCTCGACTTCCTCTACACGCCGGAGGGCCAGAATATTGCGGCTGAAAATGGCCTGAGGATCCGCAATGCTGAAGTCGCGGCCAAATACAAGGCTGACTTCCCCGATGTCCGCCTGCTGACGGTGGAAGACGTCTTCGGCGGCTGGGACAAGGTGCAGAAGGAACACTTCGCCGCCGGCGGCCTGCTCGACCAGACCTATGGCAGCCGCTGACATCGGCAGCATCCGACCGAAAAACTGAACAGAAAAAGCCGGCTCTTTGCCGGCTTTTTCTTTTTCGCGCGCCTAGAGACTGCTACCCGGCAGAATCCGGCGGCATATGTGAAAAACGTTACAAAGAATCAACGCCTATGTGCCTAACCTCTCAACCGGGCGGCTTGTTCTACGCGAAACCGGGTTGTTCAGGCGAAACGTCATGATTTGCACACAAACAACCGCCAGATGCGGGTGGTTGGGGTTTTCATGAACTGAATCGGGCATGCTTACCAAAAAAGGCAAATACGGCCTCAAGGCCCTCGTGCATCTTTCCGGCCTGCCGGTCGGCCAGCTTGCATTCGTCAACGACATTGCGGTCGCCAACAACATCCCGAAGAAATTCCTGGATGCCATTCTGGGCGAGTTGCGCAATGCCGGTTTCGTCCTCAGCCGCAAGGGCAAGGAAGGCGGCTATCGCCTCGCCCGGCCTGCCTCCGAGATCAAGATCGGCCACGTCGTACGCGTGCTTGACGGGCCGCTGGCGCCCATCCCTTGCGCCAGCCGCACCCAGTACCAGCGCTGCGAGGATTGCGACGAGGCGACCTGCCAGGTCCGGCACATGATGCTGGAGGTGCGGCAGGCAATCGCCGAGGTGCTGGACAACAGAAGCCTCGCCGCCATGCGCGATGCCGACAATGACGATTTTCCGGTCGAACTGACGTCGCAGATATAGATAAGTTCGAACCCTGAATGGTGATCACCGTGTCCTGCCGGCGCCGATTGCGCGCCTGTGGCAGACGCAGTAAAGCGATTTTCGGACGCGCAAGAACAGGTGGACACCGATCGGATGAGGCTGCCGTGGTTGGGAAAATCCCGGAAAGCCGACCGGACACCGTCGTCCGCCGTCATTTACCATACTGAAATCATCGCCGATCTCCTGGTGCCCGAGCGGGCCGAGCATGTGCGCTTCTTCAGCCGCAAGCTGGTTCGCCCCGGCAAGTTGCGTACCTTCAACAACAGGGATTTTCGCGAGCTGGTGCTGGCCGCCTTCTATCTCGGCGTCGCGGCATTGCTGCCGGTCAGCTGGTGGGCAGCGATCTGCAGCCGCGTATCGGGGCTGCGCCTCAAGCGCCATATCCGCAAGGACTTCGTGCGCTACGCCGCCGCGACGCGCGCGGTGCTCGGCAACGGCATCGATGCGCAAAAGCAGTTCAGGGCCTTGCTCTACGCCAACCACCGCAGGCGATTGCTGCTTGCCGCGCATCTCGTCGGCCGCCGCTGGTCACCCGATATCCGGCTTGAGGGCCTGGAGGGCCTGCAAGCGGCGCTTAAGCGCGGCCACGGCGCCATCATCTGGTGCGATCAATTCACTGCCCAGACCATCATCGGCAAGCGCGCTCTCTATGAAGCCGGCATCGAGGCGCACCAGCTCAGCGTCAGCGCTCACGGCATCTCCGACTCGACCTTCGGCCTGCGCTTCCTGAATCCACCGATGGTCCGGGTCGAGAATCGTTTCCTGAAAAGCCGGATCGTCTTCGATCGCAGCGACGCCTACCAGGTCACCGGCCGGATCCAGAAGATCCTTGGCAACAACGGCGTCGTGCTGGTGACCAACACCGTGCATGCCGGTTCGACATTCACCGAAGTCGGGATCGGCGAGAGCGGCTGGACCCACCTCGCCTCGGCACCGACGAATTTCGCCGCCAGAGGCAAGGCGGCGCTGTTTTCCATGTCGACCTTCGAGACCGATCCGTTCCGCCAGTACCGCGCCGTCCTGAGTCCCGAACTGGTGCCGACCCCGGCGGGAACCGCTGAGCCCACGACAAGGACCGGCGGCGCCAAGAACATGGCATTGCAGGCCGAGTACGTCCTGCTCAAGCGCGACCGCTTGCTGGAGGCGCTGAAACTCTACCCCGAGCAAATGATGATCTGGTCCGGCGCCGACCGGTTCACCGAACGGCCGGAAAACGCCTTGCCCGATGAGGGTGGTTCATGATTTTGCGCCGGCCAGCAGGCTGCCAACGGCGCTAACGATGTCGGCCACCGGAAGCGTGGCGTCGACCGTTTGTGCCTGCTCGTCGGCGCCAGGCGGCTCAAGGATGGCGAACTGGCTATCGACCAGGCTTGCCGGCATGAAATGCCCCTTGCGGGTGGCGACGCGCCGCTTGGCGGTGGCTCGATCGATCTCCAGATAGACGAACACGATATCCCGGCAGAAGCCGCGCAGGCGATCGCGATAGCTGCGCTTCAGCGCCGAGCAGGTGGCGACCACGCCCTGGCCGCTGCCGGCAAGGTCCGCGATCCGCTCGCCAATGGCATCGAGCCAACCTTCGCGAAGCTGATCGGTGAGCGGCTCGCCGCTCGCCATGCGCGCGACGTTTTCGGGTGGGTGCAGCCTGTCGCCTTCGACAAAGACGGCCCCTTCCGCTGCTGCCAGCGCCTTGCCGACGGCCGACTTGCCGCAGCCGGCGACGCCCATCACCACGATGGCCCGAGGCACCGGGTCGGGAGCGCCCGTTGGCGCCTGTGCCGTCTTTTCGTCCACGGTCAGCGGCTTGCCGGCGCGCGGCCGTAGAGCAGGAGCATGGCGACGATGACGACGCCATAGATGATCTGCCGGCCGGCCTCGGGCATCTGCATGACCGACAGGATGGACTGCAGGAGCGTGATCAGGATCACGCCGGCGACGGTGCCGAGATAGGAGCCGCGACCACCGAGGATCGAGGTGCCGCCAAGCACCACGGCGGCGATCGACGGCAGCAGATAGGCGTCACCCATCGACTGCGCCGCCTTGGAGGCATAGCCCGCCAGAAGCACGCCGCCGAAGGCGGACAGCCCGCCCGATATGGCGAAGGCGATCATCACCACGCGCCTTGTGTCGATGCCGGAGAGATAGGCGGCACGCTCGCGGTTGCCGATGCCGTAGACGCTGCGGCCGAAGCTGGTGCGGGTCAGCACGAGCACCATCGCAGCGCCGATCAGCGCCCAGATGATGACGGCGTTGGGCACGCCCGGAATGGCAAAACCTGTCGCAAGATAACGCATGGCGCCGGTGGCCGAATCCTGTGGCGAGAAGCCACCGGTATAGACGACCATCAGTCCTTGCGCGACGGCGTTGGTGGCGAGTGTGATGATCATCGAGGGGATGCGCAGATAGGCGACGCCGATGCCGTTGACGATGCCGATCAGCACGCCGCAAAAGATGCCGAACGGAATGGCCAGCGCCACACCGATCGGGCCATAGGCCGCGGCCGCGGCCGCCATCATGGCGCCGACGGCCACCGACCACGGCACCGACAGATCGATCTGGCCGAGCAGGATGACCAGCATCATGCCGGTGGCGATAACACCAAGGAACGACGCCACCTTGAGCTGCTGCAACAGATATTCCGGTGACAGGAAGCTTCTGGAATAGAGGCTGCCGAGAAACAGCAACAGCACGATGCAGGCAAAGGCGGTGAGCACCGCCGGATCGGCGCGGCGGATGAATTTCGGCATGCGCCCGGCGATGCCGCCGATAGTCGTCTCGCTCACAGGAACCACTCCAGCCGGTTGCGGACCCGAAACAGGGCGAAGGCGCCGACGCTGACCGCGATCAGCAGGATAACGCCCTGGAACAGCGGCTGCCAGAGCGGGTCGAAATCGAAGACGAACAGCAGGTCGCCGATGGTGCGGAAGGCGAGCGCGCCGAAGATGGCGCCGATGGCGCTGCCCTTGCCGCCGAACAGCGAAACGCCGCCCAGCACGACGGCGGCGATCGAGAACAGCGTGTAGGCGTTGCCGCTGGCATAGGCCGCGTCGCCCGTATAGGTGAAGAAGGTCAGGAACAGCCCGCCGATCGCCGCCAGCAGGCCGGCAAGCGCGTAGGCGGCGAACTTGCCGCGCCGGATCGGCACACCTGACATGTAGGCCGCCGTCTCAGATGAGCCTGCGGCGTAAGCGGCACGGCCAAGCACCGAACGGCTGAACGGCACCCAGACGATCAGCACCACGGCGAAGAGCGCGACCAGGCTTGCCGGCACCACGCCGAAGAGGCGCCCGGTGAGCGCGTCGGCCAGATCCTCATTGACCGATCCGCCCGGGAACGGCCTGAGCAGCAGTGCGATGCCGAAATAGACGGCACCCGTGGCGATGGTGGCCACGATCGGCTGCAGTCGGCCGTAGATGACGATGGCGCCATTGATCGCGCCGCACAACAGCCCGGTGCCGAGCACGGCGATGACGCCGAAGGCGGTCTCGAGGCCGGTGCCGATGACCAGCCAGGAGGCGAGGCAATTGGTCAGCGTGAAGATCATGCCGACGGAAAGGTCGATGCCGGCGGTGATCACCACCAGCGTCTGCGCCATGGCGACGAAGGCGAGCAACACGCCCTTGTTGGAGGCCGTCTGCACGACATTGGCGGTAAATCCCGCCGGATGGTTCGCGGTGTAGATCGCGAACATGAGGATGAAGATGGCGAACGCCAGCAGCGTTCCGCGTTGTTCGGCAAGCCAGTAGCGCCAATCCTTCACGCGTCCGCTCCGTGCCTGGGGGTGGCGTCGCCGCCATGGATGTTGAGCGCGCTGGCGATCAGCGCCCGTTCGGTGAGCTCGGCGCCGACCAGCTCTCGCTTGACCGCGCCGTCATAGAGCACCAGCACCCGGTCGCAGCAGCCGATCAGCTCGTCATAGTCGGTCGAGTAGAACAGGATCGCGGCACCCGCGTCTGCAAGCTTGCGCATCAGTTGATACAGCTCCTGCTTGGTGCCGACATCGATGCCGCGCGTCGGGTCGTTGAGCAGGATGATGCGCGGCTGGCGCATCAGCCATTTGGCGATGACGACCTTCTGCTGGTTGCCGCCCGACAGCGCGCCGACCGGAATGTCGAGGCCCGCCGTCTTGATCGCCAGCAGCCCCACCATGTCGTCGATCAGCCGCTGCTCGGCGGCGCGGTCGATGATTCCGCCTTTGGACAGCCGGTCGAGAGCCGCGAAGGAGAGGTTTTCGCGCACCGTCATCGGCAGCATCAACCCTTCCGTCTTGCGATCCTCGGGGATCAGCGCCATGCCGATCCGGTCGTCGCGCGCCGCCGCCGGACTGGCGATCGTCACCGGCTTGCCATCGATCAGGATCTCTCCGGAGCGACCGCGCAGCACGCCGAAGAAGGCAAGCAGCAACTCGCGCTGGCCCTGGCCGTCGAGGCCCCCGAGACCCACCACCTCGCCGGCCGCGACGGTCAGCGAGACATTGTCCAGCCGGTCTGTCCACGACAGGTTGCGCGCTTCGAGCACCGGGACAGCAGTAGCCGGCAGGCGCACTGGCTTGGGCGGAAAAATATGACTGTATTCTCGCCCGATCATCAGCTCGACGACCTCATTGTCGCTCTTGGAGCCGGCGACATAGCTGGCGACATTGCGGCCGTTGCGAAACACCGTGCACTGGTCAGCGAGCTCCGCGATCTCGTTCATCCGGTGCGAGATGTAGAGCAGTGCCAGCCCTTCCCCACGCAACCGCTTCAGCACAGCGAAGATCTTGGCGACATCGGCGGCAGCCAGCGCTGACGTTGCCTCGTCGAGGATCAGGATGCGCGGCTTCCTGGCCAATGCCTTGGCGATCTCGACCATCTGCCGTCTTGAAAGGGGAAGATCCTTGACCAGCGCCAGCGGATGGATGTCGGCCGCACCCGCGCGTGCCAGCGCCTCTTCGGCGATGCGGCGCTGCGCCTTGCGGTCGATCATGCCGAATCGTGTCGGCGGATCGGAAATGACGATGTTGTCGGCGACGCTGAGTTCGGGGACCAGCGACAGTTCCTGGAAGATGCAGACGATCCCGGCCTGGTTGGCCGCGGCCGGCGAGGCAAAGCTGACCTCACGCCCGTCCAGCGTCATGGACCCCTCGTCGGGCGCCACCACACCGGCCATGACCTTGATCAGCGTCGATTTGCCGGCGCCGTTTTCGCCGAGGATGGCGTGGATGCTGCCTGATGTGACCGAAAGTTCGGCCTTCTCCAGCGCACGCACGCCGCCATAGCGCTTGGAAATGCCTTCCATGCGAAAGAGTGGAACCGCACCGTCCATCAGCCCTCCGGGGCAGTTTTATGGATTGAGATGGCAAGTGGTTCGGCGCCGCGGAGCATCCCGCGGCGCCGAATGTGCAGCCTATTGGTCCGCCTTGGTCTGCCCCATGATTTCCTGCGCGGTGAAATTGATGCCGCAGGTCGGGAAGGAATTGCCGACGAAGAAATTATCGGACTGGTCAGGGAAGTAGTCCTGGCCCTCCTTGAAGTTCGGATCCTCGACGATGGCGAGCGGCAGCTTGACCGATTGCGGTACGACCTGACCCTCAAGTGCGGCGATCGCCGTCTTGATGGCGACCGCGACCTGGGCAGGGCCGGTGCCGGCCGAGGAGCATTTCAGGCCGTCCGCCGCATGCGCCGCGCAGAATTTGCGGAAGCCGTTCTCGGTTTCGCCGCCGAACGGCACGAATGCATGCTTGGCGTCGATCATCGCCTGAACGATGCCGGTGTCGCCGCCCTGGCCGGTGATGCCGACGAACGGACCATTGGTGGCGATCGCGTCAGCCGTGACCTTCTGCGCTGTCGGATCATCCCACTTGCCGGCGACTTCGGTGACGTCCCATTTCTTGCCCGAGGCGTCGAAGACCTCATGAATGCCGTTGTGGCGGTCGGTATCGACCGAAGTGCCGGCAACGCCGCGCACTTCAAGTATCTTGCCGCCATCCGGTATATGGTCGACCAGCCATTTGCCCCACAGCGCGCCAAGACCCTTCTGGTCCACGTTGACGTTGATGGCGTCCTTGGTGTCGAGGATGTTGTCGAAGGCGACCAGCACGACGCCGGCTTCCTTGGCGCGCTTGATGACCGGCCCGAAGGCGGTCGGATTCTGCGCGTTGACGACGATGGCGTCAAAACCGGAATCGATGAAGTTGTTGATCGCCGAGATTTGCGCCGGCACATCCTCGCCGGTCGATACGACCTTGAATTCCTTCAACTTTGCCGCGACGTCCTTCTGCGCAGCATAGGCCTTGGCCGTCTGGATCATCTGGATGCGCCAGGTGTTGGCGATATAGCCGTTGGCGAGCGCGATGCGGTATGGGCCTTCCTTCTTGGGGAATTTGAAGAACTGAGTATCGGCCGCCCACGGCGCGAAGCACTCGGGCTCGGCCGCTGGTCCCTTGACGACTTCAGGGTCGGCCATCGCCGACGAATTCAACATGACGAATGCAGTGGCGGCAACGATGCCGCCAACGAATGACTTGATCATCGATATTCCTCCCGTTTGCAGTTCTGCTTGATGCTGTTTGTCGTGGTGATTTCCACGCCTGGCGAAGGCCCTCCAGCCTTGCCGGCGACACGTCTCAAGGGCCCGAAGCCGGCCCGATCCCCTCCCCCTCGCCGCTTCACGGGCGAGAACCAAACCCTAGCATATTATACATAATAAACAAGCGTGAGCTGTTGCTTATGTATAATAAACAAGCGTAGCTCCTCAGTCACAGCGCCTGCCTGATAAAAATGGTAGCGCTACCATGACGTTGTGTAAAGCACCATTTGCTGGGGTCGCCAATGCGTGTTCAGCGTGCCGTGCTCTCGCGGGGCTTGAGCTCGAAACCGAGATCGACAACCCGCTGCTCAGGCCTTCGCCCGGCGATCGCCGCCAGCGCCATGGCAACAGACCGACGTCCGATTTCGTAGCGAGGGGTGCGGATGCTGGTGAGCGGCGGGAACGCCGCCTGCATCATCTCGAGGTCGTTGAAGCCGACAATGCCGATTGTCTTCGGCACGTCGAGTGCGGCGCTATGGCATTCGAACAAAACGCCGAGCGCGATATCGTCATTGTTGCAGAAGACGCCGTCGAGCGCCGGCATCTTGGCCAGCGCATCGCGAAGCAGCTCGCGACCGAGCGTCACGCTGGACAACAGCGGCGTGGTGGTGATCAGCCGCGGGTCGAACAGGCCGGCCTTCTCCATTGCCGCGCGATAGCCGGCAAGGCGCCGCTGCGAGCGCGGGTCCATGCGTGCGCCGATGAAGCCGATCCGCCGGTAGCCCGCCTCGATCAGATGCTCGGTCGCTGTCCTGCCGCCGTCGAAATGCGAGAAGCCGACCAGCATGTCGACCGGATCGGGCCCGGTCTCCATCACCTGCACCACCGGGCAGCCTGCATTCTCCAGCAGTTTTCGCGACGTCGGCGTCTGGTCGATGCCGGCCACGATCAGCGCCGCCGGACGCTGCGGTGCGAACACCTGCAGCAGACGCTCCTCCTCGAGGCCGGAATAATGGGTGTTGCCGAGCTGGACGCGGAACGGGCCGTCCGACAGGCTGTCATAGATGCCGCGCACCACTTCGGCGAAGACGTTGTTGGTGAGCGACGGCACCAGCACGCCGAACACATCGGCACGCGCCGAGGCCAGCGCCCGCGCATTGGGATCCGGCACATAGCCGAGCTCGTCGACGGCGGCCTGGATCTGGCGGCGCAAATCCTGGCTGACGCGGTCGGGTTCGCGAAGCGCCCGCGACACGGTGATGGCGCCGACGCCCGCCTTGCGCGCGACATCGGCGATCGTCGGGCGGCCGCCGCCGCGGCGCGAGCGCGGCTTGGTCACGGTCCTGCCCTCTGCGCCGCGCGCGATTGCGACCTCGTCGTCTCTGTCGCCATGTTTGTCCGGCTTCCCCACTACGCCATGCCAGCTTGGCGTCGCGCAGCAACTGACGATTGTCAAGCCAACGGCGGGTTGCGGCTTCGCCGGCTGAAGTCCCTCAGGCCGTAACCATGGCCGGGCGCCTGGCCCGCCACATCAGCAGAAGGATGGCCGCCACGTTGACCAGGTTCCACGCGATCCCGTTGAGGAAGGCCGCGGCGTAGGAGCCGGTCAGGTCGTAGATCCATCCCGACATCCAGCCACCGATCGCCATGCCGAATATGGTCGCCATCATGACGATGCCGATACGCTGACCGGCCTCCTTGGCGGGCAGGTATTCGCGCACGATGATGGCATAGCAAGGCACGATGCCGCCTTGTGACAGGCCGAACACCAGCGACACGACATAGAGCGAGGCGAGCCCGTCGAACGGGATGTAGAACAGCAGCGACAGGCATTGCAGCACGGAACCGATAAGCAGCGTTTTCACGCCGCCGATGCGGTCGGCGACAAAGCCGGAGGCGAGCCGGCTGACAACGCCCGCGGCCATCATGATCGACAGCATGTCGGCGCCATGCGCGATGCCGTAGCCGAGATCCATGCAATAGGCGACGATATGCACCTGCGGCATCGACATCGCCACGCAGCAGCCGAGACCGGCGATGACCAGCAGCATTTGCAGTGCCGCCGGCGAGATTGAAATCGGCTGTACAGGCCGGCTTCCCGGCGAGCCGGCCGCTGCCGCGTCCGGAGCGCCGCGCCGCAGCAACAGCACCAGCGGTATCATGGTGACCAGACAAAAGACGCCGATGGCGGCATAGGTGAAGCGCCAGCCTTCCGCCTTGATCAGCGTCGGCATGATGGTTGGCCAGAGCGCTCCGGCGAGGTAGTTGCCCGCGGCCGCCGCCGTGACGGCGACGCCGCGTCGACGGTTGAACCAGTGCGAAATGTCGGCGATCAACGGTCCGAAGATCACCGATGAGCCAAGGCCGATCAGCACCCCCTGGGCAAGGGTAAATTGCAGGATCGACGTCGACGCCGCCGCGAGCAGGAGTCCGGCGGCGAGTGCCACCGAGGAGATCAGCGCCGGGACCCAATAGCCCATGCGATCGATGGCGCGGCCGACCAGCACGTTGCCGGCGGCAAAGCCCACCATGGTTGCGGTGTAAGGCATCGATGCCGCCGCGCGGTCAACGCCGAACTCGGCCTGCACGGCCGGCAGCACCACGACGACGGCCCACATTCCGACTGCGCCGATCGTCGCCAGCAGGATCGAGATGGCGAGACGCATCCAGGCATAGGAGCTGTCGATGCCAGGGTTGCTCGCCGGGTTGGCGACGATGGGGGTCAAGGCGTTTCCTGTCCGCGGTTCCGGGAAGTCGACCACCGCCACTATCGGCGCATTCGCGGCGACGGGCAGCGCCACAGGGCCCCGATCCGTGGCTCCAGCAGCCAGGCGATTTTTTCGGGAACCGGCAACGCTCTGCCTGAGTTTTGCGACAGGAAGGAGTTTGCCATGACCGCGAAGAAAAAATGGTCAGCCGAGGTGACCGAGCATAGCGATGCGATGGACCTTGAGGAGCACATCTTCGAAGCCGACGACGCCAAAAAGATCGCGGCTTCGCTCAAACGCTCGGCCGAGCACAGCGACCGGCGCAAGGCCGAGCCGTTCCAGTCGGCGATGTCGATGCTGAATTTCTACATCAACCGCGCCGGCAAGAACCTCCCGCAGGCCCGCCGGAAAGTGCTTGAGGATGCCAAGAACGAACTGCGCATCGCCTTCGGTCGGCCGGAGCAGGACTAGTCTCACAATTGGCTCCGCCAAATTCGCTTGAACTGGACCTAGTGACAGGTCCTCTTTCCCTCCAGTTTGCCAGCCTCGGCATTGCGTTTCCCCAAGCCTGCAAAGTGGCGGCATGACGGTCAAGATCGGCATCAATCCCATTACCTGGAGCAATGACGATGTTCCCGAACTCGGCGGCGACACGCCGCTCGAGACCTGCCTGTCGGAAACCAGGCAGGCCGGCTATCGCGGCACCGAACTCGGCGGCAAATTTCCCAGGCGAAGCGACGAGCTTGGAGCGATCCTGTCGTCCTATCGGCTGGAGCTCGTCTCCGGCTGGTATGACGGCCGCATTCTCGACCGCACGGTCGACGAGGAATTCGCCGCCATCACGCCGCATCTGACCTTGCTGCGCGACCTCGGCGCCAGGGTTGTCGTCTATGCCGACACGTCGCGCGGCCGTCATGACGGTATCTTTGCCCCGATCTCGCAGCGCCCGCGTCTGGCCGACGATGAATGGGCCGCCTATGGCGAGAAGCTGACTGAGCTCGCCGACCGTATGGCCGCCTTCGGCGTCGGCATGGCTTTCCATCATCACATGGGCACCATCGTCGAGACCGACGACGAGGTCGACAGGCTGATGGCTGCGACCGGCAAAAGCGTCGGCCTGCTGTTCGACACCGGCCATTGCCTGTTTTCGGGCGGTAACCCGGTCTCTCTCCTGAACCGGCATCTCGACCGCATCGTGCATTTCCATTGCAAGGATGTCCGCGCGGCCGTGCTGGAAAAAGCGCGGCGCCAGGACATGAGTTTCATGGCTGCGGTGATGGAGGGGATTTTCACCGTGCCCGGCGACGGTTCCGTCGATTTCCTGTCGCTGCTGCAGCCACTCGCCAAACGCGGCTACGAAGGCTGGATCGTCGTCGAGGCCGAACAGGATCCGGCCAAGGCGCATCCCTTGACCTATGCCACGAAGGGTTACGCTTCGCTTCTCACCACGGCCCGCAAGGCCGGGTTTGAGGTAGCAACACGAGAAATGGCCTGACCACCGCCGGGGGCTGGTGGTTGGCCGGTTGGGCGCGCGCCTCGGTAGGGGTAGCGACGCGAAAGCGCCCGGCGATCCGCGCCGCCGTCCTCCCCTGGCGGCGCGGATCGCGCAATTCTCGGCACCGGTTTGGGGAGGTCGGATTTTCGACCCGGAGTTTCCGGCCGCAGAGTTTCCAGCTTGAGGCTGGCGGCAAGCCGTGCCTTGATGCAGGTGGAGGAGCGATATGGCATTCGAGGCGGCACTCGGTATGGAACGGCTTTGCACCATCCGTGAGATTGCGCAAAAGGCGGAACTCGGCGCCGCAACCGTGCATCGCGCGCTGAAGAACAGCCGCGAGGTCCATCCCGAAACCAGGCGGCTGGTGCTCGACACCGTCTGCCTTCTCAACGAAGAAAAGATCGCCCGCGCAGCCAGGTTCGTCGGAGACTAGAGCATGATGCCGAAAAGTGTGAAGCGGTTTTCGGACGACATCATGCTCCATCTCTTAGATTCAGAGCCAGAGGATTTCAGGTCTGTTCGACCTGAAATCATCTGGCTCTAGGCTTGGCCGACCACATGCGCCTTTCCCTCGACATCATGTCGGTCGACCGCGCCTCGGACGAGCCGATGCACCGGCAGATCTACGGCGCCTTGCGGCGCTTCATCCTCGACGGACAGATCCAGCAGAACACGCTTTTGCCCTCGACCCGCTCTCTGGCCGAGGATTTGAAAGTCGGCCGCAACACCGTGATCGCCGCCTACGACCAGTTGCTTGCCGAAGGCTTCATCGAGGCGCGCGCGGGATCCGGCACCTGGGTGGCGCCGATCCAGCAAAAGCGCCCGCCGGCCTCGCTGCGGGCCGGCCTCGCCGCTCCACAGAAACTCTCACGGCGCGGCCAGACCATCGTCAACGGCCCGCAGCCGCCGCGCAACGCCGGCGTCATCAACTTCCACCCCGGCGTGCCGGAAACGGCGTCCTTCCCCTTCACCATCTGGTCGAGCCTTCTGGTGCGCAATGCGCGCAGCCGCGACGAGAACCTGCTCGGCTATCTCTCCTTTGCCGGCCATCCCGGTCTGCGCCAGGCCATCGCCTCGACCATCAGCCTGTCGCGCGGCATCAACTGCACCGCCGACCAGGTCATCATCGTCACCGGCGCGCAGGCCGCACTCGACCTCGCCTCGCGCGTGCTGATGGACGAAGGCGACCATGTCTGGATGGAGGAGCCCGGCTATCTCGGCGCCAAGAGCGCCTTCCTCGCCAGCGGCGCCCAGCTCGCGCCGTTGAAGGTCGACAGGCAGGGCTGGCACCTGTCCGATCCCGACCTGCCGCCGCCACGGCTGATCTATGTGACGCCGTCCTGCCAATGGCCGTTCGGTACCATCATGCGCATCGAGGAGAGGCTGCAGCTGATCGACATCGCCGAGCGCCACGGCGCCTGGATCGTCGAGGACGATTATGACGGCGAGTACCGTTTTCGTGGCCGGCCCGTGCCGGCTTTGCGCGGCCTCGATCATGCCGACCGCGTCGTCTATATCGGCTCCTTCGGCAAGACGCTGATCCCGGCGCTGCGCATCGGCTACCTCATCGTCCCGCGCGAATTGTCCGTGCCCTTCGACCGCGCCGTCTCCATCACCGGCCAGTTCGCGCCGCTGATCCTGCAGGCGACGGTCAATGATTTCATCACGCAGGGATATTTCGCCACGCATCTGAAGCGCATGCGCCGGCTCTATGCGCGCCGGCAGGCCAATTTCGTCAAGCTGTGCCAAGAGCATCTGTCCGAATGGCTAGCCGTGACCGAGAACGATTCCGGCATGCAGCTGCTGGCCAGTTTCACCAGGCCCTACAAGGACAGCGACGTCGTCGCCGCGGCGGTCAAGGAAGGGCTCGACGTGCAAGGCATCTCGATCAACTATCATTCGAGCGAGCCAGAGCACGGCCTGCTGCTCGGCTATGCCGCGATGGATGAACGCCAAATCCTGCGCGCGGTGCTGGCGCTGCGTGCCGCCTTCATGCGCCTGGACCGGCAATAGGCCGGTCCAGAGCGGCGCGCTTCAGTTCACGCTGTCGAATTTCTGCAGGTCCACTGGTGCGGCCTTGCGCACCTCGACATCGTCCAGCGAGGCGTTTTCCAGTGCCACGCGAGCCGCCGCGTCGATGTTGTGGATCATGTCGGCGATCTCGGCATCGCCATGCGCGGGGTTCATCGCCACCATCACCGTACGGTTGAGGATGTCAAGCGACCCCTTGCCGAGATCGTCGGCATAGGTGAGCCGCAGGCCCTTGTTTTCCGGCAGCGTGTAGGGATTGAGCGCCGGGTGATGCGCACCCTCATGCATCAGCACCTGGTCCCACTGGGTAAAATTGTGGCGGCCGGTCTTGCCGGCAATGACGCTCGGAATGGTCTTGGAAAAGGTTTGCGCCGACTGTTCGCTCGGCAGCAGATACATCACCTGCGCCGCGCAGTCGTCGTCGGGGCTGTTCATCGGCGATGGCGTCAGGCCGAGATTGCCGAGATGGCGCGTGCCGGCCAGCACCTTCTTCTTCTCCGCCCGCATCGCCTCGATGATGCCGTCGAGACGGTCGAGCTGGACATTGAGCATGGCTCCCATCAGTTCCGAGGCCCGCGCGCCGATGCCGGCGAACGGCTTGATGCTGTCATTGCGGCCCTGCCAGTAGAAGTGACAGGGGTCGATGGCGCAGCGCGCCCGCTCCGCTACCTTCGGATCGCTGGTGGCGATGCCGCCGCCCTCGCCCGAGGTCATGTTCTTGAAGTAGTTGAAGGAGTAGGCGCCGGCATGCCCGATCGAGCCGAGCTTCCTGCCCTCATAGCTGCCGCCAATGCCCTGGCAGACATCTTCCAGCACCTTGAGGCCGCGTTTCTTGGCGATGTCCATGATCGCGTTCATGTTGCAGGCCGCGCCCCACATATGCACCGGGATGACCGCCCTGGTGCGCGGGCCGATGGCATCGCGCAAGGCTGCCGGATCGATGGTCAGGCTCTCGTCGATATCGACAATGACCGGAATGGCGCCAACCGACAGCACGGCGGTGGCCGTCGCCATGTAGGTGTGGGCCGGCACCAGCACTTCGTCGCCCGGCCCGATGCCGAGACCGATCAGGCCGGCAGCGAGGCCATAGGTACCGCTGGCGGCCAGCGCGAAATGCTCGACGCCGAGATGCCTTGCATAGCGGGCCTCGAAGCGGTTGCATTCGCTGTTGTCGCCATAACGGAACAGCGCGCCGGAGCGGATGACCCTGGCAATGGCTTCGATCTCTTCCTCGCCGGCAGTGTACATGGCAGCTCTCCACATCGCTTGATGGTGTGAAAGCTCTACGCTCGCCGGCGCTGTTTGAAAGAACCACTCCGCCGCGATCGGACCAAGCCATCCCGGCTACGCGAGGACGGGGGTAGACGCCGAATATGGGCATAGCGAATGAAATCGGCATTCCACAATGCAGGCCAGCGGAAAAATCGTACCCATCCGAATTCGTTGAAGTGGCCCTGTTGGAAAGCCGGCTTTGGGCGTTCCATCGCGTCCAGTTGGGCAAACGGTCGGTTCCATGCTGCACGGGACACACTTTGGAAGACCCTCGCAACCGGCGCGCCGGCAAGACGGTAGCCGTTCATGACTGCCCCGATGAATGCCCAAA
This sequence comes from Mesorhizobium sp. P3_A2, assembly GCF_056403115.1. NCBI lineage: Bacteria > Pseudomonadati > Pseudomonadota > Alphaproteobacteria > Hyphomicrobiales > Phyllobacteriaceae > Mesorhizobium > Mesorhizobium sp. P3_A2. The sequence goes on from NZ_JBFUGC010000001.1 coordinate 561,033, forward strand.
GGCGACAGCTTGTGCTGCATGAAGACGATGTCGGCATGTGCCATGGCGCCAACAGCGCCTTCCTCGAACTGACCGGGCTGGGCGCCTGCAGCTCCGGCGCGGTGATGGTGCCGTGCCCGTGGTTCCCCGAGATGGCCGAAGCGGCAACCGCGAACCCTGCCCTCGATCTCGGCGTCCACCTGACGCTGAACAGCGAAAAGCAGCACTACAAATGGCGGCCGTTGACCTCGCCGTCGCGCGCGGCCGGCCTGACCGACGAGTTCGGCTATTTCTGGCCCGACGTGGCAACCACCCGCCGCAAGGCGGCACCGCAAGCGGTCGAAACCGAGCTGCGCGCCCAGATCGACACCGCCTATCGCGCCGGCATCGACGTCACCCATCTCGACGCCCATATGGGCGCGGCCCTGTCGCCCGAGTTCTGCGACGTCTACATCAGGCTCGGGCTGGAATACCGACTGCCGGTGCTGCTGACCAAGACACTGTCGGCCTATTCGCCCAACGACAATCTGGTCGGCGTCACCGAGGAGGGTTTCCAGCGCGGCGTCGCCGAGGCCCGCGCCAAGGGTTTTGTCATCTTCGACGCCGCCATCCAGACGACATGGGGCCGCCCGCGTTCGAAGCCGATAGAGCCTGCCTACAAGGCGCTGATCGAAGGCGTGCGTGAAGGCCTGACCTTCTTCTGCCTGCATTTCAACGCACCGGGCGAGCTCGAGCTGATCGAGCCGCGCTCCGCCTATATCCGCACCGAGGAATATGAGCTGTTCCGCGACCAGGGTTTTCGCGACTGGCTCGGCGCGCAGGACATCGACATCATCGGCATGAAGCCGTTGCGCGAGGAGCTTCGTGCAAGGCTTGGAAGATCGACACCGGCAAAGGCCCGCAAAGCGGCCACCCGGTCGGCGCTATAAGCCGATCCTTTCGGCCTGCGGCGCAAAGAGGGAATTGGAACTGCAACGACAATGGGAGAATGACATGAAGACTGTTCTGAAACTGGCGCTCGGCGCGCTTGTCTCGATGAGTATGCTGGCGGGCGTCGCGCATGCCGCTGGCCTCAAGGACCCCAAGGATGTCCGCATCACCTTCGTGGTGCATGGTTCGGCCTCCGATCCCTACTGGTCGGTGGTCAAGCGCGGCGTCGACGATGCGGCCGCACTCACCGGCGCCAAGGTCGAATATTACGCACCGCAGGTCTTCGACGTGGTCGAGCAGTCCCGCCTGCTCGATGCGGCCATCGCCACCAATCCCGACGGCATTGCCGTCTCCATTGCCGACGCCAATGCGCTCGGCAAATCGGTCAAGGCGGGTCTCGCCGCCAACATCCCGATGGTGGTTCTCGATTCCGGCGAGAAGGAAGGCGCCGAGCTCGGGACGACCATGTATGTCGGCACCGTCTCCGAATATGATTCCGGCAAGAAGGCCGGTGAGCGGCTGGCCAAGGAAGGCACGCTCAAGGTCGTCTGCATCAACCACGAGGTCGGCAATGTGAGCCTCGACCAGCGCTGCCAGGGTTTGAATGACGGGCTGAAGCCTTCCGGCGGCGGCACTGAAGTCCTGACCGTGTCTCCCGACCCGGCCGACATCCAGCGCCGCACCGAAGCCTATCTGTCGGCGCATCCCGATACCCAGGCCGTGTTTGCGCTCGGCGCCACCGCCGCCAACCCGTTGATCCCGTTCTTCCGCCAGAAGGAACTGTTCGGCAAGATCAAGCTCTACACGTTCGATATCAGCCCCGAAGTTCTGGATTCCGTCGTCGCCGGCGAAATGGGCTTCGGCATGGACGCCCAGCAATATCTGATGGGCTATTTGCCGGTGATCTATCTGGTAGAGCACGCCACGCACGGCTTCTGGCCGCAGAACAACGCCTATACCGGCCCGCTGTTCATCGACTCGCCCGACAAGGCCAAGGCCATCCTGGCGCTCGCCAAGGACGGCATCCGCTAAGGCCTGAACGATCTCTGCAGGGGAAGCCGCAACGGCGCTTTCCCTGCAGTCATCGACATTGCGAAGTGAGCGATTGGGGAGCCTAATGGCAGCCGTGGAAGACAAGGCGATACCTTCAGAAGGGCCGGTCAAGGACCGTTTCGGCATGACGTCGAAGCGCGCCGCCGGCGCCGATGAGCGGCTGGCCAGCACCGGCCGGCTGACGCAATGGCTGCGCCGGCCCGAAGCTGGTGCGGCCGGCGGCCTGATCGCCACCATCATCATCTTCGCCCTGCTGCCGGGAGCATCGAACCTCTATTCGCTGCAGGGGTCGATGACCTTCCTGACGCTGGCGGCCGAACTCGGCATCATCGCCACCGCCGCAGCCCTCCTCATCATTGCCGGCGAGTTCGATCTCTCGGTCGGCTCGATGGTCGGTTTCGCCGGCGTCGTCATCGGGCTGACGGTCAAATATTGGGGCCTGCCGCTGTGGGGCGGCATCGCCTGCGCCTTCGCAGTCGCCATCCTCACCGGCTACGTCAACGGCCTGATCGTGGTGAAGACCCGCCTGCCCTCCTTCATCGTCACGCTGGCCTCGCTCTACATCCTGCGCGGCCTGTCGATCGGCATCACCCGCGCCGTCACCGGCCGCACGCAGATCCCCTACATCCTTGACGGCGCGCCGGACCAGGCTACCGCCGGCCTGTTCAACGGCCATCTCCTGACCGGCTTCTTCCACTGGATGGGCACGCAAGGCTGGATCGCCACCCGCACCGACGGCATTCCCTTCGTCGTCGGCATTCCGATGTCGATCGTCTGGTGGCTCGGCCTGACCGCGCTCGCCGGTTATGTCTTGACCCAGACCAAATACGGCAACTGGATCTTCGCCACCGGCGGCGACCTCAATGCCGCCCGTAATGTCGGCGTGCCGGTCGAACGGGTGAAGATCGCGCTGTTCATCTACACCGCCTGTGCCGCGACCTTGCTTGCCACCATCCAGGTGATGGAGGCCGGCTCCGCCGACACCACGCGCGGCCTGCTGAAAGAATTCGAGGCCATCATCGCAGCCGTCATCGGCGGCGTGCTGCTCACCGGCGGCTACGGCACCGTCTATGGCGTGCTGTTCGGCGCGCTGATCTTCGGCCTGGTGCAGATGGGCATCTTCTACACCGGCATCGACACCGACTGGTTCAAAGTCTTCCTCGGCATCGTCATCCTGATGGCGGTGCTGGTCAACAACTACATCCGCCTCAAGGCGCTTGGACGCGGAGGCGGCAAATGACCCAAGCCATTCAGCCAGCCATGGAACTGCGCGGTGTGTCCGTCAATTTCGGTTCAGTGCGCGCGCTGCAGGACATCGACATCAAGGTCTATCCCGGAGAGGTGCACTGCCTGCTGGGTGACAATGGCGCCGGGAAGTCGACACTGATCAAGGTTCTGTCGGGCGTGCACCGGCCGAGCAAGGGCGAGATTTTTGTCGACGGCAAGCCTGTGACCTTCCGCAGCCCGCGCGACGCGCAGGATCTCGGTGTCGCCACGGTCTTCCAGGACCTTGGCATGATTTCGCTGATGTCGATCACCCGCAATTTCTTCCTCGGCCGCGAGCCGACCAGGAGCCGCCTGCCCTTCTCGCGCTTCGACAAGGAGCGCGCCAACACAATAGCCCGCCAGGCGATGGCCGATATCGGCATCGACGTGCGCGACCCGACGCAGGCCGTCGGCACGCTGTCGGGCGGCGAGCGCCAGTCGGTAGCGATCGCGCGCGCCGTGCATTTCGGCGCCAAAGTGCTGATCCTCGACGAGCCGACTTCGGCGCTCGGCGTGCATCAGGCGGCAATGGTGCTGAAATTCATCATCGAGGCGCGCATGCGCGGGCTGGCGGTGATCTTCATCAGCCACAACATCCACCACGCCTACCCCGTCGGCGACACTTTCACGCTGCTCAACCGCGGCCGCAACCGTGGCACCTACGCCAAGTCGGAGATTTCGCGTGACGAGGTGATTTCGATCATGTCGGGCGGTGAGGATTTGAAGGCGGTCGAGGCGGAGATCGCCGGCCTGCTGGCGCAGATCGGCAATCGACCAACGGCGGCGCCGTGACCTGTTTTAGACTCCATTTGCAGGAATTGATTGTATGAGCAGGATACGGGTCGGTGTCATCGGCGCCGGCATGATTTCGCAGATCGAGCATATTCCCAACCTGTTGCGGCTCGGCGATCTGTTCGAACTGGTCGGCGTCGCCGATCCGTCGAGGATTTCGCGCCAGTATGTCACTGATATCCACGGCGTCACCAATTTCGAAACGCCTGAGCAGCTGTTCGACCAGCGTCTGGACGCCGTCGTTGTCGGCTCGCCCGACCCGCTGCATCACGAGCAGGTGCTGGCCGGACTCCAGCGCGGCCTGCATGTCTTCTGCGAAAAGCCGCTCTGCTACTCGCCGGAGGAGATCACCGAGATCGTTGCCGCACGCGACAAGGCCGGCAAGGTCATGCAGGTAGGCTACATGAAGCGCTTCGATCCGAGCTACCGGCTGGCGCTGGCCTCGCTGCCCGGCACGGCAAAGACGCTGCGGTCCGTCTCGGTTGAGGTCAACGACCCCGATGCCTGGCCCTTCATCGCCCACCAGCGCTATGTCAGAGGCAATGACATTCCCAAGGACCTGATTGCTGCTGCGCAAGGCAAGCAGAAACAACAGGTCGAGCGCGCCATCGGCCAGCCTTTGACCGATCTCGCTTTCCGTGGATTTACCGGCGCTTACAGCTCCGCCTTGATTCACGATGCGAATGCCGTGCACGGCCTGCTCGACGCGCTCGGCGTGCCGGATGGCGAGGTCGTCGGCGCGCAGATTTTCGCCAATGGCGATGGCGGCCAGGGTGCGGTGAAACTGCTCGACGGCCAGGCGCTGTGGACCATGACGCATCTCACCGTGCCGAAGCTCGCCGACTACAAGGAGCGCATCACGCTGTTCTTCGACGATGCCAGCCTCGAGCTCGAATTCCCCTCGCCTTGGCTCAACCATCATCCGACCCGGCTGACGGTCAAGACGTCGGACGGCCATACGCTATCGACCAGGGACCTGCGCGCCGGCTACGGCGAAGCCTTTGTCGAGGAGATGCGCGGCTTCTGGGGCGCGATCGTCAACGGTGACGCGGTGGTCAACCCACCCGAACACGCCGCCCGCGACCAGGCATTGCTGATCGCGCTGACCCGGCAGCACCTGGCCACTTCGCCAGTCGACTGAGCACTCGAAGGATGTGTTGAGATTCAGGTCAGGCCGAGTCGAAAACGTTGGATTTCGAGAACCGGAGCGGAGCGTACTGAAGTACGTGAGCACCGGAAGCGCAGAAAGCCGGCGTTTGCAGGCCGGCCTCACCTGAATATCAGCACATCCTACCTGGTGTTGATGACGCCGTCGGTATTGGCGAGCAGCTTGCGCACGGCATTGCGGGCCGCCTCCGGCCGCTGCAGCCGGATGGCCTTCTCGATCGCCTCGTGCAGCTGCTGTGCGTGCTGCAGATCATCGAGTTCGCGCGTCGTAAAAGTGAACAGGTTATCGAAAGCGGATTCGATCAGCACGCCGAGCGGCACCAGCAGATCGTTGCCGGAGGCACGCAATATGGCGAGATGGAAGCGCGTGTCGGCGCGCGTGCGCTCCTGCAGGCTGGTCGCTTCGCCCATCTCGCGGCAGGCCTGGCTGATCTCGGCCATCTGCTCCTCGGTGCGCCGCATGGCGGCAAAGGCGGTCGCTTCCGGCTCGATGATGTGGCGGAATTCCTGCACCGTTTTCAGGAACACTTCGCGGTCGGGCGAGGTCGCGTACCAGGCGAGCACATCGCGATCGAGCAGGTTCCAGCGCTCCCTGGGTTCAACCCAGCTGCCGATCTTGGGGCGTGATGCCAAAAGGCTCTTGGCCATCAGCATCTTGATCGCTTCGCGCACAGCCGAGCGGCTGACGTTGAAGGTTTCCGACCACTTGGCTTCGTTGGGCAGGATGGTGCCCGGCGGATAATCGCCGCGCACGATCCGAAGCCCGATTTCGCTGGCCAGCGAGGCATGCACGCTAGAGCCAGGCACTCGGGCTGCGTCGGCCCGACGAAGCACCGCCGGGCGTTCGGCCGCCGCCGTCTTGTTGGGCTTCTTTCCCTTATTCGGCTTTCCGTCCCTCATGCGTCCACAAAGTCCGGATTTTTGAAGCTGTCAAGCAAAGGAAAGGGCGTTGGCGGCAAAGCCTGCGGCTGTGCACAGATCAGCTTACAACCTTGCCCCCAAAGCCCTATTTGCCAGCCCTATTTGACGTACTTGCGCCAGCTGTGCTCGGGACGGAAGCCGAGCATGTCCCTGGCCTTGCGGTTGGAGAGCAGCGTCTCATATTCGCCGAGCTCCGCTTTGACCGGCACATTGGGGTAAAACCGCTTCAACAGCTCGGCCGTCGGCAGGTCGGAAGAGGTGTCGTCATTGGCGGCATTGAACACCTGAAAGCCGAGACCGTCCTTTTCCACCGCACGCAACGTGATTTGGCCGAGGTCGCGGGCATCGACATAGCTCCAGGCGATACGCTTGCGGAAGCCCGGATCGGCAAACCACTTCGGAAACAGCGAATATTCGTGCGGTTCGATGACATTGCCGATGCGCAGCGCATAGATGTCGGTGCCGTTGCGCTGCGCAAAGGCACGCGCCGTGTGTTCGTTGACGACCTTGGACAGCGCATAGCTGTCCATCGGATCGACGTCGTATTCTTCGTCGAGCGGGAAATATTTGGGGTCGCGCGGTTCGTTGGCGAACACCACGCCATAAGTCGTCTCGCTGGATGCGATCACCACCTTCTTGATGCCGAGCTTCACTGCCGCTTCGATGACATTGTAGGTGCCCATCGCATTGATGCGGAACACCTCATTGTCGGGCGTGATCATGATGCGCGGGATGGCGGCGAAATGCACAACGGCATCGACCGGCTGCGAGCGCAGCGACGGGTCGAATTCATGCAGGCCCATATAGCTCGTCAGCGCGTTGAACACCTGGCCGCTGTCGGTAATGTCGGTGATCAGCGTGCGCACCTTTGGATTGTCGAGCGGTTTGGTGTCGATGTTCAGCACCTGGCAGCCCTGTTCGACCAGATATTGCACGACATGGCGCCCGGCCTTGCCGCTGCCGCCGGTGAACATGATCCGCTTCGTCATTTTCGCCTCCAATACCTAGGATTCCTGTGTATTGTCAGACAATATGGCATTCCGCAACCACCCTCGCCGGCAAACGGCGGCGCCAGGTATCAATCATTGCAACAGGACTTCAAGACATGACCACGACCGCCGCGAGCGAAAAGATCGGCTTCATCGGCCTTGGCCTGATGGGGCACGGCATCGCCAAGAACATCGTCGACAAGGGCTACGGCCTGACCTTCCTCGGCCGCAAGAACCGCAAGCCTGCGGAAGACCTGATCGGCCGAGGCGCCAAGGAAGCGGCAACTTCGCGCGAGGTGGCGGCGGCTTCCGATATCGTCTTCATCTGCGTCACCGGTTCGCGCGAGGTCGAAGCCATCATCCGCGGCCCCGGCGGCCTCAAGGAGGGCTTGAAGAAGGGCTCCGTCGTCGTCGACTGCTCGACCTCCGATCCGGTCTCGACCGTGGCGCTGGCGGCGGAACTCAAGGAGATCGGCGTCGACTTTGTCGATGCGCCGCTGAGCCGCACTCCGAAGGAAGCCTGGGAAGGTACGCTCGACGCCATGGTCGGCGCGCCCGACGCGCTCTTTGCGCGCGTGAAGCCCGTCATCGAAACCTGGGCGGGGCGCATCGTCCATATCGGCGATACCGGCGACGGCCACCGTATGAAATTGCTCAACAACTTCATCTCGCTGGGCTATGCCGCGATCTATTCCGAGGCGCTGGCGCTGGCTGAGAAGGTCGGCATCTCGCCGCCGCGCTTCGACAGCGTCATCCGCAACGGCCGCATGGATTGCGGCTTCTACCAGACCTTCATGCGCTGGACGCTGGAGGGTGACCGCGACGCGCATAAATTCACCATTGCCAACGCCTTCAAGGACCTGACCTATCTGGAATCGATGGCGGGTGCGGCCGGCATCGCCAACCCGCTGGGCAACGCCACCAAGAATTCCTTCGCCGGCGCCCATGCCACCGGCCCGGCCGAGCAGTTCGTGCCGATGCTGGCGACGCATATTGCCAAAGTGAACGGCGTCGATCTCATGCCAAGCAAGGACGGCAAGAAGCAGACGATCTGATCAGCCGATCTCCCCCCGTGTGGTGGAGATTGCGCTGGCTCCCCGCCGCGCCTTGCCGATCCCCTCATCCGTATTGGCCAGCAACTTTCGCACCGCATTGCGCGCTGCGTCCGGCCGCTGCAGGCGGATGGCCTTCTCGATCGCTTCGTGCAGCTTCTGGGCGTGCTGCTGGTCGGCAACCTGTATGGTCGTGAAGACGAAGAGATGGTCGAGCGCCGATTCGATCAGCACGCCGAGCGGCACCAAAAGATCGTTGCCGGAGGCGCGTAGGATCGTGAGATGAAAGCGCGTATCGGCGCGGATACGCTGCTGCAGGCTCAGCGCCTCGCCCATTTCCCGGCAGGCCTGGCTGATCTCGGCCATCTGCTCGTCGCTGCGCCGCATCGCGGCAAAGGCGCTGGCCTCCGGTTCGATGATGTGACGGAACTCCTGCACCGTGCGCAGGAACGCCTCCCGGTCCGGGCCGGTCGCATACCAGGCTAGCACATCGCGGTCGAGCAGGTTCCAGCGTTCCCTCGGCTCGACCCAGCTGCCGATCTTGGGCCGTGAAGCCAGCAGGCTTTTGGCCATCAGCATTTTGATGGCTTCGCGCACCGCCGAGCGGCTGACGTTGAACATCTCCGCCCATTTGGCTTCGTTTGGCAGGATGGCGCCCGGCGGATAGTCGCCACGCACGATTCTGAGGCCGATTTCGCTGGCCAGCGATCCATGCACGCTCGATCCGGGGCTCCACGCCATATCCGGCCGTCGAACAGTTGCGGCCACCGGACTGGCCGGCACATCGGTCCTGGCGGATTGCCTTCTTGGTCTGTCGTCCGGCATCTTGGGCATCGGCAATCTGTCGCAGGGAAACCGTCCGGAATTGTCCGTGCCCTTCGCCGAAAGCAAGACGCATGAGCCCGTCAAAGCCGGAGCCTGCCGCCCCGACAATGTTGCCAGTCCTTGTCCCTGAGGGAAGTGACGGGGCGCCCTCGAAAGGACGCCCCGGTATCGCAAATTACTTCTGGATGCAGGTGTCGACCGTATCCTTGGTGCATTCGTCGAGGCCGGTGAACACCGGATCGTCGACCTTCTTGCCTTCGATCAGGTCGATCATCACCGACGGCGCCTTGTAGCCCATTTCGAACGGCCGCTGGCCAACCAGTGCGGTGACGAGGCCGTCCTTGGCGATCGCCACTTCGTCGCCGATCGTGTCGGCGGCGCCGATGACGAAATCATTGCTGGCGATGCGGTCCTTGAGCGGCCCGAACAGGTCGCGATAGGGCTGCGGGGCGCCGAACAGCGGCCAGCCGCCCATGATGCCGAACGCATCGAGCTTCGGGTTGGCGGCGAGGATGTCGGTCATCGCCTGCACGCCCTTGGCACCGTCATCATTGGTGAACACCGGGCAGCCGGCGACTTCAGTCCAGCCGCCTTCGCCGGCCAGTGCCGCCAGGCCTTCCTTGCCCGACAACGCGTCGCGCATGCCTTGCGCGCGGCGCAGGATGTTGTCGGCCGCAGGATTGCCTTCGATGGTGCAGATCGTGCCGCCGTTCGGCTTGCCCTTCTTGATGTACTCACCGATCTTCTTGCCCATCAGGTAGTTGTCGGTGCCGAGATAGGTCTTGCGAAGTGCTGCATCTTCCTTGGCCAGGTCGGCGTCCACGGTCATGATCGGGATCGTCGGATTGGCGGTCTTGATCGTCTGCGCGATCAGCGGCGCGTTGGACGGCGAAATCGCCATCGCCACCGTGTCGGCCTTGCTCAGCATGTCCTGCACGATCTGCGCCTCGCCGGCCTCGTCGGAAGTCGACGCCGGGCCGGTGTAGAAGCATTCATATTCCGAACTGGCGTTTTCCTTGTTCCACTTCTCGCAGCCCTGGTGGATTGCCTCGAAGAACGGATTGTCGAGACCTTTCACCACGATGACGAGCTGCTTCTTGGCCAAAGCCGGCCCGGCGCCCAGCGCCATGGCGGCGACGGCGGCGAGCAAAACTGTTTTCCTCATATCAGTCCTCCCTTGGAAACAGACGGACACGGCGTGCCCGCCACACAAACCAACCCGGATGCGGTGACAGAGGATCGTTATGCGAACGCTCGTGTCGGCAGGCCAGGTCGATAAGCATTTTCATTTCGGTCAGCCGGATTCGAAAAGGCCGGCAAGCACCGATGCGTTCCCTGCTGATCCCATAGGCAAACCGGATGGGGCCGGCAGGTTACTCCTCCGCCATCCAGCTAATATCGGCTTGTGGCCAACGTCAATGGTATTTGTCCTACAAAACGGATTTTTAGATTCCGCCTGCCGATTGACGCCCGTGCAGTCATTTGCGTAAATGGAATTCAACATCGCTGTCCCGGGAGGAGCTGGGCAAGCGTGGGCCGCGGGCGGAACCGATGGCCAAAGCACGGGGAGGCAAGAAGGCTGGTGGCGGTTCTCGAACTCACCAACATCTCGAAACATTTCGGCGCCATCCAGGCGGTCAACGACGTCTCGTTGTCCATCGAGCCGGGACAGGTCGTCGGCCTGATGGGCGACAACGGCGCCGGCAAGTCGACGCTGGTCAAGATGATCGCCGGCAATTTCCGCCCGAGCCACGGCTCGATGCAGATGGATGGCAAGGAGCTGATCCTGCACAAGCCGGTGGAGGCGCGCCAGCACGGCATCGAGATCGTCCACCAGGATCTGGCGCTGTGCAACAATCTGACCGCTGCCGCAAACGTCTATCTCGGCCGCGAATTGCGCCGGGGCGTCGGCCCGTTCCGCATCCTCGATTATGCCGCCATGTACAAGCGCGCCGGGCAGATTTTTGCCGAACTGAAATCGGAGACGCGGCCGCGCGACCTGGTCAAGCAGATGTCGGGCGGCCAGCGCCAGGCGGTGGCCATCGCCCGCACCATGTTGTCGCAGGCCAAGATCGTGCTGATGGATGAGCCGACGGCGGCGATTTCGGTCCGCCAGGTCGCCGAAGTGCTGAACCTGATCCGCCATCTGCGCGACCAGGGCATCGCTGTGGTGCTGATCAGCCACCGCATGCCTGACGTCTTCGACGTCGCCGACCGCGTCATCGTCATGCGGCGCGGCAGGAAAGTCGCCGACAAGAGGATCGCATCCAGCTCGCCCGAGGAAGTCACCGGGCTGATCACCGGCGCCATCGAACAGGTCTGATTAGGGGATAAAGGTCGACAATGGCAGTCACGCTTGACCAGACGATCGCGCAGAAACAGCACAGCTTCTTCTCGCGCATATTCGCCAGCCAGACCTTCTGGGTGGTGATTGCCGTCATCCTCGCCTGCATTTTCCTGTCGTTTGCCACCGACGCCTTCGCCACTCAGAAAAACCTCTATAACATCACCCGCAACATCACTTTCGTCGCCATTATCGCGCTCGGCATGACCTTCGTCATCATCACCGGCGGCATCGACCTGTCAGTCGGCTCGGTGCTGTGCCTGTCGTCGATGGTGCTGGCCGTCACCATGCATGCGGGCTACTCGATCGAGGTCGGCATCCTGGCCTCGATCGCCACCGCGCTGGCCATCGGCGCCTTCAATGGCATATTGATCGCCTACCTCGGCTTTCCACCCTTTGTGGTGACGCTCGGCATGCTGTCGATCGCCCGCAGCCTTGCCATGGTCGCCTCCAACAACACCGTCGTCTTCCAGTTCGGCCCGGATCACGACAAGCTTTTGGCGCTGGGCGGCGGCGCCTGGGTGTTCGGCATCGCCAATCCCGTGCTCTACATGATCCTTCTGGCGCTGATCACCGGATTCACGCTGCGCTGGACCAAGTTCGGCCGGCACATCTTCGCCATTGGCGGCAATGAACATGCGGCGACGCTGACCGGCGTTCCCGTCAAGCAGATCAAGGTCGCCGTCTATATGATCTCGGCGCTGGCGGCCGGCATTGCTGGCATCGTCCAGACCGGATGGCTGGGTGCGGTCACCACCAATCTCGGCACCGGCATGGAGCTGCAGGTGATCGCCGCCACCGTCATCGGCGGCGCCAATCTCGCCGGTGGCGTCGGCACCGCCTTCGGCGCCATCGTCGGTGCCGCGCTCATAGAAGTGATCCGCAACAGCCTCGGTCTGCTCGGCATCAATGCCTTCTGGCAAGGCGTGTTCATCGGCGGCGCCATCCTGCTTGCGGTGTTGTTCGACCGCATCCGCAACTTCAGGCGCAATGACTGAAACCTTCGGCTGGAAACCATTGCTTTGACATCGAAATCGCTGTTCGACCTTAGCGGCCGGCTGGCGCTTATCACCGGCTCCGGCCAAGGCATCGGCCTCGCATTGGGGCGCGGCCTTGCCGAGCATGGTGCCAGTGTAGTGCTCAACGGCCGCGATGCCGGCAAGGTCGCGAACGCAGTAACAGGTTTGCGCGATGCCGGCTTCACGGCGCACGCCTCGACCTTCGACGTGACGGACTTTCGCGCCGTCGATGCGGATGTTGCCCGCATCGAGGCCGAGATCGGTCCGATCGACATCCTGATCAACAATGCCGGCATCCAGTTTCGCGCCCCGCTCGAGGATTTTCCCGAGGAGCAGTGGGAGCGGCTGTTCAAGACCAATGTCTCCGGCGCCTTCCATGCCGGCAAGGCGGTCGCCCGCAACATGATCGGGCGCGGAAAAGGCAAGATCATCAACATCGGCTCGGTGCAGAGCGAACTCGCCCGACCCAACATCGCGCCCTATACGGCAACCAAGGGAGCGATCCGCAACCTGACCCGGGGCATGTGCACAGACTGGGCGAAATACGGCTTGCAGATCAACGCCATCGCCCCCGGCTACTTCCGCACCGAAATGAACCAGGCGCTGGTCGACAACCAGGAATTCTCCGCCTGGCTGGAAAAGCGCACGCCCGCCGGCCGCTGGGGCTATGTCGACGAGCTGATCGGCGCCGCCGTGTTCCTGGCGTCGGACGCATCGTCCTTCGTGAACGGCCACACGCTCTATGTCGACGGCGGCATGACGGCTTCGGTTTGATGGTTCTTCCCTTCTCCCTTGTGGGAGAAGGCAAAACCCTATCGCTCAGTCTGAAAATCCGCTGCCGCGCATGGCAGCACACGGCTGCTTTCGCCCTGCGCCTTGACGGGAGCCCGAACTCAGCCGCACAATCCCAATGCAGGCGAAGGGAGGCAAGTCGTCTGCGGGAGGATATACCCATGACGGACGCGATCAGGCTCTATTGGGGCCGGTTCGGACATGTTTCTGTCCTGAATGTCGCCAGCGACTTCGTCACCCATGCTCATGTCGAGGCCCACATCATCATCTGGCTGGAAGGCACGGCCGGCGAGATGACCATCGGCCGCGAGACGGTGCGGCTGGGTCCAGGCACCGCCGCCGGCATCAACTCCTTTCAGCCGCACAGCCATGTCCTGTCGCAAAACGGCAGGCCGGGCCTGTTCCTGGCCTTCTACATCGACCCGGACTGGGCGCGCCGGCGCCGCGACCTGCCTTCGTCAGCGCCGCTGTTCGCGCAGGCCGCGATCACGCTCGAACCCTGGCTGCACCAGGCCGCCGCCAATCTGCTCGACCATCTGAGCGACAATGAAAGCATCGACGACGTCGCCAATTACGAGATCGAGCGCTTCATCGATTCCGTGCTCGACGCCGCCGATGCCTCGGCGCCGCAGGAGGCACGCATCCGCATCCACACCATGCAGGATTTCCGCGTCCGCAAGGCAATCCAGCTGATGAAGGCCAATGTCTGCGAACGTATTTCGTTCGACGATGTCGCCCGCAGCGTCGGCCTGTCGCGGCCGCATTTCTTCGCTTTGTTCAAGGAACAGACCAATCTGACGCCCAATGTCTACTGGAACACGCTGCGCATGGAGGAAGCCGTGCGGCAATTGCAGTGGTCGCAGGAGCCGCTGATCGCGGTCGCCTGCAATCTCGGCTTCACCACCCAGGGCAATTTCTCGCGCTTCTTCCGCGACCATGTCGGCGTGCCGCCGACGCTTTACCGCGAGGCGGCGCGGGCCATGGCCTGAGCGAAACGGCTGTTTTTCAGACTCCTTGATACGGACGCGAGACGCATTGATAAGCGCCGCGCCAGCTGCCGCCCTACCCTCGCCACATGTTGGATTTGTAGGGGAAGAGCATATGGTTGATGTCACCATCTCCAGCGTCATCGACGCGCCGGTCGAAAAGGTCTGGGCGCGCATACGCGACTTCAACGGCCTGCCGGGCTGGCACCCACGCATGGTCGAAAGCCATATCGAGGACGGCAAGGACGCCGGCACCATCGGCTGCGTGCGCAATTTCGAGCTCGCCAGCGGCGCCCGCATTCGTGAAAAGCTGCTCGATTTCTCCGACGAGAATTTCCTCGTCAGCTATTCCATCCTCGAAACGCCGCAGCCGCTGACCAACCACACGGCGACGCTGCAATTGCGCCGGGTGACCGACGGCGACCGCACCTATGCCGAATGGACAGCGAGCTTCGACGCCGCGCCCGAAGAGGCCGACAAGATTGCCGCCGGCATGGGCGCCAATGTCTTCCAGGGCGGCTTCAATGCGCTGAAAAGCCATTTCGCCGGCCAAAGCTGAACCTGGGAGCCTGCCATGGCACTTGCCCTCCAGACTTTTTCGACCGTTCGGGATGCCAATGCGGCGCTAAAAGCTGCCGGCACCCGTTATCTCGGCGGCGGCACGCTGGTCGTACGCGCCGCCAATGAAGGCGACATTTCGGTCTCCAGTCTTGTTCGCTCGACCGATCCGGCGCTTTCGGCCATCAAGGTCACGGACGGCAAGGCCCGCATCGGTGCGTCGGTGACGATGGCGGCCGTCGCCCGCCATCCCGAGTTAGCCACGCTCACCAAGGCCGCACGCGCCGTCGGCGGCCCGGCGATCCGCAACATGGCGACCGTCGGAGGCAATTTGTTTGCATCCGCGCCCTATGGCGATTTCGCGGTCGCGCTGCTGGCGCTCGATGCGACGGTCGGTACCGATGACGGGGAATTGCCGATTGGGGATTTCTTGGCCATGCGGGACGACAACCACGCCATCGTCACCTCAGTCAGCTTCGCGCTGCCGAAGGCCGAGGGCTTCCGCTTCCTGAAAGTGTCGCGCGTGAAGCCCAAGGGCGTCTCGGTGCTGAGCATCGCCGCCGCGCTCGAACAGGCCGGCGACGGCGCCATATCCTCGGCGCGGATAGCGCTCGGCTGCATGGCAGACCGGCCGATGCGCGCCAGGGCGGCGGAAAAGGCGCTGATCGGCAAGCGGCTTGACCGGGACGGCATCGCAGCAGCGCTGGCTGCGGCAGGCGAAGGCACTTCGCCAATCACCGATCCGATCGCTAGCGCCTGGTATCGCGCCGAGGTTCTGCCGGTCTATCTCGGCCGTCTGCTGCTTACTTAACCACCGCTAGGGGGGCGCGCGTCTGTCCGATCAATCGGGCAGGCGCGCTGGGAGGAAAACATGGCAAAGGTTCCGGTTCAGTTCACGCTCAACGGCAGCGAGAAGGCCGAATTCGTCGAGGGCGGCACGACGCTGCTCCATGCGCTGCGCGACAAGATCGGCGACACCTCGCCAAAAGGCGGCTGCCATCAGGGCACGTGCGGCGCCTGTTCGGTCGTCATCGACGGCGAGCTCCGGCTCTCTTGCCTGACATTGGCCGAAACCTGCAATGGGGCGGCCATCACCACGACATCTGGCCTCGCCGAAGCCGGCGTTTTGCATCCGCTGCAGCGCGCCTTCCTCGACGCCTTCGCCACGCAATGCGGCTTCTGCACGCCGGGCATGATCATGGCGGCCAAGGTGCTGCTCGACCACACGCCCAACCCCAGCCGCGACGACGTCGTCGAGGCGCTGTCCGGCAACATCTGCCGCTGCACCGGCTACGAACCGATCATCCAGGCGGTGCTGACAGCGGCGCGCGCCAATTCGCAGAACGCGGCCTGAGGGGACCAAAAGAATGGAACTGCGCAAGAGCTATTTCGCCGACCAGCGCAAGGACGGCCTGCACGAGATCGGCCAGCCCAGGCCTCGGCTGGATTCGCCGGGGCATGTCACGGGCAAGACCGCCTATTTCGCCG
Organism: Mesorhizobium sp. P3_A2; assembly: GCF_056403115.1. Taxonomy (NCBI): domain Bacteria; kingdom Pseudomonadati; phylum Pseudomonadota; class Alphaproteobacteria; order Hyphomicrobiales; family Phyllobacteriaceae; genus Mesorhizobium; species Mesorhizobium sp. P3_A2. Next base: position 577,194 of record NZ_JBFUGC010000001.1, read on the forward strand.
ACCGCAATTTCCCCGGCATGCTGCACCTGAAAATGGTGCGCAGCCCACACCATCATGCCCGCATCCGCTCCATCGACACCTCCGAGGCAGAGAAGCATCCGGGCGTGGTGAAAATCCTCACGGCCAAGGACGTGCCGCACAATGTCTACACCATCCTGATCCTGATCCAGATCGGGCCGGAGGACGAGACGGTTCTGGCCGACGGCAAGGTACGCTGGAAGGGCGAGGCCGTGGTGGCGGTGCTGGCCGAGACGGATCGTGCGGCGCAAGAGGCCGCAGCGAAGGTCAAGGTCGACTACGAAGTGCTGCCGGCCGTCTTCGATATGGAGGAGGCGCTGAAGCCCGGCGCGCCTCTCGTCAACGAGTATCACGGTCAGAACTATTATCTCTACGACAGCGGCAAATGCCGCAAGGTGCGCTTCGGCGATGTCGAGGCAGGCTTTGCCGAGGCCGACCATATCCTCGAGCAGAGCTACCAGTCCTCGCCGATCGAGCATGCGCCGACCGAGACCACCGGCTGTATCGTCGCGCCCGAGGGCAATGACCGCTTCACCTGCTACACCAACACGCAGGCGATGTTCTTCACCCTCGACAACGCCTCGATCATCCTGCAGATGCCGGGCTCGAAGCTGCATTTCGTCGGCGGCACGGTCGGCGGCGGCTTTGGCGGCAAGGTCGATGTCATCGTGGAGCCGATTGCCATCCTCGGCGCCAAACTAACCGGGCGACCGGTCTGTTTTATCTACAGCCGCGAGGAGGAAATGCAGATCTCGTCCCCGCGGGCAGCCGAAAAGGTCGTCATCAAGGACGGCGTGATGAAGGATGGCCGCATCGTCGCGCGCAAAGTGACGGGTTACACCGATGCCGGCGCCTATTCGCGCCACTCGCCCTATGGCGCGCAGAAGGGGGCGGCGCACTATCCCGGGCCCTATACGATCCCCAATGTCTGGATCGACACCTACTGCGTCTACACCAACCGCACGCCCTCGTCGGCCATGCGCGGCTTCGGCGTCACCATTGGCGACTTTGCGCTGGAGGTGCAGATGGACAAGTTGGCGCGGCTGATCGGCATGGATCCGCTCGAATTCCGCTTCATCAACGCCTACCGCGACGGTGACATGAAGGCGCATCGCCAGCCGACCGAAGGCGCAGCCCTGATCGAGTGCATGCAGGAGGCCTCGCGCGCCGCCAACTGGCCGGTGGCGGAGAAATTCATGGCGATGTCTTCTTATACGAAGGGAGCTTGAGATGGCGATCCGGCGCGGACGCGGCGTCGCCGCGATCAACTACCCCACCGGCATGAATCTCGGCGGCGACCCGACCCAGGCGCTGGTGCATTCGACACCGACCGGCAATTTCATGGTCACGCTCTCGTCCGTCGATCTCGGCCAGGGCCTGAAGCAGATCATGGCGCAGATCTGCGCCGAGACCATCGGCGTGCCGACCGACCGGGTCATCATCGACACCGCCGACACCGACACCGGTCCGCACTGCATGGGCACCTTCGCCTCGCGCGGCACCCACCGCGCCGGCAATGCCGTCATCCAGGCGGCCAAGGAAGCCCGCCAGGTGATGCTGGAAGTGGCAGCGGAGGAACTGGAGGTCAATGCATCCGACCTCGAGACGGATGGCGAAGGCAACATCCTGGTCAAGGGCGCACCGCAAAAGTCGATTTCGATCTTCGATGTCGCGCTGTCGGCGCATTTCAAGCGCGGCCGTTCCATCTCCGGACGCGGTATGTTCCTGATCCCGCGCTCCTATCCCGAGAAGGAGACCGGCGCGATGAAGCCGTCGACCTGCTACGCCCACGCCTGCACGGTGGCCGAAGTCGAGGTCGACGACGAGACCGGTGAGGTGACGGTGCTGACGGTGAAGAACATTTTCGAGATCGGCCGTGCGCTGAACCCGAAAATGGTCGAGCAGCAACTGGTCGGCGGGTCCTGGATGGGCATCAGCCATGCCCTCTACGAGACCACCGAGCCCTATTATCCCAACCGCGACCATGGCGGCACCGACTTCAACCAGTATCTGATGCCGGGCCCCGGCGATCTCGCCCAGACCGAGATCATCGTGCTGGAGCGGCCGTCGGCGGATGGCCCCTATGGCGCCAAGGGTCCAGGCGAAATGTGCGCCAACCCGCAAATTCCGGCCGTCGCCAATGCCGTTTTCGACGCCGTCGGCGTGCGCATCGACGCGCTGCCGATCACGCCGGAACGGATCTTGCGGGCGCTGAAGGCGCAAGCGGCAAACTGAGGACCGAGATGCCCGAGCAGACAGCCGAGACCATCGCGACCTCGCCGGAGGCGGTGGCGTCGCAGCTCGCTGCCTCGCGCTATCTCGCAGATGACAGCCTCGCGACCGCCATCTTCCTTGCCATCCGGCTGGGCAAACCACTGCTGCTCGAAGGCGCGCCCGGTGTCGGCAAGACCGAAGCGGCGAAGGCGATTGCGCAGATACTCGGACGCGAGTTGGTGCGGCTGCAATGCTATGAAGGCATCGACGCCGCGCATGCGCTCTACGAATGGAACTACCAGCGCCAACTGCTCGCCATCCGCCATGCCGGCGAGCACGAAATCGACATTTATAACGACCGTTTCCTGATCGCGCGGCCGCTGCTGCAGGTGCTGCGGGCGCCCGAGCATCGCGTGCTTCTCGTCGACGAGATCGACCGCTCGGATCATGAATTTGAAGCGCTGCTTCTGGAGTTTCTCTCTGACTTCCAGATCAGCATTCCAGAACGCGGCACCATTCGCGCCGAGGCGCAGCCGATCGTTATCCTGACCTCTAACCGCACCCGCGAGCTGGCGGAAGCGCTCAGGCGGCGCTGCGTCTATCATTGGATCGGCTATCCCGACGCAAAGCGCCAAGCCGAGATCATCATGCTGCGCGCCGGCGATGTCGCCGAAGCAACGGCTCACGCCGTGGCCGCCGCCGTACAGACCATCCGCGCCCGGCCGCTCGCCAAGCCGCCCGGCATCTCAGAAGCGCTCGAATGGGCCAACGCCGCCACCATATTGGAGAAGGGCGGCAGCCCGTGGCCGCAAGCCTTCCGCCGCGCCATTGGCGTGCTGATCAAGGACGAGGAGGATTTGTCCGCGATCGCGCCGGAGCTTGGCCGGATTGTCGAGGAGGCGCTGGCGTGAGCCGGGACTTCGACAACACCTTCTCCCCGTTCACGGGGAGAAGGTGCCCCGAAGGGGCGGATGAGGGGCGGCGCGAACCTCGAACGTCAGCGCTGCCCCTCACCTGCCTGCCGGCATCCTCTCCCCGTAAACGGGGCGAGGAGAGCTTGCCTCGCGCCGCAGCGCCTTTTCTCAGCTTCGCCCGCTTGCTACGCCGCCACGCCTTTGCCATCGCCCCCGAACAGGTCACCAGCTTCATGCAGGCGGTCACCCTGCTCGGCCCGCGCTCGATGGCCGACATCCGCGAGGCGGCGCTCGCGACGCTCGCGCCCTCGCCCGACCGTCGCAGCGAATTCGAAGCGCATTTCCGCAGCCATTTCTATGGCGACGCCAAACCCTCGATCGAAGGCGAAGAGGACGAGGAAACGCGCATCAAGGACGATCACGGCACCCGCGAGGAAGAGAGCCAGACCACGCGCCGGGAGAAAGGCGGCGAGCTGTCGTCGGCGATCGAACAACTGAGCAGCCGCGATTTCCAGCGCGACGACGATGGCCTTGGGTCCTTCCGCCGCAAACTCGCTTCCGCTTTGCCCGCCCGCCGCTCTTTCCGCACAGTACGCACGCGTTCGCACGGCACGCTCGACCTCAGACGTTCGCTCAGCGAAATCGTCAGCGCCGATGGCGACATCCCCTCGCCGCAGCTTCGCCGCCGCCAGACCGTGCCGCGCAAGCTGCTGCTCCTGATCGACGTCTCCGGCTCGATGAAATTGCACACGGCCGACTACCTCAAACTTGCGCACGCCGCCGTGCAAAGCGCCGACCGCGCGGAAATCTTCACCTTCGGAACGAGGCTGACCCGCATCACCTCGGCACTGCGCATCCGTGATCGTGACCAGGCGCTGGCGCGCGCCGCTGCACTGGTCGACGACTGGGATGGCGGCACGCGCATGGGACCGACGCTGCTCGCCTTTCTCTCGGTGCCGCGCTTCTCGGCCTTCGCGCGCGGTGCTGCAGTCGTCATCCTGTCGGATGCGCTGGAACGCGGCGACCATGCCGATCTCGAAACCGCGATACGCCGCCTGAGCGCCCGTGCCTTCCGGCTCTCGCTGGCGACACCGCTCGCCGGCGATCCACGGTTCCACCCGGCAACGGCGGCGCTACGCGCCATCCTGCCTGACCTCGACGATCTCATCGACGGCTCGTCGCTCAGCAGCCTCACCGATTTCATCCTGTCGCTTGCCCGCTCCGCTCCGGCCGCGGCGGCAATCTGGAAGAGGGTCTCGTGATGCAGAAAGCCATCGACGCGCATTTCCACATCTGGCGCCAAAAGGACCAGCCCTGGCTTGTCGGCCCGATGGTGCCGCGCATCTTCGGGCCGTACGAGCCGATCCGCCGCGACTATCCGATCACCGAATTCCTCGAAGACCAGAAAGGCGCCGGGGTCGAGAAAGCCGTCTATGTCCAGACCAACTGGGCCAAGGAGGATTTCGAGAAAGAAGTCGCCTTCCTGCAGAAGACCGCTGATGAAACCGGCTGGCCGCACGCCATCGTCGGCTATACCGACATGACGGTCGACGATGTCAGACCGCAGATCGATCGGTTGAAAAAGTATCCGCTGCTGCGCGGCGTGCGCATGCAGCTGCACTGGCATGAGACGCCGGCCTTCCGCTTCGCCGCCTCGGCCGACCAGGTCATCGACCCCAAGATCCGCGCCAATGTCGCGCGGCTGAAGGATTATGGTCTGTCTTTCGACCTGCAGCTTTTCCCCGCCCAGATGAAGGACGGGCTGACGCTGGTCGGCGAGAACCCGCAGACCAATTTCATCCTCACCCATGCCGGCATGCTGACCGGCATGGAGCCGGAGACGACCGAGGCCTGGAAAGCTGGCCTGCGCACGCTGTCAGCCGCGCCGAATTTTTACGCCAAGCTGTCGGGACTCGGCACCTTCGTGCACCGCAACGACCCGGATCTGATCGCCTACATCGTCGACAATACGATCGACATTCTGGGTAGCGACCACCTGATGTTCGGCTCGAACTTCCCGATCGAGAAACTCTGGACCAGCCACGCCGAGCTGATCCAGGCGCACCGCGCGGCAGTGGCGAAGCACGGGGCGGCGGCTGAGGGGGATATTTTCTGGAACACGGCCGAGAAGGTTTATCGGCCGGTATAGCGCGGCGCTGCCCTTGCCTTCCCCCCTTGTGGGGGAAGGTGGATCGGCGCGCAGCGCCGAGACGGATGAGGGGTGTTCCAGCGGAGTGAAACGTTGGCGTTCCCTGGAGCACCCCTCATCCGTCGCCTTCGGCGACACCTTCTCCCACAGGGGGAGAAGGTGAAGAGCCTACTTCACCTCAAACTCCGGATCGACCGGAATCTGCATCGCCGTCACCAGATGGTTGGTCTGCCCGGCAAGCCCGATGATCGACACCAGCTCCCCGTGCTGCGCATCGGTCATGCCCTTGGCGCGAGCGGCGGCCGTATGCGAATGGACGCAGTAGGAGCAACCATTGGCGGTCGACACGGCGATGTAGATCATCTCCTTGGTCAGCGGATCGATGGCGCTCTCCGTGGCCATCACCACCTTCACCTGTTCCCAGGTCCGTTTCAGCAAGGGTGGATCATTGGCCAGCCCGCGCCAGAAATTGTTGACGAAATCGGACTTGCGGGTGGCGCGGATGTCGTCGAACACTGCCTTCACCGCTGGGATCTTCTCCACCTCGGCATCGCTGAGAAGTCTTGTGGCGGCCATGACGTTTCCTTTCGTTTGGATCATTCTGCAAGCGGGGATGAATCAAGGCGTGAGCAAACACGGCTAATCCCTTTGCCACACTTTGAATTTTTGGGTGAACGTCAACCCTGCGTCGAGTGGCCGGAAACCTCGGCGCCCGCACCAGGCGGCAGCACGAGGAACCGCAACGCCGCCACCAGCCCGATGGTGCCGATCACAACAAAGGCGATGCGAAAATCAACGAGGTCGAGCGCCGGCCGGTCCCTCATGATCTGCGACAGGTTGAGGATCGCCGCCGCCACCGCGACGCCGAACAGCATCGCTATCTGCTGCAGCATCGACGACAGCGTCGCCGCCGAGCTGCGCTGCGTCGCGTCGATGTCGGCGAAGGCCAGCGTGTTCAGCGCGGTGAACTGCATCGAGCGCGACAGGCCGGCGACCAGCATCAGCGCCACGACCAGCGCCTGCGGCGTCTCAGGCGAGATCGCCGCGCAGGCCATGATCGAGGCCGAGGCGATCAGGCCGTTGACGACCATAACTGAGCGGAAACCGAAACGCCTGAGCGTCGGCGTCGTCACCGTCTTCATGCCGAGATTGCCGAGGAAATAGGCCAGGATCATCAACCCGGCATCGACGGGCGAAAGCCCGAAGCCGACCTGGAACAGCAATGGCAGCAGGAACGGCGTGGCGTTGATCGCCACCCGAAAAATGGTGCCGGCGGCGAGCGTCGAGATGGCGAAGGTCAGCACATTGAATGCGCTGAGATCGAGCAGCGGATGCGGTGCGCGCCGGAGATGCCGCGCCGCGAGCCAGCCGATGATGATCCCGGCCGCGATCAACAGCACGGTCGGCAAGGCGCCGTCTTCCGGATGCGCAATGCGTTCGAGGCCATAGAGCAGAAGGGCAAGTCCCAGCGATGTCAGGAAAAATCCCGGCCAATCCAGCGGCTTGGGGTCGGCCTCGCGGTCGCCGGGAATGAAGCGGGCGACCAGCGTCAGTCCGATCAGCCCAAGCGGGATGTTGATGAAGAAATTCCAGTGCCAGGAGAGATAGGTGGTGATGAAGCCGCCAAGCACCGGCCCGACGACAGGCGCGAACAGCGCCGGCCAGGTGATCAGCGCCGTGGCATTGAGCAGCTCCGACTTCGGCGCATTGCGCAAAACGAGAATGCGCCCGACCGGCGTCATCAGCGCACTGCCCAGGCCCTGCACGACGCGGGCGGCGACGAATTGAGGGAGACTTTGCGAGAAGCCGCAGACGAGCGAGGCCAGCGTGAACAGCACGATCGCCAGCAGGAAGATGTTGCGCGCCCCGAAGCGGTCGGCAAGCCAGCCCGACAGCGGTACGAACACCGCCATGGTCAGCATATAGACGGTGATGCCGATGCTCATCGCCACCGCCGGCACGCCGAAGGATTGGCCCATCTGCGGCAGCGAGGTCGAGATGATCGTCGAATCCAGCAACTGCATGAAAAACGCGATGGCGACGATCAGCGCCACGCGCCGCGCATTGCTGGCGGTCTCAGTGGAGGCTTCGGTGTCGGGAACGGCAGTCATGACGAACCGCGTTGAACAGCATATGGCTGGCCCAGTCCAGAGCCTAGCCAACAAACTTCCGTGTCGGCGCGCGGCCTGTTATGGATTAGCGCCTTAGCGGCAAGGAACCTGCATGAAGCCGATCTATATCGACTACCTCAATGCCCTCGATATCGAAGCCCTTGAGATGACCGACGGCGAAATCATCGCCGCCGTCGAGGCCGGACTGGTCGCGCAAGGCAATGGCCAGACGGTGATCGAGCCGCGCGTCCATCTCGAGCCTGATCCCTCCTTCCACGGCCATTTCAACGTGCTGCGTGGCTACGTCGCGCCGCTCGATGCGGCCGGCGTGAAAATCGTCGGCGACTATGTCGACAATTATCTGCACGGCCTGCCCTCGGAATTCGGCATTTTGAACCTGTTCGATCCGCGCACCGGCACGCCGCGCGCCATCCTCGACGCCACCGTCATCACCGACATGCGCACCGGCGCCGTCACCGCCATCGGCGCCAAGCATCTGGCGCGCAAGAACTCGAAGGTGCTTGCCCATATCGGCGCGCGCGGCACCGCCTACTGGAATGTGCGCCTGCTCGATCATCTCTTCGATTTCGACGAGATCCGCGTCCATTCGCGCCGGCCGGAAAGCCGCGACGGCTTTGCGGCCAAACTTTCAGCCGATCTCGGCAAGAAGGTCACCGCGGTCGCTGACTGGGAGAGCTGCGTGAAAGGCGCCGACATCGTCGTCGAGGCCTCGCGGCTTTCGGAGCCGCAGCCGCTGCTCAAGACCGAGTGGATCAAGCCCGGCGCTTTCGTCGTGCCCTATGGTACGATGAGCGCGGTGGAGCTGTCGCTGACCGACATCATGCAGAAAATGGTCGTCGACGATTGGGGCCAGTGCAAGGGCGGCAAGTTCGGTTCGCTGCGCGCCCATGTCGAGACCGGGCGGCTGAGCGAAAAGACGCTGCATGCCGAACTCGGCCAGATCGCTGCCGGCCTGAAAGCCGGGCGCGAAAGCGACGACGAGACGATCCTGTTCTGGCATCGCGGCCTGTCGCTGTCCGACATTGCGCTGGGCAAGGCAATGCTGGCCAAGGCCGCAGACAAGGGCATTGGCCAGAGGCTGCGCTTCGCATGAGCGCGCTCGTCCTCAGCGGCGCCGGCATCAGCGTCGAGGATGTCGCGGCCGTCGCCCGTGGCGGCCGCAAGGTCGAGGTCGGGCCTGCGGTCATCGAGAGGCTCGACAAAGCTCGCAAAGTGCTTGACCAGGCCGCCGCGTCCGGCCAGCAGATTTACGGCCTCAACACCGGGCTCGGCGCCAATCTCGGCACCACGGTCGAAGGCGATGCCAGTGCCTTCCAGCGCCAGCTGCTGGAAGGCCGCAGCGGCGCTGTCGGCGAGCCGCTGCCGCAAGAGGCGGTGCGGGCGACCATGCTGGCGCGTGCCGCGATGTTCTCGGTTGGCGGTTCGGGTATTTCGCCGGCTGTTTTGACCGCCCTTGTCGACGCGCTCAATGCGGGCGTTCATCCTGTGATGCCGTCTCTAGGTTCAATCGGCGCCGGCGACCTGCTGCTGATGACCGCGATAGCCCGCACGCTGATTGCGGAGGGCGAGGCTGACTACCAAGGCCGGCGCATGCCTTCCGCAAAGGCGTTGATGATGGCGCGGCTGGCGCCGGTCAGCCTGGCGCCCAAAGACGGACTGTCGTTGATCAATGCTTCGGCGGTCTCGACGGGCGCCGGCGCGCTGGCGCTCGCTGATGCCCTCTCAGCCTTTGAACAACAGCAGCAAGCCGGCGCACTGACGATGGAGGCACTTGGCGCCAACCGCACCATTCTCGATCCGCGCCTGCATCTGGCGCGTCCGGCGGCCTGCCAGCAGCTTGCGGCAAAGGAGCTACGTGATCTGCTCGCCCGCGACGAGCAACCGCCGCCCACCACCTTGCAGGATCCGCTTTCGGTCCGCTGCATGCCGTCGATACACGGCGCGCTGATCCAGGCGATCGACAATGCAAGGCTTGCGGTAGAAATCGAGCTCAACGCCGCCGCCGACAATCCGCTGGTACTCGGAGAGGACAATCTGGTCTTGTCGACAGGCAATTTCCACACCGCCTCGATGGCACTCGCTTTCGAGACGCTTGGCCTCGCCATCGCGCAGGCCTCAGCCGCAACGGCCGCACGCTTCGTCCAACTCACCGGCTCCGGCCGCAACGGCCTGCCCAAATATTTGTCGCCAATCGGCGGCGCGTCCGCCGGCTTCGTGCCGCTGCAAAAGACAGTCACGGCGATCCTCGCCGCCATCCGCCACAAGGCCAATCCCGTGATGCTCGACTTCCTGCCGGTCTCGGAAGGCGTCGAGGACCATGCAACGCAGACGCTGCTCGCTGTTACGAAATGCGCCGGCATGATCGGCCTGTGGAGACGGTTGATCGCCTTTGAGCTGATGGCGGCAGCACAGGCGGTCGATTTGCGCGAAGGCCTGACGCTGGCGCCGGCGACAGGAGTCATCCATGCGGCGGTGCGCGCGCACGTGGCAAGCCTCAGGGAAGACAGGCCGCTCGGCCCGGACGCCGAGCCGCTTTACGCCTCGCTCGCCAACGGCGGTTGGCGGGCGTAACAGCGACCAGGCCAGATCGGCGAGTTCAGGCCTTTTCATCCACCCTTTTCATGAACTGGCTGAGCTCGGTCGGGTCCATGCGCACCACATGCTTGTCTTCCGGATAAGCGCCGCTGTTGACGTCGGCGACATATTCGGAAAACGCCGCCACCCGCTCCGCTTGCAAGCGGTCATATTCGGCTGCGAAATTGCGATAGACCTTGGAATGGCGCGGCATGTGGCCCCTGTTCTGGCCGAGTATGTCGTCGGCGAACAGGTATTGCGCATCGCAGCCGGTGCCCGCTCCCATCGACAGCATGATCAGCGAGGTGCGCTCCGAGATCGCCTTCGCCACCTCGACCGGCACCACTTCGATCTCGGCGCCGAGCGCGCCGACTGCTTCATATTGTTTCACCGCCTCGAAGATCTGCATGGCAGTGTCGGCGGTCTTGCCGACCGCCTTGAAGCCGCCGGTCCAGGTCGCACGCGACGGAATGAGGCCGACATGGCCGATGACGGGGATGGCATCGTCGGCGAGCCGCTTCACGGTGGCGAAGCCGGCGCTGCAATAGACCGCGTCGGCGCCCGCCTTGTAGAGCCTGAACGCCCAGCGCAGGAAATCGTCCGCCGTGCCGATCTCGTAAAAGTTCTCGCCCGGCATGGTGAACAGGCTGGGCGCGGCATCGCGGTATTGCGGGTTGAGCACCAGCTCCGGCGGCACCGAGACGATGTCTACCCCTGCCCGCTCGGCGGCCTCGGCCTCATCCATGGTCAGCACGCGCAGCATGGTTAGCTGGCGCTTGCCCTTCATGGCGCGTAAATCGGCCACCGTCGGTCTCTTTCGGCTCATCTAATGTCCCTGTTGCTGGAATTGATTTTCCCGATCACCTTACCGGCCACGAGGCAGGCCGGATAGCTGGGTTCATAGGCACGACTACTCCGCCGCCGACATATCGACCTCGTGAAACTCGCCCCGATAGGGCCGCGCCGTCGGCGGCAATTCGCGCTTGAGGAAATAATCCTCGTATCTCAGCTGCTTCAAAAGCACCGGCCAGACTTCGCGATAGGCATGCCACATCGACGGGTTCGCCACCGGCAGATCGTGCTTGATCAGTTCGTGCAGCCTCGGCAGCGCATGATAGGGCACCATCGGGAACATGTGATGTTCGACGTGATAATTCATGTTCCAGTAGATGAAGCGGCTGACCGGGTTCATGTAGACGGTGCGGGTGTTCAGCCGATGGTCGACGACATTGTCGGCCAGCCCGATATGCTGCAGCAGTCCGGTCAGCACCATGTGCCAGCTGCCATAGAGGCGTGGCAGGCCGATCAACACCAACGGCAGCCATGATTTTAGCGCGATCGCGGCGGCAATCGCCGCCGCATAGATGGCCACATGCCAGCGCGCCGCCATGATGGCCTTGCCCTGTTCGCTTTCCGGAATGTAGCTCTTTTCATCGTCAGACAGCTTGCCGAACGCCTGGCGCACCAGGATCGGCAGCGAATAGCGGAAATCGAGAATGCCGGTGAAGGCGAGCGCCGCCTTGATCAGGTTTGGCGGCCGCATGACGGCGATCTCGGCATCGCGCCCGACGATGACGGTATCGGTGTGATGCCGGGCATGGCTCCAGCGCCATTGCACCGGGTTGCGCACCACCATGAAGCTGGCAATCTCGTAAACGACATCGTTCATCCAGCGCGTGCGGAAAGCCGTGCCATGGCCGCATTCATGCCAGCGCGAATCGCTCGACGAACCATAGAGCACGCCATAGACAAGCAGGAATGGCACCACCCACCACGTCCCCCAGAACCAGACGATGCCGGTGGCCGAGCCCAGGATCGCAGCGATCCAGATGATGGTATCGCGGATCGCCGGCCCGTCGGAGCGCTGCATCAGCTCCTTCATCGCCTTGCGCGGCACGTCGGTATGATACCACTCGGCCGAAGCAAGCCCGGTCTCGATGGCCCGGCGGGTGCTCTCGCCGACCAGGCTGTAATCGCGCTTTGTCTTGGCCGCCATCGTCACCTCCCGCCCGGGCCTCAGAGACCGTTGGCGCGGAATTTCCCGTCGAGAAATGTTTTCGCGCGCGGCACGTCGTCCTCGGTCAGATGCTCGATGATAACAGGAATGTTCGGGTGCTTTTCGCTGAGCCGCTTGAGATAAAGATCATAGTTCAGTGAGCCCAAGCCGGGCGCCGGCAATTCGATCTCGCCGACGCCACGGAAGGTCAGCCCCTCATGCGCGTCCGCGTCACCGATATCGGCATGCTTCTCCGTCTTGTCACTGCCGGAGCGCTTCACATCCTTGGCATGCGCGATCCGGATCTTGTCGGTCAGCGTGTCGAACACCTGGTTCAGCACCTGATCCATGCGGTCGATGTTGTGCGCCTCGAAATAGTTGGTCGGATCCATCAAAAGGCCAAGGCCGGGGTGGTCGACCTGCGCGAACATTTTCACCGTCTCCTCGACCGAGCCGACGACATTGTTGACATAGGTTTCGAGCAGGAACACTGCGCCATGGTCATAGGCGGTCTGGGCAAGATCCGAGATCACCTTGCGGCATTCCTCGAACCCCTCCTCGGTCTTGTTCCTGGGGTGATGCACCCAGTCGGATTCTGTGTTGTAGGTGCCGGTCTCGGAGATCACATAGGGCGAGCCGAAGTCGCGCGCGTTGCGGATAATCTCCTTGAGGTAGCCGACGCGCTTCTCGCGCTCGGCTTTATCCGGGTGGATGATGTTGGTGTAGCCCGAGATACAGCAGACCGGCAGATTGTGGTCGCGGAACGTGTCGCGCACCGTCCTTGCTTTGTCTTTCGTGATCTGCCCGGCCGTGAGATCAATATCCCTGAAATGCAAATCGAGCTGCACCGTGTTGAAGCCGAGCGCGCGGATGCGCCGGGCGGACTCCGCGAGCTCATAGGGGAAATAGCCGGTGAAGATCCCTGCCTGCATCATGATGTGAGCTCCTCCCGGTAAGCGATTCAGCCGCCACGCTATTTGGGCGGCAACATGTTCAGTCAATCGAAATCTCGGACAGCTTGACGGTGCGGCCCTCCGCCATCGAGCGGTAGCCCGCCTCGACCAGCGCCATCGTCTTGACGTTGGCGGCGACCGACAGCGCGGGCGGCGTGCCGGTCTTCACCGCATGCTGCAATTGTTCCATCACGCCGATGAAAGCATGCGGGAACCACATCGTCTCCCAGCTCGGGGTAACCCACTTGCCGCCGGTCGTCTCGGTCGAAGCATAGGTCAGTGTCGAGGCCACGCCCTTCGGCCAGCCGATGGTGCCCTTGGCAACGCCCTTGGTGCCATCGACGCGCCAGGTGATGTGCTGGTCGTCCTCGTATCCTTGCTGGCGCGGTCCGGACCAGACATCCTCCAGCGACACCGCGAGCACACCGGAGGGAAAGCGCAGCGTCGAAACCGTGATGCCGTCTGAGTGGTCGAATGTCGTGCGCGGGTCCTTGCGCGTCAGCGTGGTGATCTCCGAGGGATCGCCGAACAGGAAGCGCAGCACATCGAGATGGTGCACGCTCATATTGGCAAGCGTCAGCCGGTCGTAGTCCGCGAGGAAAGTCTGCCAATGCGGGATTGCATGCATGTCGATCTGAGCAAAGACGATCTCGCCCAGCGCGCCGCTGTCGATGATCTGCTTCAAGACGCGCATCGACTGGTCGTAGCGCATGTTCTGGTTAACCGAGAGGATCTTGCCGGACCTGGCCGCCTCGTCGCGAAGCTTCACCGCTTCCTCGACCGACAAAGCCAGTGGCTTCTGCGCCAGGATCGCCTTGATGTGCTTCTGCTTCAGCGCATGGCGGATCAGCGCCGGCTGCTGGTCGGGTGGAAAGGCAAGGTCGACGATCTCGACCCGCTCGTCCTCGATCAGTTGCTCGGGCGTGTCGTGAACGCTCGCAATGTTCCAGCGCGTCGCCACCTTCTCGGCGCTGGCCTTGGTCCGCGAGGCGATTGCCACCACGGGAAATCCGGCCTGCGCATAGGCGGCGAGATGGCATTCGGCCATGATCATGCCGGCGCCGATGCAGCCGATCCGGTACTCGCTGGTGCGAACTTTCACATCCGGCGCGAAACCCTGGCCTGCCATCCGTTCCTCCTCGAGGACAGGATATAACGCCACGGCCGGTCCTTCAGCCAAGGTCCGCTCCATCAATTCCCATCAGAACCGCTGAAGCGGTCAACTGGCGGCGATCACAACCGTGCTTTCCGGCGACCAGCTGAGCATCACATCCTGGCCCTCGGCCAGCCGGTCATTGCCGGTATTCTGAACGATCACCTTCAGCGTCTGGCCGGCGCGTTCGACGAAATAGGTGCTGTTGTTGCCGGCGAAGATGCGCTTGGAGACCTGCCCCTTCAGCGTGTTGGCATTGCCGCTCGAAGCTCCGGCATCGGTGGCGATACGGATGCGCTCGGGCCGCACGGCGCAACTGGCCTTGGCGCCGGCGGCAACCCTGTCGCCGATGCCGGCGGCGATCGTTGTGCCGTCCGGCAGGCGGATACCATTGCCGATCGCATCGCCACGAAAAATGTTGGCGTCGCCGAGGAAGGTGGCGGCGAACTCGCTCTTCGGCTTGTCGTAGATCTCTTCGGGCGGTCCCTCCTGGACCAGCCTGCCGTCGCGCAAAATGCCGATGCGGTCGCTCATCGTCAGCGCCTCTTCCTGGTCGTGGGTGACGAAGATGGTGGTGATGCCGATCTCGCGCTGGATGCGCTTGAGCTCGATCTGCATGTCGACACGCAGCGCCTTGTCGAGAGCGCCGAGCGGCTCGTCGAGCAGCAGCACGCGCGGCTTGGTGACGATGGCGCGCGCCAGAGCCACGCGCTGGCGCTGACCGCCGGAGAGCTGGTGCGGCTTGCGTTCGCCAAGCTTGCCGAGCTGCACGAGGTCGAGCGCGCGCTGCACTTCCGTGGCGATCATGGCCTTGGCCTCGCCGCGCACCGACAGGCCGAAGGCGACGTTGTCGGCGACGCTCATGTTGGGAAACAGCGCATAGTTCTGGAACACCATGCCGATGCGCCGCTTCTCGACCGGCACGCGCTCCACGCTTTCGCCACCGATGGAAATGCGGCCAGAGTCTGGAAAGTCGAAGCCGGCGATTTGCCGAAGCAGCGTGGTCTTGCCGCTGCCCGACGGTCCGAGCAGCGCATAGAAACCGCCATCGGCGAAATCGATGGAGACATCATCCAGCGCCTTGTGTGCGCCGAAATTGCGGGAGACGTTTGATACCTGCACGCCGGCCATTATTTCTCTCCGCCGAATTTGAAGAAGCGCGCCGTGAGCAGCATCAGCGCCATCGACACGACAATGATAATGGTCGAGACCGCGTTGATCTCGGGCGTAAAACCTTTGCGGATCGCGGCGTAGATTTCGACCGGCAGCGTCGTCTGCCCCGGCGTCGCCAGGAAGTAGGAGACGACGAACTGGTCGAACGACACGGCGAAGGCAAACAGCCCGCCGGCGATGACGCCGGGCATGATCCAGGGCAGTGTGACGCGCGCTGTCACCTGCCACTGGTTGGCGCCGAGCGAGCGCGCCGCCTCTTCCAGCTCCGGCGCAAACGTCTGCAGCCGGGCCGAGACGACGACGATGACATAGGGCAGCGCCAGCGCCACATGGCCGAGCAGGATGGCGAACAGGCCGCGGCCGATGCCGACGCCGAAGAAGAAGATCAGCATCGCCGTGCCGGTGATCAGCCACGGAATGGCGATCGGCGGAAACAGCAGCGCCTGCAAAAACTTCTTGCCGCGGAAATCATAGCGGTAGAGCGCCAGCGACGCCGCCGTGCCCAGCACCACGGAGATGAGCGTGGTGATGACTGCAATCTCGAGGCTATTCCATGTCGCCGCGATCAGCTGGTCGTTTTGCCACAGCGATTGATACCATTCCGTCGTCCACTCGAATGGCAATTGGTAGAAGGGCGAGACGTTGAACGACATCAGCGCCATGATTATGATCGGCAGATAGAGGAAGGCGAGCAGCAGGAAGATGTAGAACCGGCCGAGGCCTTCGAGGATGCGGGTGGTCTTCATCTAGGCAGCCCTCCTCAGCACCGGCGACGCCACCGCCAGGATGACCAGCACGACGGCGAGCAAGATGAAGGACAAAGCGGCACCGAGTGGCCAGTTGAACACGGCCACGAATTGGTCCTCGATCACCGTGCCGTAGAAGGTACCGGTGCGCCCGCCGAGAATGCGCGGCTCCATGAACGAACCGACGACGGGCACGAAGATGAGTGCCGCGCCGGCCACAAGGCCGGGCATCGACAGCGGAATGATCACCCGCTTCAGCACCTGCAGCCGCGAGGCGCCGAGCGAGCGCCCGGCCTCGATCAGCGAGTCGTCGATCGCCTGCAAAGTGAGGTAGCAGGTCAGCACCATGTAAGGCACGTAGGAGTGCACTAGGCCGATGATGACGGCCGGATAGGAATACATCAGATCGATGTTGATCTTGAACGGCAGCACGGCATTGAGCGCCGTATCGAGAATGCCGCCTTCGCGCAAAACCATCGCCCAGGAGAAGATGCGCACCAGCCCGTTCGACCAGAACGGCAGAATGACCAGCAGGAAGATTGCCTCGCGGCTGCGCCCCTTCAGCACCTTGGCCAGCACGTAAGCCGCGGGATAGCCGATGACGACGCACCACAGCGTCACTTCGAGGCCGAGCCGCAACGAAGCCAGCAGCAGCGTGAGATAAAGGCTCTGCGAGAAGAAGGCAGCGTAGTTGCCGAGGGTAAAGGCCCATGATTTACCCGACAGTGGAAGGTCGGTCATGAAGGAGAAGAAGACCATGGCCGAGAGCGGCAGGAAGATCGCCACCGTCAGCCAGAGATAGGCTGGCGCCAGCAGCGGCAGGGCCGATCTCAGCCCGCTGCGCGACGCGACCGCACTCTGTACTGCCATGATACCTCCTCCCCAGGATTGAAGGACCAGCCGGCGCGAACCGCCGGCTGGTCCGGACGCGAACTTACTTCACGTCGACCTTGAGCTGCTGCCACAGCGCCAGATAAGCCTCGCGCTGCGCGTCGGTGATCGGCGCCTGGAACTGGATGCGCTTGGCGACATCGAGGCTGCCCATCACCTTGCGGTTGAAGGAGTCTTCAGGCAGCGCGTCCACCGCCTTGGTGTTGGCCGAAACCGGCGCGCCGACCTTGGTGACCCATTCGACGTAGAATTTCGGATCGATCATCCAGTTGATGAAGGCCTGTGCCCCCTCGACGTTCTTCGAACCTACTGGAATAGAGAACGCATCGAGCCAGGCGACGGCGCCTTCCTGCGGCACGACCAGCGAGACCGGCAGCTTGAAATGCGTCTTGGCGCGGTCGGCCGAGCCGCTCCAATAGGTGCCAATGTCGATCTGGTTGGAAGCGACCATCTGGTTCCAGTCGTTCTCCGAACTCCAGAACGTCTTGATCTGCGGCATCAGCGAGGTGAGCTTGGTCTTGACCGCGTCCATATCCTTGATGTCGTTGATGTTCTGGCCTGTGGCGATGGCGCCGAACTGCACCGCTTCGACGGCATCGTCACGAATGACAACGCGGCCCTTATGCGCGGGGTCCCACATCTCGGCGATCGAGGTCGGCGCCTTGTCGAAGGACTTTTCGTTGATGGCGAGCGCCGTCAGGCCCCACACCCACGGCACGCCATAGACCTTGCCGTCATGGGCGAGCATCGGCGAGCTCGCCTTGTCCTTGCTGATGTCGGCATAGTTCGGCAGCTTGGAGGTATCGATCGGCTGGATCAGCTTTTCGGCCATCGCCTGGTCATTGAAGGCGGCGTTGATCATGACCACGTCGTAGAGGCCGGGATTGGTCCGGATCTTGGTCAGCATTTCCTGTTCGGAATTGAAGAAGTCGTTGACGACCTTGTTGCCGGTCGCCTTCTCGAACGCTTCGACGGCCCACGGCTCGTCGGCGCCGTAGCCTTTCCAGTTGAGCACATGCACTTCGGCGGCGCTCGCCGCCAGCGTGAGCGCGGTGGTGAAGACGGCGGTCGCCGTCAAGAGGGCAGTCAGTCTTGGCATGCGCATATCGGTTCCTCTCTTTGTGGTTGCCCGCTTGGCGGGTCAGGCTGTCTGATGGGCCTTGTGGTTCTGGCCAGGCGTGCGCGCCTGGCTCAGGAAAGTCTGGATCTCGCTGTCGGTCGGCGCGGACGACCCGCCATGCCGGGTGACCGAAAGGGCAGCCGCCGCATTCGCGTAGCGCGCCGCCTCGAAGGGATGCACGCCGCGCGCCAACGCACTGACGAAAGCGCCGATATGCGTGTCGCCGGCGCCATTGGTGTCGATGGCATCGACCTTGAAGCCGGCAATGGTCTGGGTCTCGCCGCTGGCCAGCCGCACGAAACAACCCTTGGCGCCGGCGCGGATGACGACGCCTGCGGCTTTCCGACAATGGTCGGCGAGCACCCGCCCGGCCAGTGTCTCGACATCGCCCTGCCCGGCAATCTCGGCCGCTTCCGTCGTGTTGCAGCTCAGCCATGTCGTGCGGGCAAGCACGCGCGCCAGGATGGGGCGCACAATGTCGGCGATGACAGGCGTCGGATCGAAGACAAAGGGAATGTCTACCGGCAGCGATTCGATCCAGTCGGTCAGCGCGTCGCGGCTGCCGGGATAGCTCAGCGTGTAGCCGGAGGTGAACACCCAGTCGCCGGACGCAACGGCCACGGGCGCCATCATATCCAGGCTAACCACGCTCTCGGCGCCCGGCCATGAGACGAAAGTGCGCTCGGCATCCCCAGAGATCATGGCGACGCAATTGCCGGTGTCCATGACCGGCGATGGCGGCGTCAGCGTTTCGATGCCCTCGGTGGCGAAGGCTGCACGCAGAAAATCGCCATTTGGCCCTCTGCCGAGCTGGCCGCCGAACACCACAATCATGCCGGTGCGGCGGGCCGCCACCATCATGTTGAAGCCGCCGCCGGCGACCTGCGCAAAGCTCGACGCCGTCTTCTCGCTGCCCGGCGCCGGCAAGGCGTCGATGCGGTAGACATAGTCGACCACCGCGCTGCCGATATGAACCAGACGCCCGCTCATGCCGCGGCGTCCTTGCTGGCCTTCGCCGACCGCGCCGCGACGAGATCTTCGGCAAGCGCGCGCACCTCGGCGATGTGGATGCCAACGAGCCTGGCGACGTGTTTTGGCGGCAGTTGGGAAAAGCCGACGCAGGCGCCGGCCATCCCCGAAGCAATCGCGCCGATCGTATCGGTGTCGCCGCCGAGATTGGCGCTGATGATCGCGGCCTTCCAGGGATCGCCATTGGCGACTTCCAGCACGGCAAAGGCCGCGGGAACCGATTCCTGGCTGGCGACGCCGGTGCCGACGAGATCGGTGATGAACCCGATCGCATCCCGCATCGCCTTGCCGCGCACTAGGTCCTGTGCCCAGACGATGCGCGCGGCGATGTCGCCGCCGGTCACCCAGTGGCCGTGCTTGGCCCCGCGCCGCGCCGCTGCAACGGCACTGTCGGACGCAGCACGCCAGTCGCCGCCGGCAAGGCCGCGGCTGACGGCGGCGGCAACGGCGGAAGCCGAGGCAATGGCGATCGACGTGTTGTGCGTGGCCCGGCAAGTCTCGGCCACCTTGGCGACAAAAACATCGAGCGGCTCCAGCGGCATCATGATGCCGACCGGCGCGATGCGCATGGCCGCGCCATTTGTGTCGCCGCGGCTTCCCGCCTCTTCCGCCGGCACGCCTTCGTTGATGGCGTCGATGGCCCGCTTGGTCGATGGCCCCAGAAGATCATAGCTACCGCGCGCCTTGACCTCGCGCTCCCAGTCGAGCAGCGCATTGACCCAGCGCGCATGGTCGAAGCGGTCGCCGGACTCGACCAGGATGCGGCCGAGCAGCAGCGCCTGTTCGGTATCGTCGGTGATGGTGCCGGCCACCAGCCCCTTCGACACCGGATGGTCGGCAAAGGGTGCCACGAAATCCTCGACATGGCCGTAGAGTTCGGCAATGCGGGCCGGCGACAGAAGCTGCGTCGGCATGCCAAGCGCATCGCCCAGTGCCCCGCCGACAAGTGCGCCCATGGCGCGATCGAGAATGGCGTTTTCCGGCATCGCTCAAAACCTCATATGCAGCGCGAAATGCGCCGGGTTGAGCAGGCTGGTGACATATTCGATCGGCCGCTCGTCGGCCGCGCGCGTCAGCCGGCGGCCGCGCAGGAAGGGCGTGCCCTGCGGGCAGCCGAGTATTGCGGCATCCTCGGCGTTGAGCATTTCGATATCGACCCATTCCTCGCCATGGTCGGGAATGAGTCCGGCGCCGCGCAGCGTCTGGTGCAGCGAGCCTTCGCGAAGACCGCGCAACGGCACATCCTCGAGTTCCGGCGACAGCGGCAGGCGGCTGCGCTCGATCGAAATCGCATGGCCGTCACTGGCATTGGTGCGCACGCGGTCGACAGCGATGAAGAATGGGCTTTCAATCTCAAGCAGCGCGGCGAGCTCGGTGTCTTCGATCACTTCCAGCCGCAGCGTCCGCGTCTCGGCATTGGCGCCGGCATCGGCCAGCGCCCGTGACCAGCCGATGGCGTCATCGACCGGCTTGCCATCGAAGGTAACGAAGGAGCCGATGCCGACCTTGGTGGTGATCAGCCCACGGCTGGACAGTTCCTCGAGGCCCTTGCGGACGGTGTTGCGGCTGACGGAAAAGCGCTGGACGAGTTCGTTCTCGCTTTGCAGGCGGTCGCCGAAGCCGAGCACGCCGGAGCGGATTTCATGTTCAAGAACAGTGGCGATCTGCTCGGGCTTGCCCGTGCCGGGAGACAGTTGAACCGATCGCCGTGCCATATATGCACCTGTTCAATGAACCTGTATAATCCTGTTCAATATTGGATTTTTTGCTATCGGTCAACGGTATATTTTGCTTTGCGCATATGCACCGCGCTTCACCTATCGTCGGAACAATCGCATAGGGCGTTCCCCACTCCGTCTCGGACTTCGCCGAGCCACCTCTACCCCCACATTCGTGGGGGAGAGGAAATGCTAATCTCGGAGGGCGCGGCTTTGAAAGGCTTGGGTTTCCTCTCCCCCATGGACATGGGGGAGAGGTGGCCGCGAAGCGGCCGGAGTGGGGTTGGCGCTGCCATTGCGATTGCCCGCCACCTCAAACGAAGAAAAATTCCTCGACGCGCTGCTTGGCCTTCCGCAGCACCGGCAGGATATCCCGCTCCATCTCTGCAACCGAAAACCGCGCCGACTGGGTCGACATGTTGATTGCCGCCACCGTCCGCCCGGATCGGTCAGCAATCGGCACGGCGATCGAGCGCAGGCCGAGCTCCAGTTCCTCATCGACGATGGCAAAGCCACCCGCCCTCGCGGCGTCGATCGCCTTGCTGAGGGCTGCGCGGCTGGTGGTCGTCTTCGGCGTCCGCCGCTCGATCCTTGCTTCGGCAAGGAAGGCCTTCAGCTCGTCCGGCGCGAGCCCCGCAAGCAGAACCCGTCCCATCGAGGTGCAATACGCCGGCAGCCTGGTGCCGACATCGAGCGACACGCTGAGGATGCGCCGGCCGGGTATGCGCGCGACATAGACGACATCCTCGCCCGACAGCACCGCCGCATTGCAGGCCTCGTTGAACTTACCTGCCACCTCTCGCAGGATCGGCGCCGCGAAGCTCCACAGCGAAGCGCCGCCGAGCCAGGTTCGCACGACGGTGAGCAGGCGCGGCGAAAGCGAAAACTGTCGGCCGGATTGCGTTGCATAGCCGGTCGCGGTCAGCGTCAGCAGGAAGCGGCGTGCGCCGGCGCGGGTCAGCCCCGCCTCTTCCGCCATTTCGGTCAGCGTCATGCCTGCCGGATGCCGGGCCAGGATCTCCATGACCGCAAGCCCGCGCTCCAGCGCGCCGACATGGTCGCGCGTCGTTGCCTCGTCGTCCATGCGGCCTCCGCGAAAAAATGCGTCGCCTTGACTCATCGCGACGATACAATGTAAAAGTATCTCATACAAAACAATTGTTCGCAATACGAACTTTTTTCGTCCCCGGAGTTCCTGCGATGGTCAAGTTTCTGCCGCTCAAACAGGCCGTGGCCGAAAACCTGCATGATGGCGATGCGGTTGCCTTCGAGGGCTTCACCCATCTCATCCCGACGGCGGCGGCGCATGAGGCGATCCGTCAGGGCTTTCGCGATCTCACGCTGATCCGCATGACCCCCGACCTGATCTACGACCAGATGATCGGCATGGGCATGGCGAAGAAGATCATCTTCTCCTATGTCGGCAATCCCGGCGTCGGCCTGCTGCGGCGCGCCCGCGACGCCATCGAGAACGGCTTTCCCCGGGCGATCGAGATCGAGGAGCACAGCCATGCCGGCATGGCCAACGCCTATGAGGCGGGGGCAGCCGGCCTGCCCTGCGCCGTCTTCCGCGGCTATCGTGGCGCCGGGCTTGTGGCCGTCAATCCAAACATCAAATCGGTCACTTGTCCGTTCACAGGCGAGGTGCTGGCCGCCGTTCCTTCGATCCGCCCCGACGTCACCTTCATCCACGCCCAGAAGGCCGACAGACAAGGCAATGTGCTGGTCGAGGGCATTGTCGGCATCCAGAAGGAAGCGGTGCTCGCGGCCAAACGCGCCGTGGTGACGGTCGAGGAAGTGGTCGACAATTTCGACGATCTGCACCCCAACCTGACGGTGCTGCCGCGGTGGACCATCGCTGCGATATCGGCGGTGCCCGGCGGCTCGCATCCCTCCTACACGCACGGCTATTATGCGCGTGACAACGCCGCCTATCTCGAATGGGACGAGATCGCCGCCGACCGTGACAAATTCCAGGCCTGGATGCAGGCCAATGTCATTGAGAAGAGCGCCGGCGATTTCGCCGGCCGCGTCGAGCATCTGAGGAGCGCGGCATGAGCGGCTTCACCCCCAACGAGATGATGACGATTGCCGCCAGCCGCGCCTTGAAGAACGACGATGTCTGCTTCGTCGGCATCGGCGCGCCGTCGGCCGCCTGCAATGTCGCGCGGCTGACGCATGCGCCCGACATCACGCTGATCTATGAAAGCGGCACCATCGGCACGGCGCCTGATGTTTTGCCGTTGTCGATCGGCGACGGCGAACTTTGCGACACCGCCGTCACCACCGTCTCGGTGCCGGAGATGTTCCGCTACTGGCTGCAGGGCGGGCGCATTTCGATCGGCTTCCTGGGTGCGGCGCAGCTCGACAAGTTCGGCAACATCAACACCACCGTCATCGGCGACTATGCGCGCCCCAAGACCCGCCTGCCCGGCGGCGGCGGCGCGCCGGAGATCGCCACCTCGTCGAAGGAGATCTACATCACCATGGCGCAATCGAAGCGCGGCATGGTCGAAAAGATCGACTTCTTCACCTCCTTCGGCCATGGCGACGGCGGCGATCATCGCCAGCGCCTCGGCATCGATACCGCTGGCCCGACGCTGCTGATCACCGATCTCGCCATCTGGAAGCCGGATCCGGCGACCAAGGAGTTCACCGTCGTCTCGTTGCATCCCGGCGTGACGCGCCAGCAGGTGCAGGAGACCTGTGGCTGGGTGGTGAAATTCGCCGATGCGCTTGAAGAGACGCCGGCGCCGACAACGCTCGAACTGACGACATTGCGCGACCTGCAGGCCCGCACCAAGGCGGCGCATGAGGGAAGCGGAAAACAAAAGGCTGCATGACATGGCCGAGGCCTTCATCTGTGATTACATCCGCACCCCGATTGGCCGTTTCGGCGGTTCGCTGTCCTCGGTGCGCGCCGACGATCTTGGCGCGATCCCGCTGAAGGCGCTGATCGAGCGCAATGCCGGCATCGACTGGCAGGCGGTGGACGACGTTGTCTATGGCTGCGCCAACCAGGCCGGCGAAGACAATCGCAACGTGGCGCGCATGTCGCTGCTGCTCGCCGGACTGCCGAAGGAAGTGTCCGGCTCGACCGTCAACCGGCTCTGTGGTTCCGGCATGGATGCCGTCACCATCGCCGCCCGCGCCATCAAATCAGGCGAAGCCGAACTGATGATCGCCGGCGGCGTCGAATCGATGAGCCGCGCCCCCTTCGTCATGCCCAAGGCCGAGACCGCCTTTTCGCGCCATGCCGAGATTTACGACACCACCATCGGCTGGCGCTTCATCAACCCGCTGATGAAGAAACAGTACGGCGTCGATTCCATGCCCGAGACCGGCGAGAACGTCGCCGAGGATTTTTCGGTGTCGCGCGCCGATCAGGATGCCTTTGCCGTGCGCAGCCAGGACAAGGCCGTCGCAGCGCAAGCCAATGGCCGGCTGGCGAAGGAGATCACCCCGGTGACGATCCCGCAGAAGAAGGGCGATGCGATCGTCGTCTCTAAGGATGAGCATCCCCGTGCAGGCACCACAGTCGAGTCCTTGGCCAAGCTGCCGACACCGTTCCGCCAAGGCGGGACGGTCACCGCCGGCAATGCGTCCGGCGTCAACGATGGCGCCGCGGCGCTGGTCATCGCGTCGGAAGCGGCTGCGAAAAAATACGGACTGACGCCGATCGCCCGGATCCTCGGCGGCGCCGCCGCCGGCGTGGCGCCGCGCATCATGGGCATCGGCCCGGCGCCGGCGACGAAAAAGCTCTGTGCCCGTCTCGGCCTGACGCCGCAACAATTCGATGTCATCGAACTCAACGAAGCTTTCGCCTCGCAAGGTATCGCCGTGCTGCGCCAACTCGGCATCGGCGAGGACGCGGACTACGTCAATCCCAATGGCGGCGCCATCGCGCTTGGCCACCCGCTCGGCATGTCGGGCGCGCGCATCACCGGTACCGCGGCGCTGGAGCTGCGCGAG
Organism: Mesorhizobium sp. P3_A2; assembly: GCF_056403115.1. Lineage (NCBI taxonomy): Bacteria > Pseudomonadati > Pseudomonadota > Alphaproteobacteria > Hyphomicrobiales > Phyllobacteriaceae > Mesorhizobium > Mesorhizobium sp. P3_A2. Next base: position 601,946 of record NZ_JBFUGC010000001.1, read on the forward strand.
CGCGGCGGCCGTTATGCGCTGGCCACCATGTGCATCGGCGTCGGCCAGGGCATCGCAGTGGCGCTCGAGCGCGTTTGAGATCTCACCGCCCTCAATACGGTAAACCGACATAGTTCTCGGCCAGCGCGGTCGACGCCGCCTGCGAATGCACGAGATAGTCGAGTTCGGCCTCCTGGATGCGCTGGCCGAACTCGCCGGTGTCGGGAAAGCGGTGCAGCATCGTCGTCATCCACCAGGAGAAGCGCACCGCCTTCCACACCCGCGCCAGCGCCTTGGCCGAATAGGCGTCGAGCCCGCCCAGTGATTTGTCCAGGTAGAATTCGCGAAGTCCGGCAAAGAGATAGCGCACGTCGCTGGCAGCGAGGTTGAGCCCCTTGGCGCCGGTCGGCGGCACGATGTGGGCGGCGTCGCCGACCAGGAACAGCCGGCCGAAGCGCAGCGGCTCGGCAACGAAGGAGCGCAGCGGCGCAATCGACTTTTCGAAAGACGGGCCGGTAACGACCGCGGCTGCGGTCTGTTCCGGCAGGCGGCGGCGCAACTCATCCCAGAAGCGGTCGTCGCTCCACGCCTCGACCCGCTCATTCGCCGGGACCTGCACATAATAGCGGCTGCGATGGGTCGAGCGCATCGAGCACAGCGCAAAGCCGCGCTCGTGATTGGCGTAGACCAGTTCGTGATCGGCCGGCGGCACCTCGGCCAGTACGCCCAGCCAGCCGAACGGATAAGTCCGCTCGAAAGTCTTCAGCGCCCGTTCTGGCGCCGATTTGCGGCTGACACCGTGATAGCCGTCGCAGCCGGCGATGAAGTCGCAGTCGATGCGGTGGCTGACGCCATCCTTTTCATAGGTGACGAAGGGCGCTTCGCCGTCGAAACCGTGCAGCGCGACATTGGACGCCTCGTAGACAGTGGTCAGGCCAGCCGCCTCGCGCTTGTCCATCAGATCGTGCGTCACCTCGGTCTGGCCATAGACGGTAACGTGTTTCCCGCCGGTCAGCGCAGTGAGATCAAGCCTGTGCAGGCCGCCGCCGAAAGCGAGCGAGATGCCGGAATGCGGCAGGCCCTCGGCATGCAGCCTTGCCGCGGCGCCCGCTTCCTCCAGCAACTCGACGGTGCCTTGTTCGAGCACGCCTGCCCGCACGCGGCCAAGCACATGCTCCCGGCTCGAACGCTCGAGGATCACCGTCTCGACGCCGATGCCGCTGAGCAGTTGGCCGAGCAGTAGGCCGGACGGCCCGGAGCCGACAATGACGATCTTTGTACGCATCAGTGTCCCAGGCTTTCGATCTCTCCGGCGAGCTCCGCGGCGAGCCGTAGTGCAGCCGCGGTCGCAACCGCCATTTGCGGCAGAAGCAGCCATTCCAGCGTCCACGCCGCGCCGGAGCGCTCCTGCTCATGCACCAGCGCTTGGTGCATGCCGGAAAGCTGCGTGGCGTTGAAGCGCGCCAGCGCCACCAGCGCTTCGGCCTTCACCGGGTTCTGCTTGTGCGGCATGGCCGACGAGCCGCCGCCGCCGGACAGTGTGATCTCAGAGCCGGCCTGCGCCATCAGCGCAACGTCCTGACCGAACTTGCCGAGGCTGCCGGTGATGAGCGACAGCAAGCTGGCGAATTCGGCCAACGCATCGCGCTGGCTGTGCCATTGCGGCGCATCGCCAAGGCCGAGCTTTGCGGCAAGTGCTGCGCGCACCGCAGGGCCCTTGTCGCCGAGCTTTTCCAGCGTGCCGGCAGCGCCGCCAAATTGCACTACGAGCAAACGTGGCGACTGTTGCGACAATCTCTGCTGATGCCGCTGTAGCGGTGCCCGCCACGCTGCGACGCGGTCCGAGACATTTATTAGGATCGCCGCCTGCATCCGTGTCATCCCGGTCAATGTCCTGCCCCCGAAACGTTCTTCCAACGCCGTAAGCCGCACAATGTTTTCAATCAGCAAGAGATCGAGATGGTCGATCACGCGGCGCAGCCGAAGCACCAGGCCAGTGTCGATGACATCCTGGCTGGTTGCGCCGAAATGCACGCTGGCCTCGTGCGGCGCACCGACCGCTGCCTTCAACTGGCGCACCAGCTCAGGCACGATAACGCCGTCTTTTGCCACACCGACGCGCAGCCGCGCGGTATCCGGCTTGTAGGACAACAGAACAGCGACAATTGCGGCTGCGGCGTCCTTGCCGATGATCGCGCTTTCGGCTTGCGCTTCCGCCAACGCGCGCTCGAAATCGAGCATGGCGGCGATTTCCGCGTCGGCGGAAAAATACCGCGCCGCCTCCTCGTCGCCGAGAAGGCCGGACAGCAGCGGATGGTCGAAGGGCGATACGGTCATGCGAGGGGTCTCCTAGCTGTCGAAGAAGACCGTTTCCTTCTCCCCCTGGAGATGGACGTCGAAACTATAGATATTGCCTTGCCGCTCGGCGATCAGCGTCGGCACGCGCACCCTGTGCTCGATGCGGGCGAGGATCGGGTCTTCGGCATTGGCCTTCTGCTCGTCGGAGAAATAGAGCCGCGTATGAAGGCCTATATTGATACCGCGGGCGACGATCCACAGGCTGATATGCGGCGCCATCAGCCGGCCGTCGCCGAACGGCACGCGTCCCGGCTTGATCGTCTCAAAGCTGCACAGGCCGGTTTCCATGTCGGTCGGCTGACGGCCCCAGCCCTGAAAATCCGGATCGGCATCGCCGCGTAACTCGGCCGGCGAACTGTAGAAACCGTCAGCGTCCGCCTGCCAGATCTCGATCAGCGCGTCCCGGAGCGGCGTGCCGGTGCCGTCGAGCACGCGGATGCGCAAACCAATACGCTCGCCCTTGGTCTTGTCGTTGATCATGGTCGCGCCGAGGTCGCTGGCATAGACGCCACCGATGCCGCCGAAATTCGGCGTCAGCCCGATATGCACATAGGGCCCCGCTGTCTGCGACGGGCTCTCCTTCAGCCGGCTGAGAGCCTGCGCCATCAATTGCCCTCCGGCCGATTTTCGAACAGCGAGGCGCGGCGTCCGCGCAGCACGATGTCGAACTTGTAGGCGCGCGCGTCGAAGGGGATCGTTGCCTGCATGTCGAGTGCCGCGATCAGCGTCTCGACGGCCGCCTTGTCGCGGATGCCGCGCACGATCGGGCACCGCCAGATCAGCGGGTCGCCCTCGAAATACATCTGCGTGATCAGCCGCTGCGCAAAGCCGTGGCCGAACACCGAGAAATGGATGTGCGAGGGACGCCAGTCATTCGGCCCGTTCGGCCAGGGATAGGGACCGGGTTTCACCGAGCGAAAGGCATAGCCGCCATCGGCGTCGGTAATGGTGCGGCCGCAGCCGCCGAAATTCGGATCGAGCGGCGCCAGATAGCCGTCCTTCTTGTGGCGGTAGCGGCCACCGGCATTGGCCTGCCAGAATTCGAGCAGCGCGCCCGAGACGCCAACGCCGCGCTCGTCGAGGACACGGCCATAGACGATGATGCGCTCGCCGATGGCGCTCTCGCCCGGCTTCGCAAAATTGTGGATCAGGTCATCGTCGAGTTCGCCCAGCATAGCGTGGCCGAACACGGGACCAGTGATTTCCGACAGCGTGTTGTCGAAGGCCAGCAGCGCCTTCTGCGGCGAGCGCAGTACCGATGTCTTGTAGTCCGGCGTCAGCGCCGGCGGATGCCAGTTGCGGTCGCGCTGGAAGAAGGCGCCGGTCTCGGGCCTGCGGTTCGAGCCGGGATCAGCTGGCATGGCCATTCCTGCTTCCGTCCATGTCCGAAAACACCTCCTTGGCGATCCTGAAGGCGCGGTTGGCCGCCGGCACGCCGGCGTAGATCGCCACATGCAGGAACGCTTCGCAGATGTCGTCACGCGAGGCGCCGGTGTTGGCGGTGGCGCGCACATGCATGGCGACCTCTTCATCATGGCCGAGTGCGGCGAGCAGGGCCAGCGTCACGATCGAGCGCTCGCGCTTGCTGAAACCCGGCCGCGCCCACACCGTCCCCCAGGCTGCCTCGGTGATCAGCTCCTGGAACGGCCGGTCGAAATCGGTGACGGCATCCTCGCTGCGGTCGACATGCGGGTCGCCGAGCACCGAGCGCCGCACCGTCAGCCCGGCCCGGTATCTGGTCGTGGTCTTGGACACTTCATCCATGGATCTGCTTTCTCTGAGGAAGCGACGCGAGAAATTCTCGGATCAGGGCGGTCAGCGCACCGGGCTGCTCGACGCAAGGAATGTGGCCGGCATCCCGGATGATCTCGAAGCGCGCGCCGGGAATGAGTTCGGCCAGCCAGCGAACCAGGTCCGGCGGCGTCGAGCCGTCCTGGTCGCCGACGACACAAAGCGTGGGCACCGCGATATGCTGAGCGACCTCGGTGAAATCGGCGTCGCGCACGGCGGCGCACGTGCCGACATAACCGGCGACGGCTTGCCGGGTCATCATGTTCCAGTAGCCGTCAAGCTCGGCGATACGGTCCGTGTGGAAGGCCGGGGTAAACCACAGTTTAAGCACTGCGTCGGCGATGGCCTGGATGCCTTTGCTTTCGACGGTTGCTATGCGGGTGTTCCAGCTGTCGGCGGTGCCGATCTTGTGCGCCGTGTCGCACAGGATGAGTCCTTCTACGAGTTCGGGCCGTCGCGCGTAAAACCCTTGCGCGACTAGGCCGCCGACCGAAAGGCCGCAAAGCACGACATTGGTCAGCTCGAAATGATCGATGAGGCCCGAGAGATCATCGACATGATCGTCAATCGAGGAGATGCCGCCAATATCGGAGAGCCCGTGGCCGCGCTTGTCGTAAACCAGCAAGGGCATCTCAGCGTTCAAATCAGACACCACTTCGTCCCAGATGCGGAAGTCGGTACCGAGCGAATTGATAAACACGACTGGCCGCGCGTCCCCATTCGCCTTGAAGTTGCGATGGTGGAGCGTGATGCCGCCAATGTTGACGAATGGCACGATTTCGATCCTCCGTGTTCACATTGCACAAGGCATTTGGTTTGGTAAAATGATATTTTGCGCCGTTTCATTAACTGGGAGGTTACGAGAACCATGTCCGAAAGCCGCATAAGGTTCCGTCACCTGCAGGCATTCCTTGAGGTAGCGCGGCAAGGCAGCGTGGCGAGGGCGGCCGACTTTCTTCACGTCAGTCCGCCGGCGGTGACCAAGACGCTGCGCGAGCTGGAAGAGGCGCTTGGCATCGCAGTCGTCGAACGCGACGGCCGCGGCATAAGGGTGACACGGCTCGGCGAAATCTTCCTCGGTCATGCCGGCACGGCGATCACAGCCTTGAAGCGTGGCGTCGATTCTGTCCGCCAGGACGGCGCCATCAACCGCCATCCGATCCGCATCGGCGCGCTGCCCACAGTGTCGGCCAGGGTCATGCCGCTCGCCATGAGCCTGTTCCTGAGTGAAAATACGGGAGCGGCGATCAAGATCGTCACCGGCGAGAATGCCGTGCTGCTCGAACAGTTGCGCGTCGGCGCGCTCGATCTTGTTGTCGGCCGGCTGGCGGCACCGGAAAACATGACCGGCTTCTTCTTCGAGCATCTCTATTCCGAACAGGTTCTGTTCGTGGTGCGGGCCGGCCACCCCTTGGCGCAGCCGGGCCAGGACATCTTCGCCCGCCTCGATGAGTTTCCGGTGCTGATGCCGACCCGGGAATCGGTCATCCGCCCATTCGTCGACCGCCTGTTCATCACCAACGGCATGACCGCGCCGGCGACCGAAATCGAGACCGTGTCGGATTCCTTCGGCCGCGCCTTCCTGCGGCAAAGCGATGCCGTCTGGATCATCTCGACCGGCGTCGTCGCCAATGAAATCTCCAGCGGCGCCTTCGTCGCACTGCCGGTCAACACCGAAGAGACCAAGGGACCTGTCGGGCTGACGATGCGGACCGACACGGCCCCCTCGCCGGCCTTCGCCATCCTGCTGAAAACCATCCGCGAGGCAGCCAGCCGAGGCGGCTGAGGCAGTCGTCCTTCGCGCCGGCACAGCAAACAGTCAGTTTCGGCGACGCGGTTCCCAGGCGTGCAATTCTCGTAACCCCCGGGTTAACGAAACACCGCAAAATATCATTTTACCAAACCAAACACCTAGGGCACTGTGACGATGGGAGGATCGAAATCGTGCCGTTATCGGCATTGGCGGCGTTCCGCTGCCGCTTTAGAGCCAGCCGGGGCGATATCCGATCTGAATAAGGGCGGCACCGATTTTGAGCAGGCCGGCGGTCGCCTCCAGGCACCGTCAGGAAAGGGAGGAATATCAGCATGACCTCAAGCAAATCCGGCGTCTCGCGGCGCCAGTTCATCGCCACTTCGCTCGCCGGCGGCGCAGCCCTTGCGCTCAGCCGCGGCAAAGCTTTCGCGCAAGCTGCCGACACGCTGAAGATCGGCTTTGTCAGCCCACGCACCGGCCCGCTCGCCGGCTTCGGCCAGACCGACGGCTATGTGCTCGACCTCGCCCGCAAGGCGCTCGCTGGCGGCCTCGATGTCGGCGGCAAGAAGTACAGTGTGGAAATCCTCGATCAGGATACGCAATCGGATCCCTCCCGCGCGGGCCAGCTCGCCAAGGACCTGATCAACAACCAGGCCATTGACCTGATGCTCGCCGTCTCCACGCCCGAGGTGATCAACCCGGTCGCCGACGCCTGCGAAGCCGCCGGTGTGCCTTGCCTCTCCACCGTCATGCCGTGGGAAGCCTGGTATTTCGGCCGTGGCGCCAAGCCCGACGCCCCCTCGCCGTTCAAGTGGACCTATCATTTCGGCTTCGGCGTCGACGAGTTCTTCCGGACCTATGTTTCGCAGTGGAACCTGATCGAGACCAACAAGAAGGTCGGCGTCATGTATCCCAACGATGCCGACGGCAACGCCATCCGCGCCCATCTGGCGCCGCTGCTGGCCAAGCAGGGTTTCACCATCGTCGATCCCGGCGCCTACGAGACCGGCACCACCGACTATTCCTCGCAGATCGCGCTGTTCAAGCAGGAAGGTGTCGAGATTTTCAACTCCTTCCCGATCCCGCCGGACTTCGCCGCCTTCTGGCGTCAGGCCGCACAGCAGGGCCTGATCAAGCAGATCAAGATCTGCCAGGTCGCCAAGACCGGGCTGTTCCCGTCGGACATCGAGGCGCTTGGCGATCTCGGCAACAAGATTTCGAGCGCCGCCTACTGGCACAAGGCCTTCCCCTACAAATCGCCGCTGACCGGTGTTTCGGGAGCCGAACTCGCCGACGGCTATGAAGCCGCCAGCGGCAAGCAGTGGACGCAGCAGCTTGGCGCCTCGATGTCGCTGCTCGACGCCGGCTTCGAGGCGCTGAAGGTGAGCACCGACGCCAAGGACAAGGCAGCGGTCGCCAAGGCGCTGAGCACGCTCAACACCGAGACCATGATCGGCAAGGTCGACTTCACCAGCGGCCCGGTCGCCAATGTCTCGCCCGGCCCGATCATCGGCACACAATGGGTAGCCGCCAAGGAAGGCAGCAAATTCCCGCTCGACTATGTCGTGACCGAGAACGCCACCGACCCGAAGGTTCCGGTCGAGGCCAAGCTCCAGCCTTATAACGGCTGAGCGACGGTTACGGGGATCGCATCGTGAACGGTTCCGCAAACGCGATCCTCAGCGCCGCCGGCATCCACAAACGCTTCGGCGCGCTGGTGGTGCTGGACGATATCGACTTTGCCATGACGGCCGACGAGGCGGTCGGCATTGTCGGCCCGAACGGCGCCGGCAAGACAACGTTGCTCAGCGTGCTGTCAGGCGCCTTTCCGCCGAGTGCCGGCACCGTCGCCTTCAGGGGTGGCGACGTGACGGCACTGCCGGCCGCGGCCCGCTGTCGTCTCGGCCTGGTGCGCACGCACCAGGTGCCGAAGCCGTTCGGCGGCATGACCACCTTCGAGAACGTCTTCGTCGCCGCGTCGCATGGCGCCGGGCTTGCCCGCGACGCAGCCTATGAGGAGGCGCTGGCTTCGCTGAAACTGTGCGGCATGCTGGGCGTCGCCAACCGGCGCGCCGAGACGCTCGGCCTGCTCGACCGCAAGCGGCTGGAACTGGCCCGCGCGCTTGCGGCGAGACCGACGCTTCTTCTGCTCGACGAGATCGGCGGCGGACTGACCGATGGCGAGGCGAGCGAACTTGTCGATACGATCAAGGAATTGCGCCGGCGCAAGATCGGCATCGTCTGGATCGAGCACATCGTCCACATCCTGCTGCAGGTGGCCGAGCGGCTGATCTGCATGGATGCCGGCAAGATCATCGCCGACGGCGAGCCGCAGGCGGTGATGGCCGATCCGGAAGTCGTGCGCGCCTATCTCGGTGGAGGCCCGAAATGAGCCTGCTCGCAGTCGAGAACCTGGTTGTCCGCCACGGCTTGCTGCAGGCAGTGCGTGGCGTGAGCTTTGCGATCGAGCGCGGCGAAACGCTGGCACTGGTCGGCGCAAATGGCGCCGGCAAGACGACGCTGCTGAGAGCGATCGCCGGCGCGCATCAGCCGACAGCCGGCCGTGTGCTGCTGGATGGCGCCGATATCACCGGCGTGCCGTCGCACAAGCGGGTCGGCATGGGCGTCGCGCTGGTGCCGGAAGGGCGAAAGCTGTTCGTGCAGATGACGGTCGAGGAGAACCTCCTGCTCGGCAAGACCGCCGGACGCCCCGGCGACTGGAGCGTGGAACGCGTGCTCGACACCTTTCCCAACCTGAAGCCACGCCGCCATGCCAAGACCGGCCATCTCTCCGGTGGCGAGCAGCAGGCCACGGCCATCGGCCGCGCCCTGATGAGCAATCCGGAACTGCTGCTGCTCGACGAGGTCTCGCTCGGCCTGTCGCCGCTGGTGGTCGACCGCGTCTACGCTTCGCTGCAAGGCCTGATCAATTCCGGCACGACGATCATCCTGGTCGAACAGGATCTTAACCGCGCGCTCTCGGTCTCGGACAAGGTCATCTGCATGCTCGAAGGACGCGTGGCGCTCGAGGGTTCGAGCAAGGGCATCTCGCGCGACGAGGTGACGAAGGCCTATTTCGGCCTGCACCGGAAAAGCGCCGGGAGTGTGCCGGCATGAGCAACCAGATCGTCCAGGGCATCCTGCTTGGCGGCTACTACGCACTGATCGCCTGCGGCCTCTCCTTCATGTTTTCGGTGATGCGCATTATCAACCTCGCGCATGGCAGCTTGGCCGTGTTTTCCGCCTATGCGCTGTGGTGGCTCGCCTCGCAATTCCACATCTCGCCTTTCGTCGGCCTGCTCATCGTCCTGCCGCTGATGGCGGCGATCGGCTGGGTGCTGCAGCGCTTCCTGCTCGAGCGCAGCGCTCGCAGCGGCGCGCTGCTGCCGATCCTCACCACCTTTGGCCTCGCCATCGTCATCGACAATGCGCTGTTCGAGCAGTTCGGCGCCGACACACGGTCGCTGGCGCCCTATATCGGCAGCCTGTCCTACGATTCCTGGGAATGGCCGGGCAGCATTTATGTCGGTAAGCTTGCCGTCATCATGTTCGCCGCCGCCGTCATCCTGCTCGGCGGGCTGCAGCTGTTCCTCACCCGCACCAGGCTCGGCCGCTCGATCCGCGCCACCTCGGAAGATCCCGATACGGCCGGTCTCATCGGCGTCGACGCGCGCCGCGCCAACGCCCTTGCCGCGGCCATCGCCATGGTCACTGTCGGTCTTGCCGGCGCCTTTCTCGGCATGCGCGCCACCTTCGATCCCTATACCGGCGCACCGCAATTGTTGTTCGCTTTCGAAGCGGCCGTCATCGGCGGCGCCGGCTCGCTGTGGGGCACGCTCATCGGCGGCATCGTGCTGGCGCTCGCCCAGACGCTCGGCGCACAGGTGCATCCGCAAGGCTTCCTCATCGGCGGCCATGTCGCCTTCCTGATCGTGTTGTTCATCCGGCTCTCCACGTCCGGCCTCGGCCTGCGCGGCCTGCTGCGCCTGCCCGCGAGGAAGACGACATGAGCGCCGTTTCGACCTCCCCGGTCATCGAGCGCGGCACCCCGGCCTCGCGCATCTCGGCGATCGCGGTCGTCGTGATCATCGTGCTGCTCGCCGTTGCGCCGCATTTCCTGTCAGCCGGGGCCGTCGACCGCATGACGGCCTTGTTCATCTATGTGATCCTGGCGGCGATGTGGAATGCGCTGGCGGGCTTCGGCGGCCTGGTCTCCGTGGGACAACAAGTGTTCTTCGGCCTCGGCGCCTATTTCGCCATTCGCCTGGCCGATGCCGGCCTCAACCCGTTCGCCTCGCTGTTCGTCTCGGCGATCATCGTCGGCGCGATCTCCTGGCCAATGTCGCTGTTCATGCTGCGGCTCAGGAACGGCGAGTTCGCCATCGGCATGTGGGTGATCGCGGCGCTTACCCATCTCCTGGTCAATCTCGACCGGCTGGTGCAAGGCGAAACCGGAACGTCGCTGATTTCGCTCAACGTCTACGACGCAGGCGCCAGGCGGGAGATGATCTACTGGCTGGCACTGGCCTCGATGACGGCGCTGCTTGCCATCCTGTTTGGCCTGCTGCGCGGCAGCGCGGGCGCCGCCATCCGCGCCATCAGGGACAATGAGGATGCGGCCGCTTCCGTAGGGGTGCGCGTCACCGGCACCAAGCGGCTGCTGTTCGTGCTCGCCGCCTTCGGCATCGGCATTGCCGGCGCGCTGTGGCTGGCGACCTCGATCACCTTCCAGCCGAAAACCTATTTCAACGTCCAGTGGACCGCCTACATGATCTTCATGGTGCTGGTCGGCGGCATCGGCACCTTCGAGGGCGCTATTCTCGGCGCGCTGCTGTTCTTCCTCATCGAAACCTGGTTCGGCGGCACCGGGGTCTGGTATCTGATCGGCCTTGGCGCTACCGCCGTGCTGTTCTCGCTGTTCCTGCCGCGCGGTCTATGGGGAACGCTGGAGGAGCGCTTCGGCATACGCCTGCTGCCGGTCGGCTATCGCGTCAGGCTTGCCGCCAACGCAGCGGACACAGTCAGCGAAGACGCGCAACCGCAGCAGGGTGCAACGCACCGGGAGAAAGCCTGATCATGCTGTTCGGCAAAACCATCCTCATCACCGGTGTCGCCTCCGGCATCGGCGCGCGTACGGCGGAGCTCGCCTGCCAACTTGGCGCGGACGTGATCGGCGTCGACGTGCGCGAGCCGGCTGCACCGGTCGGCGGCTTCGTCAAGGCCGACATCTCGTCCAAGGCCGGCGTCGATGATCTCGTCGCATCCGTGCCGCAGCGCATCGACGCGCTCTGCAACGTCGCCGGCCTCTCCGGCAACACCGGCGCGGCGTCGACACTGGCTGTCAACTTCTATGGTCTGCGCGCGCTCTCGGAAGGCCTCGCGCCACGACTTCGCGAAGGCGGCGCCATCGTCAACGTCGCCTCGATCGCCGGCTATGGCTGGCGCGCCAACCTCAACCGTGCCGCGTCGATGGTCGGCATCGAAGGTTTTCCCGATGTCGCCAAAGCGGTCGCCGACCATCAGGTGAAGAACGAGGAAGGCTACCCGGTATCCAAAGAACTGCTGCTGCTGTGGACCCAGCGCGCCGCGCATCAGGAGCTGTTCAGGAGCCGCGGCATCCGCGTCAATGCGGTCAGCCCGGGACCCGTGGAGACGCCGATCCTGAAACAGTTCCGCAATGTGCTCGGCGACGCTCGCGTCGACAGCGATATTGCCCGTGTCGGACGCGCCGGCACCTCGGGCGACATCGCGCCTGTCGTGCTGTTCCTGTGCTCGGACGGCGCGCGCTGGGTCAACGGCGCCAATGTGCCGGTTGACGGCGGCCTCGAAGCATCGATCAACGCCGAAGTGCTCGGCTTCTAGACCATGATCCCGAAAAGTGGGAACCGGTTTTCGGATAAGATCATGGTCAATAACAAGATAGAAAGACGCTCGACGGCGAGCGAGGGAGAAAACAATGGACATCGGACTTCTGATCGACGGTGACAAACGGGACGCGTCGGGTGCTGCCTCTTACGAGCGCATGGACCCGTTCACCGGCAAGTTGGCGACGCGCGCTGCCGCAGCCAGCATCGCCGACGCCAATGCCGCCGTCGAAGCCGCAGCCGCCGCCTTCACCAGCTGGTCAAAGACTGGACCTGGCGAGCGCCGCGCCTTGCTGTCCAAGGCCGCCGATGTGATGGATTCCAAGGTCGGCGAATTCACCAAACTGATGATGGAAGAGACCGGCGCGACCGGCCCCTGGGCCGGCTTCAACGTCATGCTGGCCGCCAAGATGCTGCGCGAGGCGGCCGCCATGACGACGCAGATTTCGGGCGAGGTCATCCCCTCCGACAAGCCCGGCACGCTGGCCATGGCGATCCGCCAGCCGGCCGGCGTGTGTCTCGGCATCGCACCCTGGAATGCCCCGGTCATTCTCGGCACCCGTGCCATAGCCATGCCGATCGCCTGCGGCAACACCGTGGTGCTGAAGGCTTCGGAGATGTGCCCCGGCACCCACAGGCTGATCGGCCAGGTGCTGGTCGAGGCCGGCCTGCCCAAGGGCGTCATCAACGTCGTCACCAATGACCCAAAGGATGCGGCGGCAATCGTAGAGGCGTTGGTCGCGCATCCTGCGGTCAGGCGCGTCAATTTCACCGGCTCGACCAAGGTCGGCAGGATCATCGCAGAACTTGCCGGCAAGCACCTGAAGCCAGCCCTGCTTGAGCTCGGCGGCAAGGCGCCGCTCGTCGTGCTCGACGATGCCGACATCGACGCCGCGGTCAATGCGGCTGCCTTTGGCGCCTACATGCATCAGGGACAGATCTGCATGTCGACCGAGCGCCTGGTCGTCGATGAAAAGATCGCCGACGAATTCGTCGCCAAGCTCGCCGCCCGCGCCGCTGCATTGCCGGCTGGAGACCCGCGCGGCCATGTCGTGCTGGGCTCGCTGATCAGTAGCCAGGCCGCCGACAAGATGGAAGAACTGGTTGCCGATGCCGTCGCCAAGGGCGCGAAGCTGGTGGCCGGCGGCAAGCGCACCGGAACCGTGGTCGAAGCGACGCTGCTCGACCATGTCACGCCGGCGATGCGCGTCTATGCCGAAGAATCCTTCGGGCCGGTCAAGCCGGTGATCCGCGTCAACGGCGAGGACGAAGCCGTGCGCGTCGCCAACGACACCGAATACGGCCTGTCCTCGGCCGTGTTCAGCCGCGACATCCGCCGCGCTTTTGCGGTTGCCGCGCGCATCGAGGCCGGCATCTGCCACATCAACGGCCCGACCGTCGGCGACGAAGCGCAAATGCCGTTCGGCGGCGTCAAGGGCTCGGGCTATGGCCGCTTCGGCGGCAAGGCCTCGATCGCCGAGTTCACCGACCTGCGCTGGCTGACCATCGAGGATCCGAACCAGCACTATCCGTTCTGATTCTTTCTTCCTTCTCCCTTGTGGGAGAAGGCGAAGAACCGGTTGGTGCCGCGAGCCTAGGCCAGGTGCAGCTTCTGGGTGTCGACAATGGGGGCTATTGTCGGTGTCCTCCCCCGGAATGCGGGTCGCTGCCTGGCGAGCCAACGGATTCCCGCATCAAAACCCGGCAAGGCTCGAGCCGCGCGATCGGCGGTCCCTCCCCACCTTCAATCCTGGCGAACAGCGCTTCCATGGCATGGCCGGCGATCTGGCGCACCGGCTGCACAACGGCGGCGATGGCCGGCCATGTCACCTGCATCCATTCGGCATCGTCGAAGCCGACCAGCGAAATGTCGTTCGGACAATGCCAGCCGCGCCGGCGGAACTCGGACAGCGCCACCAGCGTGCCCTTGAGGAACAGCGAATAGACCGCCGTCGGCCGGTCGCCTTTCGCGAAATACTCGCGCAACTGCGCTCGCAGCGGCTCCACGTCGGTTTCGGCCAGTACGACATCGATGCGCACATCCGGCGCCAGTTTGAGTGCAGTAGTGCGAAACCCATCGAGACGGGCGCGCATCGTGGCCGCCTGTTCGCCGAGGCCGACGACCAGTATATGGCGATGACCCTTGGCGATCAGTTCGCGCGCTACTTCGGCGCTGGCTGCGGCGCTATCGGCCGACACCGTGTCGAAGGCGTCGTCGGAGAGCACACGGTCGATCAGCACGCCGGTCATGCCATTGGCCTTCATGAAGTCGGCTGCCGGGCCATGTTCGTTGCGCACCGGCGCCAGCACCACGCCGGCGACGCGCCAGTCATGCATGCGGGCGAGGATCTCTTTTTCGCGCGCTTCCGATTCACGGCTCGACGCCGCCACCAGCGTGTAGCCGCGCTGCTCGGCGAGGCCCTCGAGCTGGGTGACCATCTGGCCAAAGAATTCGCTTTCGAATTCGGGCATGATGGCGCCGATAATGCGGCGCTTGGCCCGGCGCATGTCGGAGGCGAGCGGATCAATGCGGTAGCCCAGCTGCTCGACCGCATCGAAGACGCGCTGCGCATTTTCGGGCTTCACCGTGGTGACGCCGGCCATGACCTTGGAGACGGTGGCGGCGGACACGCCGGCGCGCCTTGCCACGTCGTGGATCGACGCACGCCGCTGCTGGTCCTGCCTGTGCGCCATTGGTCCTCCTCCCGAGGCGCGGACCGAGGCATTCCGTCCGCTGGAGAAATGAGTAAATCGATTTTTCTGAGTTGTAAATCGTTTAATCGTGGGTATTTTACCCGTCGAGCGCATGTCGCCCCAAAGTGTGATGCGGTTTTGGGATAACGACAAGTGCGAAGCAAAAATACGCGATGCGGATCGCGCCGGGAGGAATCGTCATGCCAGACAAGGCCTTGCCGCTGGTCATCAGCGCGCCGGAACCACGCACGCTCGAGCTGATCTTCACCCCGCCACAGCTGGCGCGCCTCAAGGCGCACTACCGCATTGTAGAGACGACGGCCGACGGCGTGGCGAAACTGCCGGCCGATGTGCTGGCCGAAGCCCGCTATATCATCGGCCAGCCACCAATCTCGCCTGAGACGCTGGAAGCTATGAAGGCGCTGCGCTGCGTCTTCAATGTCGAGACCAACCTCGTCAACAACATGCCCTACGAGACGCTGTTTGCGCGCGGCATCCATGTCGTCACCACCGGCCTGGTCTTTGCCGAGCCGGTGGCCGAGCTCGGGCTTGCCATGGCGCTCAATCTCGCCCGCAACATCGTCGATGCCGACCTCGCCTTCCGCAAAGGCGAGGAGCTGTGGGGCGGCGACGGCAACCTCACCGCGCGGCTACTGTCGGGCGCCGATGTCGGCATCATCGGCTTCGGCGATCTCGGCCGGGCGCTGAACCGCCTGCTGTCGGGTTTCCGCACCCGCACCAAGGTGTTCGATCCCTGGCTGCCGCCGTCGATCCTGATCGACAGTGGCGTCGAGCCGGCCTCGCTCGACGATGTCCTGACATCGAGCGACTTTGTCTTCGTCGTCGCTTCGGTGACCTCGGAGAACCAGGGTTTCCTCGGCGCCGATGCTTTTGCCAGCATGCGCAAGGGTGCGGCCTTCATCCTGCTCAGCCGCGCCGGTGTCGTCGACTTCCCTGCTCTGATGGCAGCGGTAAAGAGCGGCCACATCGTCGCCGCCAGCGATGTCTTCCCGGAAGAGCCGCTGGCGCAGGATCACCCGGTCCGCACCATCCCCGGCTTCCTGCGCTCCGCCCACCGCGCCGGCGCCCTCGACATCGCCTTCAAGCGCATGGGCGACATGGTGCTGGAAGACATGGACCTGATCAACCGCGGCCTGCCGCCGCTGCGCTCCAAGCGCGCCGAGCGCGAGACGGTGTCGAGGATGCGCTCGAAGCCGGCGGATCGGAATTGATGGCAGGCGGGGGACCGTTTCGCTGATTTGTCCGTGGTTTGAGAAACACCGCGCGCCGTACACAAGCTCAAACCCGCTATGACCGCGCCATGACCGTGCTCTCCGCAGGCGATTGCAATATTACTAATTTAGTGACAACTTAATTAAGGATGCTGGCAACAGATCCCAGCCCACGGGTTGGAAATGGGGGTGGAAAGAGACATGTACTTTCCGCAATTTCTGGTCGGGATGTCTGCAACGACAATCGGCGTTGCAATCTGGGCCTATCTGGAGACCGGGTCGATCTGGGCGACCCTTGGCTGGTCAGTGCTGACACTGGTAATCCTGCAGGTCGGTTACTTCGGCCTGGTCGTTCACCTGGTGTTTAGGCGATCATCGGAACCATCGGACGCACGCTCGGCGGCGGATCCGACAAGCCCGCTTTTATTCCAGACTTTCTGAACGGGCGAGATCGAAAGCCACGTCGGCGATAGCCCCAGGCGCATGGACGACATGCTGCCAGAGGCCATGGGCCCGATCGACCACGGCCCGCCGCCGTTGCCCTCCAAGCGCACCGAACGCAAGACGGTGTCGCGCATCCGCTCGAAGCCGGCGGACAGGAACTAGTTACCGCTCGTTGAACGGCCAGATCTCGATCACCCCATGGGCCACCGCACAAGGCGATTTCGAGGCTAGCGCGATCGCCTCGTCCATGTCGCTGGCTTCCATGATCGAAAAGCCGGCGATGGGCAGGTCCGACGAGAGATAGGGCCCGGTTTCGGTCAGCACGCCGCTGGCGTCCGGATTTCGCACCTGCACCGGTGTTTCGGCGATGCCCATCACCACGCCGCGCTGCTTGAGCGATGCATCGTGTTCATGGGCTGCCTGCCTGACATCCTGCGGCGTCCGGTCATATCCGGCCCGGTCGCCATAGCCGATGGTGATATACTTGGGCATGATTGGTTCCTCCATGTTCGAGGACAATGG
Source organism: Mesorhizobium sp. P3_A2 (assembly GCF_056403115.1). NCBI lineage: Bacteria > Pseudomonadati > Pseudomonadota > Alphaproteobacteria > Hyphomicrobiales > Phyllobacteriaceae > Mesorhizobium > Mesorhizobium sp. P3_A2. The sequence continues at coordinate 618,583 of NZ_JBFUGC010000001.1, forward strand.
CTGGGCAGCCGTGGTGGTTCCGGCAAAGCCAGCCGGCACGCTCTGCTGAAGCCCGGTCGGCGCGGGAACCTTTGTCCGGTGCTGGCGTTTTCTAGCCGGATCGTTCCCATTCGATCCAGACCCTCCAAACAATGCCCCGCCAGGCCTAGCCGGCGGGGTATTGATTTTGGCTATGACATGAGGACTTGCAGGAATCTCGCGGAACCATCCTTCCGCCGGATAGTTCTCAAGGCAGCCGGGCGGTGGGAAGCCCGGCGTACTCCACGGAGGCCCGTCACGATTCGCGTCGGTGGCGGGCCTTTTTTTCACTCCCGGGCCGTTAGGGCTGGAGGCGGCCCGCTCGCCGCGCTATCCGGCAGCGACGCCGGCAGCCGAGCGATTGGCCAGCACCAGCCCGACCTCGCCGACAACCTGCTCGACGCGCTTCAGGATGGGTTCGGCCTTCAGCACGCCGTCGGAAAAATCCTTGTCCGTGGCGTAGACCCCTGTCGGCAGCGTCAGCGCCTCGAAGAAGCCGAACAGCGGCCGCAACTGGTGCTCGACGATCAGCGCATGGCGATCGTTGCCGCCGGTGGCGAGCAGCACCACCGGCTTGCCGCGCAAGGACGCCGGGTCGAACAGATCGAAGAAGTGCTTGAACAGGCCGGTGTAGCTGCCCTTGTAGGTCGGTGATCCCACCACCAGGACATCGGCATTGACGACGCTGTCGAAAATCGTCCGCGCCTGGCCGTCGAGATCGCGCGCCCATTTGGCGGCGCCCAGCGAGGGGCCGAGGTCTTCAATGTCATAGGTGCTCGCGGACAGGCCATGCTGGCGCGCAATATCCCTGACGACCTGGTCGACGAAGCCACGCGTCTTGGACGGTCGGGTGAAATTGCCGGAAAATCCGACGACGGTTGGATTGGGCATGTTCTCTCACCTCTCGCGCGCGGGCAGGCCCGCTTCATATCGCATATTTACAGGCGTGCGCCTGCCGCAAGAAGCAAGGATAGGCCCTCCAGCGCCACTCCTAGGGAATTTTTTTCCGTTTGCCCGAAACGCTCGCTGGTCCGTAAGAAAACAGAACGGTCTGTAAGCGCAAAACGACGTTGGCGGCGGCCGTGCCTCGCGCTAGGGCTTTTTCAGGACTATGTCTGACCATATCCCGACGCGGTTCGCCGCCACTTCGCCCAGGAGATGCTTCGTGCCCAAAGGTTCAGACCTGCTTGTAGCCGCTCTTGAGAATGAGGGCGTCGATCGCATCTTCGGCATTCCGGGCGAAGAGAATCTCGACGTCGTGGAATCCATCCGCAAATCCTCGATCCAGCTCATCCTGACCCGCCATGAGCAGGCAGCCGCCTTCATGGCCGCCACCCATGGCAGGCTCACCGGCAAGCCTGGTGTGTGCATCACCACGCTCGGGCCCGGTGCCTTGAACCTGACGACCGGCGCTGCCTATGCGTTGCTCGGAGCGATGCCGATGATCATGATCACCGGGCAGAAGGGCATCCGGTCGTCGCGCCAGGCCCGCTTCCAGATTGTCGACATCGTTGCGGCGATGAAGCCGCTGACCAAGCTGTCGCGCCAGATCATCTCGCCGAGGACAATTCCCGCCGTGGTGCGGGAAGCCTTTCGCATTGCCGAGGAGGAACGGCCGGGACCGGTGCATCTGGAACTGCCCGAAGACATCGCGGCCGAGGAATGCGACGACGTCGCGCTGATCCCGCCACATCCGGTCGAGCTGCCGCTGGCGAGCCCGCTCGCGCTCGATCGCGCCGCTGAGATGATCATCAAGGCACAGCGTCCGCTGGCGATGCTCGGTGCCGCCGCATCGCGGCCGCGCTCGACCTCGGATCTCGCCCAGTTCGTGATCAGGACCGGCATTCCCTATTTCACCACGCAGATGGGCAAGGGCACGGTGCCCGGCGGCACCGAGCTTTACATGGGCACGGCCGCACTCTCCGAGCGCGACTATGTGCATGAGGCCATAGAGCAGGCCGACCTCATCATCACCATCGGCCACGACACGATCGAGAAGCCGCCCTTCATCATGGGCGACAAGGGACCGAAAGTGATCCATGTCGGCTACCAGCCAGCCAATGTCGAGCAGGTCTATTTCCCGCAGACCGAAGTCATCGGCGACATCGGCGCCTCGCTCAGGCTGCTTGCCGATCGCATCGAGGGCAAGATCCCCAACGCACAGGCGCTGCTGCCGCTGCGCGAAGGGATATTGAACCGTATTGCCGCGCGCGCCACCGAAGACCGTTTCACGCCGCAGCGCCTCGTCCATGATATCCGCGCGGTGATGCCGGCTGACGGCATCCTGGCGCTCGACAACGGCATGTACAAGATCTGGTTTGCGCGCAACTACCGCACGCGTGTCGCCAACACGCTGCTGCTCGACAATGCTCTGGCCACGATGGGCGCCGGCCTGCCGTCGGCGATGACGGCGGCGATGCTCTACCCCGGCCGCCGCGTCATGGCGATCTGCGGCGATGGCGGCTTCATGATGAACAGCCAGGAGCTGGAAACCGCCGTCAGGCTGAAGCTCAACCTGGTCGTGCTGATCATCGAGGACCATGCGTTCGGCATGATCCGCTGGAAGCAGGCGGTCGACGCCTTTCCCGATTTCGGCATGACCTTCGGCAACCCTGATTTCGTCAAATATGCAGAATCCTACGGCGCCAAGGGCACCAGGGTCAGCGCCATCGGCGACCTCAAGTCGACCCTAGAGACGGCTTTCACCGGCGGTGGCGTCCATCTCGTCGTCGTGCCAATCGACTATTCGGAGAACGAGCGCGTCCTGGTCGAGGAACTGCGCCACCGGCTGCCGGCGCCGCCGGAGGCTTGACGACGCGGTGGGAGCCGCCGCTGCAGCGGCGATCAGGCCGCCCGGACTTTGGCACTTCCACGCGCCCAGGCCGGCAGCCAGTCGCCATGCGTCGCCAGCAGCTCATCGACCAGCGCCCAGATCTGGTCGAGGTCGAGTTCGGCCGCCGTATGCGGGTCCATCATCGCCGCGTGGTAGATGTGCTCGCGGTTCTCGGTCATCAGCGCCTGCACCGTCAGTTCCTGCACGTTGATGTTGGTACGGATCAGCGCTGTGAGCTGCGGCGGCAGCTCGCCTATATAGGTCGGCTGGATGCCTGAGGCGTCGACCAGGCACGGCACCTCGGCGGCGCAATTGTCCGGTAGCGAGGTGATGCAGCCATTGTTGCGGACATTGCCATAGATCACCGACGGCTCGCCGGTCCACACCGAATTCATGATCGAGGAGGCGTATTCCTTCGACTGCTCGACCTCGATGCGGTCGGCCGACCGATAGGCCTCGGCCTGTCCCTTCCAGCGCTCGATCTGCTCGATGCAGCGCTTGGGATATTCGTCGAGCGGAATGCCAAATTTCTCGATCAGGTCGGGGCGCCCTTCCTTGATGAAATAGGGCGTATATTCGGCAAAATGCTCCGAGCTTTCGGTGACGAAATAGCCCAGCCGCGTCAGCATCTCGTAGCGCACCTTGTTGGGGCAGCGTGGGTTCCAGCCGGGCTTCGGCGCCCTGCCCTCGCGATAGGCGCGGACGAGGTCCGGATAGAGGTTGCGGTAGGAGCCGTCCGGCTGGCGATGCTCGAATTTGAGGTAGAAGGCCATGTGGTTGATGCCGGCCGAGCGGTAGCGGATTTCCTCGTAGGGAATGTCGAGATCGTGCGCCAGCTCCATCGCCGTTCCTTGCACCGAATGGCAGAGGCCGACCTGCTTAATGGCTGGGTATTTCTCCGAGATCGCCCAGGTGTTGATCGCCATCGGGTTGACGTATTGCAGCATGATCGCTTCGGGACAGACAGCCAGCATGTCTTCGCAGATCTTCCACAAATGCGGCACGGTCCTGAGGCCCCGCATGATGCCGCCGACGCCGAGCGTATCGGCGATGGTCTGGCGCAGGCCGTACTTCTTCGGCACCTCGAAATCGGTGACGGTGCACGGCTCGTAGCCGCCGATCTGGAAGGCGACGACGACGAAGTCGGCGCCGGCGAGCGCCTTCTTCTGGTCGGAATAGGTCTCCGCCTTCGCCTTCACGCCGAGCGTCGCGATCAGCTTGTTGACGACGATGGCGCTCTCTTCCAGCCGCTGCGGATTGATGTCCATCAGCGCGATCGTAGCATTCGATAGCGACGGCCGCTGCAGCACGTCGCCGACAATGTTCTTCATGAACACGGTCGAGCCGGCGCCGATGAAGGTGATCCTGGGATGTCTTGCCACGTTAAACCTCCGGCACTTTGCTACGCCACATCGAACGCGGCTCTGACAAGCCGTTCGGTGTAGGCGGTCTTGGGATGGGTGAGGACCTCGTCGACGGGTCCCTGCTCGACGATCTTGCCGTTCTGCATGACGATGACGCGATGGCAGAGCGCACGCACCACTTTGAGGTCGTGCGAAATGAAGAGATAGCTCAGGCCGCGTTCGTCCTGCAGCTTGCGCAACAGGTCGATGATCTGCGCCTGCACCGAGAGATCGAGCGCCGATGTCGGCTCGTCGAGCAGGATGAATTCGGGCTCCAGCGCGATGGCCCGCGCGATCGCGATGCGCTGCCGTTGGCCGCCGGAAAATTCGTGCGGAAAGCGCGAAAGAATATCGCCGGGCATGCCGGCGCTGACCAGGGCGTCGCGCACCCGCTCGACCCGCTCGCGCCGTGTCGCGCCCAACCTGTTGACGACCAGCCCTTCCTCGATGATCTGGCCGATCGTCATGCGCGGATTGAGCGAGGAGAACGGATCCTGGAAGACGACCTGCATGCGTGAGCGCAGCGGCCGCATCTCGGCGCGCGACAGGCCTTGGATCGGCTGGCCGTCGAAGCTGATCTCGCCGCGCTTGGCGTCGGTGAGCTTGAGCAGAGCGAGACCGAACGTGGTCTTGCCGGAGCCGGATTCACCAACCAGCCCAAGTGTTTCGTGGCGGCAAAGTTTCAGGCCGAGATCGTCGACGGCGACCAGTTCGCGCCAGTCCGGCTTCAGGAACGAGCCATGGCGCAGCATGAAGCAGACGCGCATGTCGCGTGCCTCGAGGATGGTGCCGCTGTTCTGAGGCAGCGGCTGTGGCTTGCCGTGCGGCTCGGAGGCGAGCAACCGTTTGGTGTAGGGATGCTGCGGGTCGGCGAACAGCCGCTCGGTCACGTTGTGCTCGCACATCTCGCCATACTGCATGACATAGACATAGTCGGAGAATTTCCGCACCACGGTAAGGTCGTGGGTGATCAGGATGACCGCCATCCTGAGCTCTTTTTGCAGATTGCGGATCAGGTTCAGGATCTGCGCCTGGACCGTGACGTCGAGCGCGGTCGTCGGCTCGTCGGCGATCAGCACATCGGGATCGTTGGCGAGCGCCATGGCGATCATCACACGCTGGCGCTGCCCGCCCGACATCTGGTGCGGATACTGCTTGATGCGCGCTTCCGGCTCGGGGATCTGGACATGCCGCAGCAGCTCGAGCGCCCGCGCCCAGGCTTGCTTGCGGCTCACCTTGCGGTGCACCCGGATTGCTTCGACGATCTGGCTGCCGACCGTATAGATCGGGTTGAGCGAGCTCATCGGCTCCTGGAAGATCATCGAGATGCGGTTGCCGCGCAGCTTGCGCCGTGCGCTCTCCGGAAATTTCAGTATGTCCTGCCCGCAATAGTCGACGGTTGATTTCGCAGAGACGGTGGCCCGCTTTGACAGCAACCCCATGACGGTGCGCGCCGTCACCGACTTTCCCGAGCCGGACTCGCCGACGATAGCGATCGTCTCGCCGCGATAAAGCTGGAACGAGACGTCCTTCACCGCCTCGACGACGCCGTGCTCGACCTTGAAGGCGACCTCGACGTTGCGGGCATCGATGATCGGTTGGTCGTGGCGGCCGGCATGGTCGAGCCGGACGGCGGGTGCGAAGGTGGCTGCGAGCGCGACGGTCATCCTGGTCACCTCAATAGGGATCGACGGCATCGCGCAGGCCGTCGCCCAGCGCGTTGAAGGCAAAGACGGTGATCAGCACGAAGCCGACCGGCGACAGGATCCACGGATAGGTGCCGATGACCGAATAGGTCGCGGTGTCCTGCAGCATCAGACCCCACGAGATCAGCGGCGGTTTCACCGCGAAGCCGAGGAAGCCGAGGAAGGCTTCGAGCAGCACCACCGTCGGGATCGCGATGGTCACGGCAACGATGACGTGGCTCATCACATTGGGAAAAATATGCTGCATGATGATGCGCATGTCGGTGGCGCCGACCGCCATGGCGGCGCGCACATAGTCGATCCGCGCCAGCGCCAGCGTCTTGCCGCGCACCTCGCGCGACATCTGCGCCCAGCCCAGCGCCGACATGACGATGATGACGAAGGCGAGGAAGACATTGGTCGGCGCGGTCACCGGGATCAGCGTCGTCAGCGCCAGATAAAGCGGCAGTTGCGGGAAGGCGAGCACCAGTTCGACGAAGCGCTGCACCCAGACGTCGAACCGGCCGCCGAAATAGCCCGAGACCATGCCGACCGTGGTGCCGATGACGGTGATGATGAACACTACCGTCAGCGCGATCATCAGCGAAACGCGCGAACCCTGGATAGCCCGCGACAGCACATCCCGGCCGAATTTGTCGGTGCCGAGGAAATGCACCGGCAGGCCGTCGGTCGAGGCGAAGAGATGGCGGTTGGCGGGGATCAGCCCAAGCAGCCGGTACTCGGCACCCCTAACGAAGAAGCCGAGCAGGCGCGGATGCTCGTAGTCCGGCCCGACGACCGGTTGGAAGGTGACCGGGTCGAGGTCAGCCGAATCCCCCAGCGCATAGACCCGCGGCTGGAGCACGAAATTACCGTCCTTGTCGTGAAAACTCATCACTTGCGGCGGAGCGAAAGCGACATCAGTCGCCTTGGGGTCCATCGGCGCGAAGAAATCGGCAAACAGCGCCATCAGCACAAGAAGCATGACAAGGATCAGCCCGGCCATGCCGGTCCAGGAGCGCCGCAGCCGGCGCCAGACCAGCGCCATGTAGCTTTCATTGCCGCGCGGTGTCGGAATCGCTGTTGCTTCGGCCGGCGGCGGCGGGGATGGGTCGCGTGCCAACATCTAGCTCTCTCCGAACTGGCGCACGCGCGGGTCGAGCAGCGCAAGCAGCATGTCGGCGATGATGTTGCCGACGATCAGCGTCGCCGAAAGCACCATCATGAACGTCGCCGTGACATAGACGTCGCCAACCGCCATCGAACCGACAATCGCCGGCCCGACCGTCGGCAGCGCGAAGATGATCGCCGTCTCGATCTCGCCGGTCAGCATGTAGGGCAGCACCACGCCCTGATACATGATGAGCGGGTGTAACGCGTTGGGTACGGCATGGCGCATGACGACGGCGCCGCCGGTAAGCCCCTTGGCCTTGGCCGTCTCGACATACTGGGCGTTGAGCGTATCGAGCAGATTGCCGCGCATGACGCGCATATTGTAGGCGAGCCCGCCAAAGGTGGCGATCGCCACCACCGGCCAGACATGTTTGACGAGGTCGGCGAACTTCGCCCACGACCACGGCGCGCCGCCATATTGCGGTGAGAAGAAACTGCCGATCTCCGACACATTGAACTGGAAGACCATCAGATAGACGATGATCAGCGCCATCAGGAAGCGCGGCACGGTCATGCCGAGGAAGGAGATGGCCGACAGCGTCGAGTCGATCCAGGTGTATTGCCGGGTGGCCGCCCAGATGCCGAAGGTGATGCCGAGCACCGAAGCCAGCAGATGGCAGACCAGCGCCAGCAGCAGTGTGCGCGGCAGCCGCTCGCCGACCACGGCGGCGACCGGCTTGTTGTAGTAGAGGCTGTAGCCGAAATCGCCGCGGGTGACGATGCCGGCGATCCAGTTGAGGTACTGGACCGGCAGCGGTCTATCGAGGCCGTGCTCGACGCGGTAGGCTTGCGCCTGCGCGTCGGCTTCGGCAAAAGACGCGCCGCCCTGGTTGATGAGCTGCGAGCGGATATAGTCGGCATAGTCGCCCGGCGGCGCCTGGATGATGGCGAAGGTGACCAGGCTCAGGATGACCATAACCGGTAACGCCGATGCTATGCGCATGGCCAGGAATCGCAGCACCGTCTCGCCTCCTCGTTGCAGGTTTCGGGATTCTCTGCCGCTGACCTTACTCCGTCCCGGCCGCGCGTGCAGCGCGGCCGGGCGTCAGCCAGGGGAGGTAACTCAGTTTGTCGGACCCTTGTCGCCAGGTTTGCCAGGAAGCTGCTCGGGAAAGAGTTCGTATTTCTGCTGCTTGTCGGCGGCGACGAACACCCGTTCGCGCACGATCGAATCCTCGGCCCAGTTGAACATGAAGATCGGCGTTCCCTGCGGAATGTTGGAGAAGCGCTTGTTGATGATCAAGGCGCCGGGATATTCGGTCAGCCCGACATTGTAGACGTGCTCGGTCGAGATTTTCTGGAACTCCTTCATCAGGCTGGCGCGCTCGTCATTGTCCTGGCTGGAAACGAACTTGTTGACGATGTCGACAAGGTCCTTTTCGAACGGCATCAGGTCGACCACTCCGCTTTCCGGCGCGCGGTGATCCCAACTGGTCTTGGGGCCGACGGGAGCGAGTTGCACAGTATTCTGCACGACGGAGGTCAGCTCCTGCTCGTTGCGCCGGATCAGCCAGTCGAAGCGGCCGGAATATTGCGTGGCATCGCGCTGGGTGCCATTGAGGCCGTTGAGCACGACCCTCAAGCCCAGCTTCTCCATCTGCGCGACGACACCTTCCGCAAGGCTCTTGTCGGTGGTGTAGTCGTTGTTGACCAGCATCACGATCTCGACATCCTTGCCGCCGGCGGTGCCGGCTGGGAAGTTCACGATACCGTCGCCGTCCGTATCCTTGAGGCCAGCCTTTGCGAGCTCCGCCTTGGCGCCTTCAAGATCGAAGGGGTAGTAGACGGTCGAGTTACGGTCATAGAACGAGGTGCCGGAGGAAAAGCCGCCGGGGTAGATGGCGGTGAACGGACCCTTGACCAGCGAGTCGCCGAGCGCCTTGCGGTCGAGCGCCATGGTGATGCCCTTGCGGAAGTCCTCATTGCGGTTGAGCTCGCGGATCGCCTGGCCGCGTTCGTCCGGATTGCCCCAGCCATTGGCGGAAAAATTCATGCGCAGATTGTAGCCGATCAGGCGCGGGCCGAAGGCGAGCCGGGCCGGTGCGTCCTTGTCCGCCGCGCGCTTCAGCGAAGCGACGAAGTTTTCCGGCTGCTCGAGATTGGAGAAATCGGCGGCTCCGGCAACAGCCTGGACATCGCGGTCGGCCCAGGTCGACAGCTTGTAGTGCAGCTCGTTGAGATAGGGCAGCTGGTTACCCTTCTCGTCGACCTTCCAGTAGTAGGGATTGCGGCGGAGGACGATGATGTCATCGGGCCGATACTCCACCGGCACCCAGGCGCCCATCACCGGCATATTCATATATTCCGGCGGGAAGGCATTCTTGAACCGATCGTAGGTGTTCTTCGAATATTTCGGATGCTGCGGTTTCAATATATGCGCGGGGCCGGGGCAGAACGTGCCATAGGCCATGGCGTAGAGATACTGCTTGGGAAAGGCGTCCTTGAACGTCCATTCGACGGTATAGTCGTCAATCTTCTTCAGCGTCGTGCCGACACCGAAGGTTTCCGCTGTGGCGCCGTTTAGCGGCGAGACATTGGGATCGACCACTTCGTCGTCCCAGTAGAACATGACATCGTCGGCATTGAACGCAACGCCGTCAGACCATTTGGCGCCTTCGACCAGGTGCATCGTCAGCGTGTGGCCGTCCTTCGACCAGTCCCAGCTTTTGGCAAGGTTCGGCAGCGGTTCGGTGTCCTTGGCCTCGACCTGGAACAAGGGCGCGGTGCGCGTCAGGCATTCGGAGAGGCCGATGTCGATGCCGCCCCATCCTTGCGTCTGGCCGGCGCCATAGTTCCAGCCCTCCGGCCGGCCGCCAATGACGTGGCGCATGGTGTCGCCATAGACGCCGATGCCGTCCGGCATGTTGCTGGTCTTGAACACCAGCGGCTCCTTCGGCAGGCGATCCTTGACCGGTGGCAGCTTGCCGGTCTTGACGTATTTTTCGGTGACCCAGTCGGGCTCGTGATATTCGGGCAGCGCCTTGAATTCCAGGATGGAATCGCGGGCGACGTATTTGATCTTTCCCTCGGCGGGAAACTGCGCCGGTACCGGCGGCGTGGTCGGCTCGGATGCGTATGCGCTGAACGCCAATGCCGAGACGCTGAACGTCAGGCCGGCGAGAATGCAAATTCTGCGCCCGGCGAGAATGCCAATTCTGCGAAAGTTCCTCATCGTGTCCTCCCAGATGTTTCGACGTCTGCTGCTGCCTGCATCACTTCACGACGGCTGATTGGCGAACCGGCCTCCCGCGGTCCGCCTGCAAGCATTCTCAGCCGGCCTGTTTCAGTGCCGTTTTCTCGGCGCGCAGCTCCTCGATCGAGCGTACATTGCGCCGCGCCGCTCCCGCCCAGTCGCGGGTCTTCACCTTCGATTTCGAAAGCCGCTCCTTGGCCGCCGGCACGGCATCTGCATATTGCGGCAGCCAGCGCGCCTGGGCGACGACCATCTCGTCGACCATCTGCCACACCTCTTCCGGCGTCGAAACAGCACCGACCAGCGGATCGTGCAGCACGGCGAGCTTCAACAGGTCGATGTCGCCCGATATCGCAGCGTGCACCGACATGCGCTGGACGTTGATCGAGGCCATGCAGGTGGCCGCGCAGGCTTCCGGCAGCGTAATCCCGGAAGCCATGTTGATGCCGAAGCGATCGACGAAGCCAGGCGACTCGATGATGGCGTCCTGCGGCAGATTGGTGATGATGCCAGTGTTCTTGACGTTGAAGTGGCCGCGATAGACGCGGTTGGTCTCCAGCGCTTCGAGGATGCGGCTGGCGTGCTCGTTGGAACGCTTGGCCGGATCGATCGGCTGCGACGCCGCTTCGAGGAATTGCGGATATTCGGTCTCAAACCAGTTGCGCGTTTCGGTGGAATAGCGGAGGTAGCCGCCGGTCTCGCCGTGGATCCAGTCGGACATGTCGATCCAGCGGGTGATTTCGTCCGGCCGCTTGCGATACCAGGGCAGATATTCGGAAAGATGGCCGTTGCTTTCGGTTGAGTAGACACCGAAGCGCTTCAGCACGTCGATACGCAGTTTCTCCTGCTGCGAGTACACCGGATGCGCCTCGAAGGCGGCGATCAGTTCGTCCTTGCCTATTCTGCGGCCGTTGAGGCGCAGATCGATGAACCAGGTCTGGTGGTTGATGCCAGAGCAGACATAGTCGAGCTCGCCGTGCGACTTGGCGCCGAGCACTTCGGCGATCTGTGCAGCGCCGTGCTGGACGCCATGGCAGAGACCGACCGTATCGACCTTGCCATATTCGATCGCCGCCCAGGTGTTCATCGCCATGGGGTTGGCATAGTTGAGGAATTTGGCGCCCGGCTCGGCGACCTCCAATATGTCCTGGCAGAAGTCGAGGATGACAGGAATGTTGCGCTGGCCGTAGAGGATGCCGCCGGCGCAGATCGTGTCGCCGACGCACTGGTCGATGCCGTATTTCAGAGGAATGCGGATGTCGTCGGCATAGGCTTCGAGCCCGCCGACCCGCACACAGCTGATGACATAGCGCGCGCCTTCCAGCGCCTTGCGACGGTCGGTGGTGGCTGTGACTTTTGTCGGCAGTCTGTTGGCCTCGACGATGCGGTCGAGGATCGCCTTGATCATCCCGAGATTGTGCTCGCTGAGATCGGTCAGCGCGAATTCGATGTCGGCGAATTCCGGAACGCACAAAATGTCGGTGAACAGTTTTTTGGTGAAGCCAACACTGCCGGCGCCGATAATAGCGATTTTGAAACTCATCACCTTCACCTCGATCCAATCGAATGCCGGGCAAGGAGCAATGGAGGAGCGCATGGCGGCGCGCCCATGGCGCGCATGCCATTCGAGCCGGAATTCCGGCTCTTTCTCCTCCCCGCCCGCTCCTCGACCGCGGGTCTTTCGCGTTCTCAGGATTTGGATTATGCCTTTATTCCAGGGCGCGGCCAGAGAACGATTATGCTTTCGAGGGTAATTTTGTGCTGCGTGACCTGATCGCCAACGGACAATTGATGCGCACCATATCGCTGCCGCGCGGCCGTCAGCGCCTGCATGCCATGCCGACCAGCACCGGCTATGAGGTGCGCGAGGGTGTCACCTACGACTGGGATGGGCGAAAGCGCGGCCAGACACCATTTACCGTGCTGCAGCACACGATCAGCGGCACTGGCCAGCTGCGCTACGAAAACCGCAACTACCGCCTGCAGGCCAACGATACGCTGCTAGTGCTGGTGCCGCACAATCACCGCTACTGGCTGGAGAAAGGCGACCACTGGGAATATTTCTGGATCTCGATGAATGGCGAAGAGGCGCTGCGCATCCACAAATCCATTCTCAGCGTCTCCGGCCCGGTGTTCCGGCTGCAGCCGGAGACGATCGATCATCTCGCCGATTGCAGCCTGCGCCTGATCAAGGGCGGCGCTTCGCCGGGCGCTGCTTCGGCGATCGCCTACGAGGCGGCGATGGCGCTTTACGACGATGTCTTCGGCTCGCACGCCTTCACCGAGAAACAGAGCGCCATGCAGCCGGTGATCGACCATATCAACGCCAATCTCGACAAGCCCTTGCCGGTGGCCGATCTCGTTCAAATCAGCGGCCTCAGCCGCGCGCATTTCTCGCGCTGCTTCGCCGAAAGCGAAGGCATTCCGCCGGCCGAATTCGTGCTGCAGCAGCGGCTGCAGCGGGCGGCGAAACTTCTGACGAGGGCCGATTTCCTGCCTGTCAAGGAGGTCGCCATATTGTGCGGCTTCGAGGACGCCAACTATTTTTCAAAAGTCTTTCGCCGGCTCTACGGCATCAACCCGACGCAGTTCCGCACCACCGGCATGTATGCCAGCCTGGGCAACCATCGGTAGGAGGGACTGCCGGCTTCAGGCACTCTCACCCAATGCGGGTGCCGCTTTCCGGATCGAACAGATGTAGCGCCGCCGGATCGGCGGACAGCCGCACCGTGTCGCCCGGCCGGATAGTGCTGCGCCCCATGACGAAGACGCAAACCAGCTGCCCCGCGAACCTGACATAGAACTGCGTCGACAGGCCGAGCGGCTCGACCACCTCGACCTCGGCCTTGAGCGCTCCATCGTCCACGAGTTGGATGTGTTCCGGCCGCAACCCGACGGTGAGCTTGTCGCCATCCCTGAGCGGCAGACCATCGGGCAATCTCAGCTTCTGGCCGTCGGCCAGCACCGCATCCACCTTGCCAGCCTTGGCGACGGTCGCCGGCAAAAAGTTCATGCCGGGCGAGCCGATGAAACCGGCAACGAAGGTGTTGACCGGCCGGTCGTAAAGTTCGAGCGGATGGCCGACCTGTTGGACATAGCCGTCATGCATGACGACGATGCGGTCGGCCATGGTCATGGCTTCGATCTGGTCGTGCGTGACATAGACCGAAGTGGTTTTCAGTTGCTGGTGCAGCGCCTTGATCTCGGCGCGCATATGCACCCGCAGCTTGGCGTCGAGATTGCTGAGCGGTTCGTCGAAGAGGAACACTTTGGGATCGCGCACGATGGCGCGGCCCATGGCCACGCGCTGGCGTTGGCCCCCGGACAATTGCCGCGGCAGCCTGCCGAGGAAACTGTCGAGGCCGAGCCGCTTGGCGGCGGCCCCTACCCTGCCGTCGATCGTCGTCTTCTCCGCCTTCTTGAGCAGCAGGCTGAAGCCCATATTCGACGACACATCCATATGCGGGTAGAGCGCGTAGGACTGGAACACCATGGCGATATCGCGGTCCTTCGGCGCGACATCGTTGACCAGCCGCTCGCCGATGCGGATCTCGCCGCCAGACACTTCCTCCAGCCCGGCGATCATGCGCAACAGAGTCGACTTGCCGCAGCCGGACGGGCCAACCAGCACGACGAATTCGCCATCGGCGATTTCGAGATCGACGCCGTGCAGGATGCGCAGCGAACCGTAGTCCTTCTCGACGTTTTGCAGCGTGACGGAAGCCATCGATTATCCTTTGACCGCGCCGGCGGTGAGGCCGGTGACGAGATAGCGTTGCAGGAAGGCGAAGAAGATGCAGACCGGGATCAGCGCCAGGATCGACGCCGCCATCATCTGCCCCCAGTCGACGGCGAACTTGCCGATATAGGTGAGCAGCCCGACAGCAAACGTCTTCTGGTCGTCGCTGGAGATCAGCATCAGCGCGAACAGCAATTCGCTCCAGGCGGCGGTGAAGACGAAGCCGAGCGTTGCGCCCATGCCGGGCAAGGTCAGCGGCACGATCACCTTGCGCATTGCCTGCGCACGGGTGCAGCCGTCGATCATCGCCGCTTCTTCCAAGTCCTTCGGAATGCCGTCGAAGAAGGACTGCATCAGGAAGGTGGCAAAGGCAGTGTTGAAGGCGGTGTAGATGATGATCAGCCCGACCAGGCTGTTGGTCAAGCCAAGCTCGCCCATGACGCGGTAGATCGGCGGGATGACCATCACCAGCGGGAAGGTTTGCGTCAGCAAAAGCATGATCGCCAATGTCGCCTTGCCGCGGAAGGTGAAGCGCGACATGGCGTAGCCGGCGAGCGTGGCGATGACGGTGACGAAGGCTGCCGTCGACACCGAGACGATGACGCTGTTGAGGAAATAGCGCGGGAAATCAGAGGCTTCGAGCACGGTGATGAAGTTGTGGAATGTCGTTTCCGAGGGCCACAAAGTGATGCCTTCGGAATAGAGCAGCCGCTCCGGCGTCACAGAAATCTTCAGCGTCCAGAAAATCGGGAACAGCGCGAAGATCATATAGGCGGCAATCGCGGCGTAGAGGCCGATGCCGCTGAAGATGCGCGAGGAGGTGGAGCGTCCGGCGATCATCAGACGTGCCTCACCAGCAAGCGGCGGATGGCGATCAGCGCGATCGCATAGGCGATGAGCAGGACCAGCAGCAGCACCGCCACCGCCGAGGCATAGCCCTTGTCCAGCGACTTGAAGGCGCTGACATAGATGTAGACCGGCACCGTGCTGGTCGAGCCCGCTGGCCCACCTTCGGTCATGACGAAGATCAAATCGGCGAAGGTGGCGATCCAGATCGTGCGCAGCATGACGGTGATGACGATGGTCGGCGCCAGGAAAGGCAGCGTCACCTTGGTGAAGCGCTGCCAGGGCGAAGCGCCATCGATGGCCGCCGCCTCATGCAATTCCGAAGGGATCGACTTCAGCGCCGCCAGCAGCGTGATGGCGAAGAATGGGATGCCGAACCAGATGTTGGCGATGATCGGCCCCCACATGGCGGTGGCCGGATCGGACAGCACATTGGTCGGCTCGGCCTTCAGCCCAAGCGCGAAGAGCCAGTGCGGCAGCGGTCCGATGATCGGGTTGAACAGCCACGCCCAGGTCAACCCCGACAGGAAGGACGGCACCGCCCAGGGCAGGAACACAACCGCCTGCACGAACTTGCGGCCGATGAACGGCTTGTCGAGCAGCAACGCGAGGCCGAGACCGAGGAAGAACTGGAAGAACAGGCTGGCGACGGTCCACCACAGCGTGTTGACCAGCGCCTGCCCCAGCACCTGGTCGGTCAGCATCGCCTGATACTGCCCGAGACCGACATATTCGGATTTGAACGCGGAGAATTTGCGGAAGGAATAGCTGATGCCGATGATCAACGGCACCAACAGCACCACGACGAGCAGAACGATCGCCGGGCTGAGATAAAGCCAGGGTTCGATGGCGGCATGCGTCAGCCGCTTCTTTCGCGGCCGGCCGGCGGATCGTATTTCGGACACGGCATAGGTCATCGGGTGCTAAATCGTCTCCTGGAGGAGCGCCGGAATTGGCGAACAAGCGTCGTCCCCACTTACGGGGAAAGATGTCGGTCCACCCTCCGAAGCTGCAGCGCAGCTGCGGCGGAGGACGGGCAGGCAGATGAGGGGCAGCGCCAGCCTTGGGGTGCTTGCACAGCCCCTCATCCCGCCTTCTCCCTGTAAACGGGGAGAAGGAAGAAGAAGGCGGCGCCTACTTTTTATTCTTGGCCAGCCAGTCCTGCTGTTCCTTGGTCAGGAACGCAGCCCATTGATCGGCAACGTCCTTGGCCGACTTCTGGCCGAGCAGCACTTCCTGGAAATTCTTGATCGCCACCTGGTCGACGAAGTTGCCGAGGTTCTCCAGATGCGTCGGCGGAGTCACCATTTCATATTTGGAAGTGTCGCTGAGCTCGGTGAACCAGCCCTTGAACTGCTCGGTCTTGAAATGGGCGTCCTGGTCGGCGCCGTTGTGGATCGGCACGACGCCGACTTCCTTGGCCCATTCCAGATTGTCCTTGGGCGACAACAGCGTCGCCATCAGTTTCCAGGCATCGTCCTTGTGCTGCGAATTGGCAAACATCGCCCAGCCGGCATAGCCCAGCGTCGGATAGGACTTGCCGCTCGGTCCGACCGGCAGCGGCGCCACGGCAAAATCGTCGGCGCTCATCTTGTCGGCAATGCCGATCAGCGCATCCGGATCCTGGTTGAGCATGGCGCAGGTGCCGGAATAGAAGCCGGTGACCGTTTCGTTGAAGCCCCAGCTCACCGCATCCTTCGGCGCCAGCCCATCCTTGTACATGTCGGCCAGCATCTGCAGGCCCTTGACCGAGCCTTCCTCATTGATGGTCGAGGTGCCGTCCTCGTTGAAGTAGCCGCCCTTGCCCTGAGCGATGTTCATGAACATGTGCATGCCGTTGAAGGCGCCCGGGCCGCCGCGCAAGCAATAGCCGTACTTGCCCGGAATGGCGGAGATCTTCTTGGAGTCGGCGATGAATTCGTCGAGCGTCGCCGGCGGGCCGTCGAGGCCGGCTTCCTTGAACAGCTTCTTGTTCCAGAACAGCGCGTTCACATAGTAGCCGTAGGGGATCATGAACTGGGTGTTGTTGACGGTCGAGCCGAACTGCTTGGCGCGGTCGCCGAGCGTCTTGGCGTCGTCCCATTTGGCCATGTAGGGGCCGAGGTCCTCGAGCTGGCCGTTGGTGGCGTAGAGGCCCATCCAGCGCTCCGGCATCTCGACGATGTCGGGGGTATCGCCGGCCTGCACCATGGTGAGGAATTTCTCGAACGCCTGGCCCCAGGGCAGCGAGACCACCTCAACCTTGACGCCCGCATTGGCGGCCTCGAACTCGGCGATCTGCTTCTTCAGGAATTCGGTGCGCTGCGGGCTGGTGATGACCTCGACCAGCTTGAGTGTGGTGTCGGCCAGCGCGCCGCTGGCGGAAATTGCCAGCCCGGCAGCTGTGGCAAGCATGACTGTCAGTCTTTTCATGTTCAGAACTCCCATTTTGAACCCAGCTATTTTTTTGCTTTGTCGAAGGCCTGGGCGATGTCGGCCCAGAGGTCCTCGACGCTTTCCAATCCGACATTGAAGCGGATGGTTCGGGGGCTGACGCCGAAGCGCGCCATCGAATTCAGACCCGGCGTCTGCTCGAGCGAGGCCTTTGCCGGCACGACCAGGCTTTCATGGCCGCCCCAGCTGACGCCGATGCGGAAGAATTTCAGCGCATCGACGAAAACCGGAATGTCGACATCCTCCGTCACCTCGAAGGAGAACAGCCCGGCATAGCCTGCAAGCGTCTTCTTGCCGGGATGGTTGGAATAGGCGGGATGATTGACCCGCTCGACCTTGTCATGCGCCTTCAGTCGCTCGGCAATGGTGAGCCCGCCCTTCATGTGATGCGGCAGCCTCAACGGCAGCGTGCGCAGGCCGCGCAGCAGAAGCCAGCCCTCGAAGGGCGACAGCTTGGCGCCGAGTTGGGAATAGGTCTGGTCGTTGATGTGCTTGATGTGGGCGGCCGAGCCCGCCACCACGCCGGCGACGGTGTCGCTGTGGCCGCCGAGATATTTGGAGGCCGAGTGTAGCACCAGGTCGACGCCGTGCAGGATCGGTTTCTGGAACACCGGCGTCGCCCAGGAATTGTCGATGGTGGTGACGATGCCCTGTTCTTTCGCCAGCCGCGCCAGATGCGTGATGTCCTGCAGCTCGAACATCATCGAGGTCGGGCTTTCCAGATAAAGCAGTTTCGCGCCGGGAAGTGCTGCCGCGACCGCATCCGGATCGGAACCGTCGACATAGTCGACCTTGATGTTCAGGCGCGGGAACAGCCGCTCGAACAGCCGGTAGGCGTCGCCATAGCAGTTGCGCACGGCGACGATGCGCTCGCCGGCGCCGACGAAGGCAAGCAGCGTGGAGCTGATTGCCGCCATGCCGCTGGAGAACCCGCGCGCGGCTTCCGCACCTTCAAGGGCTGCAACGCGTGACTCGAACTCCATCACCGTCGGATTGTCGCCGCGGGAATAGATCGGCTGCTTGCGGCGGCCGGCAAAGGTGTCGGCCATCTCGGCATAGCTGCCGAAGGTGAACAGCGAGGTCTGGTAGATCGGCGGCACCACGGCATTGCCGGGAAACGGATCGTCATGCGCCAGGAGCGTCGCCGCCTCGGCGAGATAGTCGCTGCCGGAAATGCCTGGGTCGAAGCTGTGCTCGTTCATTTGCGGTCCGCAAGTTTGAGGTTGGCCGCGCCGCGCTTCAGGTCGTCCTCGACGGTAGCGATCAGCTTCAGCGCCTCGGCCCGGGCGCCTTCCGGATCGTGCGCGGCGATGCAGTTGAACATGGTGCGGTGGTAGGGAAAGCTGGCATGGCCGAAATCGCGCACGCCGAGCGGATGTTCCCAGAAGCGGTGGAACAGCTCGTGCATGGCGGCGATGATCTGCTCGAACAGCGGATTGCCGCAGGCGCGGTAGATCGCCTGATGGAATTCCCAGTCCTCTTCCGACGACATGCCGGCCCGGTTGAGAAACTCCTCCTCCATGATGTCGAGCTTGCGCTCGATCTCGGCGAGATCGTCCTCGTCGGCACGGACGGCGCAAAGCGCGGCGGCTTCCGCTTCGAGCGCGCGGCGGATTTCCAGCGTGCGCATCAGGCCGGTGAAGTCATTGCCGCCGGCGAGTGTCAGCGGCATGTGCAGCATGTCGAGCGAGACGGCGGCCTTGAGATAGGTGCCCGAGCCCTGCCGGCGCTCGACCAGGCCAAGCCCTTCCCAGCGCGTCAGCGCCTCGCGCACGGTGTTGCGGCTGACCTTGAGGCGCTCAGCGAGGATGCGTTCGGTCGGCAGTTTTTCACCGGGTTCCAGCTTTTCGCGCATGACAAAGCCGGCCAACGCCTTCAGCACCGCATCGTCGCGGGCCGTCGTCTGGATCGGCGGAAGGCTGAATTCGGTCACGCCTGTGCAAACTCAAAGTGGTTCAATGGTCCAACCAATTTCTGCACAGACGAAGAGACGTGTCAACCGTTGAAACGCAGTCGGGCCGAAGGCCAGAGATATGCGCCTTCGGCCCTGCCGCTTCAGCCGTGGATGCGCGCCGGCGCAGCGGCCGCGCGAGCCTTGCGCCAACGAGCGAACATTTCCTCGCGAACCCGTCTCGAACCGGAGAGGCGCTCCTTTGCCTGCGCCAGCACTGCAGGTGAAGCCTCGGCAGGTGTGCCCGAGCGGAAAGGAGGCGCCGGCGCATATTCGAGCGAAAGCTGCACGATCTCGGCCTCCTCCTGCCCGAGCAGTCTCGCAACCAGCGCCAGCCCGAAATCGATCCCGGAAGTAACGCCTCCGGCGGTGATGAGCTTGCCGTCCTCCACGATACGCTCGTCAACGGGGATCGCCCCGAACTCCTCAAGGAAATCATGCGCGTACCAGTGCGTGGTCGCCCGCTTGCCCCTGAGCAGCCCGGCCGCGCCGAGCACCAGGGCGCCGCTGCACACCGAGGTGATGTAGCGCACCTGCGCCGCGCGCTCCCACACGAAATCGAGGACTGTCTGGTCCTCCAACAGCGCGTTGACGCCGCCTCCGCCTGGAATGCACAGCACGTCGAGCGGCGGGCAATCGTCGAAGGTCGCCGTTGGCGTAAGGGACAGCCGTGTCGAGGACATCACCGGGTTGCGATCCTTCCAGATCAATTCCACTTCCGCGCCCTTGGCCGTTGCCAGGACTTCGTAGGGACCGGTGAGGTCGAGCTGCTGGACGTTGGGGAATACGAGGATGCCGAAACGCAGGGGCATGGAAATCTCCGTGGGTTGACTTCAGGCAATTTACGGCATCATGCTTTGGCACGATTGCCATTCATCCCTCGTTTCAGGCCAAACCCGATGCGCCGTATCGAAGTGCTTGCTTATCCCGACATCCAGCTCCTCGATGTCAGTGGACCGCTTCAGGTCTTTGCCAGCGCCAACGACTTCAAGAGGCAGGCCGGCGAACCGATGCCCTACGAGGTCGTGGTCGTCGCAGCCTCGCGGCGGATCCGAACATCGGCCGGGCTCGTGCTGGAGACCGCGGCGCTGCCGACACACGGAGGTGAGATCGATACGTTGATCGTGCCCGGTGGATGGGGCGTCAACGCGGCCTGCGACGATCCCGTGCTGGTCCAGTGGATCGCCGGCCGCTCACGCGATGCCATGCGAACCGCCTCGGTCTGCAGCGGCGCCATGCTGCTGGCGCAGGCGGGCCTCCTCGACGGCCGTCGCGCCGTGACCCACTGGGGACGTTGCGCGGAGTTCGCCCGGCGCTTTCCGGCAGTCCGCCTCGAACCCGATCCGATCTTCATCCGCGACGGCAATGTCTGGACATCGGCTGGCGTAACGGCGGGGATCGATCTCGCCCTCTCCCTCGTCGAGGCAGACCTTGGCCGGCATACAGCGCTTGCGGTGGCGCGCGAGTTGGTGGTCTTCCTGAAACGCCCCGGCGGCCAGGCGCAATTCAGCCAGACCCTCAAGCTGCAGCAAGGCGATGGGCGCTTCGACCGGCTGCATGGCTGGATCCTCGAAAACCTGGCCGGCGACCTGTCGCTGGCGCAGTTGGCCGACCACGCCAATATGAGCCCGCGCAGTTTCTCGCGGCGCTATCGCGAGGCCACCGGCCGGACACCCGCCCGCGCGATCGAGGAAATCCGCATCGAGGCGGCGCGACGGATGCTGGAGCGGGGCCAACCCGTCAACCAGACGGCACGCCGCTGCGGTTTCGGCTCGGAAGAAACGATGCGGCGCGGTTTCCTGCGCGTGCTGGGCACCAACCCGCGCGCCTATCGCGAGCGTTTCTGATCGCAATTGCTCGCGCCATCTGCGATCGTCTCTTGGTTATTTCCCAGCGTTCAGGCGGGATGCTGCAGCTGGCTGAGCCCGCCATCGACGACGAGGGTCGCCGCGTTCATGAACGGGCACTCGTCGGAAATCATGAACACAGCGGCCAGCGCGATTTCGCGCGCCGAGGCGATGCGGCCGCCGGGATGCAGCGCCAACGTTCTGGCGCGCGCCGCCGCCGGGTCGGCGAAGCTGTTCCAATAGTCGGTCGCCTTCTGCGTCTCGACATAGCCCGGCGCCAGCGCATTCACGCGCACGCCCTGCGCCGCATATTCGAGCGCCAGCGATTTGGTCAGCCCAAGCAGCGCGTGCTTGGCGACGGGATAGGGAAACGTGTGCGGAATGATGGTGAAGCTGTGCGTCGAGGCGATGTTGAGGATCGCGCCGCCACCGCCTGCGATCATCCCCGGCAGCACCGCCTTGGCGCAGTTCCATGCTCCTTTGACGTTGACGTCGAAATTGCGGTTCCACTCCTCCTCAGTCGCCTCGAGCGGCGTCGAGAACACATTCATCCCGGCATTGTTGATCAGCGCGTTGATCGGCCCGATTGCATCGACTGCTTGTCTAACCGCTGCGGCAATCGCGGCCCCGTCGCTGATGTCAGCTGCAACGTGCCCGACATGCCCCCGGGGCGCGGCAAGACCGGCGACCGTCTTGTTGAGCAGCGCACCGTCGCGGTCGACCAGGAACAGCTTTGCTCCCTCGGCCAGGCAGGCTTGTGCAATGGCAAGCCCGATGCCTTGCGCGGCGCCGGTCAGGAAGATGCGTTTGCCGGACAGGCGCTCAGCCATCGCTGTCACTCCCCTGGAAGATGGTCAGCGCCGGCCCAGTGCCGACGAACGCAGATTGTCGAGCAGCACGGCGAGCAGCAGGATCACGCCTCGCACAATGTACTGGTAGAAGGCCGGGATGTTGAGCAGGTTCATGGCGTTCTCTGCAATGCCCATGATCAGCACGCCGACGATGACGCCCGACATGGTGGCGCGGCCGCCGGCGAGCGAGACGCCGCCGAGCACGCAGGCCGAAATGACCGAAAGCTCGAGCCCGACCGCCGCATTGGGCTGGCCCGAGGTGATGCGCGAGGCCAGAAGGATGCCGGCAATACCGCAGACCACGCCCTGCAGCGCAAAAATCCAGATGCGCGTCCAGTCGACATTGACGCCGGCAAGGCGCGAGGCCTCGGGATTGCCGCCAATGGCCAACGTGTTCTTGCCGAAAACGGTGCGGTTGAGCACGAAGCCGAAGACGCAGAACAGCACGGCCAATACCCAGACCGGAGTCGGAATGCCGAGCAGCTTCGAGAGTGCCAGCTGGTAGAAATCCGGGCTGTTGATGCCGACGGCGCGGCCGTCGGATGCAATCAGCGCGAAGCCGCGCACGATCTGCATGGTGGCAAGCGTCGTGATCAGCGCGTTGATGCGGAATTTGGCGATGACGACGCCATTGATGAAGCCGACAAAGGCACCGCAGGCGATCGCCGCCAGCAAGCCGAGCAGGATCGAGCCGGTATAATTCGACGCCATCACCGCGACCATGCCGGCAAAGGCGACGATGGAGCCGACCGACAGGTCGAAGTCGCGCGCTGCGAGGCAGAACATCATGGTGCAGGCGACGATGCCGACGGTGACCACCGACTGCAGCAGGCCGAGCATGTTGCGGTCGGTGAGAAAGTTGGGCACCAGCAGCGACACCAGCGCGAAAGCGACGATGAAGATGACGACGAGGCCCTGTTCGCCGAGCAGGATTTTCTTCAACTGATCGGTCATGGCAAATGTCCTCAGGACGCGATCGCGTCGGGTGTTTTCTGATCGGGAAGAGCGGCGGCCAGGATCGCCTTTTCGGCGAACTGGTCGCGCGTAAGTTCGGCGCTGATGCGTCCGCCGCACATCACCAGGATGTGGTCGCAAATGCCCATCACCTCGGGCAGTTCGGACGAGACCACGACGATCGCCATGCCGTCCTCGGCAAGCTGGTAGAGCAGCTCATAGATTTCTGCTTTGGCGCCGACATCGATGCCGCGCGTCGGCTCATCGACGATGAGCACCCGCACACCCTGCTCCGATAGCCAGCGACCCAGGATGACCTTCTGTTGGTTGCCGCCGGACAGGTTGATGATGTCCTGCTTGCGCGACGGCGTGCGCACCTTGAGCTTCTTGATAAAAGTCTCGGCGGTGGCGATCTCGCTGGCGCGGTTCAGCACACCGAAACGCGTGTGATGGCGCCGCGACGAGATGTTGATGTTCTCCTCGATCGAGCGGCCCTGGATGATGCCGTCATGCTTGCGGTCTTCCGAGCACAGCACGATGCCGGCGCGGATCGCGTCATGCGGATCGGCGGCATGGACGATTTTGCCGTCGACACTGATGGTGCCGCCCGAGCGCGGGTCGGCGCCAAACACCAGCCGCATCAGCTCAGAGCGCCCCGCCCCGATCAGGCCGAAGAAACCGACGATCTCGCCGGCCCGCGCCTCGAAGCTTGCCGGCGTCTTCAGTTTTGAACCGGAGAGAGCGTCGACCTTCAGCCGAACATTGCCGGATGCGCGCGGACGAAAACCCCAGATATCAGAAATTTCGCGGCCGACCATTTCGGCGACGACCTGGTCGCGCGTGACATCCTTCAGCGATGCGTGATGCGCCGCAAGCTTGCCGTCGCGCAGCACAGTCAGGCTGTCGCAGAGGCGGAACACTTCGTCCAGCCGATGCGAGACATAGATGATGACCTTGCCCTCGCCGCGCAGCCGGTCGATCAGGGCAAACAGGATTTCGCTTTCGCGCGACGACAGCGACGAGGTCGGCTCGTCCAGCGCGATGACACGCGCATCGAGCATGATCGCCTTGGCGATCTCGACCATCTGGCGCTCGCCGATCGACAGCGTCTTGACCTTGCGGCTGATGTCGATGTCGATGCCCGCCGATTTCAGCTTGGCGCCGACATCGTCTCGCATCCTGGCGCGGGCGATGATGCCGGCGCTGGCGGGAAAACGGCCGAGGCTGAGATTTTCGGCAACGGTGAGTTCCGGCACCAGCTGCAATTCCTGGTGGATGACGATGACGCCATTGTCGAAGGCGTCCCTTGTCGATGAATAGGCCTGGACCTTGCCGTCGATGCGGATTTCGCCCTCGTCGGCATGCTGATCGCCGGACAGGATCTTGATCAGCGTGGATTTGCCGGCACCGTTCTCACCCATCAGGCCATGCACGGCGCCCTTGTCGACGCCGAACGAGACGTCCGACAGCGCCTTGACGCCCGGATAGGTCTTGGTGATGTGCAAGAAATCGAGAAAGGACACTGGCGTCGATCCTTCTGCGTGATGCCAAACAGGCGGCGGGATGAGCCGCCGCCTGTTTGTACAGGGAGGATTATTCGATGCCGAGACCCTGGCGGACCTTCTGGTAGTCGTCGCGCTTGGCGAGCGCACCGGCGGTCAGGATCAGCTTCTCCGGTTCCTTGTTGTTGGCGACCCAGTCATACATGTTGAGCGCCGTCTCGTAGCCATGCCGCTTCGGCGAGATGATCACCGTGCCGACAAAGCCGGTGGCGGTCGGCTTCTTGAACTCATTGATCGCCGAATCCGCGCCACCGATGCCGACGCCGATCATGCCGTCAGCCGGAATGCCGACGCTTTCGGAGGCACGCACGGCGCCCAGCACCGCTTCGTCGTTGAGGCCGAAGGAGACCCACTTCTTGATGTCGGCATGGGCATTGAGCACCACCGTTGCAGCATTGAGCGCTGCCTCGGTGTCTGTCTTGGCCTGCGGCGCATCAAAGATATTCTCGGCCTTGAAGCCGTTCGCCTTGAGCACCGAGATGGCGCCTTCGACACGGTCGACGGCGGTCGGCAGCTGGTCATAGGAGACGCGGATGGCGCCGACCTCATCGGCCTTCCAGCCGCGCGCCTTCATTTCGTCGACGATCGCCTGGCCGACGGCCTCGCCGATCTTGGTCGCCGAAATGCCCATATGCGGCACGTCTTCCAGCGCCTTGCCATCGGCGCCGACCAGGCGGTCATCGACGGTCATCAGCTTGAGATTGTTGGCGGCCGCTTTGGCGACGATGCCGGGGCCGAGCTTCACGTCCGGTGTGCAGACGATGAACCCCTGCGCGCCCTGCGCGCCGAGATTGTCGATCGCCGACATCAGCTTCTCACCGTCCTCGGCGCCGATCTTGACCAAGGTAAAACCCTTTTCCTTGGCAGCCTGGTCAGCGAATTTCCATTCGTCCTGGAACCACGGCTCTTCCGGCTGTTTGACGATGAAACCGATCTTGGTGTCCTGAGCATATGCAGCGATTGTCGTGACGGACAGCACGGCAAGGGCGCCCGCGACGAGCGCGGTCTTTAAAAGTCGCATGATTACCTCCCAGCGATAGGCCGGGCGCTCAGGCCCGGGTGCTGGAGTCTCTAATTGTTTTTATCATACTCGTCAATTGATCTGGTATGATAATTAAGCTACATGCTCAGACAAGGGATCGCTGGCGCAAATCATCCGCATCCGGTAAGGCCGGACCGGTTGTGCGAGATCAGCGGTTTCGCCGCCTTGGAGGAGGGCTGAGGTGACCGAGACGTCTAAAAAGCTACAGGGCGACACGCCCACCCGCCGTCCGCGCGTTATGCCCGATGTGACCAAGGCGCTTGCCTCCGACATCTTTTCCGGGCGCTATCCAGCCGGCTCGTCCCTACCGACCGAAAACGAACTCGGCGTCGAATACGGCGTCAGCCGCACCGTCATCCGCGAGGCGCTGAAGGTCCTGGCCGCCAAGGGGCTGGTGCTGTCGCGGCCGCGCATCGGCACAGTTGTATGTGAACAGGACAACTGGAACATCATCGACCCGCAAGTGCTGGCCTGGCACGCGCCGCATGCGCTGGACGACAAGCTGTTCGACGCAATCCTGGAAACCCGCCGCGCAATCGAACCGCTGGTCGCCGAACTCGCCGCCACGCGCGCGACGCTGCAGGAGATCGCAGACCTCGAAGCGGCATGGCGCGGCATGGCCGATGCCGGCGAGGACCCCGCCACCTTCTCGCGCTCCGACGTTGTCTTCCATCAGATCGTCTATGCCGCGAGCCACAACCCGATCTTCCGCCAGATCGGAAATCTGATCGACACCGGCCTGAAATTCTCGCTGGAGGCGTCGGCGACGATTTCGCTCGAACGGCGCATGGAAGCGGTTGCGGCGCATCGCGAAGTCGTCGAGGCGCTGCGCATGCGCGATGCCCCTGCGGCGCGCGCCGCGGCAAGCAAAATCCTCGACCTTGCGGCGCGCGACCTCACCAGCGCCAAGAAACTCAAGAACAACTGAGACGTATCAGCATGAAAATCATCTCGCTCACCACCTACATCGTTCCGCCGCGCTGGCTGTTCCTGAAGATCGAGACCGATGCCGGCGTCACCGGTTGGGGCGAGCCGGTCGTCGAAGGCCGGGCGCTGACCGTCGAGGCAGCGGTCAAGGAGCTTGGCGACTACCTCATCGGCAAGGACCCACGCCTGATCGAGGACCATTGGACGGTGATGCATCGCGGCGGCTTCTACCGTGGCGGGCCGATCCTGATGAGCGCCATTGCCGGCATCGATCAGGCGCTGTGGGACATCAAGGGCAAGGCGCTCGGCGTTCCCGTGCATGAACTGCTCGGCGGCAAATTGCGCGACAGCATCAAGGTCTATTCCTGGATCGGTGGCGACCGGCCGGCGGAAGTGGCTGATGGCGCCAGGGAAGTCGTTTCACGAGGCTTCCTGGCGCTGAAGATGAACGGCACCGAGGAACTGCAGATCGTCGACAGCCACGACAAGATCGATGCAGCCGTCGAACGTGTCGCCATGGTGCGCGAAGCGGTCGGCCCCAACATCGGCATCGCCGTCGATTTCCACGGCCGCGTCCACCGGCCGATGGCGCGCATGCTGGTCAAGGAGTTGGAGCCGTACCGGCTGATGTTCATCGAGGAACCGGTGCTCAGCGAAAACCGCGATGCCCTGAAGGAGATCGCCGCACTCGGCTCGACGCCGATCGCGCTCGGCGAGCGGCTCTACAGCCGCTGGGACTTCAAGTCGGTGTTCGAGCAAGGCGCCGTCGACATCATCCAGCCCGACCTGTCGCATGCCGGCGGCATCACTGAATGCCGCAAGATCGCGGCGATGGCCGAAGCCTATGACATTGCGGTCGCGCCGCACTGTCCACTTGGGCCGATCGCGCTCGCCGCCTGCCTGCAGCTCGATGCCGTCAGCTACAACTGTTTCATCCAGGAGCAGAGCCTCGGCATCCACTATAACGCCGCCAACGACCTGCTCGACTATGCCGCCAACAAGGACGTCTTCCGCTACGAGGACGGCTATGTCGCCATCCCCGATGGGCCCGGCCTCGGGGTCGAAATCGACGAGGAGTATGTCAAGGAGCGGGCCAAGGAAGGCCACCGCTGGCGCAACCCGATCTGGCGCCACAAGGACGGCTCCTTCGCCGAGTGGTAGCCCGGCCGCTCTTGCGGTCAAGCCGTTACGACTTCGCGTTCACTTTCGCGGCGGTGCCAGCGTGACGCAGGCCTCTGAGGTGAGCAGCCGGAAGGTGAATGTCTCCTGCAGATAAAGCTCGACGCTCGTGCTGGAATGCGAGAGGTAGCCGATCGACAAGTCCTGGCCGATATCGAGCTCGAAATCGCCGCCGCGCGTCGAGAGCACGAACCCACCTTCAATGGCTGGCGCCCAGATGATGCCGCCATCGACCATGCGCTCGATATGATGGAAGACCGGGTAACCCTCGTCGCTGCCGCCGCTGACGGCCGTGTAGGCCGCAGCACCCAGCACCAGCGCATAGGGACCGTTGACGCCGGCGAGCCGCAACTGGCTGACCGCCTGGGCAACTGCTTCCGGATAGGCCATCACATTGGCCGGCAGCGCCACCACCGGATTGCTGGTGCCTTCCCGAATGCCCTGGATACCGGCGGCGGCGTAGCCGTCGAACACCGAGCGATCCTCGGCAAAAGCGATCTTGCGCGCCGCTTCCTTCACCGCGGACCAATCTGAATCCGTGGCGCCTCGGTCGACATCGTCGATCGCCTGGCGTGTCAGT
The DNA here is from genome assembly GCF_056403115.1 of Mesorhizobium sp. P3_A2. Taxonomy (NCBI): domain Bacteria; kingdom Pseudomonadati; phylum Pseudomonadota; class Alphaproteobacteria; order Hyphomicrobiales; family Phyllobacteriaceae; genus Mesorhizobium; species Mesorhizobium sp. P3_A2. The sequence goes on from NZ_JBFUGC010000001.1 coordinate 646,799, forward strand.
TCGAAGGGAACCCGCAACTCGACCAGCGCCTTGACCTCGCGCTGTGTCGATTGAACCCCCTCGCCTGGCGTCGCGATCGGCTTGGTATGGCCGGTGCCAACGGACGAAAGCTCAAAACCCTTCGGGCCGACGACATCGACGACGCGCCGCGCCGCCAGATGTCGCTTGAGGGTGCGCGATGCCTCGTCCTCGATCTGCGCCCAAGCGCCGTCGGAAATGGGAGCGAGTTCCCGATAAAGAGTGTTCATGTCTGCCTCACATCCTTGAGAGATCCGATACCGAGTGAACCATCGCGCGGGCGCGACTGGGTTTGATCCGTCGCCTCGGTTTGGGCCGCGGGCGGAGCGGTAGCCGCATCCGCCGCAACACCGTCAAGAAAAGTCGCCGACGGCACGAAAAACAGTGTGCCCGTCACCGCGCGGCTGAAGTCGAGCAGCCGGTCGTAATTGCCCGGCGGCCGGCCGATGAACATGTTCTCCAGCATCTGTTCGATGCGCCGCGGCGAGCGGGCATAACCGATGAAATAGGTGCCGAACTCGCCCTTGCCGGCATCGCCGAACGGCATGTTGTCGCGCAGGATTTCCAGCTCCTCGCCATCCTCGGTGATCGACGTCAGCGCATTGTGTGCCGATGCCGGCTTCACCGCATCGTCCAGTTCGATGTCGGAAAGCTTGGTTCGGCCGATGATCTTCTCCTGCTCCGCCACCGGCACCTCGTTCCAGCGCACCAGATCGTGCAGGTATTTCTGCACGATGACGTAGCTGCCGCCGGCAAAACCAGGATCCTCGTCGCCGATGATGGTGGCGTCGATCGCGCCCTGATCCACCGGGTTCTCGGTGCCATCTACGAAACCGATCAGATCGCGGTTGTCGAAATAGTTGAAGCCCTGCACCTCGTCCGTCGTGGCGACGGCGCTACCAAGCCGCGCCATGATCTGCGTCGCCAGTTCGAAGCAGAGGTCCATTCGCGCCGCACGGATATGAAACAGCATGTCGCCCGGCGTCGAAACAGCATGATGCTGGCCGCGGATCTCGCGGAACGGATGCAGATCCCTAGGCTTTGGGGTTGCGAACAACCGGTCCCACGCGTCGGAGCCAATTGCCATCACACAGGACAACCCGCCCTCGAGGCCGCGAAAACCGACCGCTCGCTTGAGCGCGGATAGATCGGCACACAGGCCGCGTGCGGTCGCGTCGTGTTCGGGGCCGGGTTTGAGCGTAACGACAAGAAAAATCGCGGCCCGCGTCAAGAGGGCGACGACCGGTTGCGAAACAACGGCTGGCAAACTGAACTCCATGCTTGATCCGTTCGGTATCCTCTGACGCGGTGCCTGAATCAAGCAGCATCTTACCCAGGTTGGTTCACAGGATTTGGCGCTTGCGCCTGCCCTCGACGATACGGTATTCCCGCCGCAATGGGCATCCCTCCAAGCGATAGGTCGGAAGGATTTTTGATCCGACTGCCTCACGATGCGCCTGCCCTTCGATTACCGGTACCGCGGGCAGGTCCGACAGGGCGAAGCGGGTTATGAAAAGCAGCGGCGTCGAATTGTCGACGCATGGCACGAGAACGATGCCTGCAAGTAAATGCAACCAGAACAACCTAGTTTTACTAGAAGCGGTTGCTTGAAAACATCGGATCGGTTGATGCTTTTGACATCCAATCCAAAGCAATCGCTATCAATGGAACATGACGGAAATCCGGTTCTCATCGACCTTTTCTTGGCGCAGGCCGCGTCGACATTTCCATGTCGTCCGGCGGCCGCGCAGGCGTTCGCAACGCCAAACTTCCCGCCACCCTGCAATCGAATTATGCAGGCCGACAAAATGCAAAGATCGCGTTGATCCAATTGGATTTTTTGCTGCAGGTCCAAAAAACAAACTCGACCTGAAATGGTTCGTTCTTCGCGATTTTGACAACGCTTCGCTGCGGCGATGCAACACATTGATTTATCTGTCAATTTTATGAAAAGTTTACCCGTTAACTACCTATTAACGTATCGCTTAACTTTCCCCTCGTTTTACTTAGAATACTTCGAAATGGGTACTTCCACGATGCGCGACGTTTCAAAAAAGTCTCAAGAGGGTAAGAGCGCGATCCGCGAAGCGGATGCGCGGCGCCCCGAGGCGTCCGCAGCAGGTGAGGCTTCCCATCCCCGCTCGCTTGGCGAGACCCCATCCGCAGGCGTGACAACCGGCGCGCAGCTTCCCACCTTGCCGACGGTTGTGCTTGGCGGCTTGCCGATCACCGTGATCGACCGGCAAGACGCCGCCCGGCTGATGATCGCGTCGGCGCGCGGGCATCTGCCCAACACCCGTCCCTATTATTTCACCTCCGCCAATGGCGATGTCATCGCCCAGGTGGGGCAGAACACGGAGGTCGCCGGGCTATTTCGCCAGGCCGACCAGATCTTCGCCGATGGCCAGCCGCTGGTTTTCGCCTCGCGCCTGCTGTGCAGCGTGCAGCTGCCCGAGCGGGTCGCCACCACTGACCTGTTCCATGATGTGGCCAAGCTCGCCGAACAGGAAGGCACGACGTTCTACCTGCTGGGTGCGACGGAGGCGGAGAACAACAAGGCTGTCGCTCGCATCAGCGCCAAATACCCTCGCCTGCGCATCGCCGGCAATTGTCACGGCTTTCTCGCCGGCCAGGCGCTTGAAAGGAAACTCGACGAGATCAACGCGCTTGCGCCCGACATATTGTGGCTGGGCCTCGGCGTGCCGCGCGAGCAGATCTTTATCCGCGATTATGCATCGCGGCTCCACAATGTCGGCCTGATCAAGACGTCGGGCGGGCTTTTCGACCATATCGCCGGCAAGGTCCGGCGCGCCCCGCTATGGGTGCAGAAGGCTGGCTTCGAATGGCTCTGGCGTGTGATGATGGAGCCGCGCCGGCTTTTCTGGCGCTACTTCACCACCAGTCCCCGCGCCGTCTACGCCCTATTGAGGTATTCCAAATGACTGCCGAGCACCGCCACAGTCCGCTGCCCGAAGGGACCGATGCCGAGATCGCCATCGTCGGCGCCGGACTTTCCGGCACCATTGCGGCGAATGTGCTCGCACGGGCCGGTTACAGCGTCATCCTGATCGATCGCCATTCGGTCTTTCCCAGGGAATTCCGTGTCGAGAAAGTCGCCGGCGACCAGATTGAAAAACTGCGCCGGCTTGGCCTTCTGGACAGGCTTTCGACCGCGGCCGTGGCCTTCGACGACATCGTCAACATTCGCAGGGGGCGTGTCCTCGACCGCACGCATGCGCGCCACTACGGCATTTTCTACGATGACCTCGTAGCTGCCATGCGGGCCGAACTGCCCGAAAACGTTCGCTTCATCTCCGGCCGCGTCAACGGGCTGGAGACAGGAGCGGAACGCCAGCGCGTGTCGATCCTCGATCATCACGACGTGACGGCGCGGCTGCTCGTACTGGCCACCGGCATGGGCGACATTCTGAAGCGTGACGTCGGCATCGAGCGCCACTTCGTTCACCAGAAGCAGTCGCTGACCTTCGGCTTCAATCTGCGCCCGGTGGGAATAAGCGCCTTCAAGCACGCGGCCGTCACCTACTACGGCGAGCGGGTCTCCGACGGCATCGACTACCTGACCCTGTTTCCCGCCGCCGACGTCACGCGCGCCAATCTGTTCGTCTTCCGCGATCACCGTGATCCCTGGGTGAAGGCGCTGCGCGAACGTCCACGGGAAACGCTCATCGAAACACTGCCGGGGCTGGTTAAGACATTCGGCGATTTCGAAGTCATCAACCGTGTCGACAGCTGGCTCACCGACATCACCGTGGCGCAGAACTGTGTGCGCGACGGTATCGTTTTGATCGGCGATGCCTACCAGACCTCTTGTCCGGCCGCCGGAACCGGCGTCAGCCGGCTGCTCACCGATGTCGAACGGTTGTGCACGGTGCATGTACCGCAGTGGATGGCTTCGCCCGGCATGACCGCGGCCAAGATCACAACATTCTACGACGATCCGGTAAAGCAGGCGATGGACGAACACGGCCTGCATATGGCTGATTTTCGCCGCAGCCTGACCATCGACACGGACCTGCGCTGGCGCGCACGCCGACAGCTTCATTTCAGCCGCCGCCGCGTCATGCAGAGGATCGACACTCTAAGCCCCGCTTTCGCCGCCAGGCTGCGGAGTTTCAGAAAGCCAGGCATAGAAGCCACGACCTGAAACGGCTCTATCTTTGTTTTTACGCGATTCCGCGGCGAAAGCGCTAACGCGCTTTCCCGCGAAAAACCGCTTCACCCTTTTCCTGTAATTGTTCTAGAGCAATTCCAGGAAAAGTGTGAGCGGGTTTTCCGTCCGGAATTGCGTAAAAACAAAGACATAGAGCGGTTCGCCGTTTCCGTGAAACGGCGAAACGCTCTAGGAGCCGGCCGCCTCGTCGCTGGGCGCCTGCGGCAGCACGGTACGGCCGGACTTGGGCTTCTTGCCATGCGACCCGACCAGCCGCCGCGCCAGCACCTTGGCCGCCGGTAGTTTCTCGACGGTCATGTGCGCGGCATAGCCGAGCGGACTGCCGGCCCTGAAAATCTGCCACATCGGCGATGGCCGGCCACCAAAGGTAATCTTGTAGGGTTCGTCGCCAATCGTGAAGTCGAGCGAATGGTCGCCACGCTCGATGCAGTCGCGGGCGATCTGTTCGAACATCAGGCTGCCGATCGACTGCTTCCTGTAACCCGCCTCGTCAAAGCCGCCGAGAATGACCAGCAGCGAGCCACGATGTGCGAGACCGAGCGCGCCGGCGATCGCCCGATCGTCCATCCAGAACGTGTAGGTACGGGCAAAACCGCCACATCCCTCGGCCGCCACGGCCATATAGAACTCGAAATAGGACGGCGACTGCAACAGGTCGGCCGGGCCGTCGCTGCCGTCGAAACGTTTGCCGCGGTATAATTTGAGCGCATCGAATGTCGTCCGGATGGCGTCGATACTATCCGAACATTCAAAACGCGCCTGGCCCATCCGGCCGAGTTGCCGCGACTTCTTGTCGAGCTCCTTGCGATAGGAATTGTCGAGCTGATGTTCGCGCCACGCCGCGAATGTCGTCTCGAGCTTGCTGGAATAGGCGCTCATGCCCATGCTTTCACGCTTGTCGATGCCAAACAGGCGCTCGATTGGCAGCGAGCGGTCGGCCAACTTGCCGATGCGCAGCAGATCATAGGGCTTCAGATGTTTTTGGATAGCGGCCACAGTTCGGCCGTCTGACACGATACGCGAAAACGTCTCCTCGTCGGCGACCGGCGATATGTAGTCGGAAACACGCATGTCGGCGAATTCCACGACCTTCAGCAGCGTGTAGCGACGCCTGACCAACGGCAGGACCATCGCCAGTCTTCCGCCTGTGCGCACGACAATGATCAGCGGCGTGGCCGCACCATGCCCGACGATCTTCTCGTACAGCAAGGCGAGCCAAATGGGGTGCTGAAAAGCGGTCGCGGCCGAGTTGGCGAAAAGCTCGGCATATTCCTTCGAACGAAAATCGAACGAATCCTCGACTGTGACTTCAAACATGTATGGTCCGAACCGGCTGGGCATGGTCTATCGACGCTGTCTTGCGTTCCACGTCAAGGTCAACCACATGGAATGTTCGAAACTTGGTATATGCGGGGCCTCAAACGCTGATTGCATATCTGCCGTCAATCCAGCATTGCGCGGCTGCCCGGCAGGATTGGTCAAGTTCTTCCCGTAAAGCGAATGGCCAGACTTGCAAGTAACCGCAAGGTAAGTTTTTTCAGTCAGTCATTTGTTTGTACCGGTCATTTCTCTTCAAATGTCCAGGCCGGGTCCCGATACAATCGCGAACTGGTACGACATGCTGGCGATCGACGTCATTGTTCCGCAATCTACCCCGCGCCTGTGGCAGAAGATTGTCATCGAGCAACTGCGATTGGACGGCCACGATGTCGCCGTGCTGCAGCAGCCGGGAACGGCAGGCTGGCCAGGGTCGGCCAAAGCCGCTTTTGCTTTCGAACAGCGCCTGTTTCGGCGCCGCCGTCCCAATCTGGCCACGGCGCTGAACGAGATTCCGGTCCAGCCGGCCGGCCGGCCCGCAGCACTCAGACTGGACCTTGCCGGCAATGCGCCGCGATCCGATGTCCCAACCATTGGCATCCTGTTCGACGGATCTCGGTCCGATCTTGCAGTGGCGACAGTGCTCGCGGCCGGAAAGTTGCCTGTGATCGATGCCGTCCTTGATGGAAAAGTGGTCGGCCGGGCGCGGCCGATGGTGGACAAGCGGGAATCGGTGGCGCTCGGAACGGAAGATGTGCTTGCACGCGCCATTACCCTGATCGTCTCGATCGCCAAGGCTTTTGCCGACGACCGGCCCTTGCAGAACGAACCGTCGTCTGAAGCCCGCAGCGGTCCGGCAATGCAATTCCTGCCCGCCTATCTCGGTTCGGCGCTGCCGCGGCTTGGCCGTGAAATCATCCGGCGCGTCAGCTATCGCCACGCGCATTGGCGGGTCGGCTACCGCTTTGCCGATAGCCCCGGCGTCGTGGAAACCGGCAGGCTGGGCAGCGGCTGGTCGGTGCTGTCCGACCCCGGCGACCATTTCTACGCCGATCCGTTCCCGTTCGAATGGCAGGGCCAGTCGTTCCTGTTCGTCGAGGACTATCCCCATGCCACCGGCAAGGCTGTCATCTCGGTCGTTGCGTTCGGTGCCAACGGCGTTCCGGAGGCGCCGCGGGTGGTTCTGGAGGAACCGCACCACCTCTCCTATCCCCAGGTGTTCGAGCGTGATGGGGCAGTCTGGATGCTTCCCGAAGCCAGCGCCAGCGGCAAGCTCACCCTCTATCGCGCGTCAGCTTTCCCGGATCGCTGGACCGCCGAGACCGTTTTGGTCGAGGGCGAGATTTCCGACGCAACGCTGCTCGAACATGACGGGCAGCTCTGGCTGTTCGCCACCGACCGCGACGGCTACGGCAGCACCTCCGACACGCTGGTGGTGTTTTCGGCTCCTGCCCTCACCGGCCCCTGGACGCCACATGCCGGCAACCCGATCCTGATCGACCATCGCATGGCGCGTCCGGGTGGCGCTTTCGTACACAGCCGCGACGGCCGTATCGTTCTTCCCGTACAGGACGGAACGCTCGGCTATGGCGGTGGCCTCGGCCTGTCCGAACTGTTGCAACTCGACCGGCAGACGGTGCGGCTTTCAGCACCCCGGCCGATCGTCGCCGATGGCGACTGGCCATACCCGAAGATCCACACTTTCAACCGGGCCGGCAGGCTGGAAGTGATTGACGGGATCGCGGCGGTGCGGAGGCGCTAAAGCAATTCCAGGAAAAGTGTGAGCGGTTTTTCCGGGAAAAGCGCGCAGCGCTTTCCCTTGGGAATTGCGCAAAGAAAAGACAAAGAGCGATTCACCGTTTCCGTGAACCGCTCTAGGGAAGCAGTAGCGCCTCGTAGCCGGCACACATCTGGGCCGGCGAGTACTTGTCCTTGAGCCGCCGTCCGGCCGCCGAAAGCCTGGTCATGAGCTCCGGCCTTGCGATCATCTCGGCAAGCCCCGTGGCCATGCCGGCGGCGTCGGCCTCGACGAAGATCGCAGCCGGTTCGCCGTCCTGCGCGGTCAGCACCTCGCGCATCACCGCAAGATTGTTCGCCACCACCGGCAACCCGGAAATCGCCGCTTCGACACAGGCAAGACCGAAGGTCTCGCTCGTCGACGGAAAGGCGTAGACATCGCCTGCCGCCAGGAATTCGAAAATCTGTGCCGGCGGAACTTCGCCGACCAGATGCAACCGGTCCGCCACGCCCCGCTCCCTGGCAAAGGTGACAAGCGTCTCGAGTTCCGGTCCGACGCCGGCCAGCGCCACATGGATGTCGGACAACCGTGCAAGTGCCCCGACCAGCGCGATCTGGTTCTTCGTCCGCGTCAGGCGTCCGGACGAGACGGCAAGCCACGCATTGCCTGGCAAGCCGAAGCGGGCACGCGCAGCAGCCTTGTCGAATTGCTCACGCGGCGCCGATACACCGTGATCGATGCGATGGAGGCGGCGCCGGTAGGCTTGCGGATAGTGATCGAATTGCGCTTCGGTCCAGGCCGAGTTGACGATGTTTGCGTGATAAAAGCCGGTCACGCCCATCAGCTTGTCGATCCGGGAGAGCAGGCCCATGGTGCCCTTGGTATGCGGTGCGCCGCTCTGGTTGGCGACGATCTGCCTGACCCCGGCCAGTCGCGCGCCGATCGTGCCGAAGATATTGCCATAATGCTGATAGGTGATGACGGCATCCGGCCGCGCCTTGCGCAGATAGCTCACCAGTCCGATGGTCGCCCGGATCTGTCCCGGCAAGCCTTTTGGCGGCTCGGTAAGGATGAAATCGGCGCTGGCGTCGTGGTCGAATGCGTCGGTCTTCCGGTACATGAAGACGGTGCGGACATCATGGCCACGCACCCGCAATCCTTCACCCACCATGTCGGAAACGCGTTGCGCACCGGCCGCCTCCGCCTGAGTCTGGACCTGCACGATCTTCACGTGCGGTCTCTAAGCACAGGACGGGAAACGGCTGCCGCCTTGCCCATCGCGAGGCCGAAGATGGACGGGTTTATGCCTATTCGGCGCCGTGCGATCGACACCGCAATGGCAGTCCAGGCAATCACCGTTCCGGCGATAGTAACCGCCGCGCCGACCGGCCCGAAATAGTAGGTCGTCGCGGCCGTCGCGGCGAGCCCCAGCACGTTGACGATGATCAGCACCTTGAACAGTGCATGCTGCAGGCCGGTCAGTTGCAGCAGTATCTCGATAGGGCCGCAAGCGGTGGCGAAAGTCGCGCCGATGCCGAAGATGACGAGCGTCGTACGCATGGTCGGCGTGTCATAGGCCGGATTGAAAATGGACAGGATGAAGCCGCCGAAAAGCCAGAACGCCGCCAGCACGCAGAGCGCAATGGCGAAGCTGCCGAGTGCCGCAAGGCTGGTGATGCGCTGCACATGCGCCCTGTCGCCGCTGTAGAAGGCGCTCGAAATCTGCGGCGCCAGCGCCTGGTTGATGCCGTTGAGCGCCAGTGCCACGAAACGGGTTGTCCGGTCGGCCACGAAGATGGCGCCGGCCGGCACCGGCCCCAGGATCATGGCCACCAGCAAGGTGCTGACCTGGCCGAGCGCCGGCGGCAGCGAGGTGACGCCCCACAGGCCAAGTGTCACCGTCTTGAATTCCTGCTTTTGCGCTGGGCTGAGCGGGCCGCGCTCGGCGCGCGCGGTTTCGCGCAGCAGAAGCACCGTCTGTGGCACGACCGAAAGGATGAGCAGCCCGGCGGTCAGAAAGGTCGCTGCGACCGCACCCATCTCGATATGCAGGAAGCGGCACCCGAGCATGGCGGCAATGGTCGCCGCCCGCCATATGATATCGCGCGGCAACAGGCCGTAAATGAGTGCATGCTTGGCGCGGAAGGCGCCGGAGGTGAATTCCGACCAGCCGAGCGAGAATGACAGCACCGCGGCAGCCAGGCACAGTGATAGCCATTCGGGCGTGCCGCCGCCGACGAACGGCAAAAACCCCGCCACCAGGATGAGCAGGCTGGAGACGACAAGCCCGAGCAGCGCCACCAATATGGCGCGCGCCATCATGCCATGCGCCGAATTGAGGTCGCCGAGGCCGGCATATTGCGGCCAGAACCTGAGCACGGTGCTCTGCTGGCCAACCGATGCAAAGAAAGAAACCAGGCTGGCGCCGGCGTATGTGGCGCTGTAGAGGCCGAACTGCCGCTCGTCCATCACCATCGCCACGGCCACGAACATCAGGAACGACAGGCCGGCACTGGCGAGCTTGATCACACCCGCGACCGCCCCGCTCCTGGCGAGCGCGGGGATGGACATGCGCATGTCGGCTGCCGGATTGCCGCTCCCAGCCATTGCGGCTTTGTTGTCGCTTATGTTGTCATCCAAGATCGGCTCCTGTGACGACCGGCAATGGCCTTGCCCCCGCGGCAGCCGAACCGACCCTGAAACCTGTCCCTGAATAGAACAAAAACTCCCGCAAGCGCCAGCCCGAACGCGACGAATGGTTACTGGCGCGCCTGCATACAAAGGTGAAACGCTTTGGTAACCTTAACGAAGGGCTAACGATAATGGGAAATAGTGCGGGGTGTAGAGTGACGTGACTCTGCAGAGGAAAAATGATGAGTCCTGCCAGCATCGACGATCGCACGCTTCCACCGCTGTTTGATATCGCGGCGCTCTGGGCGATTCTTTGGGGCCGTCGCCTGATGATTTTTGTCATTACAGGTGCCGTACTGCTGCTGACGGTGCTCTATCTCTTGGTGACCAGCCCGAGCTACACGGCAACAGCCTCGATCCTGATCGACCCGCGCGATTCGCGTTCCACCAATTTCAACAATGTTCTTCCCGGCATCGGCTCCGACAGCGCCGCCATTGCCAGCCAGGTCTTCGTCATCGAATCGCAGGATCTGCTGGGAGACGTATTCGACGGTCAGAAGGTGGAGAACGATCCCGAATTCTCGGGCCGTGGCCTGGTATCGCGGCTGTTTTCCATATTCGGATCGGACAAGAAAGCCACGCGCGACGCGACCTTCAAGCGCTTTCAAAAAGCGGTGACTGTGGAGCGCGAAGGGCTCACCTATGTCATCAATGTCAGCTTCACCTCGAAATCGCCGGAGACGGCCGCGCGCATCGCCAACGCCATCGTCGAGCGCTACCGGACCGGTCTTGCCGGAGAGCGCGAAGGCGCCAACAGCGATGTGAACTCCCTCCTCAACGACCGGATCAAGGGCCTGCAGAAGGACGTCAGCGACGCCGAACGCGCGGTCGAGGATTTCAAGACGACGCACAGAATCGTCGATCCGACCGATGGCGGTACGCTGCAATTCCAGCTCGACCAGCTGACGACGCAGCTGATCACCGCCCAGGGCGACGCCGACCAGGCAAGGGACCGCTACAATCAGGCGCTTGCCGTGGGCAGCTCGCCTGCGGGTCTGGCCAGGCTGGCGGAAATCCTGTCCTCCAATTCGGCCATCAAATTGCGCGACGACTATAACCAGCGCGCCGCCGAACTTGCCAATCTCGAAACCATGTATGGGCCGCGCCATCCGGCGATCGCACGGTTGCGGTCCGAGCTCGAACGGATGAACCGGCTCATGGGTGCCGAGGCCGACCGTATCAGGCAGCAGTTGAAGGCCAGCTACGATCTCGCAGCGCAAAATGTCGGAAAGTTGCAGGCCAAGCTCGAAGCCTTGCGCCAGCAGTCTTCCGACTCGAGCCTTGCCCAGGTGCAGCTGCGGCAGCTCGACTCCAAGGCCCAGGCCGCACGCGGCGTCCTCGACGACTATCTGAAGCGCGCCAAGGAAACCTCGCAGATGGAGGGCGTCCAAACCTCCGAGGCGCGCACGATCGCCAAGGCTTCGCCGCCACTGCAGCCGACATGGCCGAAGCCGACCCTGCTCCTGCCGGTGAGCGCGGTTCTCGGACTTCTCGCCGGATGCGGTCTCGCTCTGGCGTTCGGCCCGGTCCGCCGGCCCGAAGACGAACCGCAGGCGCCCGAGGAAGAAGTGGTGCCGGCGGCCCAGCCGAGGCAGGACGCACCGCGTACCGCTACCCAGCCGGCTCCGCAGCCGCTGCCGGCCAGTCTGGGCGAATACCGCGTGCCGGCCAGCGGCACGGCGCTTTCAGGCATCAAGGCAATCAGGGCCTCACTGTTCCAGGACGGCGACGAGGCGCTTTCGCGCGACGTGCTGAAGCTGATGCGGCAGATCATCCTGCGCCTGCACGACCATCCCAAACCCTTTGTGCTGGCCGTGTCCTCGACGCGCGGCAGCCTCGAGGCAAGGCTTGCCGGCGCATTGATCGGGATCAGCCTGCAGCGGGTCGAGCAGAACGTGCTGGTTGTTGAAATCGAAGGCCAGCCATCGGCTTCGGCGGACCACGGCCCCGGCATATTCGTCGACAGCGCCAGCGGCCTGCGAACCGCCATCTGCAGCCCGCAGGGGCAAAAAGGCGGCCGGACCTTGGGCGACGTTCTGACCGAGGCTGGAAACGCCTTCGACTTCATCCTCGTCAGCGCCCCGGCCTTCAGCGAAAAGGCCTGGTCCCCGGAGTTTTTCACGCGGGCTGATCTGACACTTCTGGCGCTGACCCCGTCGGAGCAGGCAGCCGACGCTGCCGCCCTGTTGGCGCGACGGCTGGGCGTCGCCCAGATCGGACGCAGCGCCACACTGGTGATCGCACCGCAGACCGCGCAGCCGGCCGCGCGCACGCCTGTGCCGCCGTCCGGCGCCGATTGGCGCCGCAGTTTGGCTGCGAGGAGCTGATCCGTGCCGGCGGATCTGACATCGCTGCCGGTGATGTCACGGCGGCAAGCGCTCGCGCTGGCCGGCGGGGCTGTGCTTGCCACCTTCCCCTTTCCGGCCTCCGCCACGACGACCGCGCGCAGCGTTCCATCGCGCGGCTTCAACCTTCCGGGATGGCTCGATCGCGAGGCAGGGACTGCTCCCGCCACTGCGACGCTGGAAAAGCTGCGCCAGTTGGGGTTCGAAACCATCCGCTTGCCGGTGAACAGCGATCTTATCTCGACCGGCGACACGGTCGGGCTCCGCCGCATCCGTGACGGCGTCACCGACCTTGCCGGGCTGGACTTTGCTGTTCTCGTCGACATGCACCCGTCCGCCGACCTTCACGCCGCTTTCGAGCGCGATCCGGCAGGCGCAAGCGAACAGGTGGTGCAGGCGTGGACGGCCTTGCGTCCCGTCATCGCCGATCTGCCGGCGGCCTCGGTCTATCCGGAGCTGCTGAACGAGCCGCCGATGGAGCGCGCCGTCTGGCTGGCGCTGCGCGACAGGCTTGCCGAGACGCTGCGCGCAACGTGTCCGCGCCACACACTGGTCTGGGGCCCGGCACGCTTCCAGGGCATATGGGAAATAGCCGATACGCCGCCTCTGGCCGACGACAACCAGATCGCCGCCATCCATTTCTACGCACCTATGGCGTTCACTCATCAATGCGAGAACTGGGATACGTCGCCGCTCGCCCGCATGGCCAACCTGCCTTTTCCCGCGACAAGGGAGACCCCTGCGGTCCGCGACCTCATCGCAAGACTGCGCACTGCCGGCGACGAAGAAGCCGCTTCCCTGCTCGAGAAAGAACTTTCGAACCCATGGACGGCGGCCGCGATTGCTTCGAACTTTGCCGAGGCCGCACGCTGGTCGGCGGCTCATGACTGTCCGCTGATGCTGAACGAATTCGGCGTGCTCAATTTCTGCGTCGATGCGCAAAGCCGCGCCGCCTGGATCCGCGCCGTGCGCGAGGCCGCCGAAGCCAACCATATCGGCTGGACCTATTGGGAGCTCGACCAGGGCTTTGGCTTCATCCCCAGCAGGCAGAGCACGGAAGGCTTCGACGCCTCGATGATGGCTGCCCTCCTGGGCGAGGCGGGCCAGCTATGAGCGTCACCGGAGCCTATCCGCCAGTCGGCCTGCGCGCGCAAAGCCTGGCAGCCCCGCGCGACGCACTGCTGCATGTCTGCGTGTCGCTGATCGTTGTCGTCTTGACGGTTTCGGCCTTTGCGGTCTGGACCCCGTTCGGCATTGCCGCGACCTTCCTCCTGACGCTAATCGTGTCCAACGCCCTGCCCGCGGGCGTTCCCGTCCTGATCATCTGCGCCTTCCTCTACCAGAACCTCGTGGTCACCTGGTACACCCCTTACATCCCAGACAACGATACGTTCGATTCGCTGCGCGGTACCAATTTCGTCATCCTGATGAGCGCCTTCGGCATTTTCCTTGCCGCGTCGTTCCAGCACCGCGTGCGCGCCCTGATCGAATTGCGCTTCTGGCTGCTGCTCAGCCTCGTGCTCTGTGGAACCATCACCTTCTATCTCGCCCTGGGGGTCGTGCACGGCCAGCCCAAGGACGCGGTCGTCTATTTCCGCAACACGATCACGCCGCTTGCCTGCTTCCACATCGCCGTGCTCGCCGCCAGCCTCTATCCGGTCGACCTGCGCAAGAGCATGTTGTGGCTCGGTGCCGGCGCGGTCGTCTACGGATATCTGGAATTGATCTTCACGATGAATTTCCTCAGCCTCTTCCATGGCGACCTCTACATCGAACGCAGCATATCGCGGCAGATCGAGACCGGCGTCTGGGAGAAGGCGCTACAGGAGACCGGCTTCGTTTTCCGTGGGCTTGAGGACGTGATGACCACGACCTTCTTCAACACGCCGTTCTTCAACGACATCCTGCCCAGAGTCTTTCGTGTCGGCGGCCCGAATTTTCATCCGATCAGCTATGCCTATGCCCTCAGCATCATATCGGCCTGGCTGCTGTTCAAGGGACGCTGGCTGCTGCCCATTGCGGCCTTGCCGCTGCTGCTCGTCATCGGCTCCAAGGGCGCGACGTTCCTGCTGCTCATCGCGCTCGCCACGCGCCTGATCTACAGCCCCTCCCGTGCCGGCTTTACGCTCACCGCCGTCATAGTCCTGGCTTTAGCCTGGACGACCGCGGCAATCGGCTATGGCGCAACGCATGGGGACTATCACGTGCTTGGCTTGACGGCCGGCCTGCGCGACTTCCTGGCCAACCCGCTTGGACAGGGACTGGGCTTTGGCGGCAATTTGTCGAGCACCAGCCTCAATCTCAGCTGGGCCAACGCCCAGGCGGAAGGTGTCGCCTCCGTTCCCGTCGAAAGCGCCGTCGGCGTCATGCTCTATCAGATGGGCATAGGCAGCTTTGTCTTCTTCGGCTTCCTGGCGGCGCTCGCCATGGCGGCGCGGCGTCAACTGATCGAAACCCGCGACCCGGATTTCCTGTTCGGTTTCGTCGTCATCGTCACCATCTCGGCCAATGCCGTGCTGCAGGAAGAAGCCTTCTACTCGCCGCTTGCACTCGGCTTCTGCCTGCTGCTCGTCGGCGTGTCGCTGGGCACGCGCTGGCGCGAACTGGCGATGCAAAGAGCAATTCCAGGAAAAGTGTAAAACGGTTTTCCGTCCGGAATTGCGTTAAAACAAAGAGAGTGCGATCACGGGCCGAACACCACAAGCTCGGTGAAGGTCAGGTCGCCAGGCGCCGGCGGCTTCGGACCCTTGAAGTATTTTATCCCCCGGTTGGCGAAGTAACGGCCGAACAGGCCAGGGATGGGCTCCTTGGCGTCGACAAGGCAAAGCAGGATCCCCCTTCGCAAGACAAAGCGCCCCAAGGCGCCGGCACATCGGCTCAGATCCGCCGGGGAGCGGCAATAGACGATCTGGGCGCAGGGGATGAGACCATGCAGTATTCGGCGCGGCATCAACACCAGCGGAGACGCCACCCCGTCACAAATACAGACCAGAGAGATGCAGCCCAGCGCGGCGTGTTCCAGGACGATGTATCTTTCGCCGTCGGAGAGCATCGCCAATTCGGCAAGATCGGGACGAACCTCAAGCACCCGGCACGACCGCACCGAACTCAAGGCGGGTAGGAAGGCAAACTGTCCATTGGAAAAAAGCTGAAAGCCGAGTGCCTTGTTGGCCTTCAATGTCGAGGGCGCCGGCGAAATGTTGGTGAAGGTCACGTCCCTCCGCCTGAGGATCGCCCAAATCAACTTCATGGCCTGGGGACGGTACCCTTCGTCCACCGTCCAACTGGAAATGTTGCAGCGGATTTCATCGCCTTCACGGCCAGGGAAGCGGGCGTAGAGCGTCAGCACAACGCCAACGATCCGGCCGGCATTCTCCAAGGCAAAACCGTATTGGGGAAAATCGGCGACGACGGGACGCTGCGACAAACGGGCAAGCGCCCGCATCCAGTAGTTGCGGCTGCGTTCTGGAAAGCCCCGGAGCAGGCAATCGGCTACGCCGTCCCAATCAGCCTGGTGAATTGGCCGGCAGTTGAGATCGGGAGGGAGGGTACCAAGTACTGCCATAGTCGACCCGCGAACACGATCAAATTACCAGATCCATTCACCCCCAGGTTCCCAATAACGCAGGACGATTAACAATCTCCTCTGCGGTCGGGAAATATCCCCGCTATGGCACCCGATGATGGCCTGTCTCGGCGTCGATGGCAGGGTTGGCCAGGGTTGTCACCTGCCCGCGGCGTGCCGGCCTGCATTCCTGCCGGAAAAGATGCAGCTGCCGAGAAATGTCCCTTCCAGCGCATTGTAGCCGTGATAGCCGCCGCCACCGCCGCCAGCCACTTCGCCCGCCGCATAGAGTCCGGCAATGGGCTCGCCATTGCCGTCGAGAACCTGCGAATTGAGGTTGGTGTGCAGGCCGCCCAGCGTCTTGCGCGTCAGGATGTTGAGGCGCACCGCAATCAGCGGCCCGTGCTTGGGGTCGAGTATCTTGTGCGGTTTGGTCACCCGGAAAATCTTGTCGCCGATGTAGTTGCGGGCGCCGCGGATGGCCGTGACCTGCGCATCCTTGGTGTAGGCATGCTCGACCTCGCGGTCGCGCGCCACGATCTGCGCCTTGAGCCGGTCGTAGTCGAGCAGATTGTCGCCTGACAACGCGTTCATCCCGGCGACCAGGTCGGCCAGATTGTCGCGGACGACGAAGTCCTCGCCCTTTTCCAGAAACGCCGCCACCGATGGCGGCGCCTTGCCGCCGCGCCGGTTCTTCAGCACGGCCCGCCAATCCTTGCCGGTGAAGTCGAGATTCTGCTCCGAGCCCGACAGCACGAACTCCTTCGAGGCGATCGTCTTGGTCAGCACAAACCAGGAATAATCGTGCCCGGTCGACAGGATGCGCTTCAGCGTGCCGAGCGAATCGAAGCTCGGAAAGAACGGCGCCTCCATGCGTTGTCCGAGCGCGTCGAACCATAGCGGCGACGGCGCCGACAGGATGCGGATGCCATGGTTCGGCCAGATCGGATTCCAGTTCTTGAGCCCCTCGACATAGTGCCACATGCGGTCGGCGTTGATCACGGCGCCGCCGGCGTCCTGCGTGATCGCCACCATGCGGCCATCGACATGGTGCGGCACACCGGCGACCATCCGCTTCGGCGCCGGCCCGAGCCGATCGACCGGCCAGACCTTGCGCACCAGCTCATGATTGCCGCCGATGCCGCCAGAGGTAACGATCACGGCGCCGGCCGAGAGTTCGAAGTCACCAACGACCGTGCGGTTCGACTGCTTGCCGCGCTCGACGTTGGACGCCTCCAGGATTTCGCCAGCGACACCGGTGACCGCGCCGTTGGTCTTGATCAGCCGGCTGGCCTGATGGCGGAATTTCAAAGTGATCAGCCCCTTGGCGACGTGATCGCGCACGCGCCTTCCGAACGGCGCGACCACGCCCGGCCCAGTGCCCCAGGTCAGATGGAAGCGCGGCACCGAATTGCCGTGGCCATTGGCCAGCGCGCCACCGCGCTCGGCCCAGCCCACCACCGGCCACCAACGCATGCCCATGCCGTGCAGCCAGGGCCGCATCTCGCCTGCGGCGAAATCGACATAGGCTTCCGCCACTTTCCTTGGCCAGTGATCCTCGGGCCGGTCGAACTGGGCTGAGCCCAACCAGTCCTGCCAGGCGAGGTCGCGGCTGTCCCTGATGCGCAAGCGGCGCTGCTCGGGCGTGTTGACCAGAAACAGGCCGCCGAGCGACCAGAACGCCTGACCGCCGAGAAAACCGCCGCCTTCCTGCTCGACGATGATCACGCGCTTGCCGGCATCGCCGAGTTCCGCGGCGGCGGCCAGGCCGGCCAGCCCGCCGCCAACGATGATTGCATCCGCGTCAGCCATTGTCGTAGCTCCTGTCTCGCCTTTGCGATGCTGCCTTGGGATCGTTGCTTGCCACTCGGCACTATCCCAGCAGCGCGTTCCAGATGATACGCGGCAGTTTCAGGACGCTCGGCCGGTAGTGAAACTCGGTGATCAGCCGGCCGACGATGTGCGCCCTTTTATGTGTCAGAAACCACGCCGGTTTCGGCATGATGCGGAACGGCGCTTCGAGCACGCTGCGCTCGGGCTTGTCGAACAGGTAGGTGTTGTGGACGACGCCGATGCCGCTCTGCACGTCGTCGAGCGTGTGACCGGGGAAAGCGCCCCAGGTCGGCCGCAGCAGCGCAAACAGAACGCCGCTCCAGGAATTGATGCCGATGCCGCCATAGCGCAATTCGGCAACGATCTCCTCGAAGCGCGGCCGGCCGATCTCGGCAATCGTCTTGGGATGGATGAGAATGTTGGCGGCCAGCGTGCCGTGCAGCTTTTCATTGGCGTAGGCGATCGCGCCGCGCAGATAGGATTCGGCGTTGCCTGCCGGCAGTCGCAAGACGCTGAGCGCCGGCGCGAACACTTCGGCGTTTTCGAGATAGGCGTCGGTGCCCGGCCGGAACGGCACCACCACGCAGGCTGGCCCGCCGGGCCGCCCGAATTTCTGCACGCTATCGGCATGCGCCTCGAACGCGGCGAGGCGCTCGGTGGCACCTGGATAATAGGCCGGCCGCGACGGCGCCTTCTGCATCACCTTTTCGAGTGCTGCCAGCAGCGCATCGGATTTGTTCCAGCTCTCCGGCAGCACCAGCATCTGGCAGGCGATGCAGTTGAAGCCGGAATTGTTGAGCTTCTGGGTTGCGATCAATTCGGCGTGGTAGGCGATGTCGGCATCCGACCATGGGCCGGGCACCACGATGGTCGGCGCCACCCCGCCGAGTTCCGAGGTGATGCGCCTTCTGTTCCTTGGCGTGCCCGCCGCCTTGTTCTTGCGGCCCTCCTCGCCCGGTCCCCAGACGATCGCATCATGCGAGGCGGCGGCACCGGTGATGTGGATGTTGTCGACCAGATCGTGGTTGCACAGATAGGCACCGACATCGGCACCGCCGCGCACGATGCGCAGCGCGCCGAACTCGATCAGCGGCCGCAGCGCCGGCCGCAGGAAATCGATGAGATAGTCGTTGACCGGGTTCATCTTGAGCAGAACGACCTGGTGTTCGACCAAGAGCTTGTGCAGGCAGTCGAGCGGTGCGATTGAGGCGACATTGCCGGCACCGAGCACCAGCCCGATCTTGCCCTTGCGGCTCGTCGGCGGCGCGTCATAGGCCGATGCGGTGTTCTCGGCCAGGTTGGCTTTGGTCACACCCGGCTGCATCCAGATCTCGGCCTTCAGCCCGGTGAACAGCACCTTGTCCCAGACCGAGTTCGGAACCACCGTCACTGCCAACTGTCCACTGGGCAGAGTGCGGACCGGCAGCCTGTCGAGAACGCCTTGCCCTCCATCAGGCTCAGCGTGTGGATGAACTGGTTGCAGCCATCCATCAGGGCCGCCGGGCCGGCCAGCCATTCCTCGCCTTCCAGCGGCGAGCCGGTCGGGATGCCCTTCTTGCGGGTGGCGGTCTTGACCCATGCCTCCGCGACCTCGCGTATATGGTCCTTGACCTGCCGCAGCAGCGCAACGCGCTCGCTGTTCGAGGTTCGCGCCCAGTCGTCCTTCCTGGCATTGAGATCGGCCAGAGCCAAATCGAGTTCGGCTGCCCATTCAGGCTGCATGGGCTGGGTTTTGACTGCCTTTGCGACCATCGTGTCCTCCTCCATCTCGATTTTACGAAAACGGCAGCGCGGCCCATTGCGCGGCGATCTTCCCGCCGGAATAAACCTGGATCGAACCGAATTGCTGTAGCACGAATTCGCTCTGCGTCGGACGCAGGAAGGCGTAGTCATCGGGTCCGACATTGGCATCGTCGGGCAGCGCCATGAATTGCTGATTGGTCGAAAAGCCGAACGTCTTGTCGGTCTTCATCCCCACGGGATGGACGGGCTTGGCCATCCATTTGCCGCCATAGAGAAAACAGCCGCGCCGTGGCAGCAGCCCGAGCTTCTGCAGCAGCCAGGAGCGCTGATCGAGGCCCGGCACCTGGACACCGACCACCTTCAGGATCGGCGCCGCGATGAAAGCGGCAGGCTGCAATTGGCTGAGGCTGGGGACATCGAAATCGGTCGGCAGCATGAAGGCCGATCCGATGGACAATTCATTGGCGCCGACCCAGCTGTCGTAAAGCAATGCGGTGCTGCTGCCGCCGAGATTGAGGATCCTGCGCTGGTCGGGGCCAAAGCAGGCAACGTACTGACGAAACAGGCTGACCGCCTTGGCGCGCGCCTTGGCCGGTCCGCCCAGCAGTTTGGGGATGTGGCCGATATGCGCCTCATAGGCCATGACGCCTTCGCATTTCAGCCGCGGATAGTTCGCCAATGTGGCCACCGCCCGCGCCAGTGCGTCGGGATTGCCGATACCGCCGCGGTGCAGCCCGACATCGACCTCGAAGCAGATGCGCAGCTCGCGGTCGAGCTCAGCGGCAAGCGCGCCATAGGCGGCCAGCCGCTCCTCGGTGTCGATCAGCCAGACGATGCGCGACGTCGCTTCGCCAAGACCGGCGAGAACACCCTTGGTCAGCGCGTGCCTGGCGCCGGCGACTGGCATCGGCTTTCCAAGCAGGAGATCGACATCGGGAAAGGCTTTCAGCATTTCGGCGCTGATCGGCAGATGAAACGTCATCAGCCTGTCGGTCGCGAATGCCGCGCGGATGTGCGCGATGAGCGGCAGGCAAGGCAGCGACTTGTCGACGAGGCGCAGGTCTAGGCCCGTGGCGAACTTCGCCTTGATCGCGGCGATGTTGTGATCGAGCCGGTCGAGATCGAGCACCAGGCAAGGCTGAAAGATCCCGGCCGCCTTGAGCGCACCCGACAGTTCGGCGAAATAGGTGTCGGTCAGGCTCATGCCGCAACGCCGAGCAGCCTGGCCATGTAGGGCGTCACGAAACGGTTGTTCGGGTCCATCTCCCGGCGCACTGCCATGGCATCGTTCCAGCGTGGATAGAGCGTGCTCAGCTCTTTGGCGGTGAGGCTGTGCATCTTGCCCCAGTGCGGGCGGCCGCCGCGCTTGCGGAAGATCGGCTCGGCGGCGTTGAAATACGCCATCGGATCGCGCTCGGCGCCGTGATGGATGGCGATGGAACAGGTCGGGCGCTTGTAGAACGGGCTCAGCCAGATGTTGTCGGGCGCGACGACGCGAACTTCGATCGGAAAGTAGACCTCCGGAAACCGCGTCTCGAGCATCGCGATGATTTCGCCGAGCGCCGCCGCCCCCTCCTCGAACGGAAGGTGGTACTCCATCTCGTTGAACTTGACGTTGCGCTCGGAGGTGAAGACCTTCAGCCAGTCCTCGACATAGTCCTCGGCCGGCACCCTGGCGAAGGCCGAGCCGATGAGACGGCGGCGCAGCCACGGGAACCAGCTGAGATAATCGCGCAGTTTCCTCAGCGTGGTGACGGCATCGTCGTCTTCCGTCGGCGGGCGCACCGTCGACGGCGCTTCGGTGATGTCGCTGGCGATCAGCAGCGCCTGGCCGGAAAACGGCACGTAGTAGAACTCGGCCGAGCGATGCGCCGTCATGGTGCTTTCGAATTGCGCAAGCACGTCGGCGATCGGCGCTGTCCAGCGGCGGTGCCGCATGCGATAGCTCGCCATGTTGCGGATCGTCACTTCGGTGACGGCGCCGAAGGCGCCGAGCGAGGCGCCCATGGCTTCGATCATGTCGGCGTTTTGGGCACGGTCGAACTCCTTCACAGCGCCACGCCCGTCGACGATCTGCATCGCCTCGAGCTGGGTATGATAGGCGCCGAGCGTGATGCCCGAACCATGCGTGGCTGTGCCGAGCGCCCCGCCAAACGCCTGCTTGTCGATGTCGCCCATATTCGGCAGCGCCTGGCCGACGCCGTGCAGCAGCTTGGCCATCGTGCCGATCTTGGTGCCGGCGCCGACCCGCGCCGTCAGTCTTTCGGGATCGTGCGCCTTCAGGCCCTCGAAGCGGTCGAGCGACAGGATGGTTCCGTCATTTTTGACCAATGGCGTGAAGGAGTGGCCGGTGCCGACGAAGCGGACTGGACCGGCCGAGTTGCGAAGAGCAACGCTCAACGCATCGAGAGTCCGCGGTTCGGCAAAAGCCTGCGGCGTGGCCGTGACATAGCCCGACCAATTGCTCCACTGGCTGGTAGCCTCTCCCACAATCGCCTCCCTGGGACGGCCGGTTTGACCGGTCTTGATCGCTGCATGGAATAATATGATACATAGTCAGCTTTCTGAATATGATACATTGTCAGCTTTCTGTCAAGCTGGCAATCGAGCGGCAAGCGGTCTGAAGCCGGCTTGGAAAGAAAAGCGGCCGTCGGCTTCATGCCTCACGACTTTTCGCGTCAATCACCAAGCATATCATCGACTGTCATTTTTCGGGGGTAAGCAGCTGTTACGGGACGGCTGTCCCTCGGTCTTGCCGACTGGGAACCCGTCCTGAACCGCCTGTCCCCCGAAGAGAAATTGCATGTGGCTAAGTGAATTCGAAATTGTCCTGCGCGACCGCATCATCCCGAGCGGTGCCATCCGCATCGAAAACGGCCGGATTGCTGAGATCCGGAACGAGCCGGTCGAAAATGCCGACATCTCAGGCGGTGGCCGCCTGCTCCTGCCCGGCTTCATCGACATGCATGGCGACATGGTGGAAAAGGAAGTCGAGCCGCGGCTCGGCGTGCATGTGCCGATGAAGATCGGCATTGCCGAACTCGACAAGAAGCTCGCCTCCTGCGGCATCACCACCGCCTATGCCGCGCTCTCCTTCATCGGCGCCAGCATCACCAGCGGCGTGGCGCGCTCGGAAGAGCATACATCGGCGATCATCGACACCATTGCCGGCATGAAGGACCACCTGCTGGTCGATCACCGCATCCATGCGCGCTTCGAAGTCACCTTCACCCCGGCCATTGCCATGCTGCAGAAGCTGATGGACGCCGGCAGGCTGCATCTGATCTCGCTGATGGATCACACGCCCGGACAGGGCCAGTATCGCGATGTCGAGCTTTACATCGCCCGCATCGCCAAGGAGCGCGGCATGTCGGTTGCCCAGGCGTCCGAGGTCGTCGGCCATCGCATCGCCGGCCGCGAAGGCCAGGGCGATGTGCTCAACGCACTGCAAGACCTGTCGGCGCGTGCGCAGGCCAACGGCGTCGCGCTTGCATCGCACGACGATGACACGCTGGAGAAGGTGGAACTGGTTCACGGTCTTGGCGCCACGCTGAGCGAATTCCCGGTGACCCTGGAAGCGGCGCAGGAAGCCAGGAGGCTGGCAATGCACACAGTGATGGGAGCGCCCAATGCGCTGCGCGGCCAGTCCTATTCCGGCAATCTTTCGGCACGCCAGGCTTATGAGGCCGGGCTGCTCGACATGCTGGCCAGCGACTATCATCCGGCCTCGATCCTGCCCGCCGTGCTCGGCCTGGCGGAACTGCGCGAAGGCAGTCTTGTGGCGGCGGCAGCGCTGACGAGTGCCAATCCGGCCACGGCACTCGGGCTTACCGATCGTGGCGCCATCGAGACGGGACTGCTGGCCGATCTCGTCGTCGCCGATAGCCAGCCGGTGGCGCGGGTGCGAGCGACATTCCGCGCCGGCCGCATGATCTACAGCGACGGAACGCTGGGTCGGAGCCGGGATGACGAGGCATAAAGTCCAGCCCTGTCACGCCAGCCCGAACGTCTCCACGGCGCGCATGATGCCGCGCAGTTCTGCGAGGCCCTTCAGCCGGCCGATCAGCGAGTAGCCGGGATTGATCCTTGTCTTGCCGATATCGTCGGCAAGCAGATGGCCATGGTCCGGCCGCATCGGGATTTGCCAGTCGGCGCGCCCTTCCCTGTGGCGGCGCGCCTCTTCCTGCATTAGCGCCAGGATGACATGCGCCATGTCGGTGCCACCCTCGAGATGCTCGGCCTCGTAGAACGAGCCGTCCTTCTCGATGGTGATGTTGCGCAGATGGGCGAAATGGATGCGGTCGGCAAATTCCCTGACCATGGCGACAATGTCGTTGTCGGCGCGCGTGCCGTAGGAGCCGGTGCAGAACGTCAGCCCATTGGCCTGGCTGTCGACAGTACTCAAGATGAAGCGCGCATCCTCGGCGGTCGAAACAACGCGCGGCAGGCCGTAGAGCGAGAAGGGCGGGTCGTCGGGATGGATGCACATGCGCACCCCCTCCTCTTCCGCCACCGGAATAATCTCGCGCAGGAACCAGGCGAGGTTGTCGCGCAACTCCTTCGGCCCGATCCCCTCATAGTCGGCAAGCGCCTCTCGAAAACTGTCGCGGTCATATTTGCGCTCTGTCGCCGGCAGGCCGGCGATGAGGTTGCGCTCGATCTGATCGATCTTCTCGGGCGGCAATTCCTTGAGCCGCTTCTCCGCCTGCGCAATGCGCGCCGGCGTGTAGCTTGCCGCACCGTTCTTGCGCTTCAGCACGAACAGATCGTAGGCGGCGAAATCGATCGCATCGAAACGCAGGGCGTAGCCCGTCGTCGGCAGCCGGTAGGCGAGATCGGTGCGGGTCCAGTCGACCACAGGCATGAAATTGTAGCAGATCGTGGCGATGCCGGCCTTGGCCAGCGCGCGGATGCTATCGCGATAGTAGCCGGCATAGCGCTCGCGTTCCGGCGCGCCGATCTTGAAGGAATTGTGGACCGGGATGCTCTCGACGACCGACCAGGTCAGTCCGGCTTCCTCGATGATGTGCTTGCGCTCCAGCACGTCGGCTTCAGGCCACGCCCTGCCGTCGTAGATATGGTGAAGCGCCGAGACCACGCCGGTGGCGCCAGCCTGCTTGACATGATCGAGTGTCACCGGATCGTCAGGTCCATACCAGCGCCAACATTGTTCCATTTTCGGCTTTCCTTCTGCGAGAGGTTGGCAACTTATTGTTGGACCGCGACGGGAGTCGATAGAAAAGGAAGGAGTTTTCGAAAATGACGGATTTCGAGGGCAAGGTGGCCCTGGTGACGGGGACGACCGGCATTGGCCTGGCGACCGCTAGGCGCCTTGCGGCCGGCGCCGCCGCAATCATCGCCTGCGGCATCGACCGCGTCGCCAACGCAGCGATGAAAGCCGAGCTGGAAAGCGCTGGAGCAGCAGTGCTGGTCATCGACACCGACGTCTCCGTCTCCGACCATGTGCGCGACGCGGTGGCGGCCGGCGTCGCGAAATTCGGCGGCCTCGACGTCATCGTCAATTCGGCGGCGGTGCACCCCTATGGAACCGCGACGACGACCGACTGGGAAACCTGGAACCGGGCAATGACAGTCAATGTCGGTTCGATCTATCTGACGGCGCATTTCGGCATTCCGGAAATGATCAAGCGCGGCGGCGGCGCCATCGTCAACGTCGCCTCCGTGCAGGGCTTCGCCTGCCAGCAGAACGTCGCCGCCTACGCCACCACCAAGGGCGCCATTCACACGCTGACGCGCTCGCTGGCGCTCGACTATGCGGCGGCTGGCATCCGCGTCAATTCGGTGAGCCCCGGCTCGATCCGCACGCCGATCCTGGAAAAGGCCGCGCGTGGCGAGAGCGGCAGCGATGCCGATGTCGAAGAGGCCTACAAGCGCTTCGGCGCGGCGCATCCGCTCGGCCGCATCGGCGAACCGGAGGAAGTGGCCGAGCTCATCGCCTTCCTGTGCTCGTCAAAAGCCGGTTTCTGCACCGGCGCCGACTACAGGATTGATGGCGGCCTGACGGCAGGCATTGGCGTGAAGTAAGGCTGTGATGGCGTTCTGCACGCTTGCCGGCAATCGCGAACCTTGTCCGATCGCCCTATAGCTTCCACATCCGCCTGGCATTGCCCGACAGCAATTTCATCCTCTCCTCGGGGCTGGCGCCCGCGATCAGCGCGTGCGTCGCCGCCACCCAGGTCGCGAGCCCTCCGCCAAGCGTGCACACCGGCCAGTCGCTGCCCCAGACGACGCGATCCCAGCCGAAAGACCCGATCGTGTGTTCGACATAGGGACGCAAGTTCTCGACACTCCACGAGCTGGGGTCCGCATAGGCCACGACGCCCGAAATCTTGCCAATGACATTGGGGCGCCGCGCGATCTCGGCCATGTGCTCGCGCCATGGGTGCTCGGCGCGGCCTTTGATATCGGGCACGCCGCAATGGTCGAGAACGAACTGGACGTCCGGCGCGAGATCGGCGAGCGCAATCGCGCGTGGAATCTGATGCGGCAGGACCACAAGATCGAAGGTCAGCCCGCTGCCGGAAAGCCGTTTGATGTTGTCGCGAAACAGCGCACTGTCCGAAAGCTCGTCCGGCATGACATGCAGCACGCGGCGGAACCCCTTGATGAAGGGATCGGCATGTTGGCGTTCGAGATAGGCGGCAAAGCCGCCCTCCTCTGGACGACAAGCGGCAATCGCGCCGCGCAAAAGACTGCCCGCCTGCCGCGACAGCGCCTTGACATGGCTGGTCTCGGCCTCGATGTCGGCTTGATCGACATCGACCTCCATATGCAATGCCGCCTCGATGCCGGCGCGGCGGGCCTGGGTCGCATACTCCTCATGCGGGAAATCGCGATTGAGCGCCGGTGCGCCGCCAAGCCAGGGATAGCGCAGCGCCGACAGATCGATCAGGTGCAGATGGGTGTCGATGATCATGCTTTCCCCGCGGCTCGATTTCGTATCGTCGCCAAATGGTCCAGGCCTGGTTCAATGCCGCTTCGGGATCTCTTTATCCTCGAGCAGCAGGGTCAGGCCCATGGCGACGAAGTAGAGCGCCGCCACCCAGATGAACATCACGTTGAACCCGCTGGAGTAATGGTCGAGCACCACTTCGCGGATCGCGTCCGGCAGGCTCGACGCAAGATGCGGGGTCAACCCGTTCAGGCCTTGCGGCAGCAGGGCAGCAGCATCGGCGGGGAGCTCTGACGTCTGCCGGTTCAGCGCCCAGATCATCACCGCGCCGTTCAGCGCCAGTCCCAGTGATGCTCCCAAGGTCCGCGCCTGGGTGATCAGCGACGTCACCGCGCCGATATCCTGCAGGGGTGCCGCCGCCTGGATCGCCACGATCAGCACCTGGAACTGCAGGCCCATGCTGATGCCGAACACAGCCATCATCGTCGCCAGCACCCAGATAGGCGTGTGCTGGTTGGTGACGACAAAGCCCAGCATCAGGAACCCGCCAATAGCCATCGCGACCACCGGCATCCATTTGTAGCGCCCGGTTGCGGCAATCACGCGACCGGCGACGATCGAGATGACCATCGACGTCAGCGACGCCGGCAGGAACAGGAAGCCGACTTCGGCCGGGCTTAGACCCGTCAGCGTCTGCATGTAGAGCGCGAAATAGAAGAACATGCCCAGCGTCACCGTTCCGGCGACCAGCGACACGCCGGAGACGATGCTGACCGTCGAATTGCCGAACAGCCGCAACGGCACGATCGGTTCTTCCGCCCGGCGCTCGACCATGATGAACAGGACGATGGCGACCAGTGCGAGAAGCGGCAGCACGAAGGTGATGAGGTCCGGCCCGGTGGGGTCGAGCACATGATAGCCCCAATAGACGATGGCCGTCGTACCGATGGCGAGCAGCGCGCCGCCGAGATAGTCGATGTGGTGCTTTCTCTCGTTGAACCGGCTGCGCATGGCGAAGGCCAGCACCGCCATCACGATAATGCCGATCGGCAGGTTGACCAGGAACACCCAGCGCCAGCCAAACAGACTGGTGATATAGCCGCCGGCCAGCGGACCGAGCACCGACGACAGCGCAAACACCGCCGAACTGTAGCCCTGGTATTTGGCGCGGTCGCGCGGCCCGAACAACTCGCCGATCATGGCGAAGGCCGAGACCATCAGCCCGCCGCCGCCAATGCCTTGCAGCACGCGCGCGGCGATCAGGCTCTCCATCGACCATGCCATGCCGCAGACCAGCGACCCTACGAGAAACAGGCCGATCGCCGTCAACACGACATTCTTGCGGCCATACATATCGCCGAGCTTGCCGTAGAAAGGCGAGACTGCGGCGGTCGACAGCAGATAGGCGGCACCCACCCAGCCGAACAGATGCAGATTGCCGAGTTCACCGGCAATGGTGGGCAAGGCGGTGACGACGATCTGCATGTCGATGGTCGCCATGAACATGGCGATCAACGCACCGAAATAGACGACCAGTGTCGTCAGATCGGGCCTGGCTTCGGCCTCCACGGGCGCCGCATCTGGCAGCGTCTGGTCGACAGTCATCGGGGTCTCCGTAACTTGGGGCGCGATTTATGTGCCCACAGCCAAGAGGTGTCAAATAGGCGATGACGCCATGCCTGGACGCAGTCCGTCCGGCTAACAGGAAGAGCCCCAGCGCCGGAAGCGCCCTCTCCTCCTCCCGCCCCGGCTCCTGCCGGAGGATGTCGACGTGCGGAAGCCTGACCGGAGGCATTGTTCACAGAGACGTTGAGATCAACTCGACGCCGTCTTGCCCACCCTTATCGCTGCTGCCTGCTTCGCTCCCATTCCGAGCAGCAGATTGTCGTCGGAGAGTTCGTCCCCTCTCGCCTGCCGGAACAGGTTCAGCATATCGGGAACGTCGAGGCTTTTGCGCTGGTCACCGGCAATATCGAAGACGATGGTGCCTTCATGCAGCATGACGGTGCGGGTGCCGTGGTCGAGCGCATCGCGCATCGAATGCGTCACCATCAGCGCCGTCAGTCTCTGCTCCTCGACAATCCTGCGTGTGAGTTCCAGAACGAAGGCCGCCGTACGCGGGTCGAGTGCGGCGGTGTGTTCGTCCAGCAGCAATATCTTCATGCCCGTCAGCGTCGACATCAGCAAACTGACCGCCTGGCGCTGGCCGCCTGACAACAGGCCCATGGAATCGCCGAGCCGATTCTCCAGGCCGAGACCCAGCATCGACAGTTTTTCGCGAAACAGCGCGCGGCGGGAGGCATCGAGCGCGCGGCCGAAGCTCCGCACGCTGCCGCGCGAAAAGGCGAGCGCCATGTTTTCTTCGATCGACAGCCGCTCGCATGTGCCGGCCATCGGATCCTGGAACACGCGTGCGATCAGCTTCGCCCGCTTCGGTGCCGACCAGCGGGTGACGTCCGTGCCATCGACGATGATCGAGCCTCGCTCCGGCCTTGCCGTGCCGCTGAGTACATTGAGCAGCGTCGACTTGCCGGCGCCGTTCGAGCCGATGACGGTGACGAACTCGCCTTCGGGGATGGTGAGGTCGAGGCCACGCAGCGCGCGATGCTCGAGCGGCGTGCCGCGGCCGAAGGTGACGTGAACGTCGCTGAGGCTGATCATGTCGCGCTCCTTTCCAGGAGACTGCGCATCGGATTGGCGACCTTGGGCAGGATCAGCGCCATCGCCACCAGAACCGCGGTGACCAGATTGAGGTCGGAGGACTGCAGGCCGAGCCAGCCGGTGTTCAGCGCCAGCGCAATGGCGATGCGATAGGCGATGGCGCCGAAGACGCAGGAGAAGATCGCAATCACGATCGACTTCGTCCGGAATATCGTTTCGCCCAGGATCACGGCGGCAAGGCCGGCGATCGCCGTGCCGGTGCCGACGGTGACATCGGCAAAGCCGGCGGTCTGCGCAAACAGCGCGCCCGCCAGCGCCACCAGCCCATTGGCCATTGCGACGCCGATATAGGTGTGCATCTCGGTTGGAATGCCTTGCGCCTGCGCCATGCGCGGATTGGCGCCGGTGGCGCGCATCGCCAGGCCGAATTCCGAGGTCAGGAAGCGGGCAAGCAACGCGCCGACAACACTGACGATGATCAGCAGCGCCAGCACCTTGAGCGTCGGCCGTCCTGGCAGTCCGGAAGCCTCGACCAGCGGCCGCAACCACGCAAACAGGTCGATGACCGTCGGCTGGTTCATCAGCGGAATGTTGGGCCTACCCATGATGCGCAGATTGACCGAAAACAGCGCGGTCATGGTGAGAATGCCGGCGAGCAAGTGCAAGATGCCGAAGCGGATGTTCAGCCAGGCGGTGACGATGCCCGCAAGGCAGCCGGCGACGATCGCCGCAAGCGTGCCGGTGATGGGATTGATGCCGCCCGAGATCATCGCCGCGGCGACGGCAGCACCCAGCGGAAACGAGCCGTCGACCGTCAGGTCGGGAAAGTCGAGGACGCGAAACGAAATGTAGACGCCGAGTGCCACGAGCGCGAAGACAAGCCCGATCTCGACAGCGCCGATCAGGGAAATCAGGTTCATGAACCGCTCCGTTGGTCCTAACAGATCAGGCGAGGCGCTTGCGCGCCACGCCTGATCCTTCTGTGCTGCAGGGCGCTTTCGCGCCCGCGCGGTTGTCCTATTCGATGACCTGCTTGGCGCGGTCGCGCACGCTTTTCGGGATCGTCACGCCCATGGCCTCGGCTGCCTTGGCGTTGACCATCAGGTCGGTGCCGGTGGCGTTGCGCACCGCAATGTCGCCCGGCTTCTCGCCCTTCAGCACACGCACCACGATCGCGCCAGTCTCGAGGCCGACCTGGTAGTAGTCGAAGCCGACGGACGCGATCGCCCCGCGCTTGACGGTGTCGTTCTCGGCCGAGAACACCGGCAGTTTGTTCTCGGCGCCGACGGCCAGGATCGTCTCCAGCGCCGAGATGATCGTGTTGTCGGTCGGAAGATAGATGACATCGACCTTGCCGACCAGGTTCTGCGCCGCACCGGCGACATCGGCCGACTTGGACGCCGGCGCCTCGACGATCTCAAAACCCTTGGCCTTGCCCAGTTCCTTCAGCGCCGCAAGCAACGCGATGCTGTTCGATTCCGCCGGATTGAAGGGCACGCCGATCTTGGCGGCGGACGGCAGGAATTCCCGGATCAGGTCGAGCTGCTGCTCAAGCGGCGAGAAGTCGGAAATGCCGGTGACGTTGCCGCCGGGATGATCGCGGTCGGTGACGATCTGCGCCGAGACCGGATCGGTCACCGCGGTGAAGACCACGGGGATGTCCTGCGTCGCCGACACCACAGCCTGCGCCGACGGCGTAGCGATGGCGACGATGACGTTCGGCTTCTCGCCGGCGAATTTCTGCGCGATCTGCGCGGCGGTGGCCGGCTGTCCCTGCGCCGACTCGAACTCGAAGGTCAGATTGTCGCCTTCCTTGTAGCCGGCATCCTCTAGGGCCTTCTTGACGCCGGCGCGCGCAGCGTCCAGCGACGGATGCTCGACGATCGCGGTAACCGCAACGGTGACCTTGTCGGCCGCCAACGCACTCGCGCAGCCCAAAATCGCCAGCGCCATGACGCCTGCGGCGAGACTTGAGATGAAACCCTTCAATTCTTCCTCCCACTGCTTCTGCTGGACGTCGCCTGACGTTCAGTTGCCAATCGCGAATCTATCGCTTTCCCGGCCGCAAAGCGACCGGAAGCCTTTCGAAATCCTGCTGTCGATGCCCGACAGCAGCGCCGCCAGGATCGAACGGCGCCGCCGCCCGTCTGATAGCAGGCAGACCGGCTTGCTTGCTAGTTTGATGCTTTATGCCACCCATTTGGGCAGGCGCCTTGCCCTCGAGCATCCCTTGGAAACCACATCGCGGTATCTTTCGGCAGGGCGCAAAAAAATGGGCCGGTACAAACCGGCCCATTTTCAATCAATCCTGCTCAACGGATTCCTCCTCAACGGGTGCCGGGGTCGTATCCGGCAGGTTCCGCTGTCCAACCCGGTCGGCAACGAGCATCGAAAGCATCATCTCGACAAGGCCATTGGCGGCCCCCCTCTCGCCACCGGTGGCGCCGATCTGGATCTGCGGCACGAGCGGTAACCTGCCATTCTCGATCGCCTCGGCGAAGCGCATGAGAACCTGCGAGTTGAGCTGATAGTCCGGGCCACCGAAGGCCGCGACCTTCTTCTCGGTGGCCTCGGCCTCCGCCAGACCGAGAGCGCGCACCTTCTCGGCTTCCGCAAAACCGGTCGCCTTGATGCGCTCGGCATCGGCAAGCGCGACAGCCTTGATCATGTCGGCCTCGCCCTGGCCGCCGAGGCGCACCTTCTCGGCCTCTGCCTTGGCAGTGACCTGAATGGTTTCCGCCTCCTGGCGGGTGCGGGCGAGTTGCGCCTTGCCCTCGTTCTCACTGATCTCGATGGTAAGTGCCGACGTCGTGATCTTGGCTTGCTGTTCGGCGAGCGCCTCCTTCTCACGCAAGGTGCGTTCCTGAATGGCCGCCTTCTCCTGCAATTTATAGGTCTCGACCTTTTCGACTGCGATCTGGCGCTCGCGCAGCTGGATCAGGATCTGCTCTATGCTGTTCTGGCCATTGGCAGCACGGGGCGTACCAATCAGCACTTCCTGCAGCTCGAGGCTGTAGGTATTGAATTTTTCGCGCATCTCCTCGCCCGATTTGCGCTGGATATCGCTGCGCTCCTGCAAAAGCTGGATCAGCGTCTTTGTCTGGGCGATATTCTTGAAGTAGGCAGAAACCATCGGGTCGAGCGTTTGTTCGACCAGCCGCTTGATGTCACCGAAACGCTGCACCACGAGCGGCGCCTTCATATAGTCGATATGCACGACGACGGAGAGCGGCAGCACAGGCTCGAACGCATCCTTGGTGATCAACGATACTTCAGACAGGTTCTCGTCCAGCCTGTGTTCGCCAAACTGCTCCTTCGTCCATTTGAGCACGAAGTTGGTGGTCGGCACGGTGATGATTTTGCCGGCATAGGTATTGAACGCATACTTGCCTGGCAGCAGCGGCGTTGACCAGACACCGCGTGCACCGATTTCGACCAACTCGCCGTGACGGTATGCCTGCCCGGATATATCCGTGCCGTGGCGGCCGTTATAGGAGACGACGACACCCACCGTGCCAACGTCGATGATCGTCTTCTCGACCAGTTCGACGGTCGCGAAAATGCGATTGAGGAAGTAGCTGCCGTCGGCCAGCACCTGCAACTGCCGGCCACGGTAGCCACCGGCATTGAGAAACTTCTCCGGGTCCTGAAAATTGTTGTGGAAGTTCGGGTCGTTCGGATCGTTGGCGACGGTCGGCGCGATGATCTCGCCGTCCGGCAGGGCCGGACCGTCATGGATGGTGACGACGCCGATCATGTCATCGGCATTGTGGATGACGACCGGCTCAAAACCGCCCCGCTCCGAGATCATGCTGGACATGTTGGAAAAAAGGCTTTGTTCCGACGAACTCAGATTGACGGCATAGATCGACTGGGCGGTCAGCACGATGAATTGTGCGAGATTGATGGCATAGGTGCCTTCACGCAAGATCTTGCGTTGCGGTCCTTTCTGTCCGCCTTTTTCGAGAAAGCCGCGCACATCCTGGAAATCATCGGCGTCGGTGTTGCTAGCAAGTGTTTGCGTCGGAGGCAGCGGTTTGCCATCACGGGCAAAGACATAGCCGATCTGACCCTGCGGGATGGTGACAAGATTGGCGCGATGCATCAAATATTGGAACGGCATGAAGAAATGCAGGCCACCGCGCACGACTTCCGGCTGGTAGCCCGCCTCACGGTTGAGCGCGATGAAGCCATTGCTGATGGAACCGCGAAAACTCCATAGCTTTTCCAGAATGCCGAGCCTGTCGTTTGGAATGTAGCGGACCACGCCGCTCCACCAGAACAGGATTGCCAGCACGACGACTGTTACGGCTACCTCGATTGCCGTCCATTCGATCGGGTCGAGATATTGCAGGGCTTCCATCTCTTCTCTCCTATAGGGCGCACGGGTTCGTTCACCCGAGGGCCACTCAGTTGGTGTTGATTGATGAAGCGGGGAGATTGCGCACCGGCGCGCCCGACGCACCAAGGGCGTGTCGAACGTTTGGGCTGCTCATTGTGTGGAAAAATGACCGCGCGTCCCGAGTCCCCAGTGGGGGCGGCGTGGCCGTGAGTTATCTCACATCGGTGTTGCCTTGATAGACACTACACCAAATGACGTAGGCATAGCGCCAACGGGTTTAAAGATACTTCGCGCGAAAACCGAATAATTATTTCCAATGCTATTTCGAATAGGGTGGCGGTTGGCTTTTATAATTGGCAAGAGCGCGAAACGGCGCTCCCTGACGGGTTAGAACCGTCGGCCGCCCATGGCCGCACACGCTAGTCGAAGAAACCGGCGTCCTCTTCCGCGAGATATTTTTTCGCTCCCGCTGCATCGATGTCGAGGCCCAGCCCCGGTGCTTCGAGCAGGTCGACCATCGAATCCTTCACGATCTGCTTTGGCAGGCCGATGACGATGTCCTCCCACCACGGGTCCGAGGCGCTGGGATATTCGAAGGCGATGTAGTTGGCCGGCAGCGTGGCGCAGACATTGATCAGCGCGCCGAGGCCGAGCAGGCCGTTGGCCGTGCCGTGCGGCGCCATCATGATCGAATGCATATAGGCGTGTTCGGCCACCCATTTGAGCTCGGCGATGCCGCCGATGTCGGCGGGGTCCGGGCCGATGACGCGGACCGCCTGGGTTTCGATCAGTTCCTTGAAGTTGTGCCGCAGATAGATCTGCTCGCCTGTATGGATGGGTGTGGACGTCGATGTCGTGAGTTCGCGGTAGGCCTGCGGATTGACCCATGGCACGTAATCGCCGGTCAGCATGTCCTCCAGCCACATCAGATTGTATTTCTCGACGGCCTGCGCAAAGCGGATAGCGTCGGGCAGGAACCAGCCGGGACCGCAATCAAGGGCCAGCGAAACCTTGTCGCCGAGCACCTCCTTCATGGCGATGACGCAGTCGATCATATGCGCCATGCCGCGCTCGCTGATCTGCCCCTGGTCCATCGCGCCGTGATAGGTCGGCGGCTGGCGTACGCCATAATGGAAGTCGGGCACTGATGTCTTCATGTTGGAGTGAAAGCTGATGCCTTGCTTGACCATGAAGAAGTTTTCCGGCCGCTCCATCATCCATTTGACGTCGGCCGCGTAGTCCTCGGGCTTGTCGCCGGTGCGCTTCTTGCGGATCGAGCCGTTATAGACCCGCACCTGGTCGCGGACCTTGCCGCCGAGCAGCTTGTAGACCGGAACGCCAGCGGCCTTGCCGGCGATGTCCCACAGCGCGTGCTCGATGGCGCTGACGGCGGCGCCATAGGGCTTGAACGAGCCCCGCTGGCGGATCTTCAGCATGCAGCGTTCGACATCCGTCGGGTCCTCGCCGATCAGTGCCTCGCGAAAATGCAGGACCCAGGGTTTCAGATAAGGCTTGGTGTACTCGACCTCGCCGAGGCCATAGAGACCTTCGTCAGTGACGATGCGCACGATGGGGTGCTTGCCGATGACGGCGCACCGGAGATCGGTGATTTTCATGATGTCCTCTATTTCACCGACGAGAAGGCGGTTGGCGCGAGAAACTGGCTGGAAATATTGGCCACGATCGGGCCGTCGCGCTCGGACTCGTCGCGGACCTTGAGCCATGCCGGATCGGTGGTGAAGGCCTTCCATTTCACTTCGCGCTCGGCAAGGGATTCCCAGGCGACGAAATAGGTCAGTCGATTGCTGTTTTCGCCGACCACCGTGGTGAAGAACCCGGCCTGGCGGATGCCGTGCCCCTCCCAGATGGCCAGCGTTTGCTCGGAAAAGCGCTTGAGCAAAGCCGGCAGCCTGCCCGGCAGGCAGTCATAGATACGCAATTCATAGATCATGGTTTCGTCCGTTTCTTTCTTTGCCTCTCCCTAGGGAGAGGTCGACACGAATGGTCGGTCGTTGGCCCTGTGAGGAATGAGCGCAGGGAGTCTGGGCTAACTCCAGGTCCGGTCCCAGCTATATTCATTGTCCCAATGCTCGGTGGATCGCCATATCCCCGTGGCACCGGGCTGCAAATGCTGGCTGATCACTTCGTCGACGACGTCGTCGATGCCCAGGCCCGGCTTGTCGGGGACGGTGATGAAGCCGTCCTTGACCAGGGGCTTGGGCAGACCGGTGACGATGTCGTCCCACCAGTCAACTTCGACGCTGTGATATTCGAGCGCCATGAAGTTTTCCGTGGCCACCGCGACATGCGCGGCGGCCATCGCGGCGATCGGGCTTTCGGCCATGTGAATGGCCATGGCAACCCCATGCTCCTGCGCCGCGTCGCCGATCTTCTTGGTCTCGAGAATGCCTCCGGTGGTGAGCAAATCCGGGTGGATGACCGAGATGCCCGCGTTGAGCAGCGGCTCGAATGCTTGCCTGAGGTAAATGTCCTCGCCTGTGCAGATCGGCACCGACGTAGCCTGCTGCAACTGCCGATACTGTTCGGTGTACTGCCAGGGGATCACATCCTCGAGCCAGGCCGGTGCGTATTTCTCGATCCGCCGGGCGAGACGAATGCCATCCTGCAGCGAGATGTGGCCGACATGGTCGATGGCGAGCGGAACCTCGTAGCCGATCACCTCGCGGACTTCGTGGATATATTGATCGAGCAGGTCGATGCCCTTTTCGGTGAAGTGGAGACCGGTGAAGGGATGCGGCACGTTCTGCGCATCATAGGCGGCATTGCGCGCCCGCCGCTCGTCCAGCGTGCGCGCCGGACCACGGGCGGCATGGCTGCGGAAACCGTCCAGCACGCCGGCCGGCGCCACCACCGCGCCCGGTATGTGCGAGATCTGCGCCAGCCCGAGGTCCATCTTGAGGAAGGTGAAGCCGAGATCCATCCGCGCCTTGAGCCGCTTGCCGGTCTCGGTGCCACTGGGCTTGTCCGCATCGGTGTCGCAATAGACCCGCACCTTGTCGCGGAACCGTCCGCCAAGCATCTGGTAGATCGGCACGCCATAGGCCTTGCCGGCGAGGTCCCACAGCGCGATCTCGATTGCCGAGACACCGCCACCTTGCCGCCCATGGCCGCCAAATTGCTTGACGCGCCGGAACAGCCTGTCGACGTCACAGGGATTCTCGCCCAGCAACCGGCTCTTGAGCATCAGCGCATAGGTCGCGCTGGCGCCGTCGCGCACCTCGCCCAGGCCGACAATGCCCTGGTTGGTGTAGATCTTGACAAGCGCCGAGGTGAACGGCGCGCCGACGATCTCGGCGACGCGCAGGTCGGTGATGCGCAAATCGCTCGGTTTGGAGTTCGTGTTCACGCGATTGAGCGCCTCGCCGGCGCTATCCGTCTTTGGCATGATCTGTCCTCGTTCTGGTTGGCTGCGCTTGGCCGGCCTGCACGCTGCGCCGGGGCAGAGCATTGCTAGCCCAGCTCAATCTCGTGGGCCTGCAGGTACTCGCGGTTCATCTCAACACCCAGACCGGGTTTCGACGTCAGCTTGAGGTTGCCGTTTGACACGTCGAGGGGTCTGTCGATGAGGTGATCGTATTTGCCAAGGTTCCACTCCGACGTCTCGAGCTTGTAGAAGTTGGGAACGGTCATCATCACCTGCGCTCCCGCAACCACGTTGATCGGTCCCGCCGCGTCATGCGGCGACACCGGGATGTAGTAGGCTTCGCAGAGGGCGGAAATCTTCTTGAGCTCGGTGATGCCGCCGGTCCAGGTCACGTCCGGCATGATGTAATCCGCGAGCTTGTTCTCGAGCACCGGCACGAAATCCCACTTCGTGTGACCGCGCTCGCCCCACGAGATAGGGGCGCTGACTTTCTCGCGCACCTGTTTGAGGGCGTTGAGGCTCTCGGGTGGACAAGGCTCCTCGAACCAGTCGATCTGGCCGGCTTCCTCGAGGCTCCGACAGAGGCGAATGGCGGTGGGAACGTCGAAGCGACCATGCGCATCGATGAGAATGTCGACATCGGGCCCCGCCGTTTCGCGGATCAAAGCCGTGAGTTCGGCTGCTTCGCGCTCGTCCTTGCGGGTCATGCTGCCATCGAGGTAGCCGTCCCGCTGCTCGCGCGATTGCCCAT
Source organism: Mesorhizobium sp. P3_A2 (assembly GCF_056403115.1). Classification (NCBI taxonomy): domain Bacteria; kingdom Pseudomonadati; phylum Pseudomonadota; class Alphaproteobacteria; order Hyphomicrobiales; family Phyllobacteriaceae; genus Mesorhizobium; species Mesorhizobium sp. P3_A2. The sequence goes on from NZ_JBFUGC010000001.1 coordinate 684,293, forward strand.
CGGCGGTGCGGCCCTGATGCGGGAAAGGATCGAACTTCAGCCCCGTGTGTCCGGACTCGACGATGTCTCGAATTTCGCGAACCACAGCCTCCTTGCTGGTAAACTTGCGTTGATCAGGATGGGTATAGAGCGCGACCTCATCGCGTACCGGTCCGCCCAGCAGCTCGTAGATCGGCTTGCCAAGGACTTTGCCGCGGATGTCCCAGAGAGCTATGTCGATGGCGCTCACGCATTCGACGGCGGCGCCGCGACTGCCCATATAGGTGAAGCTGCGGAATATCTTGTGCCACAGGTACTCGATACGCGCCGGGTCCTCGCCTGTCACGGCGGCACCGATCTGCCGCAGGATCGTGCAGAGCGCGCGGTTGGCGAGCCTTGTGGTGGTGGTGATCTCTCCCCAGCCGCTCACCCCCTCGTCGGTCGTCACTTCGACGAACAGGAACTCTCCCCAATAAGAAGCACCGGACTTGATCAGCCACGGCCGAACGCTCGTGATTTTCATCTCAACTGCCTTATGCGAAGTGGATCGGGATAACGGCGTACCGGACCGGATATTCTATCCTGCCCGAGCGGCGCTGCGTGCGCGCATGTGTTCGAGGACATGCCGGCCAGAGCCTTCGACATGGCGCGCAATCAATTCGGCTGCCTCGTCGGCATTTCCCGCTTTTACATGCGCGATGAGCTCGCGGTGCTCGCGAAGGATCGCGGCACGCCGGGCGAGCGTGAAATTGAAACGCCGGCTCACAGCCCGCAGCACTTCGCGATGCTTCCACCAAAGCTCGGCGGCATGCCGGTTGTAGTGCCTTTGGTACATCACGGTGTGAAAGGCGGTATCCAGCTCGCTGTGCCTGAACGTGTCGGCAAAGTTGTTCTCTTCAATCAGGCCTTGGATACGTTCGAGTTCGGCAATGTCCTCGACGGTAGCCATATTCACAAACCATCGCGTCAGCGCTGGCTCGATCAGGACTCCGATCTCGTAGATATCCCGGACAAAATCCTGGTCTATAGGCCGGACGCGCGCCCCACGGTTGGCAACAAAGGTGACGAAGCCCTCGCCGCGCAGAAGCTGCAGAGCCTCGCGCACGGGGTTGGTCGAGGTACCGTGACGCCGGGCGAGATCGGTGACCACAAGCCGTTCGTTGGCAGCGAGCCGCCCCTCGATGATGTCTTCCCTGATCAGTTGATAAAGCGAGGCGCCCTCGCTGGAGGCTCCGATAGGGTCGATCCCTTCGGGTGGCTCTGCTTTGAAATCGCTTGCTTTGGCCAAGGCTGCCCCCAATCAATACACGCTTTAATCGATATCACGCACGGTTTCCATAAACAATGTACGATTTGGCGCGTTGACAGACAATCCACGATCTGAAAACGTATGAAGCGCTCGAAGGGATACATCGAATGGTACATTCGCCACCGACGAGCAGGACCGCTCGCCTCGACGCAGAGCGGCGTGGGAGAGAAACCTGGAGGATACCCTATGACGAGGATTTCACTCGGCGGTGCCGTCCTGCGCGGCACTGTCTCCACTGCTTTGATGGTATCGTTGATGTCCGCATCGGCGCTGGGTGCGGCGCCGGTGGACTTGAGCAAGTGGTCGCCGGAATATGTGCGCTCCATTGCGGGCACGCAGGATTTCGACACGGCCGCCGATTGCGGCAAGGTCACCCCTCTCGACTACAAGGGGCGACTGACTTTCTGGTATCAGGGCGTGTTCGAGGGCGACCCCGATCTCCTGCGCCAGTATTACAAGGAGTTCTTCGAGACCTTCCGCAAGACCTATCCGAACATCCAGCTCGAGGAACAGGCGCTCACCTACAACGACCTTCTCGACAAGTTCCGCACGGCGCTCCTGGGCAATGCCGCGCCGATGGCGGTGCGCCTGCAAATCCTGGGTGGTACCGAGTTCGCCTCAAAGGGTTATCTGCAGCCGCTGAAGCCCGAGGACGTGGGGTATTCGACCGAGGACTTCTGGCCCGGCGCCTTGAAAGCGGTGACCTGGGACGGGGTGAGCTACGGCATTCCGACCAACAACGAGACGATGGCGTTCATCTGGAATGCCGACATCTTCAAGCGCGCGGGCCTCGACCCGGACAAGGCTCCGGCAACCTGGGACGACGTCGTCAAATATTCCAAGCAGATCCACGACAAGCTCGGCATTGCCGGTTACGGCCTCGTGGCTCGCAAGAATGCCGGCAATACGCCGTACCGTTTCATGCCGCAGCTGTGGGCCTATGGCGGCGGCGTCTTCGACGAAGCCTCGGCAAACCCGACCTACAAGGAGATCGAACTCAACAGCCCGCAAAGCAAGGCGGCGCTGCAGGCATCCTACGACATGTATGTTCGGGACAAGTCGGTTCCGGTTTCGGCACTCACCAACCAGCAGGCCGATAACCAGCCGCTGTTCCTGGCTGGCCAGCTTGGCATGATGATCTCGCACCCGTCCGACTACAACGTCATGCTCGACCTGCAGAAGAAGGCAACGGGCACCGACAAGGACAAGGCGCAGACCGTCATCGACAACATGCGCTACGGGCTGATTCCGACCGGGCCCGACGGCAAACGCGCCGTCGTCTTCGGCGGCTCGAACATTCACATCCTCAAGCCCGAATATGTCGAGGGCGGCAAGGTGGACGAGCCGGCTGCGAAGGCCATCATCTGCATGTGGACGAGCCCTGAATGGTCGCTGAAAATGGCCTACGCCGGCTCGAACCCGGGCAACCTCAACGGCTTCAAGACCAAGTGGATGAAGGAACGTCTGGACAACATCAAGTTCCTTGATGTCACGACCTCGATGCTGCCTTACGGCATCCCGTTCCCAGCGCTGCCGCAGTCTCCCGAGATCATGAACATCATCATCCCGGACATGCTGCAGAATGCCCTGACCGGAGCGATGACCGTCGATCAGGCAGCGGACGACGCGGCCCAGAAGGTAAAAGACCTGATGGGCGGACTCTAGTCCGAACCGGACCACGATCTGACCGGCTGCGCCGATGGTGCGGCCGGTTCGTTCCGAAGAACAAGGGCACGCCACAGTGACGATCGTGACCGGCAAGACCGAGGCTCGCCGAAGACTGCAACCCGGTAGGTCCGGCGTGCTGCGGAATATCTGGGAGCATCGCGCTGACTACGCGTATGTGCTCCCCGCGATCGCCATTATGCTCGTCGTGATCGCCTATCCGATCTACTACACGATCGAGCTGTCGTTCTTCAGTACGCCGCCCGGCCTGCAGCTCCGCGACAAGACCTTCATCGGCTTCGACAACTACACGGCCATCCTCACCAGCGCGGTGTTCTGGAAGGTCACCTGGAACACCCTGATCTGGACGGTGGGATCCACCTTGATCTCCTTTGTCCTGGGGTTTGCCTCCGCGCTGGCGCTCCACCGCGACTTTTTCGGCCGTGGTGTCCTGCGCGCCATCCTGATCATTCCCTGGGTCATCAGTGCGGTCGCCGCCTCCTATATCTGGAAGTGGATCTACCATTCGGATTTCGGCATCATCGGCGCTGTGCTGGTCGGCCTCGGATTGACCGACCGGCCGCCGAATTTCATCGACAGCGTCTCAACGGTGCTGCCCTCCCTGATCGTCGTCAACATCTGGCGCGAATTTCCGTTTGCCATGATCATGATGATGGCGGGACTGCAGACGGTTCCCGACCAGTTGCTGCGCGCCGCCAAAGTCGACGGGGCCAATGCGTGGCAGCGCTTCTGGCACGTCACCTTCCCGCATTTGAGCAATGTCTCGACAGTGACGATCTTGCTGCTGGCAGTCGCCAACTTCAACTCCTTCATCATTCCCTGGATCATGACCGGCGGCGGGCCGTCGAACGCATCGCATATCTGGATCACCCACATCTATGAGCTCGCCTTCGGCCGGCAGCGCTGGGGGGTGGCATCGGCCTATTCGGTGCTGCTGTTCCTCATGCTGATGACGCTGGGCTACTTCTACGTCCGCGCGCTAAGCGGCAACGACCGGAAGGACGGGAGCGCATGAGCACGATTGCCGAGACTCCTCCTCGAGGCCAGACCCGTCGCCGCATGCGCATAGACGGATGGCGGTGGGGCGGGCGCATCTTCCTCGTGTTCATGCTGCTTTACACCGCGTTGCCGATGGCCTGGATGCTGATCACCTCGATCAAGTCCGGCTTCGCCGCGATGCAATTCCCGCCGCAGTGGTGGCCTGACCAGCCGACCCTCGCCAGCTACCAGAAGCTGCTCGATCCGCAGAACAGCGTCGGCCAGGACTTCCTCCGCTTCTTCTGGAACAGCCTTTTCGTGTCGACCGCCACGACAATCCTTTCGGTGATCGTGGCTGTCCCTGCGGCCTACGCGTTTTCGCGCTTCCGTTTCCCCGGCCGGAACTTCCTGTTCTTCACCGTGCTGCTGCGCAACATGTTTCCGGCGGTGATCTTTCTGGTGCCGCTCTTCATCCTGATGCGCATGCTCGGGCTGGTGAACACGCACGGATCGCTCATCCTCACCTACCTCACATTCGGCTTGCCGCTGGCGATCTGGCTGCTCAAGGGCTTCTACGACAACATTCCGGTGCAACTCGAACAGGCGGCGCGCATCGACGGGGCAACGCGGTTCCAGGCCTTTATCCTGATCGTGATGCCGCTCTCGACGCCGGGGATCATCGCAACGGCGATCTATTCCTTTATCGGCGCGTGGAACGAGTACATCTACGCCTACACCTTCCTCTCCAAGAACGAACAGCTGACGCTGCCGGTCGGTATCCAGCGCTTCTTCTCGGAAAACACGACGGACTTTCCAGGCCTGATGGCCGCCAGCTTCATGATGAGCGTGCCCGTCGTGGTGCTGTTCCTCGTCCTGCAACGATACTTCGTACGCGCCCTTACAGAAGGCGCGGTCAAGCACTAGGGAGCTGCCGATGGCCCACGTGGTCCTCAAAGATCTGGTCAAGACCTATGGCGGCTTCAAAGCCGTCAACGAGGTTTCGTTGACTGTCAATGACGGCGAGTTCGTCGCGCTCGTCGGCCCCTCGGGCTGCGGCAAGACGACGACGCTCAATCTCATCGCGGGGCTGATCCCGATAACGTCGGGCGATATCTTCATCGGCGACCGGGTGGTCAACGACCTCGACCCCAAGGACCGGGACATCGCAATGGTGTTCCAGAACTACGCGCTCTATCCGCAAAAGTCGGTCTATATGAACCTCGCCTTCCCGCTGCAAATGCGCAAGCTGCCCAAGGACGAGATCGACAAGAAGGTCAGGGAAGCGGCGAAGGTGCTCGACATGACGCAGTTGCTTGAGCGCAAGCCACGCGAACTCTCGGGCGGGCAACAGCAGCGCGTGGCCCTGGGTCGCGCCCTCGTTCGAGATCCGGCGGTATTCCTGATGGACGAACCGCTCTCCAATCTCGACGCAAAGCTGCGCGTGCAGATGCGGTCCGAAATCAAGCGGTTCCACCAGGACCTCAAGGCAACGATCGTCTATGTGACGCACGACCAGCTCGAGGCCGTGACGATGGCCGACAGGATGGCTGTGATGAACGGCGGCTTCCTGCAGCAATACGATTCGCCGGCGCAAGTTTTCGCCCATCCCGCCAACATGTTCGTCGCGAGCTTCGTCGGCAGCCCGGCGATGAGCCTTATTCCGCTGGAGGCATCGACCGCAAACGGCGGCACCGTTCTGACAAGCGCCGAAGGCTGGAGCCTGCCGCTGTCGCAACTCAACGCGCGCAAGGTTCTGGGAGCAACCACGAGGAAGGTCGTGCTCGGCGCGCGACATTCGACGATCAAGCTGCACAAGAGCGCTGCCCCCGGCACCATTCCGGCCAAGGCCTATACGGTGGAGCCAACCGGAGACGTCACCTTCGTGCAAGCGTTCCTCTCCGGCGCGATCGTCAACATCAGTGTGGCTCCCAACATCGCCGTCACACCCGACGAGCACATCTGGCTCGAGTTCGATCAGGAACGCATCCATCTGTTCGACGGCGAAACGGAGATGGCCCTCCAGGCCGATTGAGACAGGGGAATGCGTGGGGGAATGCGTGTGAATGACCACGAAACTTAAGATCACGGCGATCAAGCCTTATCCGGTGTGGGTGGGAACGCGCAATCAGATGCTCGTCAAGGTCGAGACCGACCAGGGCATATACGGCTGGGGCGAGAGCGGCTTGAGCGGTCGCGAAAAGGCCGTGGCCGGCGCCCTCGAGCACTATCGCGAATTTCTCATCGGCCGCGACCCGATGCAGATCGGGCGGATCTGGCAAGAGGTCTATCGCAGCCAATATTTTGAAGGCGGACGCGTTCTGCAGGCGGCGATTTCCGCCATCGACATTGCCCTTCACGACATCAAGGGCAAGGCGCTGGGGGTGCCGGTCTATCAGTTGCTCGGCGGCAAACAGCGCGACCGCATCCCCACCTTCGCCTCGACCGGAGACGAGGCCGAGGGCGATGTTGCCATCGAGCGAGCCCGGGAACTGTGCGCGCAAGGGTGGCAGGCGATCCGCTTCTTCCCAATCGGGCAAAGCAGCAAGGACATCTTCGAGCCGCGCGAGCCGATTGGCGCTACCGCGAGGATGCTAAACAAGGCACGCGAGGCGCTGGGCGACGAGGTGGTCCTTGGTATCGACTATCATCATCGGCTGTCGGTGGCCGAGGCGGCGAGTTTCTGCAACAAGCTCGGCCGTGGCGTGCTCGATTTCCTCGAGGAGCCGATACGCGACGAGACCCCGGAGGCCTACGAATCCCTGCGCACGATGACCGACATCCCGTTCGCCATCGGTGAGGAATTTGCCAGCAAGTGGCAATTCCTGCCCTACATCGAGCGCGGCATCCATCAGTTCAACCGGATAGATGTTTGCAATGTCGGCGGGCTCACCGAGGCGATGAAGGTCGCTGGCTGGAGCGAGGCCCACTATGTGGACCTGATGCCGCACAATCCCCTTGGCCCAGTCTGCACGGCCGCAACCATCCATCTCGCCGCGGCGGTGCCGAATTTCGCGTGGCTCGAGACCAGGGCGCCGGAAAGGAAGCTGGGCTTCGACAATTCCGAGTTCTTTCCCGTGCAACCACGACTTGACGGCCCCGACTATCCGGTCAGCGATTTGCCGGGACTGGGCGTCGAGATCAACGAGGCGGCGATCCAGGCGCAGAGCTTCCGCTTCTGGGAAGCGCCTCACCTCAAGCGCCGCGATGGTTCAGTTACGAACTGGTAGTTCAATTTCAACCGGAGTCCACAATGACGCATGTTCCCGATATCACGCGGCCGCCAAAAGACCTGATCGACGCGCTAAGGGAGATCGGCGCCGCGACGGTTGCCGGCACGCTCGGCCATATGGGCTTCCGCAATCCGCACATGGTCGGCCCGGTGGCGCAGAACCACGGCAAGTCGATCGTCGGGCCGGCGCTGACGCTGCAATTCCTGCCGCAGCGGCCCGACCTCTTCAACGAGGGAGAATATGCCGATCCGGAGACGCAATTGCACCGCCACGTGCTCTATCACGCGCAGGAAGGCGACGTGGTCGTGGTCGACGCGCGCGGCGACATGAGCTCCGGCGTCTTCGGCGATATGATGTCGACGTATTTCAAGGGCAGAGGTGGCGCGGGCATCGTCATCGACGGGTGCATGCGCGACCGGCCCAATGTCGAGAAGCTCGACCTCCCCCTTTGGCTGCGCGGCTGGACACCAAACTATCATGTGCAGACCAGCATCTACCCCAATGCCGTCAACGTGCCGATCGCCTGCGGCGGTGTCACGGTGATCCCCGGCGACATCATCGTGGCCGACGACGACGGGGTGGTGGTGCTTCCGCTCGCAATGGCAGCAAAAGTGATTGAAGAATCACAGAAGCATCACGAGTGGGAGGAGTTCTCCCGCATGAAGCTGATGCAGGGCGCGCCGCTGCAGCGCTACTATCCGCTGCATGACGATGCCCGCGGCGAATATGAGGAGTGGCGCAAAGCCAATCGCCCGGTGGATTGAAGCAGGCAACTCAGACGATCCATGTGTGCCGTAGTGCCGGCTCTCCGCTCACCGTGGCGAATCGCGTCCGGGATGAGTACGTGGCTGTGCCGGATATCGCTTGCGGGGAGAAATTTGATATGCTTGCTGCAGCTACTGAGCCGCTACAGCCGGACCGCGCCGCCGATGAGCATCCCGCTCCAGAAAGGCGCTTTCTTCGGGCGTGGCGGCGGCTCCGACACGGAAGGCGAAGGATGTAACCCGCGTCGCATTGGTGTCGATTCCGCATCGGAAGCTCAGATGGTACCATGCCGTTGTCGAGCGGAAAGCGGTGTCGGGGGCGTCAAGAACATTGCCGACCTTCAGCGGAATGCTTGGGATCAATTGCGGAGAATAAGAGGCATCGCTCAACTCCTGCTCCAGAACGCTGGCGCAAAGTCTGGCTGCCCGTTGATCGCGAGGCACGTCGGCCATCGAGTTCGTTGCGAACATATCGCCGGTAGCGCCCTGCGAGAAGAGCTTGCGGACGCCCGGAAGGCTCGAATAGGCCTGTGATGTAGCCGCTGCCACGTCTCTGGAACGTGGCTCTCCGGCGATTGCGCCTCCTGGCTTCGCGACTTTCGCAGGGCTGGATTTCGGAACATTTTCGGGCCTGGCGCGCGGCGCCTGAGCCGATGCCGGAAGCTCGATCTCACCGTCGTCACCGGGGGTTGCCAAAGGCATTGCCGCAGCGGATGCCTGTTTGTCAGCGTCTGGGGCCTCCTGTTTATCTGCTTCCGGCTTGCTCGTGTCCTGCGTCGCCTGCTTCTCCTCGGAGGGCTCGGTCTCCTTCGCCGCGGTTACCGGCTTCTCGTCAATCTTGGTTGGCTCTGCCGGCTGCACGGGGTCTATCGTCGGAGCGGGCTTGCTCTCCGCATCCTTTGGCGTGGGCTTTGAATCGTTGCCCTTGGACGGTGCGTTGTCTTGCGCGCTGCCTCCATCCAGGGACTTCCGGGGGCCGGTATCCTTGTCACCGAACTGGAAAACGGGCTTCAGCACGTCGATTGGCGGCAGCTTTTCAGGCACCGGCTTTTCAACCTTCTGTTCAGGAGGCTTTTCCGCCTCGGGTTTCGGTGCAGGCGGTTTGGAAGGAGATTTCGGCTTTGGCGGATCGGGCGGAGGCACGAGCGCGACGTTGACCGGTTGCTCCTCCTGCGGCGGTTCCGGAGGCGTGGGCAGGCCGTAAATCAGGAACGCGGCGATGAGCGCGTGCAGGATCAGCGATGCGGGCAAGGCCCACAGCAAAGTCCGACGCCGCTCAAATGTCTCGTCCTTCATGTCTCACGATGTGGAGCGAAACTGCGGCCGCATCAAGCATTGCCGCCGCATTGGCGCATTTTAGCCGCAGCCCCACCGCGCTCGTGCTGGGGGCGAGGCCGTTCCGCACCTTTGAGCGCCGAGGCGCTTCGGAATCTTATCATGACGCCGCGTGGCAAGTGCGCGCACCTGCTGGGTTGCTGTCAAAAGACACCACGACCACACGACCAGCATTGCTACCATGGCGCCAATCCCAAAAGATTGGGCTGAGACTCGTTCAGGAGTTGCTGGCGCATAGGAACGAGCGCCACATCTTGTCTTGCCGCAAAGTTCACCCTCTGATTCCCTGCGCCAAGGCTGTAGAAGCTGATTCTTGCTCCTGGCGTGTTCAAACGGCGCGTTCCGGGATGAATCTTTTGTCGATCAATTCCAAGGAGACAAGACGATGAGCACAGCGGCAAGGCCCGTCATCTCTGAAATGCGGCCGAAGATAACCGTTGTCGGCGTCGGCGGTGGTGGCGGCAACGCGGTCAACAACATGATTGCGGAAAATCTGCAGGGGGCGGAATTCATTGTCGCCAACACCGATGCCCAGGCTCTCACCATGTCGAAGGCATCGCGGCTGATCCAGTTGGGAGCCCATGTCACGGAAGGCCTGGGCGCCGGATCCCTGCCCGCGGTCGGCCGTGCGGCCGCCGAGGAGTCGATCGACGAGATCAGGGACCACCTTGCGGGAACCCATATGTGCTTCGTGACCGCCGGCATGGGAGGCGGAACTGGAACCGGTGCCGCGCCCGTCATAGCGCACGCTGCGCGGACAGCTGGCATCCTGACCGTGGCGGTCGTCACCAAGCCATTCACCTTCGAAGGAAAACGCCGCATGCAAGCCGCCGAAGAGGGCATCGACCGGCTTCGCGAATGCGCCGATACCGTGATCGTTATTCCGAACCAGAACCTGTTCAGGATCGCCGACGCGAAGACGACTTTCGCGGACGCCTTCGCCATGGCCGATCGCGTCCTTTATTCCGGCGTCGGCTGCATTACGGACCTCATCGTCAAGGAGGGGCTGATCAATCTCGACTTCGCCGATGTGAAGTCGGTGATGCGCGACATGGGCCGCGCGATGATGGGTACCGGGGAAGCCACGGGTGAGGACCGCGCCAAGAAGGCCGCCGAAGCGGCTATCGCGAACCCGCTTCTCGACGAAGCCTCGATGATCGGCGCCAAGGGCGTCCTGGTCTCGATCTCGGGTGGCATGGACATGACGCTGTTCGAAGTCGATGAGGCCGCCTCCCGCATCCGCGAGGAGGTCGACGCCGACGCCGACATCATCGTCGGCGCCATATTCGACCGGGCACTTGCCGGAAAATTCAGGGTCTCAGTCGTCGCGACAGGATTGCGGCCGGGACTTGAGATGCCACAGTAAAATCGCGACTGGCCTAGCCAGGTGGCGGGGCAGCCACAGGGTGGACATTTCAGCTCACATGGAAAATGATTATGTTGCCATGCACAATACCGTAGGGCTCTGATCTCGACGACAAGCCTGAGCGTAGAAGCGGATCAACCGACCTCCGGGTCCAGCGAGCGGGGACGCAAATGGACAATGGGCAATTGCATCGCGACGCGGGCGGGCGGCCCCGTCCATCGGCCGGCTGGCTTGCCCGCGCCGCCGCGTCGGCGGCATTCCTGCTCGGGGTGGCTTTCAGCAGCACTGCGTTTGCGCAGGACCAGCAGCTTCCCGTCGTGACGGCGGCCAAGCCGGTGGTCCGTGAAATCGTCGAAGATGACGAGTTCGTCGGGCGCTTCGAAGCCGTCGACCAGGTCGCCGTCCGTTCGCGGGTCAGCGGCTATCTGGACAAGGTCAGCTTCCAGGACGGCGCACTGGTCAACAAGGGCGACCTGCTCTTCACCATCGACCAGCGTCCGTACCAGGCGGCTTACGATGCCGCCAAATCGCAAGTGGACGTCGCCAAGAGTCTGCTCGAATTCTCCAAGATGCAGCTGGATCGCGCCGACGAACTCGCCAAGACCGGCAATATCCCGGCCGCGACGGTCGACGATCGCCGGCGGGAATACCTTTCGGCACAGGCGCAGATGCAGGGCGCTACGGCTGCGCTGACGTCGGCCAGCCTGAATCTGGAATTCACCGAGATCAAGGCGCCCTTGTCCGGCCGCATCGACCGCCGGCTGGTGTCGGTCGGCAACCTTGTACAGCCGGATTCCACCTTGCTGACGACCATCGTTACGCGCGATCCGATCGACTTCTATTTCGACGTCGATGAGCGCCTGTATTTCAGCTACGCCCGCGACGCGAAGGAGCGCGGCGGCTCGATGCAGGAAGGCGCTGGCGGCCTTGAAGTGGTGGTTCGCGTCGCCGACCGCGCGGAGGCGGTCTTTAAGGGCAAGCTCGATTTTGCCGAGAACCGCATCGACAACGCGACCGGCACCATGCGGGTGCGTGCAACGTTTCCCAACGCCGACGGCGTTCTCCAGCCAGGCATGTTCGGGCGCATCAACGTGCCGGGGTCGCTGCCGCATAGCGGCGTGCTGGTGCCCGACGAGGCGATCGGCGCCGATCAGGATCGCCGCATCGTCTTCCTGGTCGATGAGGCCGGGATGGTGTCGGCGAAGCCCGTGCGCACCGGCCCGCTTCTCGACGGCTACCGGGTGATCCGCTCGGGCCTGACCGGCAACGAGACGATCATCGTCAACGGGCTGATGCATGCCAGGCCCGGCACCAAGGTGAAGGTCGAGATGGTGACGTTGCCACCCAAGGTCGAAACCGCCGGGTTGCAGCAATGAGGTTCGCCCATTTCTTCGTCGACCGTCCGATCTTCGCATCGGTCGTTTCGATCGTTCTGCTGATTCTCGGCGGGATTGCTTATACCCAACTGCCGGTCGCGCAATATCCCGAGATCGCGCCGCCGACCATCGTCGTTCGCGCGCAGTATCCGGGCGCCGACGCCGAGACGGTCGCAGCGACGGTGGCAACGCCGATCGAGCAGGAGATCAACGGCGTGGAGGGCATGCTCTACATGTCGTCCTATTCGTCGGGCGACGGGGCGATGGCGCTGACCATCACCTTCAAGCTGGGCACCGATCTCGACCAGGCGCAGGTGCTGGTGCAGAACCGCGTGTCGGTCGCCGAGCCGCGCCTGCCCGAAGAAGTCCGCCGCCTCGGCATCACCACCACCAAGAGCTCGCCCGACCTGATGATGGTCGTGCACATGCTGTCGCCCGACAATACCTACGACCAGCTCTACGTCTCGAACTACGCCCGCTCGCGGGTGCGCGACATACTGCTCAGGTTGGACGGCGTCGGCGACCTCATCATCTTCGGCGAACGCGAATATTCGCTGCGCATCTGGCTCGATCCGGAAAAACTGTCCGCCCTGGGGATGACCTCGGGCGATGTGGTGCAGGCGCTGCGCGACCAGAACGTCCAGGTGTCCGGCGGCTCGATCGGCGCGCCGCCGACCAACATGGGCACGGCGTTCCAGTACACGGTCACCACGCAGGGCCGTTTCAACGACGCGCGCGACTTCCGATACGTGATCGTCAAATCTGCCGAAGACGGCCGCCTGATCCAGCTGCAGGACGTGGCGCGCATCGAGCTCGGCGCCAAGGATTACGTCACCAACTCCTATCTCAACGGCAAACCGGCGGTGGCGCTCGCCATCTTCCAGCGGCCGGGCACCAATGCGCTCGCCGCAGCCGCGGAGATCCAGGACAAGATGAAGGAGCTGTCCCGCGACTTCCCGAAGGGGTTGAGCTACGACATCGTCTACAATCCGACCGAGTTCGTCGCCGAGTCGATCCAGGAGGTCTACAAAACGATTCTCGAGGCAATGGTGCTGGTCATCATCGTCATCATCGTCTTCCTGCAATCGTGGCGCATGGCGATCGTGCCGATCGTGGCGATCCCAGTGTCGCTGATCGGCACGCTGGCGGTGCTTTACGCTGCCGGCTTCTCGCTCAACATGCTGACGCTGTTCGGCCTCGTTCTAGCGATCGGCATCGTCGTCGACGATGCGATCGTCGTGGTTGAAAACGTCGAGCGCAATATCGCCAGAGGGCTGGCGCCCAATCCGGCGTCGCACCTGACCATGGACGAAGTCGGAACGGCGGTCATCGCGATTTCGCTGGTGCTGATAGCCGTGTTCGTACCGACAGCCTTCATCCCCGGCATTTCCGGGCAGTTCTACCTGCAGTTTGCGATCACCATCGCGGTGTCGACGGCGATCTCGGCTTTCAATTCGCTGACGCTTTCGCCGGCGCTGGCCGCACTGCTGTTCAAGCCGCACCACACTGCTGCGGCGCCGCCGCGCTTTTTCCTGGCGCGGTTCGGACAGGCGCTCGCCGACGGCTTCAATCGCGGCTTCGACAGGCTCGCCCATTGGTATTCGAGCATCGTCCGCGTGCTGGTCGGCTCGCGGATAGCGATCGCCGCCATGCTGGCCGTTTTTGCGGCCCTCATCTACGCCACGGTCTACATGGTGCAGACGGTGCCGCGCGGTTTCATTCCGTCGCTCGACCAGGGCTATGCGATTGTCGTCGTCCAGCTGCCGGATGGCGCCTCGCTGTCGAGGACCGATGCGGTCATCCAGCAGGCGTCGCAGATCATCCAGAAAACGCCAGGCGTCGACTACGCCGTCGCCTTCGCCGGCTTCTCCGGCGCAACCTTCACCAACGCCAGCAACGCGGGCGTGATCTTCGCCAGGTTCAAGCCGTTTGACGAGCGACTGAAAGAAGGCCAGTCGGCGACCAAGGTCATCGGCAATCTGTTCGGCAGCCTGCAAAGCATCAAGGAAGCCTTCATTATCGCACTGCCGCCGCCGCCGATCCGCGGTGTCGGCAATGCCGGCGGCTTCAAGCTGCAGATCCAGGAGCGCAACAGCGCCGACATGCGGCAGATCCTGGCGCTTGCCTACGAAATCGCCGGCAAGGCCAACAAGACGCCGGGGCTGACGGGCGTGTTCACCACGTTCTCCGCGTCGAGCCCGCAATTCTTCCTGGCGATCGATCGCGACAAGGCGCGCATCCTGAACGTGCCGATCCCCAACATCTTCGAGACGCTGTCGATCAATTTGGGCACCGCCTACGTCAACGACTTCAACGCTTTCGGGCGCGTCTACCAGGTGCGGGCGCAGGCCGACCAGGCGTTCCGCCTCGACCGCGCCGACATCTTGAAACTGAAGGTGCGCTCGGCGACCGGCGCGCTGGTTCCGCTCGGCACGTTGATCGAGATCCGCGACGTCACCGGCCCGGCGCTGGTCCAGCGCTACAACATGTACGTTTCGGTGCCGCTGCAGGGCAACGCCGCGCCCGGCGTTTCCACCGGCGATGCGCTTGCCAAGATGGAAGCGATCACGGCAAAGACGCTCCCGGCCGGTACCTCCTATGAATGGACCGAGCTCGCCTATCAGGAGCGCAACACCGGCAATGCCGCTGTCTATATCTTCGGACTGTCGGTGCTGTTCGTGTTCCTGGCGCTGGCGGCGCAATATGAAAGCTGGGTGCTGCCGTTCGCCATTGTGCTGGTGGTGCCGCTGGGCGTGCTCGCGGCGTTGCTCGGCGTGTCGTTCCGAGGGCTGGACAACAACATCCTCGTGCAGATCGGCCTCATCGTGCTGATCGGGCTCGCCGCCAAGAACGCCATCCTGATCGTTGAATTCGCGCGGCAGGCACAGGAACGCGGCCTGTCGGTCGCCGAGGCTGCCGTCGAAGCCTGCCGGCTCAGGCTGCGACCGATCCTGATGACCGCCTTCGCGTTCATCCTCGGCGTCGTGCCGCTGATGATTGCAACGGGCCCGGGCGCAGAAATGCGCCAGTCGCTCGGCACCGCGGTGTTCTCCGGCATGCTCGGCGTCACCTTCGTCGGCCTGTTCCTGACGCCGGTGTTCTACGTCACGCTCAGGTCGCTGTTTTCACGGCGCAAGCCGCGTGCCGAGGCCGAACCTTCGGCGCCGGCAGAGGCGCCATCGGAGACGGCGGCCGAATAGGGTTACGAATTCCCCGCGTCGGGCGCGGCTTGTCGCTCTAGAAAATCGGCGTGACGCGGCAACGGCAACGATCTGAGTGATCTCGGCGTCGAGGTGCGGCGGAGATCCTGCTCGGCGAGACGATGCCGGGCGGCGGCATAACGGGCACGCTCGCGGATGTCTTCGCGAGAAATGCCGGCATCCGCCAGTGTGCGGTCCGGGACTCGCCTCAAGCTCGCAAGCGTCTGGCGATAGGCAAGCCAGCGCGCGAAACGCTGTCGAAGTTCATAGAACATAATCGTCTCCTTTGGCGGGCGGAACGCCCGCGCCTGAATTAATCGAATGCGCAAAGCATCGGTTCAAAGCATACTCGATCGAAGGGATTACACCGGCTTCCTGGCCTGCCGAGGCGCTTGTCGCCGCCCCGCAAGGCGGGATTTGTCCAACATTTCCAAGGCTCGCATACTTGCGCGTGGTGCCCGCTTCGCGCTACAGCCACGGCCGCAACGATTTTTTCATTTCTGCAATATGGATATCGACTGGGACGATCTGAGGTTGTTTCTCGACGTTGCGCGGCTGGGTGGCTTGAGCGCTGCGACGGGAACCACGCGCCTAAGCGCGGCCACCCTTGGGCGACGCGTCACCGCGCTTGAAAAGCAGATCGGCGAACCGCTGTTCGTGCGTCAGCAGACAGGCTACCGGCTGACGCCGGTCGGTGACGAACTGCTGCGGCGTGCCGAAGATGTCGAGGCCGCAATGCAGTCGCTGACCCGCTGGCGCGAGGGCAGCCTGCCCGACCGCATTGTCCGCGTCTCGGCCGGGCCATGGACCTCGGCCTTCGTTTCCGCCCATATCGGCGAAATCTGGACGGTCGATGACGGCATAAGGGTGGAACTGATCACCACTACCGACCGGGTCGACATCGGCCGCCGTGCCGCCGACATCGGCATTCGCGGCGAGCGCCCGACCGAACAGTGGCTGGCCGGCCGTCAGAGCGGCAAGGTTGCACATGCCATTTATTCCGGACGCCACCTGATCAACGGCATCGCCGCCGGGTTGTTCGTCGGTGTCACTGGCGAAGGCGCAAACGTTGCCTCGGCGCGCTGGCTGCAAGCTCATCACGGCGACCGCATCGCGGTGCGGGGCAACAACACCCATTCGGTGCGTGAACTGGTGGCCGCCGGCGCCGGCCTTTCGATCTTCCCATGCTTCGTCGGTGACAGCGACCCGCGGCTGGTTCGCGTCGCTCAGCCCATTCCAGAACTCGAAACCGACCAATGGATCGTCACCCATCACGAGGAACGTCACTCCCCGCCGGTACGAAAAGTCGCCGACCGGATCGCGGCCTTGATGCGGGCGCACCAGCCGCTGTTTCGCGGCGAGACGCCTATCCGGTAAGCCTCAGTCGATCGCCCGCCAGCCGAGCGCATGCTGGCGCTCGTTCCTGGCCGCCACTGAAGCCGGGGACAAAGAGGCGGTTGTCGACACAGTTACGGCCAAGCGCGCGGTGGAGCGTTAGCGTCTGACCGCCGACTCCGACAGAAAAGTTCCTACTCGAAATCCGAAACCGATGCCATTTGACTGCTGTGAGCCGCCAATGTCGCTGCTCCGTTGCGAGCTGTCCATAGCGCCGCGAGCGGTGGCGTCTCTGCCGTGTCGGCTCGGATAGGCGATCTGGAACGAACGCCACCGGCCGCATCTACTCCGCGGCCTGAAACCGATTGACCTGGATAATCGCCCTGATCTCGGCCCGGCAGGAGCCGCAATTGGTGCCGGCCTTCAGGGCGGCGCCGATGGCATCGACGGTCGCGCAGCCGGCCGTCACTGCCGACACGATCTGGTTGACCCCGACGCCGAAACAGGAACAGACGATCGCTCCTGCATCTGGCCGTTCGGCTCCAGCGCGGCCGGCGACGATGCGGAAGCGTTCGCGCTGGCTGGCGTGCACCTCCTCGAGCTGTTGCGCTGCCCAGCCGCGTGATACCGCGACCGGGCCGGACGCAACGAACAAGGCCCCGGCGAGGTGCTTGTCATCGAAGGCGGCGATACGGTGCTGGCCCGCGTCGCGGTCGTGATAGGCGAGCATTTCGGTTTCCGGCGGCGCGCCGAACAGGAACTGGGCAAAGCCTGTCCAGTCGATCTCCGCCTCGGCGAAAGCGAGTTCGATGCGCCAGCCACCCCTGCAGCGGGCTGCTGCCCAGTAGTCGGCGTCGATCGCCTCGGGACGTCGCCGCGTCACGGCGAAGCCAAAAGCTTTTGCTGCGAATTTCTCAAGCCGAACCGCGACGTGTTTCAAGGCGGGCTGACCGGAAACGGGGTCGGTGAGCGACGCGGTCAACGCGTCGAGCCGGCCCTTGGCGGCGAACTGGTCGGTCCAATGCATCGGTGCAAACAGACTGCCACGGCGCTGGCGGGGCGTGATCATTGCGCGCACGAGCACCTCGCCGCGCGGGCTGGAGATACGCACGATGTCGGCATCGCCGATGCCGTAGCGCTGCGCATCCGCCGGGTGAATCTCGACGAAGGGCTCCGCGATGTGCTGGGACAGACGGGGGCTTTTGCCGGTCCGCGTCATGGTGTGCCAGTGGTCGCGGACCCGGCCGGTGTTGAGGATGAGCGGATAGTCCGGATTGGTGCGGCTTTCCGTGGCGGCCCGAATGGCGACGAACCGCGCCTTGCGGTCGGCTGTGTAGAAATTGCCGTCGGCGAAGAAACGGATGATGGAGGGACCAGATGCGGTCTTCTGGGAGCTCGACGCTGGCCACTGGAAAGGCGCCAGCGCGTGATAGTCTTCTTCATCGACACCTGAATAGGCACCGATATCGAAATCGCGCGCGCCGTTATTCTCGAAGCCCGACAGCGCGGCATGTTCGGCGAAGATTTTCGGCAGCGACGAATAGGAAAATGCTTCGCCAAAACCCATCCGCTTGCCAACCTCGGCGACAATCCACCAGTCGGGTCGCGCCTCGCCGGGTGCTGGCAGAAAGGAGCGCTGGCGCGAGATCCGGCGCTCTGAATTGGTGACGGTGCCGTCCTTCTCGCCCCATGCGGCGGCGGGCAACTGGACATGGGCGTGGCGGACCGTGTCGGTCTTGGCCAATACGTCCGACACCACGACGAAGGGACAGGCCTTGATTGCTGCTTCAACGGCGTCGGCATCCGGCATGGAATCGACCGGGTTGGTGGCCATGATCCACAGCGCCTTGATGCGCCCGTCGGCCAGCGCCTGAAACATCTCCACCGCCTTTAGGCCGGGCTTTTGCGCAACGGCCGGCGCGTTCCAGAAGCGCTGCAGGCGGTCGCGATGCTCAGGGTTTTCGATCTCCATATGGGCGGCCAACATATTGGCCATGCCGCCGACCTCGCGGCCACCCATGGCGTTTGGCTGGCCGGTCACCGAAAACGGCCCTGCCCCGGGTTTGCCGATCCGGCCAGTGGCGAGATGGCAGTTGATGATGGCATTGACCTTGTCGGTGCCCGACGAAGACTGATTCACGCCCTGGCTATAGACAGTGACGGTCTTCGCGGTGGCCACGAACAGGCTGTAGAACCGGGTGAGCTCATCCTCGCTGAGGTCGGTTGCGGCTGCGACACCGGCAAGATCGAGTTTCGAGGCGGCAAAAAGGGCCTGGCCGAAACCCGCGGTGTGCGCAGAGATGTAGCCGCGGTCGAGCGCGTTGTGCTGGCCGAGATAAGCGAGCAGCCCCGTGAACAAAGCAACGTCGCCATCCGGCGCGATCGCCAGATGCATGTCGGCGATGTCAGCAGTCATGGTCCGCCGCGGGTCGACCAGCACGACCTTCATGTCGGGCCGCTTTTCGCGGGCCGCGGCGATGCGCTGGTAGAGCACGGGGTGGCACCAGGCGAGGTTGGAGCCGACCAGCACGATCAAGTCGGCGAGCTCGAGATCCTCATAGGTGCCCGGCACGGTGTCGGAGCCGAAGGCGCGTCGGTGGCCGGCCACCGATGAGGCCATGCAGAGGCGGGAATTAGTGTCGATGTTGGCCGAGCCGACAAAACCTTTCATCAGCTTGTTGGCGACATAGTAATCTTCGGTCAGCAACTGTCCGGAAACATAGAAGGCGACCGAGTCCGGACCGTGCTCAGCAATGGTCCGCGAAAAGGTCGTGGCGACGCGGTCGAGCGCCTCGTCCCAGCCGGCTCGGCGCCCGTCGATTTCGGGGTGGAGCAGCCTGCCGTCGAGGTCGATGGTTTCGGCCAGGGCCGAGCCCTTGGAGCAAAGCCGGCCGAAATTGGCAGGATGGTCGGGATCGCCGCGGACCGACACTTGCCCGTCCGCGGCGACCTTCGCCAGCACGCCGCAACCTACCCCGCAATAGGGGCAGGTGGTCCTCACCTCGCGCGCTGCGTCGATTTCCATGATTCAGGCCGCGCGGCTGGCCAGCGCTTCCAGCGCGATGAACAGGTGCTCGCCATCGATGCGCACCGGAATGGTGCGCACCACACCCTCATCGGCGCCGAGCGCCTTGCCCGTCTCCAGCGAGATCACCCAATTGTGCAAGGGACAGGTCACCGCCGTGCCATGGACAATGCCTTGGCTCAGCGGTCCGCCTCTGTGCGGGCAGTGGTCGTCGATTGCATAGACCTGATCGTCCTGGGTGCGGAAAACCGCGACCTTGCCTTCCGGCGTGGCGACGCAGCGCGCGCCACGGCGGGGGATGTCGGACAGGGAGCCGATGGCTATCCAGTTCATCATGGTCACTCCGCCGCCTGCGCAAACCCGACCGAAGCCATCGGCCTGAACTCGTGCTTGTCCTTGCCGGAGACGCGCTCCGACCACGGGTCGACCTGGGCGAATTTCTGGCTGAAGACAAAGCGGTCGTAGTAGGCCTTGCGCTTGTCGCCATCGTCCATGATCTGGCGCTTGATCTCGGCAATGCCGATGCGCTTGGCCCATTTGTAGATGCGTTCGAGATAGCGGCCCTGCTCGCGATACATCTGCGTCAACGCCACGATATGTTCGAGCGCCTCATCCTCGGTCCTAACCAGGCCGAGCACCTCGGTGCCCTTGATGTCGAGGCCGGCGGCACCGGCGAAATGGATCTCATAGCCACTATCGACGCAGATCACGCCAACATCCTTGCAGGTTGCCTCGGCGCAATTCCGGGGGCAGCCCGACACCGCCATCTTGACCTTGGCCGGTGTCCACGAACCCCACATGAATTTCTCGATGCGGATGCCGAGGCCGGTCGAATCCTGCGTGCCGAAACGGCACCAGTCCGAACCGACGCAGGTCTTCACTGTGCGCAGGCCCTTGGCGTAGGCATGCCCTGAAACGAAGCCGGCCTGGCCGAGATCGGCCCACACCGCCGGCAGGTCTTCCTTGCGGATACCGAGCATATCGATGCGCTGGCCGCCGGTGACCTTGACCATCGGTATCTCGAACTTGTCGACGACATCGGCGATGGCGCGGAGTTCCGCGGCATTTGTCACGCCGCCCCACATGCGCGGCACCACCGAATAGGTGCCGTCCTTCTGGATGTTGGCGTGAACGCGCTCGTTGATGAAACGCGACTGATAGTCGTCGGCATAGTCGTTCGGCCAGTCGCAGACGAGATAGTAGTTGAGCGCCGGCCGGCATTTGGCGCAGCCGCAGGAGGTCGTCCATTCCAGTTCCTGCATGACGGCCGGAATGGTCTTCAGGCTCTTGGCGATGATCAGCCGGCGGACCTCGTCATGGCCGAGCGTGGTGCAGCCGCACATCGGCTGTACGGCGGCCGGATTGTACTTGTCGCCAATGGTCAGCACCATCAGCTTCTCGACCAGCCCGGTGCAAGAGCCGCAGGAGGCCGACGCCTTGGTGTGGGCGCGCACGTCGTCGAGCGAGGTCAGGGCCTTGGCCGTGATCGCGCCTGTGATCTTGCCCTTGCAAACGCCGTTGCAGCCGCAGATTTCCGCATCATCCGGCAAGGCTGCAACGGCCGCCATAGGGTCCAGCGGGGCACCCCCCTGGTACGACTGGCCGAAGATCAGTGTGTCGCGCATCTCCGATATGTCGGTCTGCTTCTTCTTGAGATCGTTGAACCAGGCGCCGTCCGCCGTCTCGCCATAGAGCACGGTGCCGATGATGCGGTCGTCCTTCAGCACCAGGCGCTTGTAGACGCCGGCGGCGGCATCGCGCAGCACGATCTCCTGGCGGTCCTCGCCCTCGGCGAAGTCGCCGAGCGAGAACAGGTCGATGCCGGTGACCTTGAGCTTGGTCGGCGTGTCCATATGGACGAAAGCGGCTGCCTCGTCGCCGGCAAGCTGGCGTGCCGCAACGCGCGCCATCTCGTAGAGCGGCGCCACCAGGCCATAGACCTGTCCGTTGACCTCGGCGCATTCACCGAGTGCGTAGATATCGGGATCGTTGCTGCGCATGCCGGCATCAACGACGATGCCGCGGTTGACGGCGATGCCAGCCTCTTTGGCCAACGCCGAGTTCGGCCTGATACCGACGGCCATCACCACCAGCGTCGCCGGAATGACGGTGCCATCGGCAAGTTCGACCTGCCCGACCTTGCCGTTGCCTGTGATCGCCTTTGTGTTGGCCTTGGTGATGACCTTGATGCCGCGCTGTTCGACGGCGCGCTGCAGGAGATAGCCGGCGGCGGGATCGAGCTGGCGCTCCATCAGCGTCGGCATGACATGCAGCACGGTGACGTCCATGCCTTGGGCGTTCAAACCTGCTGCCGCCTCGAGCCCGAGCAGGCCGCCGCCGATGACCACGGCTTTGGCCCGCGACTGGGCGGCAAGCATCATCGCCTGCACGTCGTCGAGGTCGCGATAGGTCAGCACGCCCGGCAGATCATGGCCGGGCACCGGAATGATGAACGGCACCGAGCCGGTGGCGATGACGAGCTTGTCGTAAGGCTCGGTGACGCCATGATCGGACGTGACGGTCTTCGCCGTCCGGTCGATCGCGATGATCTTGTGACCCTTGTAGAGAGTGATGTTGTTGGCGATGTACCAGCCGTCGCCGTGGATGATGATTTCCTCATAGGCCTTTTCGCCCGACAGAACCGGCGACAGCATGATGCGGTCGTAGTTCACGCGCGGCTCGGCGTTGAAGATGGTGACGGTGTAGCGACCAGGAGCTTGCTCAAGCAGATGCTCAAGCATGCGCCCGGGGGCCATGCCATTGCCGATGATGACGAGTTTTTCGCTCATGGCGTTACTCCGCGGCTTCGACAAAGCGGTGGCGTTCGTAGAGGAACTTCAGCACCGCCTCGCGGCAGCGCAGGAAGGTGCGGTCCGAAGAGAGTTCGATGCGCCGGCGCGGACGCGCCAGCGGCACCGCAAGCACCTCGCCGATGGTCGCCGCCGGGCCGTTGGTCATCATGACGATACGATCGGACAACAGCACGGCCTCGTCGACATCGTGGGTGATCATGATCGTCGTCGAGCCGAGCCTGGAATGGATGTCCATCACCGCGTCCTGCAGATGGGCGCGCGTCAGCGCGTCGAGTGCACCGAACGGCTCGTCGAGCAGCAGGATTTTTGGCTCCATGGCCAGTGCCCTGGCGATCCCGACGCGTTGCTTCATGCCGCCTGATATTTCCGCCGGCCGCTTGTCCTTGGCATGCGCCATCTGCACCAGGTCGAGATTGCGCATGATCCAGTCATGCCTCTCGGCCCTGCTCTTCGAACGTCCGAGGACTTTCGATACCGCCAGGTTGATGTTTTCGTAGACGGTGAGCCACGGCAGCAGCGAATGGTTCTGGAACACCACGGCGCGTTCGGGTCCGGGGCTGTCGACTTCCTTGTCTTCGAGCAGCACGGCACCGGCGGAAACCTTGGTCAGTCCGGCGATCAGGTTGAGCAAGGTCGACTTGCCGCAGCCGGAATGACCGATGATCGAGACGAACTCGCCCTTGTCGATGGTCAGCCTGATGTCCTTCAGCACCTCGCTGACCTGATTGCCGCGGGCAAAGGATTTGTCGATATGATCGAGTTTCAGATAGGCTTTCATCACCCTCTCCTCACTTTGCCGTTGTGCCGCGGGTGACGAAGGCGCCGACCGCCGCGACCAGACGGTCGAGGCAGAAGCCGGTGACGCCGATATAGGCGAGCGCGACGATGATGTCGGGCAGCCGCGACGAGTTCCAGGCATCCCAGATGAAGAAGCCGATGCCGACGCCGCCGGTCAGCATTTCGGCGGCGACGATGGCGAGCCAGGACAGGCCGATGCCGATCCTCAAGCCGGTGAAGATGTAGGGGGCCGCGGCCGGCACCATGAT
This sequence comes from Mesorhizobium sp. P3_A2, assembly GCF_056403115.1. Lineage (NCBI taxonomy): Bacteria > Pseudomonadati > Pseudomonadota > Alphaproteobacteria > Hyphomicrobiales > Phyllobacteriaceae > Mesorhizobium > Mesorhizobium sp. P3_A2. Next base: position 707,735 of record NZ_JBFUGC010000001.1, read on the forward strand.
CTTGACGAAGAACTCGAACTGGTTGAGCCGCAGGATGCGCGAGACGTTGCGGTAGTCCTCGGGGATGTTGCGCACGCCGACGGCGGTGTTGATGATGATCGGCCAGATCGAGGTGATGAAGATGACGAAGATCGCCGACGGGCTGGAATCGCGGAACGCAGCCAGTGACAGCGGCAGCCAGGCCAGCGGCGGCACGGTGCGCAGGATCTGGAACACCGGATCGAGACCGCGCATTGCCCAGATCGACTGGCCGACCAGCGCGCCGAGCGCGACGCCGACGATCGCCGCCAGGCCAAAGCCGATGGCGACGCGCTGCAGCGAAATCAGCACCCGCCAGGCCAGCCCGATATCTTGCGGACCGTTGTTGAAGAACGGATGGGCGATCAGGTCATAGGCCTCGTTCCAGACCTGGCTCGGCGGCGGCAGGCTGGCGGTCGGCGACGAGCAGGCGATCTGCCAGACGACCAACATCAGGGCGATGACGATCGCTGGCGGCACCAGCGCACTGGCCAGTTTGCCGGCGATCACGATCGGATCGATGCGGCGCCGCGCCTTGGCGGTGAACGCGATGACCTCCGCCGGCTTCGCGGGGAACGCCTTCACCGTTGTGTCCTCGATAGTCTGAATCGACATGTCTGGGAAAAACTCCTTGGGGCACTGGCGCCGGCGACTAGGCGGATGCCTTGATCTTCAGGCTGTCGAGATAAGCCGATGGGTTGGCCGGATCGAAAATCTTGCCGTCGAAGAAGGTCTCGACGCCGCGTGATGGAGACGTCGGAATATCCGCCGCCGCAACGCCGAGATCCTTCGCCGCCTCGCGCCACAGGTCCTCGCGGTTGACCTGATCGACCAGTGCCTTGATGTCGGTGGTCGGCGCGAATTTTCCCCAACGGATGTTTTCTGCGAGGAACCAGCTGTCGTGGCTCTTGAAGGGATAGGAGACGCCGCCGTTCCAGAATTTCATGTAGAGATCGGTACCGGAGGCGACGCGGCCATTGCCGTAGTTGATGTCGCCCTTGAGGCGGCCAATGATGTCGGCGACAGGCACGTTCATCCATTGCCGCTTGCCGATGATGGCGGCCATCTCGTCCTTGTTCTCCTTGGCCTCGCACCATTGCTGCGCTTCCATGACGGCCATCACGATCGCCTTGGTGGCGTTCGGGTGCTTGTCGATGAATTCGGCGCGCAGGCCGAGTGCCTTTTCGGGATGGCCCTTCCACAGTTCGCCGGTGGTGGCGGCAGTGAAACCGACACCCTGATGGACGAGCTGTTCGTTCCACGGCTCGCCGACGCAGAAGACATCCATATTGCCGACCTTCATGTTGGCGACCATCTGCGGCGGCGGCACGACGATGGTCGAAACATCCTTGTCGGGATCGATGCCGCCGGCGGCGAGCCAATAGCGCAGCCAGAGGTCATGGGTGCCGCCCGGGAAAGTCATGGCGGCCTTGATCTCCTTGCCAGCTGCCTTCTTGGCGGCGAAGGCGTCCTTCAGCTTCGAAGCATCGAGGCCGACGCCGGTGGCGGCATATTCCTGCGCCACCGAAATGCCCTGGCAGTCGTAATTGAGCCGCGCCACGATCGCCATCGGCATCGGCTGGTTGTTCTGCGTCACCTTGCCGGTGTGCATCAGGTAAGGCAGCGGCGTCAGGATGTGGGCTCCGTCGATGCCGTTGGCTTCGCCGCCGAGCATCAGATTGTCACGCGTCGCGCCCCAGGAGGCCTGCTTCAGCACCTCGACATCGGGCATGCCGTATTTGGCGAACAGCCCCTTCTCCTTGGCGATCATCAGCGGTGCCGCATCGGTCAGCGCGATGAAGCCGAGCTTGGCGCCGGTGACTTCCGGAGCAGTCGTGGCGGCATAGGCGCCCGAGGGGAAGAGCTTGCGAGCCGCTATGAACAGACCTGCGGTCATGGCACTGCTGACAAGAAAATCGCGACGCGTCACATCCTTGAGCGACGTGCCTGTCCCGATCCATTGCTTCATCGTCTTCTTCATCGTCGTCTCCGGTTGAACGCGAGGGCGTTGGCCCAAAACAAAAAAGCCGCCGTCCAGGCCTCGCGCGTCCGTACATCCGGGATCGCGTCTTGACCTGAGCGGCAGCTTTGCCTGTGGCGCCCGCCATTGGACGCCTGTTCCGTGGCCCGCGAAGGGCCTAATTACTACAAAGCAGGAACCGTGCCAGTTTTGGATTGAAGGAAAAACATCAATGAAATCAGCAATCCGATGCAATTCCCATTGAGCCGGCACATAGGCTGGGAGGCCAAAGATTGTTCATTAGAGCAATTGCACGCACAATTTTTGTGCAATGCACAAGAATGGCGCGGAATTGATCAGGCTCGGAGCAGGCCTGATTTCTGACTGGCGATATAGGCGTCGATCTCGTCGGGATCGAATATCTGGCCGTCGAAGAAGCCGTCCGGACCGAGCACAAGGCTGGCACCCGCCGAACCGACAGGAGTCGCAGCCTTCAGCGCACCTTCGACCTTGGCGTTGGCGCCGGGCAGCGCCACGCCGAGCGGCTTCAGCGCCGCGCGGTAGAGGTCGGGCCGGTAGCAATCCCTGGCGATGGCGAGGTTTTCCGGCGTGTGCGCGACGTCGCCCCAGCGCACCATTTGCGTGTAGAACCACAGCGCATGGCTCTTCCACGGAAAGTTCGCCGCCTTGTCGAACGCGAGGAAGAAATCGTCGACATCCAGCTCGGCGCCGCCGCCCAGTTGGAGATGGCCGGTCAGGATCGGCATCTGGACAGCTGGTGGCAGGCCGAGGAAGCCAGCTTGAGCCATCACATCAGCCAATTCGGCGTGGTTCGCCGGATCCTGGCACCAGCGCGCCGAGTGATGCAGTGCGCGCAAGAGCGCCGCCAGCGCCTCGGGGGACTGCTCTGCCCAGGCCTTGCGCGCGCCGATCACCTTCTCCGGACTGTTGCGCCACAACAACGCCTTGACGGTGACAATATGGCCGGTGCCGGCGGCAACCGCAGCGCTGTTCCAGGGCTCGCCGACGCAGTAGCCGTCGATCCGCCCGGCGGCCAGCGCATCGGCCATGAAGGGCGGTGGCACGATGACGATCTCGATCTCGCGCCCTGGTTCGATGCCGCAGGCAGCGAGCCAGTAGCGCAGTTCGTAGCTGTGCCCTGAGTGTGGGTGCACCACGGCAAAGCGCAGCGGGTCGTGGCCGGCAGCAGCGCGCTCGCGGATAAGCGCGCTAAGTGCGGCACCGGCGCGCGCTGGGTCGAGGTCGGCCTTGGCGCCAAGCGCCGCCATCCCGGCCCACACAGTGTTGGAGATGGTGACGCAATTGCCGCCGAGGCCGAGCGAGAACGGCACGATGGTTTCCGAGGCGAGCGGCGTCAGCCCAAGATTGCAGGCGAGCGGCATCGGTCCCAGCATATGCGCGAGATGGAAGTGGCCGATGGCGATGCGGTCGCGGATGTTGGCCCAGGAGGTCTCGCGGTGCAGCGTGAGATCGATGCCTTCGCGTGTAGCGAACCCAAGCTCGCCGGCCGCAACCAGCACGGCACTGTCGAACAGCGGCATAAAGCCGGCGGTGATCTGGTGCTCGGCGTCCATGCTCATTCGTCCTCCGACGGCCCTAGCAGCCCGGCGGCGGTCACCAGACTCTGGGCGATGTCGCTGATCTTCCGGTTCTGGTTCATCGCCGTCTTGCGCAGCAGCGTGTAGGCGGCCTCTTCCGTCAGGCCGCGCGACTTCATCAATATGCCTTTGGCGCGATCGATCACCTTGCGGTTCTCGAGCTCACCGCGAACCTCTTCCAGTTCGCGCGCCATGCGCGAGAAGGCGTTGAAGCGACTGACTGCCATGTCGAGGATCGGCTTGACGCGCTCCTGCCTGAGACCATCGACGACATAGGCCGAGACGCCGGCATCGACTGCTGCCTCGATAGAGGCCTGGTCCGAGCGGTCGACGAACATGGCGATCGGCCGCTTCACCGCGCGCGACAGCTGGAACATGCTTTCCAGCATGTCGCGATTCGGATTTTCGAGGTCGATGACGATGACGTCCGGCTCGATCTCGGCAATGCGGCGTGCGATGCCGATCACGTCATGAATGATAGTGACCCGCTCATGCCCGGCCTCGCGTAAGCCTGCCTCGATGATCGAGGCACGGATGCGATTTTCGTCGATCACCAGGACGGCGAGTGGGGAGCGGACCATGCCTGCATTGTGACCAAGCGAAAGAATTGTGCAATGCGGGATCACCGACCGGTCACAGGCCGATTCCCTGGTGCGTCGAGCCAAAATCAGAAATCCCGTATCGTTCCATATGGTTCCGCGACAGCCAAACAGTCGAACATGGCGACCTATGCCTCGTTCGCGCCAACGGGTCGGTCGAGTTTCCAAAGTGATCGCCGCTTGCCTGTATGTCCTTCCCGCAGGATAAATATCGGCCCCGGCAAGCTTGTCTTTGTTTGGGTCTGCAGCCCGTTCTCCGGACACGACTATGGGGGAAATCCTGCAGAAGGGAATGCGCAAACCAGCCTTTGATCCTATGTCGACCGGACGTCGTGTTTTTGAGTCCGGGACAGTTACCGATCGGCGGATTGACTGCAAAATTGGCGCTGTCCAGCGGATTGAGCGCGACGACGTCTCGAGTGTCGTAAGCATTGAACCAACTGGAAACAGTCTTTGGGAAGACGATCGGGCTAAGTGGTGTTCGAACCGCCCTTATTCCTAGCGGACAGCCAATCGTTACACGGCCTGGACTTTCAAAGAGCCATTCTGCTTGGCGCGAGTCTTACCCAGCCCGCGATTTTTCGCCGGCTGAAATATCCTTGCTGTTTTCCAGGACCGGTCCATGTTCATCGATCGGGAGTTCCGTTGTGTTGGCCATGAAAAGTCTGTCGATCGCCTTTCTTGCCGGGGTGGCAGTTTGTGTCACGAGCGTCGCCCATGCGCGACCGGACACACGGGCGATGACCTGCGAACAGACGCATGCTCTGATCAAAAGCCATCGCTCGGCGGTTCTGACCACCGGCCGCAACACCTACGATCGATACGTCCGCCAGTTCGGCAACGAATGCGACTGGCCGGACGTTCCGACCGCCGCCTCGGTCCCGACACGCGACGGTCAATGCCGCGTTTATCGGTGTGCGGAACCGAGCTTCAATCGATCTCCTTGAGGATCATTTCACGCCCTCGTGCATGGGAGCGGCGAGTGTTGAGAAGTTTGCATGACTTACCATCGCTAGCTGGCAGGTATGGCAACCAGGAAGCCGCTGGCCAGCAGATATTCATAAAGATGCAGTAGAGGGGGTGCGGGGCGCAACTGATCGGCAGTTATCCATTGCCGGCCATCGTCGACCTCCCATCCGCGTCCCAGCTCAGTCTCCAGCAGGGGACGCAACTCCTCGCGATGGCATGGATAGGCCAGTACACGTACGTTGGAGCCGAAAAGCCGCGCGATACCCTCAAGCAGGCGGCCTTCCAGGTGCTGGTATCTCACATCGTCTAGAACCCGTATCAACGCAGGCAGCGGCACGGCAAAACGCAAAGGCGCCTGTGTGTATCGACGCACGAATGCGGTGGCGCGGTACAACTGGCGGTGCCGCATCATCATCGCCGCGCCCTCGCCAACTGCAGGCAGCGGGGTATCAGAATCGACGACCATCAGGCGCACATCGATGACATCCTTCACCTCAGGATTCCCAGCGACCTCGCGTCGGAGCGTTGCCAGGCACGCCGCAATCGCTTCAGGTGACAGGTCGTCGCGCGGGTCGCTCGCCAACGGTACGATGGCCACAGACTTCTTGTAGAGGAACTCGTTCGCAGCGACGGCCACGCCATCACTGTTCAGCGTCACCGCCTCAGCCCTGCCGTCGCGTGCCAAGGCCTTGTGCAGTTCGCGCATGTCGCAATCCGCGAACGCACGGCCTCGCATCACGATCTGATCAATTTCGAGGCGATCATTTGCAAGGCTGTCGAACATCCTCGCGGGCAAATCGCCGGGGGCTGCCCGCTCATTCAGCAGCGCATGCAGCAGGTTCACACCGAGAATGCCCACCGCCTCCTGCTGAAGCAGGTTGGCATTATCGCGAAGGTTTACGTGCAGCAGAATGTCGCTCGCCTCAGCCTGCGGGTGATCCTGAAAGCGGACGCCGATCCAGCCGTGGCAATCGTTGGTGCCGGCAAAGTTGCGGGCGGCGATAGTATCGGCGAAAGCAAACAAGCGCGTATCTTTGCCGCGCGTGTCACCGATCTGTTGCACAAGCGATTTCCATTCATGATCGAGCATGGTTTCAAGCCGCGGCCTGGACACGTAGCGTGTTCCGGAGCCGTAAAGGTCGTCGCTCACTTCCTTGTCGTAGGCTGAGACAGTCTTGGCCACCGTGCCGGACGCGGCACCAACGCGCAGAAACCATCGCGCCACTTCTTGACCCGCGCCGATCTCGGCAAACGAGCCGAAACTCGTCGGGTCGAGATTGACCTCCAGCGCCTTCCGATGCGTGTCGGCAGAGCCGTTATCCGATCGGCCAGTCGCATCGGTGGTGGCAGTATCATTCATGGCGGGGTCTCTGTGTTGGACTGCGGTTGACTCTCGATACTGCCCCCCGGCGCTAGCTGCAAAGTTGATCCGCTGCGCGAGTTGTTCGCTCTAAACGAGCCGCGCCCAATGCGCATTCACCTGTCGCTATTGAACCGCGCGAAGATCGCCGCTGCTATGAGGTCGACAGAATTTGCAATAAGCATAACGAGTCCGCTTTAGGGCGGCTAGCAGTGTTGCTACGCCAGTTGGCGCTTCGACCCACCAGCGACGCCCCTGCGAGATCAATAGCCTAGGTGGGGAGACGGCACACCAACCCGGATCAATCTCGAAAAATCCGGCGAAAGGCCCGACTTCCGCGCACGGTCGTCTATGTGGGCCAACTCCCTCAAGGTCGACATTGGCAAGCGAGTGTCGAGTGCACCCCGGTCGTACGCATATTCGGGAAGGTAGCCGTTGACGATGAGGCGCCAGTCGAAAGGAATTGGGTCACCGACCGCGCGCATCATCTTGACGATCGTTGTCGTGCAGTTCGTCGTGATGGAATTGTAGAATGCAGGACTCGCGGCAAGCGCATTTGCATCCGAGACGTATTCCAGCAGAAGCGCGCGGGCCGCGTCCGGCGACGCTCTCAGGCGATAGATCTGGACATCCTCTCCCCGAACATTTGACCTGACGCCGACCACGTCTCGCTCGTCGGCCGCGATAATGACCAGGGGATTGCTCTTGAACAGGTCCGCTATGGGCGAAAACTCGCCACCGACGCGACGCCGCACCTCGATGGACCAGGCAAGATGCTCACCCCCGGAAAAACCAAAGCTCATGATGACATGGGCGATTTTCGGCCCAGCCCAATAGGACATGAAGAGGTCGGCGGTCTGAACGGTGGAAAGGTCGTAGGTCCGGCTTGTCCAGCGTTCGGTGAAATCGGTGCCGCTGCGCCATTCGAAGTCGCGCACGTCTTTCAGCGTCAACAGATTTCCGTCGCGGGTGCCGGTTACCTGACGGGCCACATCTGGCGCCCAGTCGGCGACGCCCAAAGGCTTGATGGTGCTCCACCAACCCAGAACTGCAGCAAACGCGGCCACAAACAGGACAAACGTCGGGATACGAAACCGGCTGAAGAGCGCGATGATGGTGCCGAGGCCGAACAAAACGAAAAGGGCGCAGGCCACAGCCCGACTAGGTTCTCCCCCAGGCAGCCGATACCACATGGCAAATCCGGCCCAGGCAGTCAAAATTGCAACAGCCAGTGACAGGATGATGGCGAGCGCTATCCGAGCGGTGCGATGCATCATCCCCCTTCCAGCCATGCAGGACCCGCAGAGGCGCCGCTTCGGGTGCGGCTGGGCCCGCTCGTTGCCATCTGAAATGCCATTCTCACGGAACGTGAGAAGCAATTTCGAGATTGGGCATCAATAAGCTTCGCTGCCGCCCTGGCCCCGTTGAGTCATTACTTTCTTGCAGCCCTTCGTGGAGGTCGCGCAACCCTTGTTGGCCTGGCTGCTTGGAGAACCAGTTAAACTCTCGACCTCATTGCCGTAGTTTTCCCTGGTGTTCTGATCGACCACTGCAACGGGTGCCGAAATCACCAACCCTGCAGCACTGCCAGCCGCCGCCGCCGCACCGGTCGTCGCTTGCACGATCGTATCGCCAAGGCCCACCCTGCTGTCGCTCAGGGTCTGGCCGCCGGCCATGCGCGTCCCGATCAGCTGCACGATCTGCGGCGATGAGGCGAATTTGCCGTGATTCAGACTGTCGCCGGATTTAACTTTCGTCAGGTCGATGACGACCACATTGTTGCTCGCGAGCTCTTCCTTGTACGGAGCTTGCTGCGGATCAATCGAACCGAGCCGCGGGATATTGCCCCACACCCGTCGCGAAACCTTGAGCGCGCGATCGTCCTGCGAGACAAAAAGGGTGAACTGTGGGTGCTGTTTGCCCATATCGGCAATCTGGGTGCGAAACACGTCGACATCGACGTCCGGCGCAGCCAACATTACGTTCTTGAATTTCGCCGGCAGTCCGCCGTTGCGGATGGCCATCTGGCGCAAGGATTCCAAGGCAAGCCAGTTGCCCATCGAATGGGCGAGGATCGAGACCTCCTTTATGTCAGGATCGCGGGCGAGATACTGGAACAGCAGCTCGAGTACATCGCGGGTATAATTGGTGCTTTCGCGATCGTAGCCATAGGCCAGCGTACTGCCTCGGGAAGGCCATGTGACCAGGATCGGAGCGCTGTCCGTACCGGTATCCTTAGCGATTTGCGCAAAGCGATACAGGGAGTCCTCGAAGCGGTTGTTGAAGCCATGGATGAAAACCAGAACGCTGTGGTCCGGGCTCTTCCTGACGGAGGCGTGCAGCCATGCCTTCGCGCCATCCCGTGTTAGTTCTTCGGCTTTCACCACTGCGAAATCGGTTGCAGGGTTTGACGGCAGCTTCTTAGGCCAGGCGACCTCGCCGACCTTGCGCACCGACGCTGGCGGGATAGACACCGTAACGTCCGCAAACGAGGGAGCGCTTCCGCGTTCGCCCGTATACATCTCAGCAGGATTGGTCGAACGGGCGCGCGTCGTAGTCACCAGCATATCCACCTTGCTGGATGACGGGGACGTATCGGCCACCGGCAACAAGACATTCTTCGGGCGGGACGCGCAGCCTAAGAGCAGGCCGACCAATGCAAATGCCAGCAATGCGTTGGTGGCCCGCCGGACTTTCAATCTACTTATAACGCCGGTTCTCAAAACGCCCCCCAAGTGTGCAACCTCGACAAGGTGGCTGATACCGTTGTCGCCAACCGATCAGTCGATGCAGATTGCCACGATAGTGGCCCCCGAGGACTGATAGCATGCCGCTCCACACTGCTAATTGAAGTATCGAAGTCCTCTGTTTTGCGCAACTGCTGGCATGTCCCGTAAAGTTTCGCATCGAAGCGCGGCGAGGAACTGGAAAACGAATACCTCATGCCGCCGACTTTACTTGATACGAGCGACGCCACCCGAAATCTCGATCGTTTCCGACCCGGTCAGGGGCTCGAGGTCACCATTGGGCCAGGTGACGAAACAGCCTTTCGGGCAGAATTCCACGGTCTCGCCGGCATGCAGTACAAGCTTCGTCTTGTCGCCGCCTTCCGTCACTACAAGCGTACGGATCTCGCCATCCTTGTTAACCACGACGGCCGCCAAAGCCGAACCACCCATGGCAAGAACAGCAATGGCGGCGGCGAGCGACTTCAACACGTCGCACTTTATCTGCCGATTTAGCGGCGGGCTGTATTTGAACTGCTTGGTTAGCAGGGTTGTGAGCCACCAGTTCTGATTGATCATGAAGTGGCCTCTGGCAGCAGGGCCGGAATTGGTGGCAAGAGCAACCATTTCAAACTGAAGCTAATCACCGGTCACCTGCCATTTGTCACCGGGATTGAATTGCTTTATCGCGCCAGCCACAGCCTCCGTTTTCGGACCCAGGTCTGCCTCATAGACAATGCCTTGCTGATTGACCGCGAAGGTTTTGACACCCGTTTCCGCATATTTCACAGGCCAGGCCAGAAGCGCGAAACCGGCGATCATGTTGCCGTTGATGACATAGTCGTAAGCGCCCCCGGCGATGTTCTTGCCTTGGCCCGTCAGTATGCGGAACCGATAGCCAAAATAGCCATTGCCTTTCTTCGCCTTGTCGAGAGCAGCCTGGTTGATGAAGTCGCCTGCCGGACTGACGCCATGGGCTTCATCGGACGGCCAATACAGTCCGTCGGCCTGGCCCTCGCTGCTGATCAGCTTCTGGGCGTATTCGAGCACGCCATCGCCATCGCGGTCTTCTGCCGCGTAATCACGTTGGGCGTCCACGTAGGCGCGAACCGTTTCGATTGCCGCGATCTCATTTTCGCCGACGCGCCGGTTGATGATCTCTTCGATGCCAGCCTGGGTGTCGAAAGCCCATTTGCCGTCCTTACCCTTGGTGATCGGGAATGGCAGCGTCCATAGCTTATCGCCAATATTGAGTTCCTTGCGATCGCCAAGATCGTGCACGATCACCGTCTTCGCAGCGCCTTGCCGGATCTGCGCGTAGGTATCCATCACGCCTTCGCTTGTCCGCAGCTTCGTGGCATCCAGCCCAAGCAGTCCGGCCAGTCCATCGAAATCATCCTTCGCCAAGGCCGACTTGAACGCTTCCACCGCCGCTGAGGGATTATCGAAAGGCGGCGGGCCTTTCTTGGCCACGTAATCCGAGAGGCTGTGCACCTCCTGCGCGCCGGCAAAATTTGCGGAACCCGCGCCAATGCTCAAGATCATTCCGGCACCGAGCAGCGAGCGTAGAACAAGACTCCGGACAGACGTTTTCATGTCGGTTTTCCTCTCGCCAAAGTTTTAACGCCTGCGCCCGCCACCGCCGCGCCCGCCACCGCCCTGCCTGCCACCACCCTGCCTGATCATCTTGTGGCCGCCGCTGCTGCGAATGCCGCCTCCCATGCTCCTCGCACCGCGGTTGGAGGCTATCTGCTGACGTTTTCCGGAGCTGACGTTGCCAAGACCCGAAGGATTCCTCGGTCTGTTGTCTGCCCTCATTGCGGGCTTCGGTTTTCCAACCGGTCGAGTGATTTTCCCTGGTTGGTCAATTTTTCCAGCCGAAGCATTCGGGTTGGTTGGCCTCTTGAGATCCGGCCTTGTTTCTGGCCTGGCTTTCAGACCTTGTCTGATTTCGCGTTGGCGGATGTCTTTCACCTTCGCCGAATTCCCAGGCAGCGCGCTGATCTGGCCTCTCCTTAATTCGGATGCCTTGTCGCGCATATTGTTGCGATCGTTCGTTTTGACGCGATTGCCGATGCTCGTGTTATCGATCTTGGCGAATTGGTTTTTGTCGAAATTTATCTTGGAACGGTCGACGTTTTTCCAGTCGACGTCGTTGAAATTGACCTTGCCGTTTATGTTGTTGAAGCAATTGTTGCAGTCGATATCGATATCGTTGCCGTTCCAGGGCCCTCCCCATACACCCCCACCATTCCAATCCACCGCCGCTGCCCAGACGGCACCGGTCACGAAGGCCGCGAAATAGGGCGCGGTGGGATAATAGTAACTTGGGTAGGGGTCTGGATAATAGGAAATCGGAGCAACCGGATAGTCGGTGGCATAGAGCATTTCAGGCTCGTACCGTGGAACATAGACCTTGTCCGCACTGGCGGACCGGATGACGACATTGTCGTTCTCCTCGACAACCTTGATCTTGTCATCGGACTTGATCACGCCTTTGGCGACAGCCTTGTCGCGCAACTGTTGGATGGCGACCAGAACGTCTTTTTGCTGATAGGTCAGCGCGTTGCCAAGCGTCTGGGTCCACTCCAGATCGTCACTCATCATCTTGACGATGTCGGGATAGTTGAGCAGCGAGATGACGCTGCCGTCCCAGCCTTCCTTCGGTTTCAGGCCTGGCTTCTTGGCGACCTGATCTAAAAATCGGCTCGCTTCCACGATCTGCAATGGATAAAGCGACGCTTCGGAAATCACCGCGACAAGTTCATCGGGGTAGAGCGCAATTCGCGCTACCAGGATTTCGAGTTCATCCTCGTCGAGCGGTTCGGGGGTGGCCGCTGCGGCAGCCGTGGCAGCGGCTTGATCCTGAGCAATCGCGAAAGAGGCAGGACCGGAGCACATCAAGAACGCCATTATGGCCACAGCGCCAAAAGGCCAGCGCGGAAACTTGATCCCCATTGTCGTCCCTCCAAGGTATGTGAACCTGGTGGTCAGCGATGTTCTATCGCCGAGTCCGGGCGAAGGTTCTTGCCTTGGGGCTACGTTGGCGCATTGCCTGCCGATGCGGAAGGTAAGTAACTGTATGCTACGTGCAGAACTGAGAGACCCTGCCAGCAGATCAGTCGATGTCGGGGCCATCTTTCGGATCGAATGTACCCGTCAAGCAGCAGTGTTCGAGGGCGTGGCGCAGATGGCCGCCGGATCCGAACCATGAGATGTTCTTGGGCGTCGAAGCAAGCATCCGGCCGGCGATTTCGAGGGCGATCGGCTAGGTCTTTGCTCGGCGGCTTCGGCAAAACGGAATACCGCTGAGACGAGGCCTGGATGAAACGGAAAGGACGCAAAGCCCGAGCGGTCACAAGCGCTTCATGACGGCACCCTGTCTGCAGCGCTGCGCCTCGGTCCTGGCCAAAGCAACGCCGTCATGAAGATCGTATAGGCGATCGCTATCAATATGTAGTTGACCCGCGTGGCAAAGGATTCCGCCGCTGATCCCGGCAAGGGCGAGACGCCCGTTCCAAACAGGATGAGGAAGATTGTCAACGCACCCGCGTAGAGCTTGGCGGCAGGATTGCTCAGCGCGGCGCGGCCGCCAAACACCAGGCCGGCAAGCAGCACCAGGACGAACAGCGTGGGGGTAGTGGGACGAACCTGCAGAAATGCGAACGCAACGGATGCGGCCGCGCCTCCGAGGAGATTGACCAGGACAAGGCCGAAGGCTGCCCTTGCGCTTGCGATGACATCGAGTTGCGACAACAGCGATGCGACGGTGACCGGAATGACGATCGCCGTGGCGAGGCCGTCCCGTGTCAGGCAAGCGAGCACGGCGATCAGCAGAATGATGGCATTGGCGGCGGCATAGCGCGCAGCGCGCGGGTTTGCAGCAGGAGCCGGGGCCTGAAAATCGGCGCTGCCTCGGTCGGGTATGACCGCATGGGCAATCCACATCAGGATCGCTCCACTGACCACGCCCTGCACAAGGATCGACAGGATGGAATCGCCGAGATCGCGGTTGAGGACTGTCAGCAGCGGCACCATCACGGCGACCACCAGGACAAGAAAGATCGCCCCGCCGCCCTTGCCGTTCGCCTGCAGGTAGAAACAAACGAAATAGAGAAGCCCGAGCAGCAGCAGCAGGACCGGCGGCCGATCACCTGTCAGTATCGCGACGGCCTGCAGAAGTACGCCGGCGACAACAATGAGGATCGCCATCCCCAGGGCCTGTTTCAGCTGCAGTGGGCGGGAACTGGCGATCAGGAACTGCGCTGCGAACAATGGTCCCAGAAAGGGGATGATGGCCCCTGACAGAACCGACCACGTGAAGCCGACGGCTACGGCCAGCGCGATGCGCAGACCCTTGCGCCTGGCATTGGCGTGCGCAAGGTCGCCATCAGCTGACATAGGTCAGGACCGACAACACGCGCATCCAGATGCGGCCGATCGCATTGGTCACCGGATTGTCGCCGGTATAGATCACCACGTTCGCCTGCGACCCGTAGCGCACGCCCTTGGGCCTGCCCTCGTCGAGGATCAGGCGGACCGGAAAACTCTGTGGCGTTCTCACCCATCCGCTTTCGGTGGAAATCTTCGGCAGCCCCGTCTTGGGGTCGACACTTCCCTGAGCCACGCCCATCCCGACGCTCTCGACCGTCGCGCCAAAAACCTGGCCGGGCAAGAGATCGAACAACACGTCCGCGCGGTTGCCGGGGGCGACGTTCTCGAGGCTGTTTTCCTTGAATGCCGCGGTGATCCATACCGTGCCGACATCGATGAAGGTCATCGCGCTCTGGCCGGCGCCGACAACGCCTCCGACGGAGAGCTGGAGGTTGGTGACCACGCCCTGCGCCGGCGCCAGGACCGTGGTGCGCAAGAGATCAAGCTGTGCGCGTTCAAGCGCCGCGAGCGACTCCTTCAGCTGCGGATTGTCGGCGCCGGATGGCCCAAGCTCCTCCTGCGCCCGCTTGAGGTCCGCTTCAGCGGCGACGACGGAGGCATTTGCCTGGTCCACCGCCGCCTTCGCCTCGTCATACTTCGCCTTGGAATAGACGCCGCGCTTGACGAGCTCCATGGCCCGGTTGGCCTGTTCCTGGACGTTGTCGCGAACTGCTTTTGCTTCCACAAGACGTGCCTGGACGGCATCGACGGAGGCTGTCGAAGCGCCGATCGACTGGCCGACTCGGGCAAGCTTTGCTTCCGCCTCATTGACGGCCAACTGGTATTGCTGCGGATCGATACGAAACAGCATCTGTCCAGGCTTCACGCCGCTGTTGTCGGTCACACCCACTTCGATGACCCGGCCGGTGACCTCCGGCGCGATGCCGACGACATACGCACTGACCGTCGCCTGCGATGAAGAAGGCGTGCGCCTTTCCATGAAGACCGCAAGCACGAACAAGAGGCAAGCCAGCAGCAGCACGACAAGGGCGACCCGGCGCAGCGGATTCCTCTTCGTCGCTTGTGTATCGGCGCCGTGAGCAGAGGTGTCTTGAGAGGTCCCGGTTGCGTCGGACGCCATGGCATCTTCTCCCTGTCAGATTAGGCGGGCATCACGCCGCGGACGGATGCCTGCTTTCTTGTCAACTTCGGCCCAGGCAAACCGGCATGGATAACCCGGCGCCCAGGCACGAGTAATCACGACCCACACCGCGCATCTGGTTTTCATTGTCGTAAGCGACCCCTGACCGTCTCTACACTATACACCGTCTTTTGACGGTTCCAGCCAACCGGGACTTTATTTACGTGGCAACAACCGCGAATGTCGCACATTGATTTACCTGCTCGCGCCATCGGATGTCCACGCGGATACACTATAGGTTGGCGGCTTGTTCGATCTCTCCAAAGCCTCGGCCGCTGAAGCGCGTCCTCGGCAGGTAGACTTCAACCGGCATCCTTCGCGCGGGCCGGATGCGCCGCGGTCCACTTGGCCGTGGCATGCTGGACAGCGGCGATGAAGAGGGCAGTGGTAACCCCAAACATCATCAGCCCATTGGCGGCCTGAAGTGGCGCAAGTAGCCGCATGCGGCCGCTGAGAACCACGTCGCCATAACCAAGCGAGGTAAAGGTGACGCCCGAAAAATATACCGCCGTTTCAAAGTCCTCAAAAGCACCTAGCGACCTGTAGAGCAGCGCCCAGAACGCGACCTGCACGATGTTGCCGATCATGAGCACGATCATCAGTATCGAGAATTGCAGGAAGATCGACCTCCACGGCTTGGGACCCAGCGGTCGTTTGGTGGCCCAGGCGAAATAGCGCGCGGCCAGCATCGATGCCAGAGCCTGCAGTGCGAGGCATACCGACATAGCCAGCAAGCCAACTACAAGAACCGTGATCATGCCGCTGGATCCTCGATCCGTGCCCCGCCTTCGACCGTAGGCTGGCTAAGCCATTCATTGAGCAGCACATAGCCGACGGCCAGCAGCACCGGGCCCACAAACAGGCCGAGCAGGCCGTCGACAAGCATGCCGCCGATGACACCAATCAGAATTACCGGCATCGGCGCTTCCAGTCCGCGACCGAGCATCAATGGCTTGAGGATATTGTCGCTGAGGCCGGCGAAAAAGGTCCAGACCGCAAAGATGATCGCCGGCGTGGTTGCTTCCGTCGAAAAGACATAAGCCATGACAGGCAGGGTCAGCAGCACCGCCGGCACCTGCACAATGGCCAGCAAAAGTGTTGCGAGAGTTAGAAGTCCGGCTCCCGGAACGCCAATAGCGAAGAATCCGATACCGACGAGCAGCGCCTGGATCACCGCCACGCCGACCACGCCGAGTGCCACGCCGCGGATCGTGGCGGCGGTCAGCGTAACCAGGTGAGCCCCGCGTGCCGTGCTGCCGGTGATACGTTCCAACAGGTGCTTGGCGAATTCGGCGGCACCCTTGCCGTAGGCGACGAGAACCGCCGCGATTGCGAATGAAAGGACAAACGATAATTCACCGGCGGCCAGGCCGCCGGCGAACGACATCAGCGATGTCGCAGGGCCGCTCAACATCTGGCCATATTTGGCAAGCGCCGCTGGCGTGTTGGTGGCGACGAGCGCCCAGGTTTCCGTCAGTTTCTGGCCGACCAGCGGAAGGTCGGCCAGCCATGGCGGCGGTGGCGGCACGGTCAGAGTGTGGTTCTGCAAGGCCGAGACAAGCGAAAATATGGAAGACCCGAGCGACGTCACCACTGCGACTATCGGCACCAGCATCACCACAACGCTGACCAACCCGATCAGCACCGCCGACCACCGATTACCAAGTCGGACGGCCAGGCGAAGGTGCAGCGGATTGAGCATCACCGCCAGGATGACCGACCAGAGCAGGATGCCGGCAAAAGGCAACACGATCCGGCTGCAGGCGTAGACCAGCAAGGCCAAAAGTCCGATTTTAAGTGCGGCATCGATCATGGTCGAGCGCGGAAGCGCGTGATCGGCGTTAGGCGCGTTCGGGTGCATTTATTTATGCCTCGTTGCCCAGTCCATACATTGTCGCCAATTCCCGTCGCTGGAGCGACCACTCGAGACCCCGATCGGAGCGGATCAGACAGGCTCAACCGATTTGACGGCGCCGTCGGTGTCCACGAGGCAGCTTGTCTTCTTGCCGCCGGCATCGAGCTCGACCTGATAAGTTTTGGAATCGATCTTGCTCGACGAGATCGGAAGTATCTTGGCGCTGTCGACGCCGCTCGCCTTGGCGACTGCGTTGGCGCAAAGAAGCTGCAGATCCGCCGGGGCCGTCTCGACCTGCGTCCTCGACATCTGCTCCGGAGCAGGCGGCGGCGTGCTGACGCAAGCGCTCAAACTCTGCGCCATGAATCCAAGAGCTACAACCAGGATCCAACTTTTCACTGCATGTTTTGCCAACATTGCTTGTCCCTCTCCGAATGCCGCTTCAAACGCCCTTGTAAAGGGCCGCCCCCTGCATGAGAACGATGACCTTGGCGCCGACGTTGACGCGGGCAGCGAAGTCGGTGATGTCGTCGTTCCGCATCCGGATACACCCTGATGACACGTCGAGTCCGATCGTCCAGGGCTCCGGTGTGCCGTGTATCCGGTAGATCGTGTCTTGATCGCCCTCGTAGAGATAGAGCGCCCTGGCGCCGAGCGGATTGTCGGGACCTCCCGGCATGCCTGCCGCGTATTTGGCCGCGTTCGGATCACGAGCGACCATTTCGGCCGGGGGCGTCCAGGTCGGCCATTCCGCCATGCGGCCGACGCGCACGATACCGGCCCATCCAAAGCCTTCTCGACCGACGCCGATGCCGTAGCGCATGGCCTGCTGACCTGACTGCACAAGGTAGAGAAAATGCTTGTTGCCATCGATGATGATCGTACCTGGCGCCTCCGCGGTTCGGAACTTGACCATCTGCGGGCGAAATGCCTCGGGCACCTCTTTATGGGCGGCGTAGTATTTTCGCGCTTTCTTCTTGTCGTAATCGACCCATTTATGCGTCTGCGGATCGAATACCTGCGTCTGAGCGGCATACGCCAACGTCGCGCCGATCGCGGTCATGACAAGCGCTGCGCCAAGAACAAGGCAGCGACCAGCCATTCTGCGATTATTGCTTGTCGAAGTGACGGACCGGTTTGCGAGCGAAGAGGTCATGGTCGTCCCTGTCTCTACTTCGACCAGGCGCTAAGCCGGTCTTGATGCTTTGCAACCCAGGCCTGCGCGAACTTGGCGGGATCTTGCCGATCGACCTGCAATGCGTAGCTCATCTCGGTGACCTCCTCCGGTGTGAAGTCGACATGGGAGAGGAAGGCCGCCACTTTCGGCAGGCGCTTCGCCGTCGATGACGCAAACCCGATGTAGAAATGCGATGCGTCCCACGCCACCGGCGCCTCCGATTTCGTAAGCCAGTCTGGGTCGTCGCTCGGCATCACGATGTGCCACTTGGCGGGATCGTGTTTCGGCTCGGTCAATTGGACGACATCATGGAGCTTGAACATGTGGTGCGGACTGTAGCAGTAGAAAGCCATCGGTTGCCCGGTTGCCGCGGCCGCATCGACTGCAGCCATTGCCATGTCTTCCGGCATTTGAAGGAGCGTCATCGTTTTTTCATAACCGTAGCTTTTGGCCCGGATCTTCTCGATGCTCGTCGACGACCAGCCCAGCGCGCCAATCCACATTTCGCCCTTGCCATCGCCGTCGGTATCGAACACGGCCGCTTTTTTGGGATCGGCCAGATCTGAGATGTCCCTGACACCATATTTGTCAGCCGTCTCGCGCGTCACGCAGATGCCCTGCGTCGCCGACACACCCTTGGGACTGAGGTCCACGGTCTTGCGCCCGTCGACGTATTTCTTGACAAGCGACTCGAGATTGGGAAGCCAGACTTCCGGATAGACGTCGACCTCCCCGGTATCCATTCCGGCGAATGCGGTCATGGATCCCATCTCGCGCACGTCGGCGTCGAGATTGAGTTTTTCCTTGATGCCGTACTTGATGATATTGGCGGCCGCCTGGCCAGAGGGCCAGTTCGGCATAGCAATGAGGAGGTCAGCCGCATGGGACCGGCCATGTACCGCCAGCATCGTCAGTGCCGCCAGCGACGCTTTCAGCAGATGCCGCCGAAATCGACTGTCCATTTTCTCCCTCCCTGCGGGACTGAGATGAACCGAGGCGGCAACGAGAGGACCCCCGATCTGCCACGGAACCAGCACACCACCGCCGAGACCGCTTTTGTCTGCCAGCCGGCGTTCTATCCCGTTTATTGGTTCGTTGTCCCGAGACTACCGGACCGAGCCGGCAGCGGAACGTAAGTTACGTGGAGGGAAGGGTAACTTTCTGACTGCGATGTCGTTCGAAGGAAGGTCGACTCTCATCGCGGAAAGCCATTAAAGGCCGGACTCGCATCGGCGGCTTAATATTGAGCTGTGTCTATCACGCAGAAAACGGTCAAAGGCGCCCTGCCCGCTACGACGACAGCTAGTAACAGTTGCCGGAATCCGCTTCCCTGGGCGAGCATGGGCGATAGGACCTGTTTGAGTGATACCCATTGCCGTAATAGCGGTCGGCATAATACCGGTCGCGGTAATACGGATCGACATAATACCGATCGCCGTAGTAGGGATCGCCATAATACGGATCTCCGTAGTAGTCACCGCCTCGGTAATACCCGCCATAGTAGCCGTTGTTGTTGGCGATCACACTACCGAGCAACGCTCCGGCAACAAAAGCGCCGCCAGAGGCCCAGAAGTCATTGTGCCGGTGGTGGTGGCGGTAGCCCCTGTACCAGCCATCCCGAACTTGGATGACATCGGACTGCGCGCCTTGTGCCCTGGGCACGAAGATCGGGGCGGCATCAACTGGAACAGTGCTCATAAGTGCAAACGTTGTGACGAGGGCGGTCGCTATGCCTGATAGGAACCTCATGATCGCGTCCTCGCTGGTGGCAATGTCTACCCGTATGCGAACGTCGTCATTAACCGGACGAAACGTCGCCGATCCAAGATTGTTCCAGACACCTGGAAATTGTCTCAAGCCGCTCCCAAACTTTGACGGGCAGACAAGCCCGCCATCGATCAGCACCTTGTCGCGACTGGATTTGGCCAGCCTGAATTATCTGGTGCGGCCAGGCGCGGCGGAATGGTCTTCCCCTGCCCTGCCCAACCGTTCTATTTCGAGCGAATAGCAAAACAGGCTGAACAGAACCAGCAGGACTTCCAGCAGCTTGACTGCTCCCTGAATGAAAGAAGGGAATTGATCGAGTTCCGGCACGTGGCGGAAAAAGAAGACCGAAAACAAAGCGCCGCCAAAGAAAAAGCTGACCCGGCTGGCAAACAGGAACAGGTGTCTCACCAAGGCATTGCGGAACGGGGCGGGGATCGCAACCCAGCGAAACCTGACCCAGTAGCAGGCCTGCAGAACGAGCGCGCCACAAACCACCGCGGCCTGCTCGTAGGGGTTGATATCCTGTGGTTCTCCCAATTGCGTGATCACTTGCCGGAAGATCGGGAAAATCGTCAAATATAAGAACGTTGCCGCAGCAGTCTCAACGACCATCAACATAATGTAGCAGACGTTATTGTTCTTCACTGCTTGGCGCCCTTGGAGCAGTTGCAGCAGCCAGACACGATCATAGCCAAGCTCGCCACGCCGAGTTCGTTGGCGCGGCCGACAAAGGCTCTGAACCAGCGTCGTTGGCAGGCGGCGCGCGATCCGCCTGCCAATCAGCGTTTCCTTAGCCGGCCGGGGTGTACCAGATCGGCGATGTGTAGGCTCGTTCCTGTGTTGTCATGGTCACATCAGGCGACATCTTGATGCCAAAGTATTTCGCATCATAGGCGGGCCAGCGCGGCGTCGGGATCTCAATGACGCGGCCATAGTAGAAAGCCCGCTGGGACGGATCGAAATCGGGGTCCTTCCACACGGCGCTAAGTTCTGGCGCTCCGATCGTGTTGGTCCATGTGGCATTGGCTACGTCGACCGTGTCGCCAACCGGCGGAAGCTTGCCGTCGGTGCCCGGCTTGCGGTCGCCCGACCAGGCGACGTCATAGACCTGTTCATGCACCTCGCCGGCGGCGTCCAGCCAACCTTTGACGATCTGGTAGCGGTCGAGATTGGCGCCGATCGGATCCTTCAATGCCGCAACCAAAAAGGTCGGCACCTTGCCTGCGGGCGCCTGTTTGAGGTCGCCGCCCATCGGCACGCCCTTGGTGTAACCGGCGATAGCCGGGCTGCGGGTATTGGCGTCGGCTTCGACGAAATCGAAGCCGCCGAAGAACCGAACTGCCATCCGCGGCCCGGTCGTGGCATAGGTCTCGCGCCGCTTCATGGCGTCGAAGATCGATGCGCGTGTGTTCTCCTGCGCCCAGACCGCGGCATAGCCCGATGCAGTCGTCTCCCAGCCCAGGATCTTGAGCCCGAGCTTGGGGTTCGCCATGAAGGGGTGCGACCAGCGTTCCGGGCTCGGTTCGCCGGTCGAGATCTTGCCGAAGAAATTGTCGTCGTCGGCGGTGGAGAGGCCCGTGTGCGAATCCGTGCTTCCGACGAGGCCGAACTTGTAGGGATTGACCCCCAGTTTGGCTTCCAGCTTCAGCCCGTTCTTCAGCGCCGAACGCGTATACTCGAACTCCAGCATGTCCGGCGTCTTCTTCACGCTGAGGTCAAGATTGCCCTTGTCCCATTTCTCGAAATTGGCGAATTCGTCATTGGGAGAGAGAAAGGGGTGGCTCTCACCGTCGCCCTTCATCTGGGTGGTCTCGTAAAGCACTTCCCAGCGGGCGCGCTGCTCGGCGTATTCGCGATCGATCTCCTTGCCGGTGACCGGCTCGATGATCGGGAACATCTCGCCATTGCTCAGATTGCCATTGTGGGCGATGGCAAGCACGTCGCCGTCGGTCTTGTCCTGATAGTTCTTCAGCCATTTCCACAGGTCACGCGGGTTGTTGCTGCCGACGGGCGGTTGCGTCGTGTATGGCTCGATGAGACCGGCCTTTTCGGCACCATCGCGGAAGATGACATTGCGGTGGAGATTGTTGCCCTTGGACAGCGACGTCCATTCGTAGCCGATGAAAGCGGTGAAGTGCCCCGGGTCGTTGGCTTCTTCGGCTGCCGAGATAATGCTCTGCCACACCGACCGATAGGCGGGATTGCCCGGTTGGTAGATGATATCGGGCGGAAATTTGCCTTGCGAAAAGGTCATGACGATGGACCACGCCGCTTCCCCACCGTGCCCCGATTGTATCATGTCATACCATTCACGGGCTTGCGCGTTCTGCAGGATCTCCGGCTTTCCGGCCATAAAGTCGGTGAACCATCCCATATTGTCGGAGTGATCCGCGACGACCAGGAAGTCGAGCGGACGCGACAGCCTGGCCGGCTGTCCTGTCGAGGAAATGACCTCCTCGCCTTTCGCAAATTTGTAGGCCTCGCGCGGCCCCAGCCTGGCTCCGGCCGCCCCGGCGTCGAAGGACAAGGCTGTGTGCAAATGCGTGTCGCCAAACAGCGGCCGCGTCGGGAAATTGCGTCCGGCATAAGGTGAGTAGGGCCGGGCTTTGATGGCTTGCCCTGCTTCCTCCTCGGTATAGGTGCCGGCATCCTGCGCCCGCGCCTCCGCGCCTACACAGACTGTAAGCAATACAAGACTTGTGATCGTCAGCGGTTTCCGGATCATTGTCTCTCTCCCTGATGGAATGAAATCTCAGCGTGGTCGGGTGTGCATGCGAGTTCGGCCGGCGCGATACCAACCGGGTGCGATTGCATCGAGGCGAAATGGGGGGAGCCGGCCGCCGCGCTTGCCAGCGAGAAGGCCGGTCTCTGTGGTGTTCCGACAGCACTGTCGCTTGCCCCGACGTCCGAATAGCTGAGCAGGAATTGGGCGATCTGCGGCGCCGGCCCATAGAGACGCACCACGCCGCGCCCGACAGCCCGGCCGAAGGTCAACCGCCGCGCCGCGATTTCGGCTATCACGGCTTCGCCGGCAACGAGGACGAGATCGCCGGGATGCGCCCCCGAGACATGAACCGTTGTGCGCAAGCCATCAGGGCCCTGATCGAAGCGCGTCCACAGCATCGGCTCAACGACGACCAGGGAAACCGACGGTTGGGAGGGGCCTGGCGATGCTACCCGGAGCATCTCGCCGAATTGCTCCAGCGCCGTCGCCGTCAGCTTAAATCTGTGTCCGAACAGATCTGGTCCGGTTTGATCGAAGTTCGCCTGCGGCAGCCGTCCCGCCGCCACCTCCCTCGAGATCGCGCCGATGACGTAGAGTGAATCCGGATAGAGCCAGTTCAGGAAACCCTGCGAAACCGTTTGCGGACTGTCATAGCCGCAAGCGCGTCCTTCGGACGCCGGGGCGGCGGCCGTCAAAGACGCGGCAAGTGCCACCATGGTAGCGCGTGCAAGTTTCCGGCCCCTCAGGAGGCGCTGGCGCGGCAGTTTCGTGCCTGGTCCCATTTGCTCCTCCTACGAGAACATCGCGTCCAGCCGTTGGATGCTCCAGAATGCCGCGATGACCCCAATGGTGTAGGCCGAGGCGACGATCGCCTGCCGCGGGATCGCGACGATCCGGCTGACCATGTAGACGGCGCTCAGGATGACCGTGATGAAGGCAAGCTGTCCGAGCTCGACGCCAACATTAAAGGCGAGCAGCGCCAGCGGAATGTCGCTATGCGGCAGCCCAAGCTCGACAAGCGCCCCTGCAAACCCGAAGCCGTGCAGGAGGCCGAAGGCGAAGGCCACAATCCACGGCTTGGCGATGGCCAGGCTGAACTGGCCGCGCTCCATCCGCACCACCTCGGCAGCGACCATGACGATGCTTATGGCGATCATCGCTTCCACCGGCCGCGACGGCAGCGTCAACCATCCAAGGGTGGCGCAGCTCAAGGTGATCGAATGAGCCGCTGTGAAGGCGGTGATCGCTTTCACCAGCTTGCGCCAATCGCGCACGATCAGCATCAGCCCGGTGACGAACAGCAGGTGGTCGAAGCCGGAGGCGATGTGCTCAATGCCGTGACGGATATAGGTGATGAACACCGCCCAGGCGCTCTGCGACGCAGGAATGACTGCCGACGGTTCGCTGGGGGTGAGCCGCGCTGTCCAACTGTTGCCGTTCGCGAACACCACGTGGACCAGCGCGTCGGTCATGGTGTTCTGCAACCCGTCGATCACGACATTCTGGCCGGCGAGCGGCTCCATGGTGCGCATGCGCCAGGTCTGCACCATCGCATCGCCGGTCGGATGCGAAACGATCGGCGTCACCTTCTCGATCTTGCCGGAAAACAGAGCCGACAGCGCCAAGCGCGCGTCGCCCTGCATCGGCGTCTTGAGCAACACGCTGAATTCATTCGGCGCATCTTCCTGGACGCTCAGGTAGGCCGGACGCACCTCATGCGCGGAGGCAACGAGCGGGACCAGCATGGCGATACAAGCGGTCAGCACAGCCAGCCGAACGCACTCCATCGCGGCCCGGACAACCAGCACGAGAGCAGACCATTTGGCGAGCGGGTTCATTGTGCGGCCACCTTCGGTGTAGTCTCTTGCCCGAGCAGCGCTTTTGCACTGTCATCCAGCGCGGCGTTATATTTGTTGCGCAGCTCGAGCAGGTAATCTCGGCTGAGTTCGACCTGTTTCGAAGCGCGCCACTCGGAGAGCACGGCAGCCCTTATGGTCTCGAAGGGCTTCAGCGCAGTCGCAGTGCGCTGCGTGACAAGCACCAGGTGAAAGCCATAGCCCGACTTAACCGGACCACGCCATCCGCCCGGTTCGAGTGCAAACACCTCGCGGGCAAAATCGGCGCCGAACATCCCGGACAACGCCTGTTCGTCAGTGTCGGGGAAGCTGTCGCCGAACAGCAGCCGGTCGCCCTCGATCGAGTCGTCCTCGACATCCTCTGCCAGCGCACCCAGTGCGGCGGTCGCGTCCGCCGCGGCATCCTTGCGATGCTCCGGATTAAAGTACAACTGCCGAAACGTGAGTTTTCCGGGCGTCTCGAAGTGTGCAGGGTTAGCGGCATAGAACTGCCGCAGGTCCGCTTCAGTTGGCTCGGCCAACTGGGCCGTATCCTCGACAAGGAATTTCAGCTTTTGCGCCAAGCGGCGGCGGATGATGGTGTCGTCCTTCTCAAGGCCCATCTCCTGCGCTTCGCGCGCCATCACCTTCTCATTCAGCAGATCGTCGACAAGACCCTTGAGCTCATCGGCGGTTGGCTCGCGCAGCCACTGGCTCGACCAGGTCTGCTTGAGCCAGCGCACCTCGCCTTCGCCGAGGCTGATCTGTTCGTTGGCTGTTGCTTCGACATGCCTGTCATTGAGCCAGGAATAGCCGCCAAACAGGATCGAGCCGACGACGGCAAAATGCAACAGAGGCTCCCTGAGCAACGTCATACGCTTTCTTCCGCTCTGGCTGCGGCAGCATCTCGCATCTCGACGAGCACTTCCTGCACTTCTTCATGGATAGTAGACCCCAAAGAGCTGGCGCTGGAATGTAAGTTACGTGGGGTGAGCATGTAATCGCGCTACTGGACCGTCGTCGTTGCCGGCGCGAACGCGTAGATGTACCGGGCGCGGCATCTTGCCGACCTAGCGGAGTTTCGCTCGGAAGCCCCGTAGAAGCAGACCACCCCAGACGGCCAGAAATGCGTGAAATGCAACCGTGGGCCAAAGCATGGCGCCGGTCATCTTTAGGACTGCTGCCGCGTAGACGAGGAGAATCGATACGGCCGTGTTGTAAATCAGAATGCCGATAAGCAATCCGTACAGCGAATGACTTGCCTGATCTTTCCTTGCCATCCAGCTTGCAACACCTATGGCGAGCAGCGCCGCGCCCGCAATGCGGCCGACGAAAATTGCTTCAACGGTGGCGCTTTCCAACCCAAGCAGGAGAGCAAATGGAACGGAAGGCAGCAACAGAAGACCGAGACCTGTCGCCGCTTCGACCGCCGCAACTACGATCAAGAATAGCTTTTGTGTCGCGTTCATCTGTTGACCTCGTCCATAGCAAGACCCGCCGATTGGTCCTGGCAGCATCCGAGCGCACGACCCGCGATCAGTCGTTGCTTGGACGATCGTGTCGCCGCCGACCTGCTGTCGGTCAGGTCAGGCCGGCGGCCATCCGCGCCCGATCAGTTGACGTGGACGACCACGTACTTCGAGCCCGAGTGCTGATAATATTTTCCGCCGCAATGCCAGACGACCGTCCCATTGACGGACGTTTTGGCGCAACCGGCAGGAAGCCTGGCTACGTACACGCTTGTTCTGCGGATGGTTCGCCGGGTCGTGCGCCTGGCGACGCCGGCTGCGCTTGTGGCCGTAAGAGGGCGGCCAACGCGGGCCAACGCTTCAGATGATATCAATCCCTGAGTCATCAGGGAGACCGGATCAATCTGCACGAAGGCAGCTAAAGCCACGGCCACGACGGCGCAGTTGCGGAATGTAAATTTCGTTGTCATCACTTCCTCCCCTGTCGTTCGTTGAATGCAGATCCTGGATGCTAGAAACGCATGACCAGCCCCATGATCGGTCCTTGCTGGACGACATCGAAGACGAAGCCATCATTGCGGTAGTTGACGCCGAGCGCTCGGTAGCCGGCGACCGCCGAAAACCGCTCGTTGAAGCGGTAGCCCAGTGCGGCGGCGACATCCCAGTCGACATTGGCGCCGCCTGCACCAACCATGCCCCAGCCCGTCAGATAGATTTCGGGCGTGAGCGAGTAATTCGCGCGAACGCCAACCAGCCCGTCGACCCAGGTTGCCCCGTCGCTGCGCGACACGCCGTCGAGGATACCGCCGTGGAAGTCGAGATCCGTATTGACCGACCAGACCCTCATCGCGCCGACGAGATCGAGACGTCCGGCGTCGCTCTGGACAATCGAATAGCCCGCTCCGACCAATCCTGAAAACGTTTCGGAACTGACATCGACATTGGTGGCGAAGATGCCCCGCGGAGTACCGCTCCCGGTCGACACCTTTACATACATGAGGTCGCCGAAGATGCTGTACCGGTCGTGGCGCGCCTCCCCGATCGCCATCGCCGCAAAGTCGAGATTCTTCAGAATGTCGCCGAAATTCGCGTCGACGTCGACAGGGGGCAGACCGAACTGCGCCACTTCCCCTGACATTCCAGCCGCCCAGAAATACGGCGCAGCGGAGAACGTCCATCCTTGTTCGGTCACCACCGGCTTCAGGTCTGGTGTCACTGGTGAGACCGCATCCGCGGCTCCAGCGGGATGGGTAAGCCAAAGAACGGAAAGAACGGCACAACCCAGGGCTTGTGTCCGATGGAAAGTCATCATGTCAGGGCCCCCCTTCTGAGTTCGACCACCATATGCGGATTTATTGCTCCGGGAAACGGGAGTGTAATGGCGGTGCGAAACGCGTCCATTGGCTGTTTCGCGCGCTGTCGGCCCGGCACCCATGGCTGTTCACTGCGGCCATGGGTTGATACCCGATTTCCGGGCGGCGTCGGTGTTCAGCACTGCCGCCCCTACCTCTCCTACCAAGCGATCCACCAGTTCCTGCCATTCGGCTCGTCTGGCTTCGCGCAATGCCGGCGGGGCCTCGTCGACCTTCGAAAGCGCAAACTCCGCATCGGCGAGTTCCTCGCAGATGTCGCGAAAGCTCTCGCTCCGGTCCATCAGACGATGGATCGTCAGTTCAAACTGGGGGTATCGGCGTACCGCCGCCGAAACCGCTCGGTGCCTGTGAGACGATCCGTCTTTTGTGCTCATGACGCCAGTTCATCGACCTGATGCAATCGTATTGCAAAGAGACGGCAGTAGAAGGTAAGTTACGTGGATAAGCATGTAACCGCACAACAACAAGAACGCGGTTGCGAGGGATCGAGGGAGGACATGGCGATCCAGGCGGAAACGCCCGCACCGGGGGTGCATGAGCTCCCCGTCAAGGCTTGTCGCGCCCAACTTGCCCTTATCCTCGACAGTATCGATTTCGATGCCACAGGCCGCGAGCGGCGTTTCCTCAGCCATGTGGTGGAAGAAGCATTGTCGGGACGAGGCGACCGCATCAAGGCCTATTCCATCGCAGTCGAAGTGTTTGGTCGCGGCGAGGCGTTCGACCCGCAAACGGATCCGATCGTTCGCATCGAGGCTGGCCACCTCAGGCGTGCGCTCGAGCGCTACTATCTGACGGCCGGACACACAGACCCGATCCTGATCACGATTCCAAAGGGGGGTTACGTTCCTGCCTTCTCGCTTCGTTCGCCTTCTGCACTAGAAGCGCCCCCTTTGTCGGTTATTTCGCAAAAGCCAACCGAATTTCCAGCACGGCGGATGCCGCTGCTGCTGACCGCCTTGGGTGCTGCAGCGTTTCTCGTGGTCGCGGCGTTGGTGCTGGTGTCGTCATGGACATCCGTCAGGCCGGGCGCGCCGGTAATACCCCGTGTGCTTGTGGAGAAGTTTGACGATCTGACCGGGACTCAGAGTGGGTCGGCGATCGCCATCGGATTGAAGCAGGAAATTGTCGTCCAGCTTTCCAAGTTCAAGGACATCGCGGTCATGGAAACGCCCGCAAACGGCGGGGAGGCATCGCTACCGCGATTTGTTCTTTCAGGGAGTGTCAACCTTGCCCCAGACGCATTCTGGCTCCGGATGCGGCTGGTCAACCGGGCCGATGGTTCGATTCTCTGGTCTGAAAGTTACAATGGTGGATTGAGGGTGGCTGACCTCGTCAAGGCCCAGGCCGATATTGCGAGCAAGGTGGCGACCAGCCTGGCCCAGGCTTACGGCGTCATCTTCCAGGCAGATGCCAAGCTCCACGTCAGCAATCCCCCCGACGATTGGGCCGCTTATTCCTGCACGCTTTCCTTCTACGAATACAAGACCACCCTCGATCCAATAACGCGAGCATCGGTACGTACCTGCCTGGAGAAGACAGTGGACCACTTCCCAGACTACGCCACAGCCTGGGGGCTTCTTTCGTTGATTTACATAGATGATTACCGGTTCGAGATTCCAGCCGATCCAGCCTCGTCGGCGGCAGCCCTCGAGTTCGGCTTGGCTGCGGCAAGGAAGGCTGTGGAAGCTGACCCTCTCAATGTCCGCGGACGTCAAGCAGAAATGCTTGGGCTTTATTTCAGTAAGGAAATCGATGCTGCATTGAGCGTTGGCAAACAGGCTTTGGCCATCAACCCGAACGACACCAATTTTATGGGCGAATACGGAGAGCGCCTGGCGCTCTCCGGCAATTGGCATGAGGGTTGCGCGTTGCTTAATGAAGCGCGTGAAAGGAATCCCGGCGCCCTGCGCACCTTTGAGGCGGACCTGGCCCTTTGCTCCTATTTCAGCGGCGACTATCAGCGGGCAGCAATGTGGCTGAAAAGATCCGCGGTTCCTTCAAATCCGCTCTACCATTTGATTGCCGCTGCGGTTTTCGGTGAGGCGGGAAACAAAATCGAGGCCGAACGGGAGCGTGACTGGCTTGTCCAGAATGCACCGAATTTGGTGAAGACCGTGCGCCAGCAAGTCTCGATGCGTTTGGCCCGTTCGCAAGATGTCGAATTCGTCATCCGTTCGCTGAAGAAAGCGGGCTTCGACGTGGCGGACTGAGAGCAATTCTGTGAGGTTGGCGACCGCCCCTCTTTGGCGGCGGGTACTTCGCCCTGCGGCCCGTCTGCATAGAAACGCGATCCGACTACAGTCACGGTCGCATCAGAGCGGGCAGTCAATCCTTCGCTACCCCGGTAAGCTGGCGACCTTTTCGGCGCTGGAGCCGGCGGCCCACTGTATTTACCGTTAGTTACGTGGCGCCTCAAAACGGAAGGTGCGAAGGTAATGCGGAGATTCGCACCACTCGGCAGGGTGTTTTGTTTGGAAGGGGGCGTCATGGCTGACAAAATCCACGGTTTTCTGCCGGCCACGGCCGAAATGCCGACTGACCGCCAGCGGTTGATCCTCCGCTATACCTTCGGAGTCTTGATCGATCTCGTGGTCCTAAACCTGTTCGATGAGTTTTCGGACAGCGTCACGGTCGCTTCCTTCAGCGTGTCGTTGCTTGCGGCCATCCTGTTGCAGGCCCTTCTGAAGGGGACGATTGCCATCGAGCATCAGGTCGCCGTGTTCTTCCAGGCAAGGCAAGGTGCCTTCATGAAGTTCATGCGATACTTCGGCGCATGGGTGGTGCTGTTCCTGTCCAAGTTCGTGATTCTGGAGGCGATTACCTTCGTGTTCGGGGATAGGGTCCGCTTCGAAGGCATGCTGCACGGCGTGGTGCCGCTGATTATCGTGGTCGTCGTCATGCTCATCGCCGAGGAAGCGATCGTCCGGTTCGTCAGGTGGATCCGTTGAAGGCTTACGCAAGTATCAGCCCACGTGGGCTGGTCCAGCTCCGGTCGCGATCGCGCCAGTCCAGACGCCTAGCCACGCAACATTGAAGGTCCAGACACGCGCGACGGGATCAGCATTGATCAGCACGTCGTAGCCGTGATTGTCCGAATGCTCAGGCTCCGGGATTGGATGTCAGTGGCTTTGGGACGGCCTTAATGCCGTTTTCCTGAAATGCCTGGTGCACGGCGAGCAAAACGGCGCGGCGGATCATGAAGTTTCTGCCCGCTTTCGCCTTGAATTTGGCCCGGATGACCAGCGTGCCATCCTCAACCTCGGCAATTCCCTGGCTCTTGAACGGCTCGAGCAGATCTCCGGCAAGTTCCGGGTTGGCCGAAATATCCTGGCCGATCTTCTTGAAAATCTTGCGAACTTTCTCGACATCGGTGTTGAATGCAACGCGAAAGGTCAGTTTCTCGATCATCCAGTCGCGGCTGAAATTCTGGATCTTGCCAATCTCGCCATAGGGAATTGTCGCCAAGGCACCCCGCTGATGGCGCAGGGAAACCGACCGGACCGAGATTTTTTCTACGGTTCCCTTGGCGCCTGACGTTTCGATGTATTCGCCGAAGCGGAATGCATCGTCGATCAGGAAAAACAGCCCGGAGACCAGGTCCTTCACCAGCGTCTGCGAGCCGAAGCCGATGGCCAGCCCGAACACGCTCATGCCGGCGATCAGCGGCCAGACATTGATCCCGATCGACACCAGGATCGAGAGCAGCGCCAAGGCAAGAATGCTCGATTTGCCGACCGCGCTGAGCAGCGGCACCAGCGTGCCCAGCCGTGAACGCGGCGCACCCAGCGCCTCCTCGTCACCACCTAGGGCGGGCAACTCCGCGCGCAAGGCGCGAGCCGTCCCTGTGCCGACCACGTTCCACAGAAACGCCGCCCCCAACGTGATCAGCACCACACCGGATGCACCCTTGGCGACCTCTCGCAGATCTATGCCGAACCCGGCAGCCAGCGGTGTCGCCCATAGCGTTGCCAGCATGGCAACAATGATAGCCACGACGGTGAAGCGGGCGGTCTGTCGCCCTGCCGCTGCCAAGATCGAGATGTCAGGTGACTCCAAACCGCGCTGCGCCCAGTTCCCGATCATTGCGTCGAGATGCGGCGCGGCGAGAAACATCAACGCGGTCAGCATAACGGCCGACCCACGAAGCGATGCTCCCAGGGTCAGCGCGGCCTGAGTGCTGAGAAAGGTGACTATCACGAACACGATCACGATTGCCGGCCACATTTTGGCGAGACGGGTGCGCCAGCGGCCTCTGGGACGCGGACCGGCGACGGCGACTGCCATTGTCCGCCTGTGCCGCCATACCGCCCATGCAAACAGAAAGTAGATCGGAATTCCCAAGCCTGTTCGCAGCAGGTCCCCCAAGGCCGGTCCGACGCTCCAGAACCGCAACGTCCCGAGTAGCGTAACGCCGACGAGCGCCAAACCAATAGCAAGCGAGAGGTCGCGCACGAGCGCCGCCAGATGGACGGAGCGCTCCGCGAACTCGCTTCGCCGCGATGCCATCAACAGTGATCTGACGGCGGCGAGGATGATGAAGCCCAGAACGGTCGCCACTGTCCAAAGGCGAAGGGTTTGCAGAGGCATCCCAGAACCGGCCAGCAGCCACGCAGCAATAAAACCGATCACCAGCGCCACCACAGCAGCCGCCAAGCCCGCGACGAATCTGCGCCATGCACTGCTTGTGGCACTCGCCTGCTTGAACCGCCGAGCGAGCAGGATGAACACGCCCGCGACGAGCGCAACAACCAACACAATCTGGAACAGGAGCACAAGGAGAGACGTTCCCTCGGCCGCGAGCGAGGCCCTCAGGGTATCAAGCTCGACCGGGACGCCGCTTAAAGCGGCAAACCGCGCGAACAGTCCGGAGACGAATCGCTCGGCGAGCTGTTCGAAGCCCGAAATCAAGGTAGTAACGTCTGGTTCCGTCGTCGTGTCCATATTCCCCCCCTTCAGCGCCTCGGAAGCCAGTTCCGG
Source organism: Mesorhizobium sp. P3_A2 (assembly GCF_056403115.1). Taxonomy (NCBI): domain Bacteria; kingdom Pseudomonadati; phylum Pseudomonadota; class Alphaproteobacteria; order Hyphomicrobiales; family Phyllobacteriaceae; genus Mesorhizobium; species Mesorhizobium sp. P3_A2. The sequence continues at coordinate 739,739 of NZ_JBFUGC010000001.1, forward strand.
CAATCACTCGTCGGCCGCTGTCTCGCCATCCAGCGCCCGACCGTCGAACAATTCAAGCTTTTTTGCCAGGCAGTTTGCCCTGCGCGGGATCCGAGCGCACTGAACTTGTTAGCCCAGAGCGCAACGACTGCGCCGATGAACCCGTGACAAGCGTGGCTGGTTTTGGGCTGCAAGCGGACTGGCAGCTTTCCGGCTTCGCAACGAAGATAATCAGAAGTTCAACCTACCTCGATCGGGGCCCCACCCCTCTTGCCTTCGCAAAGTGCGTTGATGAAGTTCAAACGGGAACGCGATCTGACAAAAAGCGGCGCCAGCCGCCGAATGACGAGATGTCAGAAGCGCCTAGCAAGCCCACGGATTCCACCAGAAAGCCTTTGGCGGTGCTGCCATCATCAAGCTCTATACTGCCAATGCCCAGCGGCGGCGGGATGGCGGCCACAAAGTGGCCGAAAGCGTCGGCAGGCAGCCGCCAGACCTCCACCTCGATCGCAGTGCCGTCGTTGCCGACACGGACCAGTCCCGGCTTGGGCGTGGCTTGGCCCGCGAGCTCATAAAGCTTGTATGAAGAGGCCGTCCTCATCGCCCGGCAGAACCGGGCACCAGCCTCCCTGAGCTGGCCATTGAGCGGCATTCCCGAGAGGTGAGCGCCGACCACCACCAATTCGATCGTGCCGTCTTCGGCCGATGCGCCGACAGGCTGCGCGCTCGGCTGCCGCCAGCCAGTCGCGCCGAGGGTGAGGCCGCTCGCGGCATGGAGATCGCGCGCGACGGACGCCACAAGGCCGTCCAGTCCGGCGGCCGCAAGCAGCGTCACACTCATCGGCAGGCCGTCATCGCGCGTGCAGGTCGGTACGGCAATGCCGCACATATCGAGCAGGTTGACGAAATTGGTATAGGTGCCGAGCCGGCTGTTGGTCTCGACCGGATCGGCGAGCACGCCGGCAATGGTGTAGTGCGTCGGCGCGGTCGGCACGCAGAGCAGGTCGACCGAGGCGATCACCGGGGCGAGCTTCGCCTTGTAGGCCTGCAAGGCATAGAGGCCGCGAAAGGCGTCCGCCGCCGACAGACTTCTGGCGCCGCCGATGATCTTGCGCGTCACCGGATGCATGGCGGCTTCGTTGGCTTCCATGAAATCGCGGATCGCCGCATAACGTTCGGCCACCCAGGCGCCCTCATAGAGGAGGTTGGCGGTGGCGTAGAAATCGCCGAACGGGATTTCGACCAGCCGGCAGCCGAGCCGCGACAGCATGGCAAGCGAGGCCTCGAAGCCATCCTGCATCGCCGCATCACCGAAGAATTTCAGGTTGGCTTTTGCCGGGATGCCGACGTTCAGCACCGGTGGGCGGGCGGCGAGCGGCTGGACGACGATGTCGCGCGAATAGGCATCGGCCGCATCGCGCGCGACTGCGACCGAGAACACCCGATAGGCGTCGTCGACGGTCAGCGCGAACACCGAGACGCAATCGAGCGTTCGGCAGGCCGGCACCACGCCGGCCGTCGACAGCGCACCGACGGTCGGCTTCAGCCCAACGATGTTGTTGAGGCCGGCCGGGATGCGGCCGGAGCCGGCGGTGTCAGTGCCGAGCGCGAAGGAAACGATGCCGCGCGCCGTCGCCACCGCCGACCCCGAGGAGGAGCCGCCCGGCACCAACTCCGCGTCGATGGCGTTGCGCGGGATCGGCCAGGGCGTGCGGACGCCGACAAGGCCGGTGGCGAACTGGTCGAGATTGGTCTTGCCGACAACCAGCGCGCCGGCTGCCCTCAGCCGCGCCACGACAGTGGCGTCCTTGTCAGGCGTATAGGCATATTCGGCGCAAGCGGCCGTCGTCGGCATGCCGGCGACGTCGATGTTGTCCTTGACGGCGAAGGGAATGCCCCAGAGCGGTTTTCCCAGCGGGTCGAACGGGCCGAGCGCTTCGGCCGCCGCAAGCAGATCCGCCCTCGCGGCGAGATGGATGAAGATGCCCGGATCGTCAGCCGTCTCGATGCGGGCATGGATCGTCGCGATCACATCGCCAACGCTGACGCCGTTCCGATAGGCCGCGTGCAGGCTCGCTATGTCGAAGTGGATGTCGCTCATCTCGTCTCCCCCAGAATGATCACCGGCAGGTCCCACTGGATCAGCACGACGCAGCCGTCCTTCGTCCACACCGAATGCTCGGTCCCGACTGGATTGAGGATCACGCTGCCGGCAGGATAGTCACCGTTCTCGTCGCTCTGGATGCCTTCCAGCACGACGATGGTCTCCAGCCCGGCATGGCGGTGGCGTGGCACGCCGGCGCCAGGCTGGTAGCTGAGGATCGCGACCGAGGGTTCGACCGGTCCGCCCTTGAGCAGCCAGTGCACCCTGATGCCGTCGCGGAAATGCTCGAACGCCAGATCGCGCCAGCCGCCGTCAAGCAGGCCGGCAAAGGCAAGATTAGGCATTGGCAATTCCCTCGAGCACCTGGTCGGTCGTTGCCGTCCAGCCAACGATGGCGCCCTGCGCCCTGATCATGGCGATTGCCGCCGCCTTGAACTCGGGAAAATAACTTTCCGTCGCGTCCTCGGCGAGCAGGCACTCATAGCCGCGATCGTTGGCCTCGCGCATCGTCGTCTGCACGCAAACTTCGGTCGTCACGCCGGCAAAGACGAGTTGGCGGGCGCCGATCCACTTGAGGTCGTTGCCGAGGCTGGTCGCATAGAAGGCGCCCTTGCCGGGCTTCTCGATGACGATCTCGCCGGGCAAGGGCGCAAGCTCGTCGAGGATCGCGGTGCCGGGTTCGCCCGCGATCAGTAGACGTCCCATCGGGCCCATATCGCCGATGCGGATCGACGGATTGCCGCGGTCGCGCTTGGCTGGCGGCAGGTCCGAAAGGTCGGGCCTATGGCACTCCATGGTGTGGATCACCGGCAGGCCGGCGGCGCGAAAGCCTTCGATCAGCCGCTTCACTGTCGGCACGATCGCGGTCACGCGACCGACGTCGTTGCCGAGACTGGCGCCGAAGCCGCCGGGCTCGGCGAAGTCTCGCTGCATGTCGATGACCATCAGCGCCAAGGTCTGCGGCTTGAAGGTGAAGGAAAACGGCAGCGCATCGATTTCCGCCATCAGTGATGACCCGCCATGTGTTCGCCGATGGTCTGCACGCTGGCCTGCGCAATCGGAGTCTCGTAGACCAGGGCGCCGTCCGACATGACGAAGATGCGGTCTGAAAGCTCGAGCAGTTCGTCGAGGTCCTCCGACATCAGGAGCACGGCGGCACCCGCATTGCGCGCCTTCATGATGCGGGCGCGAATTTCGGCCACGGCCGAGAAGTCGAGGCCGAAGCACGGATTGGAGACGATCAGCAGGTCGACTTCGCCGGTCAGTTCCCTCGCGAGCACGGCACGCTGCACATTGCCGCCCGACAGCGAAGCGATGGGCGAGGCAAGCGAGGCGGTCTTGACCTTGAACTGCTCGACCAGCCTGGCGCTGAATGCCTTGATGGCGCCGGCGCTGATCCAGCTTACCGGTTTGCCGTTGCTGTCGATGTCGAAGGTGCGGAAGGAGATGTTCTCGGCCACCGTCATCTTCGGCGCGCAGGCGTTTTTCAGCGGCTCTTCCGGGATGAGCCGGACGTTGAGCGCACGAGCCTCGGCGCGCGTCGCCGCATAGGCGGTACCGCGCACCATGACTTCGCCGGCATCGCGGGGGCGCTGCCCGGCCAGCACTTCGAGGAATTCCTTCTGGCCGTTGCCGGAAATGCCGGCGATGCCGACGATCTCGCCGGAGCGCACGCCGAGATCCTCGATCCGGATCGACTTCAGCCCGGTGCGGTCAGGCGCCTTCAGCGCCTTGACCTTGAGCACGATCTCGGCGTCCGGCTTCGGCTCGGCGCGGCTGTCGAGCGTGGCGATCGGCTGGTCGCCGATCATCATTGCCGCCATGGCTTTGCGGTCGAGGTCGACGACGCGGCCGGTGCCGGTCAGCCTGCCCTTGCGCAGCACGCTGACGTCGTCGGCGAACGCCGTGACCTCGTGGAATTTGTGCGAGATCATCAGCACGGTGAGGTCGCCGGCTTTTGTCATGTCGCGCACAAGGCCCAGCACTTCCTGCGCCTCGCCGGGGGTGAGCACGGAGGTCGGCTCGTCCAGCACCAGGAAGGAGCGGCCAAGATAAAGCTGCTTGATGATCTCCAGCTTCTGCTTCTCGCCGGCCGCGAGTTCAGCCACCTTGACGTCGAGCGACAGCTTGAACGGCATGCGATCCATGAACACGGCAAGGTCGCCGCGCTCCTTGCGCCAGTCGATCACGCCGGGAACCTTCTCACGCGAAATGACCAGGTTTTCGGCGCCGGTCAGCGACGGGACAAGCGTAAAATGCTGGTAGACCATGCCGAGGCCGAGCGCCGATGCGTCCCTGGGGCTGGCGATCGTCACCTCGCGGCCGTCGACCAGAATGTCGCCGGCGGTCGGGTGATAGAAACCCATCATGCATTTGACCAGCGTCGACTTGCCGGCGCCGTTTTCGCCAAGCAGGGCGTGGAACGAACCGGCCGGCACCTTGATGGAGACGTCGCCCAGCGCCGTGAAGGCGCCGAAACGCATGGTCATGCCGATGGTCTCGACGCCGACGGCCTTGTTGCCGGTGATCCCGCTCATCCTGGTTCCCTCACGGCATCTGCGCTACGAAGGATGTGGAGTTCGACACCGCACCGAACACGCCGCCCTGCATCTTGATCATCTTGATCGCGGCGAGATGGTTGCCGTAGTCGGTCGCCCCGCAGCAATCCTCCAGCATCACGCATTCGAAGCCGCGGTCGTTGGCCTCGCGCATTGTGGTGTGGACACACACATCGGTGGTGATGCCGGTGAGCACGATGTTTTCGATGCCGCGCTGGTTGAGGATCAGCTCCAGGTCGGTGGCGCAGAACGAGCCCTTGCCCGGCTTGTCGATGATCGGCTCGCCCTCGATCGGGTAAAGGTCGGGAATGATGTCCCAACCCGGCTCGCCGCGCACCAGGATGCGCCCGCAGGGGCCGGGGTCGCCAATGCCGGCATTGATGCGGCGCGAGCGCCAGCGCTTGTTGGCGGGCAGGTCGGCGAGGTCGGACCGGTGGCCCTCGCGGGTGTGGATGATGGTGTAACCTTTCGCGCGCATGGCCGACAGCACCGACTTGATCGGTTCGATCGGCGCGCGCACCAGCGAGAGGTCGTAGCCCATATGGTCGACATAGCCGCCCGGTCCGCAGAAATCGGTCTGCATGTCGATGATGATCAACGCCGTGTTGTCGGGGCGAAGTTCGCCATTGTAGGGCCACGGATAAGGGTCGGCGTCGATATAGCGCTGAGTGATCTCGGCTCTGGCGTTCATGGCAAAAACTCCAGTTATTTGGTGCCAGTCATTTGGTGATCGACAATTCACCCGGCGCGCCGGCAAGCGAACGGGTCGGCGACGAGGTAGCGATCATGATGATCAAGGTGAGGATGTAGGGGGCGGCGTAGAACAGGTAGTAGCCTTGCGTGACGCCGACCGACTGCAGCGCCGGTCCGAGCGCTCCGGCGCCGCCGAACAGAAGGGCGGCGGCAAAGCAGCCGAGCGGATTCCAGCGTGCGAAAATGACCAGTGCCACCGCCATCAGCCCCTGGCCGGACGAGATACGCTCGGTCCAGCTGCCGGGATAGTAGAGCGACAGATAGGCGCCGCCGATACCGGCCAGCGCGCCACCGACACCGGTGGCGACGAGGCGCACCGTGTTCGGGTTGAGGCCCATGGCGCGCGCGGCGTCGGAACTGTCGCCGACGACGCGCACGATGAGGCCGGCGCGAGTGTTGCGGAAGGCCCACCACAGGATGAGCGAAAGTGCCGCCCCGATCAGGAACAGGACGTTGACGTCGAGCGCCGCCTGCACCTGCGGAATGTCGGACCATGCGCCGAACGGAATGGCCGGAAGGTTGGGCGCCTTCGGCTTGATGAACGGCTTGCCGAAGAAGAAGGCGAGCCCCGAGCCGAACAGCATCAGCGCGATGCCGATTGCGATGTCGTTGACTTTCGGGAATTTGCAGATCCAGCCATGGAACAGGCCGAAGCAAAGGCCGGCGGCCGCGGCGGCCAGCAGGCCGAGCCATGGCGAGTCGGTCATCACCGCGACCGCATAGGCGGTCATGGCGCCGAAGACGAGCGTGCCTTCGAGGCCAAGGTTGATGCGACCGGAGCGCTCGGTGATGGCCTCGCCCAGCGAGACGAAGATGAAGGGCGTCGACACGCGGATGGCACCGCCGAGGATGGCGAGCGGCACGCCCCAGAGACCGATCTCGGTTGCGTCCATCAGGAGGTCCTCTGCCACAGGTCGGGATTGAAGGCCTTGAAGCGGCCGTACAAGGTCTCGCTGAACAGGATGACGATGAACAGCATGCCTTGCAGCACCAGCACGGTGGCGTCGGGCAGGTCCATGCGGCGCTGGATCAGCCCGCCGGACGCGTCGATGCCGCCAAGCAGGATGGCGACCGGGATGATGGCCAGCGGGTTGTGGCGAGCGAGGAAGGCGACGAGGATGCCGGTGTAGCCATAGCCGGCGGCGAGCGAGCCGTTGGCGCTGCCTTGCACGGCCGCGACTTCGAGCATGCCGGCAAGGCCGGCAAAGCCGCCGGCAAGCGCGGTAAAGCCGACAATGAGCGGTCCGACGGCCAGCCCCTGCACCTGCGCTGCCCTGACATTGCCGCCGGCGATGCGGGCCGCGAAGCCCCAGCGGGTCTTTTCGATCAGCACCCAGGAGAGCACGCAGGCGACGACGCCGACGGCAAGCCCCCAATGCACCTCCATGCCCGGAATGTTGCCGATGCGGTAGATGTCGGCGAGCGGCTGGGTCGAGGGCTTGTTGAGCGAGGCCGGGTCGCGCAGCGGCCCTTCCACCAGCTGGTTCATCAGCGCGATGGCGATGTAGGCCATCAGCAGGCTGGAGATGGTTTCGTTGACGGCCCGGTAATGGCGGAGCGCGCCGACGGCACCTATCCAGATGCCGCCGGCGGCCATGCCCGCCACGCCCATGGCAAGAATGACGATTGATGATGGCGCGCCGCCCAGCGCCACACCGATGGCAGCGGCGGCGACGCCGCCGAGAACGATGGCGCCCTCGCCGCCGATGACGACGAGGCCGAGCCGCGCCGGCAGCGCCACGCAGAGCGCTGCGAGCAGCAGGGGCGCCCCCCGCGACAGTGAGTTCTGGATCGAGAACCACGAGCCGAAGCCGCCGCGCCACATGGTTTCATAGAGCTGGACCGGCGACTTGCCGACCAGTGCAATGAACAGGCTGAACAGGACCATGCCGATGACCAGCGCCGCGAGCGGGATGACGAAAGCTTCCGCCCGCCTGGCGACCCATTCGAGCGCCGCCGGATAACCCCTGGCGCCGAGCATCGCCGGCGCCTCCGCACTGCTGGTCGTATCCGTCATGGTGCCCGTCTCCGCGCTCAGCTTCAGGCGGTCGAGCCGACGACGCCCTCGACGAGATAGTCCATGCTTTCGAGCTCGATGGCGGTCTCAACGAAGGCCTGGCCTTCCGTCGCCACGACGGCGCCCTTGTTGCTCTTCAGCGGGCCCTTGATGACGGAGAAGCCGCCCTTCATCATTTCGGCCAGGGTGGCGTCGAATTGCTTGCGGGCCGCCTCGCCGACGGCGGGACCGAGCGGGCTCATCTTGACGAAGCCGTCGGCCAGTCCGCCGCGGGTGAAATTGGGAAGCGGCGTGCCGGCGATGAGGTCGTCGACGAACATCTTGTAGACCTTGGCCCAGTTCCACTCGGCACCGGTGAGGTATTTTTCCGGCGCCAGCGGGCTCTGGTTGGCGTGATAGCCGCAGACGAAGGCGCCGCGGCCGGCGGCCGTCTCGACCACCACTTTCGGGCTGTCGACATGGCAAGTGATGACGTCGGCGCCCTGGTCGACCAGGGCGTTGGTGGCTTCCGCCTCCTTGACCGCCAGCGACCACTCGCCGGTGAAGATGACCTGGCAGGTGATCGTCGGGTCGACCGAGCGTGCGCCGAGCAGGAAGGAGTTGATGTTGAGCAGTACCTGCGGGATCGGCTTGGCGGCGACGAAGCCGAGTTTTTTGCTCTTCGAGGTGTGGCCGGCGACGACGCCGTTGAGATACTGGCCCATGCCGATATAGCCGAAATAGGAACCGGCATTCATCGGGTGCTTGGCCTTGTCCCACATGCCGCCGCAATGGCGGAACTGCACGTCGGGGAATTTCGCGCACATGGCCAGCATGTGCGGATCGAAATAGCCGAAGGAGGTCGGGAAGATCAGCGAGGCACCATCGAGATTGATCATCGATTCCATCGTCTTCTGGACGTCGACCGTCTCGGGAACGTTTTCCTCCTCGACGACGGAGATGCCTTCGATGCCTTTCAGCGACGCCGCCCCCTCGGCATGCGCCTGGTTGTAGCCGTAGTCGTCCTTGGGGCCGACATAGATGAAGCCGACGGCGGCGGCGGCGGCGAAGGCACGGCTGATCGGAAAGGATGCCGAGGCCAGGCCGAGTGCGGCTCCTGCGGCGGAGGTCTTGAGCAATTGGCGGCGGTTAAGCATGAATCTGTCGGTCATAGTGAATGCTCCCCTTTGGGACCCTTTTCCGGGTCGGTTAACATGCCGTCAAGAAAGTGCATGCAATCACCGTGCCAGTTTTCGAATTGAAATTTATCCAATAGAATCAGTTATCATGTCGAAGGGTCGTGCTCACAGCAGAGGCAATTGCATGCACTTTTTGCCTTGAAAATAGCCAGTTTGACAGACAGATTAAAATAGAGGCATAGAGGGCATATCGAGTCGAAGGACCAACGAGTCGGCCGACTCCATGAGAAGACGCGACGGAGGAAACTTGTCGGGGAAGCGCAGCTTGATCAGGTCGGGCACGACCGTGGATCAGATGGTGCGGGCGATCGGCGACCGGATCGTCACCGGCTACCTGCGCCCCGGCGAAAAGCTGGACGAGGCCTCGCTCGCCGCCCGCTTCGACGTATCACGCACCCCGGTCAGGGAGGCGCTCGGCCAGCTCAGCGCCATGGGCCTGGTCGAGAGGCGACCCAACAGGGGCGCTATCGTTGCCGTCGTAACGCAGGAGCATCTCGCCTCTATGTTCGAGAGCATGGCCGAACTGGAGGCGATCTGCGCGCGCTTCTCGGCCGAGCGCATGACCAGCAGCGAGCGCCGCGGGCTCGAGATCGAGCACCAGGCTTCAGCGCGGATGGTTCAGCTGGGCGCCGAGGAGGACTACGAATATTTCAACACCGAGTTCCATAGCCGGCTTTATCGTGGTGCCCACAATACGCATATCCACGATCTCACCGTGATGACCCGCAGCCGGTTGGCACCCTTCCGCCGCGCGCAGTTCATGCTACCCGGACGGCTGGCCAAATCCTGGCAGGAACACGACCTAATTGTCACCGCAATCATGCGCGGAGACAGCGTGGCTGCGGGCAAGGCCGCCAGGGACCATGTCTCTATCGTCAGCGAGGCGAGCGCGGTGTTCGCGACTGACGATCGCAAGCCAATTCGGCGGGACGTGGCCTGAAAATTTCCGGACAGGCCGAATGCCCGCAGACGATGTCGCTCCCAGGCAGTGCAAAGTTTGACTCCAATGACCGTTCAGAAATCTTCCCGTATCGTTCCGCATGGTTGGCGCATCGACCGTTAGGGGACAAGACCTGTCGCTCGGTAGGCTCGGATCGTCCGGTCATAAATGCCGATGTCCCGGCAGCCGCGCGCGACCAACTGGGCCCCCTCGATGGCTGCGAAGATCGCCATCGCGTGCTCCTGCAGGTCTTGGTCGGTTGCGGAAGGCTTGGCCCGCGGGAGCACCTTGGCTAGCCAACCGACGTTCATAGCGGCGAATTTGTCGACCTCGGTCCGAACCTCCGTGGGAAGGTCGTCAAGTTCCGCGCTCATGATCCCGCACAGGCACATGCGATTGTCGTTGGCCAGAGCCGAGCGAAATATCTCGGTATATTTGTCCATGCACCAGGTCACGTTCTCGGACGTTGCCAGGAGCTCAGCGAGATAGGCTGCCCCCTCCTCGGTGTAGCGACGCGCCAACGCCGCACCGAGGTCGCCCTTGGTCGGGAAGTGGTAGTGCACGCTGGCGCTTTTGATCCCCACCTCTTTCGCGAGTTCGCGAAAGCTGAGCGCATTGTAGCCATGCGACTGCACCGTCGCTCTTGCGGCGGTCATGACCGCCTCGCGCATATCCGTTTTGGTTTTAGCCATCATCAATCCGTACCTATCACTCGATAGATAGTTGTTGACGCCGCAAAAGGGAAGAGGTAAGCGGCATCCGCAACCTATCTATCGATAGACAGATAAAAGGAATCCCTATGAAAATCTTCGATCGCCCCGGCTTTCCCAATCCTGCCCGTGTCCGCATCGTGCTCGCCGAGAAGGGTCTCGAACCGCAGGTCGAGTTCGTCTCCGTCGACCTCATCGGCACCGAGCACAAACAGCCGGCTTTCCTCGAAAAGAACCCCTCGGGCGTGCTGCCGGTCCTCCAGCTCGAGGACGGCACCTACATCGCGGAGGCCACCGCCATCACCGAATACCTCGACAATCTCGACGGCGATCCGCGACTCACCGGCAAGACGCCGAAGGAAAAGGCCGTCATCCACATGATGCAGAAGCGGGCCGAGACCGAGTTACTCGATGCGGTTGGCAACTACTTCCATCACGCAACGCCGGGCCTAGGCGCCGAGCTGCAGGTGTTCAAGAGCCCGGAATGGGCTGGCCGTCAGGACTGGGGCAATCGCCAGCGCGATAAGGCGCTCGCCGGCATGAGGTATTTCGACACGGTGCTGCAGGACCGTTCGTTCGTCGCCGGCGATGCCTTCTCGATGGCCGACATTACGGTGTTTGCCGGGTTGATGTTCGCGGACGCTGCCGGCATTGCCATCCCTGACGATCATTCCGCGCTGAAGTCCTGGCGCGCAAAGGTCTCCGAACTGCCGAGCGTCAAGAATCGCAGCGGCCAGATGTTCGTCGCCGAGGATCAGGGCAGGCTCGGTTTCTAATCCTCCACACGAAAGCGGTCCGAACATCGCACCGACACGTCCCACCCCATTCGCCACTCGCGCCGCCCAAGCGGCATAACCTCACGGAGTTTCCTCATGTCCACGATCTCAACACCCGACAGCGCTTCCCGGCGCAACCTGCTGAAAGGGGCCGCCATCGCCGGCGTCGGACTTGCTGCGGTTGGCGCCGGCTCAACCCCCGCCGATGCAAAGACCCTCGCGCCTGCCCGCGCCGGCAAGCCCACAGGCGACCGCCTCGTGACGAAAGACGGCACCAGCCTCTATTTCAAGGACTGGGGCACCGGGCCGGCCGTGGTGTTCAGCCATGGCTATCCGCTCTCGTCCGACGCCTGGGAAGACCAGATGTTCTTCCTGTTGCAGAATGGCTATCGCGTCATCGCCCACGACCGTCGGGGTTTTGGCCGATCGAGCCAGCCCCCCGGTGGTTACGACTACGACACTTTCGCCGATGATCTGGCGCAACTGGTCGAGGCGCTCGATCTGCGCGAGGCGACCTTCGTCGGTCATTCGATGGGGGGTGGCGAGGTCGCACGCTATATCGCGCGCCATGGCCAGAGCCGTGTCGCCAGGGTCGCCTTGGTTTCATCGGTGACGCCCTTCCTGCTCAAGACCGCGACCAATCCGAACGGTGCTCCCAAGGAGCTGTTCGATACGTTCCGCGCCGCCGTGCAGGCAAACCGGTCGCAGTGGAATCTTGACGTCACCATGCCATACTACAGCTTCAACCGTCCGGGCGCGCATGTGTCGGAAGGTCTGCGGGAGAGTTACTGGCGTCAGGGACAGGCAACCGGGTTTCTCGCCGCCTATCATGCGCTTGGCGCCTTCTCGGAAACCGATTTCCGCGACGACCTGAAGAAGATCACCGTTCCCCGCTCTGGTGGTCCACGGCAGTGACGACCAGATCGTGCCGCTGGAAATCTCCGCGAAGTTGACCGCCGGGCTAGTTCCGCATGCCAAGCTCATTGTCTACGAAGGCGGCTCCCATGGGCTGCTGCATGTCGACAAGGATCGCTTGAACGCTGACCTGCTGGCGTTCCTTCGCGGCTGATGGTGCGCGAAAGGCCGGGGGCTGGCCGTAGCCCCGCCCCTGGCGCCTTTGCCTATGATCGTATGCGAGTCTGGCAATCAGGAGGCCGCGATCTTGTTCGCCGACGCGTCGTAAAAGAGATCGTTACCAAACTCCTCCCCGACGATGTCGCCCAGTCCTGCCGACAGTGACAGCGCGGCGTCCAAAGGCGCAAACGTCATCGTCACGCGCCGAACGAGTCCGGTCTCGTCACGCTCGATGACGCCCACCGCGTCCAGATCGAGACCGGCGCGAAGTGTTGCCTTGTATTGCAGGTAATGGCGCTGATCGATCGCCCCATAGAAGGTGGGCGTCTGTGAGGCGTAGAGTGTGCCGACGGCCCCGACCAGGCGCTTGATATCGTCAGAACCCGAAACCGGACGGCGCAGGACCGTCCCTCTCAGTTCGGCGTCATCGGCAAGATCATCGAGGAAAACTGCCTATGCGCATCCAGGAGAAACCCTGAACTGAAAATCAGGGACTGCGCCCAGAAACGGACAGCTTTTGATCAGCCCCGGTCAGTGGCGCAAAATCGGATTTGGCCAGCACCCCAGCTATCCTGGCAAAGCCGACAAATGCCTGCCGCGCCTGATCGGTTGTCATCTGACCAGCAATCGCGGCGTTGCAGCTTCTCACGGCGCAGCTGTATACCGGTCCCCGACGGGCCCTCGGCCATTGATTCAAGAATACCAGCGCCTCCCGCACCGAGTTGATGTCGTGTATCACGTCACTGGTCTTAACCTGCACGGGGGCAAGGAAAGCCAGACTGGTCATTTGTTACCTCCCTGGGATTGCAAGGGTTGATTCAGCATCACATGATGCGGCTCTTTCGTTTGAGGCTGTCGGACGCCATTTGACCATCCTCGCTATCTGCAGAGGCCAGGGGCTCGACGAGCCCCGGCCTTCCTTCGCGAACCTCATTTGCTGCCGTTGATTGCAATGCGTTTGGCGTTTGCCTGCGCCTTTTTGGTCTTCGGCAGTGTCACCGTGAGCACACCGTTCTTGAATGTGGCCGCCACCTTGTCGTCTTCAACCTCACGGCCGAGACTGAAGCGCCGCTCAAAACGCCCATAATAGCGTTCGCTGAACTGACGGTCCTTGTCCTCGGTCTCTGCTTTCTTCTCGCCGCGAAGCGTCAGAACACCATCATCCAGCATGACCTCGACGTCGTTTTCATCGAGGCCCGGGATTTCGGCCGTCACCCGGATTTCCTTATCGGTTTCCGAGAACTCCACGCTTGGCCAAGTGCCATTGAGAGGAGGCACGCGGCCAAGAACCGAAGGCGTGTCAAAACCGCGGAACACCTCGTCGAATAGCCGGTTGACATTTCGGTGCAACGACAGGAACGGATCCATGTCGTCACTGCGATAAATGCTCGGTGCCTGGCTGCCGCCACGGCTCCAGGGAATCAAGTCACGTACGCTCATTTGTCCTTCTCCTTCCGTTTTATGGGTCGCACCCGGACCCCATCCACGACAGGACGGGTGTCTGCTGCAGGCCGACCGCCAAAGATCAGGCCGCCGCGCTTTCAATGCCCTTGGAGGCCGCATTCTTGCCGGTATCGACATGAATCGCGATGCGGCGCGGCTTCATCTCCTCGGGAATTTCCTTCTTGAGGTCGATGATCAGCAGACCGTTTTCGAGCTTTGCCCCGACTATGGTCACATGATCGGCGAGCTCGAAGCGGCGCGCGAACGACCTCAGCGCCAGGCCATGATGGAGGTACTGAACCCCGTCGTTCTCTGTCTTGGCGCCCTCGATCATGAGCATATTTGGCTCATGCGTGATCGTAAGCTCGTCTTCGCCGAAACCGGCGACCGCGAGGACAATGCGGTAGGTGTCTTCGCCGAGCTTGGCGATATCGTATGGCGGCCAGCTATCCGCGTTCTGCGGGGGGCTGGCGTTTTCGAGCAGGTTGAAGATGCGGTCAAAGCCGATGCTCGACCGATAGAAGGGGGAAAAGTCCAGGTTCGTTCTCATAGCTACATCCTCCTTGGAGCAACATAGATAGGAGGGAACGCCAAGAAGCCTGGCGCTCCCTGACACATCGGCCCCTTGCGCGGCGACCGACAAAGATGAGTTGGGAATCGATTTCGGCCGTGTCAAGAGCGAACGCTAAAGCAGTCTCGCGACCGCCTTCGAATGGCAGGGTGGCAAGCTCTCCAGCGAATGCCCCATCTACTTCGCAGGTATTTCGAACGGAGGAAAAGGATGGCTATGACACGCCAAGACGTCGTCTCGGTCCTCGGATTCATAGACGACGTGACGATTGCGGAGATCATCGCGTCCGGTGCCTCGCTCGCTCGGCTTCCCGCTCCCCTTGCCCGGTGACGCACCGCTTTGATGCTGCGGCGGTAGATTGCCGCCGCAGTACTAGCCCTGACTATCTAAAGATGGTCTATTTTGCTGATCTTCGGCCCTGTCATCCACTGCGGCGCCGCGGGCAGATCCTCGATGACGGCGACCCTGCGTGCCCAGGTCATAAAGGCCCTGTTCGCCGCCTCGACAGACTTCCGGCCATCGTACGCGGCGTAGCATGCATCCGACGCCGCAGCGTGGAGGAGGCCGCGCCTTTCAACCGGCCATTCTTCCAGAAACTCTATCGCATCCATGACACAGCCGATCTTTTGGACAACACCGCCCTCATCTCTTACGAAAACCGGTTGTTTGAACGTCGCGCTTTCCATAGTGACCTCCCTTCAAACCTTGGGGCAACTGAACGGCGAGCTTGGCGAACGCCACGGAAAACGGCGGAAACCGGATTTTCAAAGAGCATCGTTTCCATGCGATCCTTCGGCTCCTGCTAACCCGACATCCGGCAAGCCGCGCTGGACACATAAAAAGATTGGAAACGCCACTTTCCAGTTCAAGGGGAGCGGACCCGGCTATTGAATTGTGAAGATGCCGTCTACGGCCTGCCATTCGGAAGGCCGGATAAGGCGGTGATGGGCGACTCGCACGGAATGCAGCGCTCCTTCGAGTTCGCGCTCCCAGTAATCCAGGAACCCCTTGAGGGTCGGGAATTCCGGTGCCAGGTCGTATTCCTGCCAAACGTAGAGCTGCAAAAGGCTCGGATGATCGGGAAGGTGGTAGTGAATTTCCGCAGTTGTGAGACCGTAGCCCTCCATCTGCAGCCGGAATTCCCTGCTGACCATGCGTCTCTCCTATCGCACGCGTTCAGGCATCAAGTCTTTGCGGGCGTTCTCGGGCCCGCCCTTCCTCGAGGTCACAGCCTACCTCAGCGCGACTATCGTCCAGTCGGCGAAGTGCATCCATGACGGCGTCAAACGTCACCGGGCTCGCAGCACCCGGTTGCTTTCGCAGCGCAGGCATGGAGTCGACGGCGCAAGCATCAGAAGCCCATGAGGCAAGAATGGCGCGCTTCTCCTGAGTGTCGAGCGTGCGGTCGCCCACCACCTCATCGGGGTGGCTAAAGTGCCGCGCCGGAAACAGCAGGCGGTCGAGCGAAGGATCAGTGGTTTCAGGGGCGATCGAGGGGATGTTTTTTGGGAAAGTTCGTTCCATCGACAGTCTCCGCTTCCTAACAATCTCCTTGGCATCATTGGTGTTGCAGTGACCCTTTTTGGGGTCTCCAACCACAAAAAATTTCGTGGAGTTCGGGCCGAATTTCAAGACCTGAAAATCGCGCGCCCCGCAAAAATAGCTGCATGAATTCATGTGGCTAGCACTCCCGAATGCCGAGTGCCAAAATTTTTTCAGAGACCTCTTGAAACGCAGAAAATGCAAAACTAGTTCGATATGCGCGCGATGCCTGAAAAGGGTCGCGGCGCCCCGCACCGGCCGATATTGCCGGTCCGGTGTGGAGGAACTCAAAAATCTGTTTGTCCTGAAGGAGAACGATATGACGTTCCGTCCATTGCATGACCGTATCCTGGTCCGCCGCATCGAAGCCGAGGAGAAGACGGCTGGCGGCATCATTATCCCCGACACCGCCAAGGAGAAGCCGCAGGAGGGCGAGGTGATTGCCGTCGGCCCAGGCGCCCGCGACGAGAGTGGCAAGCTCACGCCGCTCGACGTCAAGATCGGCGACCGCATCCTGTTCGGCAAGTGGTCCGGCACGGAGATCAAGCTCAGCGGCGAAGATCTGCTCATCCTGAAGGAAAGCGACGTGATGGGCGTGATCGAGCAGACCGCGACGGTCAAGAAAGCCGCCTGATCGAACTCTGGTTCAATCGCAATCCAGTCAATGAAGCTGCCTACTGAAGGAATGATCCAATGGCTGCCAAGGAAGTGAAATTCCATTCCGACGCCCGCGAGCGCATGCTGCGCGGTGTCAACATCCTCGCCGACGGGGTGAAGGTCACGCTCGGCCCCAAGGGCCGCAATGTGGTCATCGACAAGTCGTTCGGAGCGCCGCGCATCACCAAGGACGGCGTCACCGTCGCCAAGGAAATCGAGCTCGAGGACAAGTTCGAGAACATGGGCGCGCAGATGGTGCGCGAGGTCGCCTCGAAGACCAGCGACCTTGCGGGCGACGGCACCACGACCGCGACCGTGCTTGCACAGGCGATCGTCAAGGAAGGCGCGAAGGCCGTCGCCTCGGGGATGAACCCGATGGACCTGAAGCGCGGCATCGACAAGGCCGTCGATGCGATAGTCCAGGAGTTGAAGACCAACGCCCGCAAGGTGACCAAGAATGACGAGATCGCCCAGGTTGGCACCATCTCGGCCAATGGCGACGCCGAGATCGGCCGCTTCCTTGCGGAAGCGATGCAGAAGGTCGGCAATGAGGGCGTCATCACCGTCGAGGAAGCCAAGACCGCCGAGACCGAGCTGGAAGTCGTCGAGGGCATGCAGTTCGACCGCGGCTACCTCAGCCCCTACTTCATCACCAACCAGGACAAGATGCGCGTCGAGCTCGAAGAGCCCTATGTGCTGATCCACGAGAAGAAGCTGTCCAATCTGCAGGCGCTGCTTCCGGTGCTGGAAGCTGTCGTGCAGTCGTCCAAACCGCTGCTGATCATCGCTGAGGATGTCGAGGGCGAAGCGTTGGCGACGCTGGTCGTCAACAAGCTGCGCGGTGGCCTTAAGGTCGCCGCCGTCAAAGCGCCCGGCTTCGGCGACCGCCGCAAGGCAATGCTGGAGGATATTGCCATCCTCACGGGCGGTACTGCAATCTCGGAAGATCTCGGTATCAAACTCGAAAACGTCACGCTCAACATGCTCGGCCGCGCCAAGAAGGTGGTGATCGAGAAGGAGAACACCACCATCGTCGACGGCGCCGGCTCGAAGAGCGAGATCCAGGGTCGCGTCAGTCAGATCAAGGCGCAGATCGAGGAGACTACCTCCGACTACGACAGGGAAAAGCTGCAGGAGCGGCTGGCCAAGCTCGCAGGCGGTGTCGCTGTCATCCGCGTCGGCGGCTCGACCGAGGTCGAAGTCAAGGAGCGCAAGGACCGTGTCGACGATGCCATGCATGCGACGCGCGCTGCGGTCGAGGAAGGCGTGTTGCCGGGTGGCGGCGTGGCGCTTCTGCGTGCGGCCAAGGCACTGGACAGCGTGCAGGCCGAAAATGAAGACCAGAAGCACGGTATCGATATCGTGCGCCGGGCGATCGAAGCGCCTGTGCGCCAGATCGCCGAGAACGCCGGCGCGGAAGGCTCGATCATCGTCGGCAAGCTACGCGAGAAGCCGGAATTCGGCTGGGGCTGGAACGCACAGACCAACGCGTTCGGCGACCTCTACAACGAGGGCGTCATCGATCCGGTAAAGGTGGTGCGGACCGCGCTCCAGGATGCGGCATCGGTTGCCGGCCTGCTGGTAACGACGGAAGCGATGGTTGCCGAGAAGCCGAAGAAGGAACCCGCCGTTCCGGCAATGCCGGCTGGTGGCATGGACTTCTGATGGTAACGGCTGTGTCCGCGCCCGGTGGGCGCGGACACGCTGACAAATGGGTAGAGCCATGAACGTGATGAACTTGAACGTAATCCCCCCGCCGTCGCGCGCGGCCACCGATCTGAACTACGAAGCAGACCTGAAGGTTGCGCTTGACCCGATACTGGTCGAGTTGCTCGACAGAGCGGAGGCCGCGGGTTGGGATCGGCGCAAAGCAGCATACACGGTGATGTTTCTGGCCGCGCGGAATCTTACCGACGGCAAAGGCTCTCCTGGAAACGGGAATTCGGCAGGCTAAGGCGCGACGCTCGCAACCGATCGCGCACGCGCCCTGGGAAAGGCTTCCGATCGAATGAGCTAACCACGTGAAACGGAGGAAAACATGGAACACAATCAATTTCAGCATCCCGTGAGGGTGTTCGTGGGTCTTGGGTTTCCGACCGACATTCAAAGCGTAAAAGACGCCTTCGTCCTGCTGGATGAATGGCCGCCATCGAAGCGAAACCCTGCTCATGGCGTCGCGCTCAATGCCTGTCGGGCAGCCCTCGCCGGCGAGGTGGATGCCGAAACCGCTCGCAGCACTTTTGTTGCCTTCGCCCGCCGCATGGATTTGCTTGTACAGGCCGCAGGCGACATCGTCGCGGCCAAGGCAGTTGGCGCTTTCGGAGCTGCTTCGAGAGGCCCCTACAACAAGTCGATGTAATCGGTCTGTGGGAGCGGAGAAAGCTATGAGGGATATTCGATTTCCCGAACCAGTGAGACTGCGCGGGAGATCCTCAAGGGAGCGGGTGGTTGCCAGCAGTTGGGAAGCACTTGAGTGCCTTCATGACCAATGGCCAGAATGGGCGAGAGGACCAAGCTATCGAGCTGCCTGCCGCACTTGCCGCGACTCCCTGGACGGATGGCGGGCTCCGCAACAAGCAAGAAGGGCATTTTTGAAAGCGGCCCGTCGTGCAGGTTTGGTCCAGGCCTCATAGTGGCGCTGCAAGGAACCTTTCCCTTGCTCGTAAAGCCTCCTGAAAAGGAGAAGCAACTGGCAGGCTGTCTTAGCCTGCTTGGCGCCCAATACCGTCATTCGTGACGGGGGTCGAACCTGCTCCGGCCACTACGCGATCCGAACGTGGTGGGTAAACGGGGTCGGCTGGTCAGAATGGCAATCGCGCGTTTTCCTTGACCTCTCTCATGACGAAGACGTTCCGGGTGTACGCGCGCCACGCGGCCGCCCCAGCTCGGTGCGGGCTTCAGCGATGGGCACCTGATAACCGCGCAGGCCGAGCGCGCGGGCGGCTTCCAGCCCGGCGAGGCCGGCACCGACGATCAGCACGCTGTCGCCCTTGGCCTGCATGCGTTCGGGATGCCACCCCTTGCGCCACTCCTCCATGAATGTCGGGTTCTGCGGGCAGCGCGAGATCGACATGGTCATGTCGCCGGTGATGCAGATGTTGCAGCCGATGCATTCGCGAATGTCCTCGATCCGCCCCTCCTCCACTTTCTTCGGCAGGAAGGGATCGGCAATCGACGGCCGCGCGCGGCCGATGAAATCCGCCGTACCGGACTTGATCATCTTCACCGTCACGTCTGGCGAGGTAAAATCATCAGCAAGCGGACGTTCCGCTGGCAAGAAGAATTTTGCCTTGGTGGCGGACAAAAAATTAGCGACGGCGTGCAGATCCTGGCCGTGCCAGAGAGAGCCAACATTTGGAAACATCAATTGCCGGGGTGAAAATCTCGATTGCGCCCGGTATCATCTATGAAAATACCAAATCGGAAGGACGCCGGTGCAAACCAAGAAGATCATCAATGACGGCAATCGCACCGTCGACGAGATGCTGGAAGGCATCCTGGCAGCGCATCCCCGCCATCTCAAAAGCGTGGACGGCAGCCCACGTTCGATCATCGCCCGCGACGGACCGCGCCAGGGTAAGATAGGCCTCGTCATTGGTGGCGGCTCGGGCCACGAGCCGAGTTTTCTCGGCTTTGTCGGCAGGGGGCTGGCAGACGCGGCGGCCATCGGCAACGTCTTCGCCTCGCCGCCGCCCGACCCGATCCTTGAATGCGCAAAGGCAGCAGATGGCGGCGCCGGTGTGCTGTTCATGTACGGCAACTATGCCGGCGACGTAATGAATTTCGACATGGCGGCCGAGATGGCTGGTATGGACGATATTGAGGTGCGCACGGTGCTGAGCACCGACGACGTCGCTTCCGCGCCCGTGGGCGACAGGCACAAGAGACGGGGTGTCGCGGGCAATTTCTTCATCTTCAAGGCGGCAGGTGCCGCCTGCGACCGCATGTTGTCCTTCGATGAATGCGAGCGCATCGCTCGGAAAGCCAACGACCAAACATTCACCATGGGTGTGGCGTTGGCGCCTTGTTCGTTGCCGCAAACCCGCCGGCCGAATTTTGAGATCGGACCCGACGAGATGGAGATCGGCATGGGCATCCATGGCGAACCCGGGATCGCGCGCGGAAAGCTTAAAACGGCCGACGAGATCACCGACGAGATGCTGGACAGGATCCTCGCCGAGATGGCGCCGGCACGCGGCGAGAAGGTCGCCGTGCTGGTCAATTCGCTCGGTTCGACACCGCTGATGGAACTCTACATCATGAACCGGCGCGTGAAGCAGAGGCTTGACGATATCGGTGTGTCCATTCACGCAAGCTGGGTCGGCAATTACTGCACTTCGCTCGAAATGGCCGGCGCTTCGATCACGCTGCACCACCTCGACGAGGAGTTGCAGACGATGCTCGACCACCCTTGCGACTGCGCCATGTTTCGCGCCGGCTAAAGCCTGTCAGAGCAGCAAGGGGACAAAGACATGACAACGATCGACACTGGCCACCTTGCCGCAATGTTCGCTGCCATTGCGGACGCCATGTCAGCCGACCGGGACCGGCTGTGCGCGCTTGACGGCGTGATTGGCGACGCCGACCACGGCATTGCGATGGAGCTTGGATTTTCCGCGGCACGCGACGCGGTTGCCGCATTGGACGCCGGGATCACCGAACCGACCACTTTGCTGAACACGGCGGCGAGGTCGTTCCTGAATGCCGTCGGCGCGTCCTCCGGTCCGCTCTATGCCACCGCGTTCATGCGCGGCGCGGCAGCCGTGAAAGGCAAGACGACGCTCGATGAGGCGGACATGGTCGCCATGTTCCAGGCCATGGCCAAAGGCATCCAGGATCGCGGCAAGGCTGAAACAGGCGAAAAGACGATGATGGATGCCTGGGCGCCGGCTGCGACGGCAGCGGGCGAGGCGCTGGCCGCCGGCACGGGCCTGGCCGGCAGCCTTGCAGCTGCCGCCGAGGCGGCAAAGGCGGGCGCGGAGGCGACCAAGGCGATGATCGCCACCAAGGGACGGGCCGCCCGCCTCGGCGAACGCTCGCTTGGCCACATGGATCCGGGAGCGGCGTCTGCCGTAACCGTGATCGAAGCGATGCGGATCGCCTTGACCGGCTAGACCATCTCCATTTCGGAAAAGATCATATTCACGCAATAGGATAGAGGCTTGACTTGACTCTACCCGGCATCTTCAGCGCTTCGCGTCGAGCTTGTCGACGGCCTGCACATTTGCTGCAGACGGGCCGTTCGGATCGAACGCCGAGGCCAGCCACGCGTCGGTGATCGATTTCGCCAGTTCGGGACCGATCACGCGGGCACCCATGGTGATGATCTGGGCGTTGTTCGATTTTGCGGCGCGCTCCGCCGAATAGGTGTCGTGGGTCAAGGCTGCACGAATGCCCGGCACCTTGTTGGCGGAGATGCTGACGCCGATGCCGGTGCCGCAAAACAGGATGGCGCGATCGTAGTTGCCGTCGATAATTTCGTGGCCAACTGCGGCGGCGATATCGGCGTAGAATCCGGCCTGGCTGAGATCGACGACCTGCAGCTCGGGTTTGGTGGCGAGATGCTTGGCGATGACGTCGAGCAGCGGCTTGCCGGCGCTGTCGGCTCCGAGTGCGATCTTCATAACATGAACTCCTTTTGCTTCGCGGTCAGCGCTCGATTGCGGCCGACGCCTTTTTTAGAATGTCGATGTAACCTTCCGCTTGCCACGCCGAGCGGCCGATGAACAGCCCGTCGATATGTGGCTGGCCGATCAGTTCGGCCGCGTTGCCTGGATTGACGCTGCCGCCGTAAAGCACAAGCGGGGCGGCCGGCAAACGGCTTTGGGCGACCTGCTTGATCAGGGCCTGCTGCTTGTCGGCATAGTCCGCGCTTGCTGGAATGCCTTTCTCGCCGATCGCCCAGACCGGCTCATAGGCAAAGAGGATTTCGGCCGACAGTTCGTCGTCCTTCAAGCCCTGCAGTGCACCGAGAACCTGCGCGGTCAGGACATGATCGGCGCGGCCGCCTTCGCGCTCGGCCAACGTCTCGCCAACGCAGATCAGCGGCACCAGGCCATGCCTGACCGCCGCCGCCGTCTTCAATCCCACCGTCGCATCCGTTTCGCCGAAATGCTCGCGACGCTCGCTATGGCCAAGCTCGATCAGGTCCAGCCCGCAATCCCTCAGCATCACCGGCGAAATCTCTCCCGTCCAGGCGCCGGCATCTGCCCAATGCATGTTCTGGGCACCGACCTTCACGCGGGTGTTGGCGAGCGCCGCCTTCACCTGCCGCACCGCGGTGAACGGCGGAATGACGAAAGGCTGTATCGCCGGATCGAAACCGGGCACGAAGGCCGCCAACGCATCGGCGAACTGCAATGCCTCCGCCAGCGTCTTGTTCATCTTCCAGCTCGTGCCGACCCAATATGGGGTCATTCTTTTCTCCTTCGATCCGAAATTCGGACGACGCGTGTTTTCCCGGCCAGCATCGGCGCCGGCTTTCGAGCCGGCGTTTTCCCTCAGGCCCGAGGCTTGAGATCGTCGCGGCCGCTGTCGATGTAAGGCGCCCAGAAATCCACCGACTCGCGGATCATTGCAATCACCTGATGATCGACCGGTTCCCTCTCCCGGAACGAAAGTTCAAGGCAAATCTCGTTGTCGGTTCCGCCGCCCTGTCGCACGGTGTCGAGCAACTTCTGTGGAAGGATGCGACCATCCTTGTTGTAGGCGGCCGTGAACGGCCAGTGGCCACCCTTGTTCATGGACGACTGCTTGATATGGATGATCGGGGATTGCAGCGGAAATGCCTTCGCCCAGGCATAGGGATCGGTGTCGGCGGGGTTGGGTGAAGTGACGTCGCCATGGTCGATGTCGACCATCATCTTCATCGGGATCGGCAGCTTCGCCGCGTCGATGGCGCCCTGCAATTCAACGCAGCTTTCGATCGTATGGCCAAACTCCCGCCCCACCGACATCGGCTCCCAGAACAGGTAGGTCAGGCCGGCTGCCTTGGCGTGCTCGGCCACTTCGCGCCAGCATTCGAGCGCGACGTCGAGAAGCGCTGCCCGCCGCTGCGGATCGTCATAATCCTTATAGGTGAAGATGGCGAACTGTGTGCCCATGCCCGAAGCGCCGAGTTCGGCGGAGATGTCGGCAAAGGTCTTGAACCAGTCGACATAGTAGCGGCGCACATCTGCGTCCGGATGGCCGAAATGGTTGAGCCTGCCATAAGGCCCGGTCATCCCTGAGGTGACGCGCACGCCGGTCCGCGCCAGCGCGCTGTTGAACAGGCGCAGGAATTTGGCAATCGTTGCCGCCGGCCAGCCCGGATTGACGAATTCATGCGTCAGCTGCACGTCGCGGATGCCGATGCCATAGGCAATGGCGTCGATCAAATCGTCGGGATCAGCGAAACGATTGACCAGCGGGTTGGTGTTGAGAGAAAGCGTGAAGGCCATCAGTTTGCCGCCGCCATGAGGTTAGCGCACCAGTCTTCAAATGTTTTCCGCTCGGCCGCATTGATGTGCAACCCGTGCTTGGTGCGGCGTTCGAGAACATCGGCAGCAGTCATCGCCCATTCGGTCTCGAACAAGAAGGCAGCTTCGCGCTCAAAGAAATCCGGGCCGAAACGACGGCCGAGATCAGCTTCGTTTTTCACCCCTTTCAGCAAAGCGCGCGTGCGCGTGCCGTAGCTTCGCGCATAGTGCTTCACCAGCGACGGGCTAAGCGAGGAAAACTCGGCGTGCAGATCGCTCAAAAACTGCTCGAAATCCGCGTTGGGCAGGTCGCCCCCCGGCAAGGGAATTTTGGCGGTCCAGGCTTTCTTCATCGTCGGGAAGAATGGCTGGATTTTTTCCAGCGCATGTTCGGACAACTTGCGGAAGGTGGTGATCTTGCCGCCGAACACCGAAAGCAGCGGCGCGCCGCCATTCGGGGCGTCGAGTTCGAAGATGTAGTCGCGTGTCACCGCGCTTGGGTTGTCGGCATTGTCGTCATAGAGCGGTCGCACACCTGAGAAACTGTAGACCACGTCCTGCGCAGTCAGCTGGCGCTTGAAGTAGCGATTGACCACCTTGATCAGATAATCGACTTCGCTGGCCTCGGCGGCCACTTCCTCGGGCTTGCCTTCATAGGGAATGTCGGTGGTGCCGATCAGCGCCAGATCGTTCTCATACGGGTTGACGAAAATCACCCGCTTGTCGTTGTTCTGGATGAGGTAGGCCTGCCGTCCTTCCCAGAATTTGGGCACGACGATATGGCTGCCTTTCACCAGGCGAACGTTGCGGGTGGAATTCTGCCCGGCGACGCGGCTCACAATGTCGTTGACCCACGGCCCGGCGGCGTTGACCAGCCCCTTTGCGCGGACCTTCGTCACAGCACCGGTGCGGCCGTCCTGCATGTCGATCGACCACAGGCCGCCTTCGCGCCTGGCAGCAATACAGGCCGTGCGAGTAAAGACTTTTGCGCCGCGCTGACTGGCGTCAAGCGCATTGAGCAGCACCAGCCTGGCGTCATCGACCCAGCAGTCGGAATATTCGAAGCCGAGCTTGAATTCGTCCTTGATCGGCGCCCCTTCCGGTGCCGTTCTTAGGTTCAGCGTCCTCGTTCCCGGCAGCCGCTTGCGGCCGCCAAGATGGTCGTAGAGAAACAAACCGAGCCGGACAAGCCATGCCGGCCTGTCCTCGGGGCTATGCGGCAGCACGAAGCGCATCGGCCATATGATGTGCGGCGCCGCCTCAAGCAGCACCTCGCGTTCGATCAGCGCTTCGCGCACCAACCGGAACTCGTAATATTCGAGATAGCGCAGGCCGCCATGCACCAGCTTGCCGGAACGCGAACTGGTGCCTTGCGCCAGATCATCCTTCTCGCACAGGATGACCGACAGCCCTCGACCGGCCGCATCGCGCGCTATCCCGGCGCCGTTGACGCCGCCACCAATGACGAAGAGATCGACAACATCAGACATATCGCTCAAGACTTTGCTCCTGTGCGGTGCGCCATGCCCTTCCATACCGGCCGCAGCGCCTGGCGTGCCGCGACGAAGGATGGAAACAGCGCATCGTAGGTTTGGGAAAGCGCCTCGTCATAGGTGTCGCATTCGCCCAGAAGCGGCGTCACCCATTCAGCGCAACAATCATCCATGGAGCGATAGACGCCGAGCCCGACCGCGGCCATCATCGCTGCACCAGCAGCACCTGCTTCCTGGCGGCTGCTCGTCCTGACTTGCGCGCGGGTCACTGCGGCGATGATGCGGCGCAGCGAAGGGCTGCGCGCCGCGCCGCCCGACAGGCGGATTTCGCCCGGCACCGCGCCCATTGCCTGGTAGCAATCGCGCGCCGCGAAAGCCAATCCCTCAAGAACCGCGCGCGCCAGATCGCCAAAACCGTGCTTGACCGAAAGGCCGATGAAGCCTGCCCGCGCATCCGGATCGACAAACGGTCCGCGTTCCCCGGCGAGGGAGATATAGGGCTGATAGACCAGCGATCCCGGCTCCGATCCTTCGACCCAGGCATCGAGTGCTTTCAGCAATTCGTCGCGCGAAGGCTTGGCGCCGCTGGCAGTCAGCACGTCGCGCGCCAGGCCAAGCAGCCAGTCTATGTTGAGCGTCGCCGCCATGTTGGATTGCAGTTGCGCATAGGCGCCGGGAACCGGCATGGCGATCGTATAGCCGGACGCATTGTCGTTGAGCACGACATCGTCGGCGGTGTGGGCCAGGCGCGTGTGAATGCCGGTGGAGCCGATGACCGTGCAGCCGACATTGCCGCTTGGATCGTAGAGGCCGGCTCCGAGCGCGGTGCTGACCATATCCACGTAACCCAGCACCACCGGCGTGCCTTCGAGCAGACCGGTCTCTCTCGCCGCCGATGGCGACAGCGGGTGATGGTCGGTCGTGCCTTCAAGCATGGGCGGCAACAAGCGCTGATGTGTCGTCAGATCGAGAATGTCGAGCACCGCGTCGGAATAGCTGCGCGAGCGGAAATCGCCGAAAGTGAATGTGCCTTCCGACGGATCGGTGGCGCGCTCGCCGGTCATTTTGAAATAGAGCCAGTCCTTGCAATGAAAGGCGGTGGCGGCCCGCTCCAGGATTTCCGGGCTGTTCCTTTTCAGCCAGCTGAGCTGGGCGCCTTGCTGGCAGGCGTTGAGCCCGGTGCCGGTGATCTCGAACCGCGTGCGATCGCGGGCATCGCAGCGCATCTCGTCCACCAGATGGCCGGCGCGGGCATCGAGCCAGAGCCAGGCGCGCCCGACCGGCATGCCGTCGCCATCGATCAACCAGGTACCGTCGCCCTGCCCGGTGATCGCCACCGCCGCAATTCGCCGCGCGAGATCGGGAAGCTTCGTCGCCAGTTCGCGAACCGTCTCAACCATGTCGCGCCAGGTCTGATCGAGATCCTGCTCGGCGCCGCCGCCCTCCAGCGTGACGAAGCTGTTGGTCACCGACGCCATGGCAAGCTGCCGCCCCGCAAGATCGAAAGCGACCGATTTGATCACGGAGGTTCCCGCGTCGATCCCGATCAGCAGGTCTTTCATGCGGCAAGTTCCGGATGGTTATGAAGGCAATTCAAAGGAGCAGTCTTTGTTGTCTGGAAGCCGTAGAAGAGGCAGGGAGTGTCCGCAAGGACACCCCCTGTGCAGGTTTATTCCGACAGCACGAAGGGTGCGGTGTACTTGTCCACATTGTCCTTGGTGATGAGAAGGCAATCGAACAGCTGCTTCTCGCTGGTGGCGCCGGTGGCGCCCGTCTTGATGAACGAGTCGGCCTGCTGCACGGCCTTCGCCGAGAAGATGGCCACCGGCTGAAGCACGGTGTACTGCAGTTCGCCGGACTTGATGGCCGCAACCGCATCCGGGGAGCCATCAAAGCCGCCGACCTTGATGCCGGCGAGCTTGCCGGCTTCCTTCAGCGCCGCAACCGCACCAAGCGCCATTTCGTCATTGCCGCTGATCACGGCGATGATGTCGGGATTGGCCTGCAGCATGCTCTGCATCTTGTCGTGGCCCTGGGTGCGATCCCAGTTGGCGACCTGCGAAGCAGCCTTTTCGAGATCCGGATACTGGCTCAGCACGGTCGCGTAGCCGTTCGAGCGCGTGGCAGCGTTGTTGTCCGACGGGGCGCCGAGCAGTTCGACATACTTGCCCTTTTCACCGACCGCCTGCACCCACTGCTGGGCACCAAGAGCCGCACCCTGCGCGTTGTTGGAGACGAGCTGTCCCTTGGCGAGGCCTTCCTGGTTGATCTCGGCATTGACGAGGAAAACCGGGATGTTGGCGGCAATCGCCTTCTTCACCGCGCCGACCGAACCATCGGCATTGGCCGGGTCGAGGATGATCGCCACCGACTTGTTGGTGATGGCGGTATCGATCAGATTGCTTTCCGTATTGGTGTCACCCTTGTGGGCAGCGACATTGGCCGTATAGCCGAGCTTTTCGGCCTCGGCTTTGGCGACATTGCCCTCGGTCAGCCAATACGGGTTGGCCGGATCGTTGACGATGATCGAGATCAGGCCCGCGGCCGATGCGGCTGCGCTAAACCCAACCACCATTGCGGCAGCAAGCAAACTTCTAAGCACGATTTTCATGTACATTCCTCCAATGATTTACGCGGTGTTGCTGCCGGTCACCCGGCAGTCTTCCCTTGGGCAGGATTGGCCGGTTCGGCCTTCC
Source organism: Mesorhizobium sp. P3_A2 (assembly GCF_056403115.1). Taxonomy (NCBI): domain Bacteria; kingdom Pseudomonadati; phylum Pseudomonadota; class Alphaproteobacteria; order Hyphomicrobiales; family Phyllobacteriaceae; genus Mesorhizobium; species Mesorhizobium sp. P3_A2. Next base: position 767,687 of record NZ_JBFUGC010000001.1, read on the forward strand.
CCCGTTTCTGAGAAGTCGGTTGGCCGCCCGTGGAAGCTGGGAGCTTGCTACGGCGGCGATACTGAACGGCATTGAGGAGCACGGCGAGCACGATGACGGCGCCGGTGAACACTGTCTGCCAGTAGGATGAGATGCCGATGATCACCAGACCGTCGGACAGGAAGCCGATGACGAAGGCCCCGAGCAAGGTGCCGCGGATGTTGCCGCGCCCGCCGGTCAGCGCCGCGCCGCCGATGACGACGGCAGCGATGGCCGTCAATTCGTAGGTGGTGCCCGCGGTCGGCCCGGCCGAGGTCAGCTGCGAGGACAGGATCAGGCCGGCAATGGCGGCGCAGATGCCTGAAAGCACATAGACCGAAATCTGCACCGTCTTGACCGGAACGCCGGAGAGTTCAGCGGCGCGCTCATTACCGCCCGAGGCGTAGAGCCAGCGGCCGAAAGCGGTGCGGTTCAAGACGATGCTACCAATCAGCGCGATGACCACCAGCACCACCACGCCGGTCGGCACGCCGAACAGGCGGTTGAAGCCGAGCGCGTCGAAGCCGGTGTTGCCCAGCTCCGGCTTGCCGCCGAGATTGTTGTAGGTCAGGCCGCTGGTCATCAACAGCGCCAGGCCACGTGCCATGTACATGACGCCAAGCGTGGCGACGAAGGCCGGAACCTTGAACCGCGCGATCAGCACGCCGTTGACCAGGCCGACGACAGCGCCAAGCATGCAGGCCAGCACCGCGACCACCCAGACCGGCGGATAGACAACGACGCCCAGCCAGGTCAGCGTCACGCCCTGCATCAGAAATCCGGCAACGACGCCGGCAAGCCCAAGCGTCGAGCCCACCGACAGGTCGATGCCGCCATTGAGGATGACAAGCAGCATGCCGACGGCGAGAATCCCGAAGATGGCGACATGCGAGGCCATGGTCAGGAAATTCGCCACCGAGAGGTAGTAGGGCGACAGGATCGAGAAGACGACGATGATGACGATCAGGGCAAAGAAAGCCCGACCCTCGAGCAGCAGCTTGGCCACGTCGAAGCCCTCGCCACCCGCAATGGGACTGGACTGTTTGCTGGCCTGGCTGACATCGGTCATGATCGGGGCTCCGAAATTCTGGGATCAGGCGACCACGGCTTCGCCGGAGGCGGCCATGATCTGCTCTTTGGTGGCGTTCGCGCCGAACTCGGCTGAAATCTTGCCGCGCCGCATGACGACGATGCGGTGGGCGATGCTGAGGCACTCATTGACCTCCGAGGTCGAGAAGACGACCGCCAGGCCTTGCGCAGCGCGCTCGCTGAGCAGACGGAAGACTTCGGCCTTGGCGCCGACATCGATGCCGCGGCTCGGCTCGTCGAGAAGGATGACCTTGGGGTTGGTCGTCAGCATCTTGCCGATGACGACCTTCTGCTGATTGCCGCCCGACAGCGATCCGATCATGGCGTTGCCGCCGGCGGTCTTGATGGTCACCTTGCGAATCGAGTCGTCGATCAGTGCGCGTTCCCTGGGCCGGGAGAGGAACAAGCCTTTGGCGAACGCCTCGATGCTGGCAAGCGACAGATTGCGGCCGACGGTCATGGTCTGGACCAGGCCGTCGCGCTGGCGGTCCTCGGGCACCAGCACCAGGCCTCTGGCGATGCGCTGGGCAATGGTCAGCCCCGTGACGTCCTCGCCTTCCAGCAGCGCCCGCCCGCCCGCCATCGGCACGCGTCCGGCAACAGCTTCCAGCAATTCCGTGCGCCCGGCACCCATCAGCCCATAGATGCAGACGATCTCGCCTGCCCTGACGTCCAGCGACAGGTGATCGACGACCGAGTAGCCTGAACCCGAAGTGTCGGTGACGCTGACATCCTCGATCGAAAGCGCGACCTCGCCAAACGCATGGCCGGTCGGCGGCGAGCCGAGGTCAAAATTCTCGCCCACCATGTTGCGGACGATCCATTCGAGGTCGATGTCCTTGGCTTCGGCCGTTGCGGTGATCGCTCCGTCGCGCAGCACGACGGCATAGTCGGTGATCTGCAGCGCCTCTTCGAGGTGATGCGATATGTAGACGATCGAGACGCCGCGGCTGGTCAGGTCGCGGATCACCTTGAACAGCACCTCCACCTCTGTCGCACTGAGTGCGGAGGTCGGCTCGTCCATGATCAGGATGCGGGAATCGACCGACAATGCGCGTGCGATCTCGACGATCTGCTGCTGCCCAAGCCGCAGATCCTCGACCAGGGTCATCGGATCGATGTCTTCTTCAAGGTCGGCCATCAGCGCCCGCGCCTGGCGCGACTCCTCGGCGAAGTCGAGGCCGGCTCTGGTGCGCAGTTCGCGGCCCATGAAGATGTTGTCGCGAACGCTCAGATTCGGTGCCAGGCTGAGCTCCTGGTGGATGATCGAAATCCCGCGATCGCGTGCATCGGAGGACGAGGAAAAGCTGACGAGATTGCCGTCGAGCACGATGTCGCCGGATGTCGGCGTCACCACGCCGGACAGGATCTTCATCAGCGTCGACTTGCCGGCGCCATTCTCTCCAAACAGGGTGGTGACCTTGCCGCGATGAATGTCGAAGTTGACGCCTTTGAGCGCGTGAACGCCTCCATACGACATGACGACATTGCGCGCCGAAAGCACGGCGTCGCCAGTCGCGGGTTCTGTGCCGGAAGCCGTTGTCATTTGACGTCCAGCCTCACCGGCGTGACCAGCCAGCTCTTCGGATTGACCAGCTTGAAAGCGCCGACCACCGCTATGGTCTTGCCGGTCAAGGCGCTGGTATCGACTTTCGCCAGCACCTCTTTCTTCATCTCGTTGTTCAGCGCCGAGCCGGCATCCTGATATTCAATCTGGTTGGTGAACTGGCCGAAGGTGATCTTGCCGGTCGCGTCGCGAAGCTCGGTTCCGTTGATCGCCGGCCCTGTCTGCACGCGGACCGTCAGCGTGTCCGGCAAACCGTCGACGGCGACCTTGTAGATGCCCGACTTTCCCTCGCCGACGACGCCGGTGAACTTGACCGAGATGACCGGCCCGACACCCGCGGGCACGCCGTATTCTTTCTCGGCCGTCGCCCTGTCCTTGGCGATTGCCGTCGCCACCGTCACCGCATCGGCGGCACGGGTCTCGACATCGGCCTGCACCTTGGGAAATTCCGACTTGCCGTAGTCGGCTGCGGAGAACACGGCGTTGCGAACATCGCCGGCGGAGCCGATCTTGACGATTTTGGTATCGAGCGCCATAGCGCCGAGCAGAACCAGGACTGCGGCGCCGGCAAGTGCGCGGCGCAGGCCGGGCGAAGTCTGCCGGGGCGATGCGGTGGCAGCCTTGGCGCTCATGATACAACCACCAGCGAAGCGGATTTTCCGTTGTTACGCATTCGACGATCCTCCGTTCACGCGGCGTTTCGTTGCACCGGACGCACTCTCAAGCCGGCTCTGTTCGATCAGTGCCCTGGCGGTGCATTCGTCGGTGATCAGGCCGCTCAGATAACGGCTTTCGAGCACCGCCTTGATGGCCCGTACTTTCACCTTGCCGCCGGCCACCGCGACGATCCTGCGGCCCTTCAGCTGGTCGCGGGGCAGCGCCAGGATTCTTTCCGACAACGCTGTTTCGACCGGGCGGCCCTTGTCGTCGAAGAAATGCGCAAGCAATTCGCCGACGCCGCCGTCACGTTTGACATCGTCGATTTCGGACGGCTCGATCATGCCTGTGGCGACCAGCGACGCTTCCCGCTCGGCCGTGCCTATTCCGACGAACATGAGGTCGGACCGGCCGGCGAGAGCGAAGACATCGCTGATGCCGCGCTGGCCGAGCAGCACCTCGCGGTCCTCGGCGGTGTTGGCGACAAAAGGCACCGGCATGACAAAAGCCTGCGCGCCGGTCCGCTCGGCCAGGCGATGCATGACGTCGTGCGGGTTGGCAGCGAATTTGCGCGTTACCCCGCCAAGCAACGAGACGAAACGGATGTGGGCAGCAGTGGTGCGTGTCAGATATTCGACGCTGGCCGCAAGCGTGCGGCCATGGCCGACGCCGATCAGCATGTCTTCACCGCGATCGATTTCGCGCTTGAGGAACTGGGCGCCGGCAATGCCCAGACCTTTGAGCGGCAGTTCGTCCTGATCGAGATCGGGAACTACCTCGCAATAGTCGAGCCCATAGGCGGCGGTCAGGCGCTGCTCCAGGTCGATGCATTCGGCGACATCTCCGTCGATGAACACTCTGACCAGGCCGTCCTGGTTGGCCTTGGTGATCAGCCGATGCGCCTTGAGGCTGGTCAGGCCAAGCCGCTTGGCCACCTGAGCCTGTGTGAGACCTCCGGCATAGTGGAGCCAGGCCGCGCGCGTGGCGAGGCTGGACTCGTGGTCGCGGTTCGCGGTTCCGCCGGATTTCAAGCCATCCCCTCCCCAGGGTGATAATATTATCTTTGTATGCAAAAATTTTCACACCTTTGCATCGCTGTCAATCCTCCGCAGATGGTTGCCCCAGCCGACGGATCGGGAGCCGAGGCAGCATATTAGGAGGTCAACATATCAGGCGATCATACGGCGGCGTTAAGTTAACGTCAATTTGCGTTATATCGTGTTCAACCACAACATGGACCCTTGAGCGCCGGCAGCCGAAACAACGAATAAGCGTTTGTTTTTGTTTCAATGTTCGGTGACGATGAAAATCCCAATCTGGATGTAAGATAGGAATTTTGGTGCACAAGGCGCAACAAGGGCAAACCGATCGGATTGCCCTAGAATACTACCGGCGTCGGCGACGGCGCGATCAGTCCAGCCGCATCAGGTTCCTGCCCTCGAGCTCGACAACAGCGGCTTCGACTTCCCGCGCGAGGCGCTCAGTGCTCCACGCCAACGCCCGCCCGGCGATCGCGGCAATCTCCTCCAGGTCGCGGCGCGTCAGCGAACCGCCTATCGCCAAAGTGCTGCGGCGCATGACGACATCGGCCAAATGTTCGACGAATTCGTTGCGCGCGATGTAGTCGATTTCAGCCTTGCCATAGCCGACCGAGTCCGGCAGGCGACCCTCATCATTCGACCTGTGCCTGGCGATCTGCGCGGCTCTGGTCCCGTAGCGCGACAGCAATTGATCAAGGCGCTCTTGCTCGACGCCCGTTGCCTGCTGCGCCTCAGCCAGCCAGTCCGCGCGCGCCGCGGCATTGACCGGAAAATCCCTCCCACCCCCGATCGGCATCGACTGAGTGGACACCTTGCGGCTGCGCTGCAAGCGCCCGAGCACGGTGTCAGCGACTTCCTCGGCAAAGCCGCGGAACGTCGTCCATTTGCCGCCGACCAGCGAAATGACTGCAAAGGGCCTGTTGCCGTCCGGCTCGGCGACCGGCGCCGAATGATCGCGGCTGATCAGTCCGGGCGTCGCGGCTTCAGACGTCGGCAGGGGTCGGATGCCGCTATAGGCATAGACGATCTGGTCGCGCTCGAACGCCATGCCCGGCAGCAGCGTTCGCACGCTGTCGAGCAGATACTCGACTTCTTCGGGTTCGCAGCGCACCGCGTCCGGATTGTCGGCCTTGATGTCGGTCGAGCCGACCAGCGCCAGGCCGAGATAGTCGTAGACCAGGCAGATGCGGCCGTCATCGGCCTCGAAATAGAGCATGCGCCCTGCGAGGCTTTTGACCAGTTCGTCATGCTTTAACAGGATATGCGAGCCCTTGGTGCCGCCGATCATCTTCGACGACGCGCCAAGCAACGCATTGACGTCATCGATCCACGGACCGGCGGCGTTCACCACCAGCTTCGGCCGCACCGAAAAAGCGATGCCGTTTTCCGGCTGGAAGGTGAGCACGCCATTGGCTGAGGCCGCCAGTGTCGTGTAGTTGGCACTGGCAGACGCCGCGTGGGCCTGCAAGCCGTCGAGGATCAGTTCCAGCACCAGCCGTTCCGGGTGGCTTACCTTGGCGTCGTAGTAGGTTCCGGTGGCGACGATCGCCGGATTGAGCGCCGGCAGCTCGCGAAGTGTCTGCCGCCGTCCGACCATGCGGTGGCGCGGCATGACCTGGTTTCGCGAACCGTAGAAATCGTAGATCATCAAGCCGATCTTGATCAGTATGGCGCCGCGGCTGCGCGGCGCGCTGGTCGAGCCGAACAGCGTTCGCAACGCCGCCAGCATGCCCTTGCTCCACGAGAAGATCGGGATGACGGTCGGCAGCGGGCTGACATAGTGCGGCGCGTTTTGCAAAAGCAGATTGCGTTCGAGCGTCGACTGCGCCACCAGCCCGAACTCGCCGGTCTCGAGATATTTCAGGCCACCGTGGATGAGCCTCGACGGCGCGGCACTGGTGCCCGAGCCGAAATCCGCCTTGTCGACGATCAGGCAGCTGACACCTTGCGCGCACAGATCGCGAAACAGCCCTGCTCCGTTGACGCCGGCGCCAAGAATGACGACGTCGACCTCGCCGATCCCGGCCATCGCGACGAGGCGTCCGGCGCGATTTTTCGCCCCTGCTCCTTCGGCTGGGCTCATGGCGCTTTCGTCTTGACGATGCGCAGCTTCACCCCGGCCCGTTCGAGGCTCTGCATCTGCGCGTCGCCCAGGCCCTCGGTCACCAGCACGGCGTCGAAACTGGTCAGATCGTCGAAGACATGCAACGCGATCCGGTCGAATTTTGCGTGGTCGACCAAAAGGATGCGCTTGACCGATGCAGCCATCATCGCCTGCTTGACCCGCACGACATTCGGATCCTGGATGAAAGCAGTGGTTCCGGTGACGGCCGAAGCCGAACAGATCAGCACATTGGCGCGCAACTGCGCCACGGCGTTCTCGCAGACGATGCCGATATAGGCATTGTAGGTGCCGTGATACTGGCCGCCGAGACAGATGAAGTCGAGGTCGTCGACATTGATCAGCAGCGCAGCCGTCGACACGCTGTTGGTGACAACCGTCAGCGGCTTGACGTCGAGCAGCAGCGTCGCGACCGCGTTTGCCGTCGATGAATCGTCGAGCATCACCACCTGGCCGGCCTCGACATAATCCAGTGCTGCCCGCGCCAGTGCATCCTTCTCGGCTCGATTGACCGTCACCCGGTAGCGGAAGGCGCTCTCATAGAGACCCGAGGGCTGGACCGTCACCGCGCCATGCAGCTTGCGCAGCACGCCCTGCTGCGCCAGCCGGTCGATATGCCGGTGGATGGTCATGCGCGACACGCCGAAATGCTCGACCAGATCGTCGATGCGCACCTGGCCGAGCTTGATCACATAATCGGCGATCTCTTCGCGTCGTTCGTCAGCCTTGATCATGCATTTCCCCCCGGCCGCGCCAACCTTTCGATTTCCGGCCAATGCGACTTCAGCTGCTCGGCTATGCGGCAGTAGAGCGAAAACCGCTCATTGAACACAGCACTTGAGGCCGGCGCTGGCTGATATTTGCGCTCTGTCATCCCGACTTGCCTGGCGCCCTGTTGCGGCGTCGCGAAGATCCCGACCGCGGCCCCCGCGCAAAGGGCGGCGCCCAGGGCCGCGGCCTCGTCGGTCGAGGTGATGGTGACCGGAGCGTTCAGCACGTCGGCAAACATCTGGACGAAAGCAGGATTGCGCGAACCGCCACCGGTCAGGCGGATCTCGCGAACGGCAAAGCCCTCGCGCAAGGCCTCGACATGGGTGCGGTGATTAAAGACAATGCCTTCCAGAACCGCCTTCAGCATGTCGCCGCGATTGTGCCAGCCATGCAGGCCGATAAAGCTGCCGCTGGCCACGTCGCCATAAGGAGAGCCGAACAGATAGGGATGAAACAGGATGGTCGAGGGCTTCTTCAACGCCGCGTCGATCTCTCCCGCCAGCAATTCGTGGAGGGAGCCGCCATCCGCGTTTGTCCTGTCTTGCTCCAAGCGGCAGAAAGTGTCGAGAAACCAGTCGTAGTTCGCAGTCGAGGCCGGCGAGATCGCCATGTTGTTCCAGCGGCCCGCGTCGATGGCGTTGCGGCAGAACCAACGCTGATCGACGCGCGGTTGCGAAGATACGACTTCGTTGATGGAATAGGTACCGGCGACGATGGCGAGCACGCCGTCCTCATGGCCACCCATGCCAAGCGCCGAGGCGGCCACGTCGTGCAGGCCGCAGGCGACCGGTGTTCCCGTGCGAAGCCCAGTCCTTTCGGCGGCATCGGCGGTGACTTGACCGGCGATGTCAGCCGAATGCGCCACCGGCGGCAGCGCGTCGAGCAGATCGCCCAACCCGAAGATGCGCAGTGCTTCTGGCGAATAGGCTTGCGTGCGAAAATCCGTGAATGAGGTGCTGGCCTCCGTACGGTCGGTCCCTATCGTGCCGGTCAGGCAAAAGCGCAGCCAGTCCTTGCAGGCCAGCACATGGCCGATGCGGCCATAGCGATCAGGATCGTTCTGCTTGAGCCATGCCAGCAGCGCCGACGGTGCCGAAACATGCGGCGTCTGGCCTGTCGTCGCCAGCGCATCGGTGAAAACGGTGCCGGCGGACCACCTGTCGACAATGTCGCCGGCGCGGCTGTCGAGCGATAGGATGCCTGGTCCCAAAGGCTGACGGTCATGATCGAGCAGATACAGACCATCGCCATGCGCAGTCGCCGCTACCGCCTTGATGTCTTCCGCCGGCCTGCCGGAGAGCGCGATCGCCTCCTTGATGGCGTCGGCGGTCGCTTGCCACAGGCCTGCCATGTCGCGTTCCACCGAACGCGCAAGGGGCATAGATTGCGGCACACGGCGACGCGCCACAGACAATTGCGTGCCGTCGGCATCGAAGATGACCGCCTTGGTGACCGTGAGACCGTTATCGATTCCGAGCAGGCTGGGCATGATCACCGCCTCTTTCAGCAACTGGCGATTGCTGCAGCGCGATCCTGCAGTCTGATACGAGGGCGAAACACATAGCGACAACCCCGATAGAGCAAGGCGGACGAACGACAAAAGCACCTTGCCGCGAGAAAGAACCCATATCTTTATGTGAATTTAACGTCAACATGCGCGACAATTTCGACGCTATTCAAGCCATTGCGTTTCAGGTTGTCGACTAGGCTTTCACTAAGGCTTCGGCGCCAGTCGAGGCACGGATGGATCTCACGGTTGCTGGCGCGGACGCGTTGTCAACTGCGAAGGCCGTCGCGGATGGCACTGAAATAGCGATCGGTTCCGACCTGCCCGCCCTTGAGCGCCACCTCCAGCCCATCGATCGCCTTGATGCGCGAGTGAGCGACGCAAAGCGGCGAGCCCGGCGACGCCGGCAGCGGCATCCGCACCGTCAGCGCATCGACACCCATCTGGCCGAGCGCGTGGCTCGACGTGTCGCCGCCGGCAATGACCACGCGTTGCAAATTCTGCTCGATCGTCAGCGCGCGAAGCAGTTCGCCAAGGCCGCGACCAAGCTTGTGGCGGGCACCTTCCTGCCGGTCGATTTCGGCGCCGCGGTCCGCCGCGGGACCAAGGGCGGTGTAGAGAACCACACTGCGGCCGGCTTCCAGACTGGAGCGGCCAGCAGAAACTGCGCGCGCGATTGCATCTCCGGACGCTTCGGAGATCAGTTCGACAGGATCGACCTCGATGCCGTCGAAGCCGTCGGTCAAAGCGTGCCGGATCTGTCGTTCGGTCGTCGGCGAACAACTGCCCGAGACCACCGCGACCCGGTCGACCGCACCCGGCGGCGAAAATTTTGGTTCAGCTCTGACTGTCCCGTTCGACACCCATTCGGCCAGCAGCGCATATTCGATCCCGGACGAGCCGACGACGAACGAACCGCCAGGCTTGCGGACACGCCAAATCTCCTTGCCGGCAAGCGCCTGCGTCTCCAGGCCGTCGACGTCGACAAGCACGATGTCGGTGCCCTCGGCGAACAAGCGATCGAACGCTTCAGACCGGCCCCCCGACTGCAGCGTCGCGAGATCGACCAGCCCCGACGTCAGCTCCGTCTGCCGCGACAGATGGATCAGCAGGTCGGATTCATCCATCGGCGTGGTCGGGTGGCGGCTCATCACCGGATGGCGGTCGATGCGGAAATACTTTTCGCGATAGGCGGCGAACAGATGACCAAAGGCGGTGTAGCGCTTGAGCTGCGGCGACCCGACCAGCAGCGGCACGCTGTCCTGCGCGAAGACCGAGCGGCCGATCTCGATGGCGCGGCCGATGCTGCCGATCGTCGGGCTGGAATCGAAGGTCGAGCAGACCTTGTAGTGGCAGAGCGCGGCGTTCAGCGTCTTCAGCCAGACGAAGGCACTCTCGAGATGGGTGTCCATCCATTGCGGCGTTTCGCTGCGGCTGGTGCCGGCCAGGCCAATGGCTCGGCAATGTGCGAACTGCGCAAGCATGGCCTCGTCCGGCTGGCGCATGAACAGCACGGTCGGCACGCCGCCGAGCTCGAGCGCCTCCATCACATCGGTCGAGCCGGTGAGGTCGTCGCCATAATAGCTGAGCAGAAGATTTTGCATCGCTTCAGGCTGCCTTGCCGTCGCCGAATTTTTCGATCGACCGCGCCAGCTCAGGATGGCTCAAGGCGAACTTCACCAGCGGAATGCCGTCGACCGCAGCTTGCCAGGCCTGCTGCACGGCGCGTACGCCGGCGCCCGGCCCGTCCGGGTGGCTGACGATGCCGCCGCCGCAGAGATAGAGAAGATCGACCGTCCGGCCGGTACGTGCATAGGTCTCGGGCGCCTGCCCACCCCACTGGCCGGAGCCGGCCACCGGCAGCGCGCAGTCCTCCGGCAAAAAGATCGGTGTCGTCACCGCCTTGAAGGATTCGACGAAGGACGCGTCCGGCTCCCAGTATTTCGATTGAATGCCGTTGATCTGGAACTGGTCGACGCCGAGCAGCCGCCAGAATTGCTGCCAGACCTTGAAGTCCATGCCGAGGCCGGGATGGCGGGTGAGGATATCCCAGCCGTTGCGATGGGCGTGCAGCACCAGGCTGGAGCGCTTCCTGAGAAAGGCCATGCCGCCGGAGCCGATGGAATTGATGTTGACCACCGCGCAATTGCCGCCGGCTTCCAGCACCAGATCGTGGTTGCGCATCATCTCGTCCGGATCGGCATGCGAAATGCCGAAGGCATACATCACCTTCTTGCCGGTCTTCTGCTCATGGTCGAGGATCAGCGGCATGATCGCCCTCACCCGTTCCGCCAAGGGCGAATAGGCCGGGCTCATCAGCTTCTCATCATCCTTGATGAAATCGACGCCGGCGGCGATCAACTCGCCCACCATCTCGGCTGTCTCATGCGGTCTGAGGCCGAGCGCCGGCTTGACGATGGTGCCGATGATCGGCCGATCCGTGACGCCGGTCAGCCTGCGGCTGCCGGCGACGCCGAACTGCGGACCTGGATGAGCGCCGCGATATTGCTCCGGCAGTTTCATGTCGACGACGCGAATGCCGGACAGGCCCTTGATCGAATAGGCGCCGCCGATGGCAATGGTCATCAGTGCCGACAGGTCGGTGCCGATGGCATCGAACGGAAAGGCGATGTCGACGTCCGCGCGCTTGAACGGCCCGTCACCGGCCTCGGGAATGGAGGGCCGAAGGGCGTCGGGCAGATGCCGTATCGCTATGACACGCGCCGCCACGCGGGCCTTCAGTTCCTCGGTTTCACCGGGCAGCGCAACGAAGGTTCCGGTCGACTGGTCGCTGGCGATCTTGGCCGCCAGCGCCTCGATGCTGCCTGATGTCTCGATGCGGTAGGTGAGCGTGATCATGGTTCGTCGTCTGAGGCCTAAGGAGGTTCGAAAAGAGTTCCTTGATCGTCGAAATCTGGTATAATGAGTACATAAGCTTTGCAAGCAATATCCTGCTCGCAAGATATGGGCTGATTGGCTGGCAGGCATTCTGGAAATCGTGACGGCAGTGCTAGATAGACACCGGTCAAGGGAGTGATTCGCGACGATGAACCGTTCGGAGCCGATCGTCCGGCGCAAACTTTCCGATGAAGTGTTTTTGCGGCTGAAGCGCCTGATCACCAGCGGCGAACTGACGCCGGGCGACGATATGCCTTCGGAGCGCGAACTGATGGAGCGCTTCGAGGTCGGCCGTCCCGCGATCCGCGAGGCGATGCAGGCGCTGAGCAATATGGGCCTCGTCGCCATCTCGCATGGCGAGCGCGCCAAGGTGCTGCAACTGACCGCCAAGTCGATCATCAAGCAGGTCGATGGCGCGGCCAAGATCATTCTGTCATCGTCGAAGGACACGTTGGAACACCTGAAAACCGCGCGCATCTTCTTCGAGCGCGGCATGGTCAGGGAAGCCGCCGAAAACGCCACCGCCGAGGACGTTGAGCGACTGCGGGCCACAATTGCCGAACAGCGCGGCTTTCGCGGCGATTCCGAAGCCTTCATCTCCGCCGACATGAAGTTTCACACCCAGATCGCGGCGATTTCAGGCAACCCGATCTATGTCGCCGTCAGCGAGGCGATGCTCGGTTGGCTGAAGGAATATCATACGGAAATGCTGATCTGGACCGGCAAGGAAAAGTTCACGCTGACCGAGCACGAAGAGATCATCGACCGCATCGAGAAGAAGGATGCCGACGGCGCCGAGAAGGCGATGATCAAGCATCTCGAGCGCTCGCGCGCGCTCTATGTGATGAATTCCGAAAAATAGCTTAGCTGATCCGCGCGATCGCGTAAGGCGCCATCAAGAATTGCTCCCGACCAAGCACTGAGATGTCGACCGGCACGTCGCCCGCTGTCACGTTCACCAGCCACAAGATGATCTTGCCCGAGGCGGCGCGGCCAGCCAGCACCAGCACCTTGGTCTCATCGCTCGTCGTTGCCGCCACGTGCGCGAGGCCGGCCATTTCGCAAAGCCCCTTGATGGCATCGAAGATCGGCCGGGGTGATCCTTCCGCGACGGGTTCTCCGGACGCCGCCAGCACGCCGAACGGTCCAGTGAAGCCGGAGAGCGTGAGTTGCTCCAGTCCAACCGGCGCGACGCGCGCGGCATAGCCGATCGTCCACGCGGCGGCGAACAGCCCGGCATGGCGCGGGTCGCGGTCGGCCATGGCGATGCGCTGACTGCGCGGATTAACCTTGGTCGCGCCGCCATAGGGGTTCTGGCGCATGGCAATCGTCGACGGGCCGATGCGGTAGGGTTTTTCTCCGAAGATCGCCCGCGCCGATTGCGTGATGAAGGGCAGCGCCTCCAGTGACTGCATGACGCTGAGATCGTCGGCGGCGTGCACGATCGGGCAAGTGCAGTGGGTGACGAAATCCAGCAAGCCGGCCGGCACGCGCTTGCGGTTGAGTTCGGTGAAATAGCTGAACATGCCACCGCCTAACCGTATATCTGGAAAGGCGCGCCGCGCGGCGGCATACACGTCTTCGAGCGGCGGGCAGTCCGGCCACGCGCTGCCCGGTGGCGTCGACTGCCGGTCGACGGAAGGCGAGACGGCAATGGCCGAAAGTTTTAGCCCGGCCTGGCGCACCATGTCGGCGACGGCTGAAAGTTCAGCTTCGAGATCGCCCGCGCAGGCAACGACGCATTCCAGCGTCGTCTGCACTGGATAGGCGGCAAGTTTTGCAAAGGACTGCAACGCACCCAGCCCATGGCCACGTGTCGGGTCGTAGTGGAAGACAAGTTGCTGCGGGCCCAGCGCGGCCAATGTCGGAAGGTTTGCGAGCGCGGCCTCCACGTCATCCGGGTAGATGATCACGCCGATATCCGGCAGTCTCTGCCCGGCCTCGCCGAGTTCGATGTGCACCGGTTCGGTGCTTGCCGCGACAGCCGGTATTTTCCCCTCGTCGATGATGCGCAGGCTGATCGTCTGCCTGACGGGTTGACCGGCAGGCAACACATAGGGCCATGGCAGCGCCAGCGGCCGGACATAGGTCTTGTAGGACGCATCCGACCAGTTGCGCTGGTCTTCCATCTCGAAAGTGTCGCCCTCCATCCGGCATTCGGCAGTAATGCCCGGCTGAACCTCATGGGTGATCGCGCGCAAATCCTTGAAAGGCTGCCAGGGATCGATCAGCAGCGGCAGCTTCGTCGCCACCACGCTGCCATCGGTATGCTCGACCGTGACCGGGCTGCCAGCCAGCCCGGCGATCGGGTGCAAGATGCAGAAGCCGCAGCGATTGGTCTCGAAGTCGCTCTCGGGCAGTGCGCTGACGTCGAAGACCAGATGGCCATCAGAGGAGCCCTTGATGGTGGCGCGAAAGCCGAGCCGGCTAGCGTCCGGCCCCGTGCAGTTTGCCGTGTAGCTCACCGAGAAACTGTCGGCGCCACAATCGATCACAAGGTTGGTCAGCGCTGGCTCGTAAGTGCCCCAATCGCGATCCCTGACGATGTAGGCGATGGCGCGCAGCACTTCGATGCCACCATAACGGATGCTGCGCAGATTGCCGTTGACGAAGTCGGCGCTGAGCGGGCCCGCACTCAGCCTGACTGGCTCGGCCTCGACCACGCGTGTGCCGTAGAGGAGAAAGGCGTCGGCTGTCATTTCAGCAAGGCATCGAGGTGGACAGGTTCGTGGCTCGCGGCGCCCAGATAGGCCGCCTCGACAAGCGCAAAGGTTTGGAGATTGTCCGCGCCCGAGGTCGCCGGCTCAGTCCCCTTTGCCAGGCAGTCGACCCAGTGCTGTTGAATCGCGACGACGCTCTCCTGGATGTTGTGCCAGGGCCGCGACGCCCAGGGCAACAGCGGCGGCGAGACGTCGGTGACCCGTGTGCCGCTCTTGCCGGTGACGGTGAGCCGGTATCCTTGCGCCAGCCGGATCGTGCCGTCGCTGCCGTCGATCTCGATCAGCGTTTCGGGAAACGGCTCGACGGCAAGCTTCGTCGCGTAGCTGCAGTCGACGACCGACGTCGCGCCGTTCTTGTGGTCCATCAACATCGTCGCGACATCTTCGCCGGCGATATCAGGGTTGATGCGCGCGGTTCGTGTCGTGATCGTGGACACATCGCCCAGCAGGAACCGGGCAATGTCAAGGCTGTGGATGCCGAGATCCTCGATAATGAAGCGCTTTCCCTTCGCGAGATAGGGCTGGCCGGAGAACACGTCATAGGCGGAGCGGAAGGAGATGCGTCCGAAAAAGGGCGTGCCGATCTCACCGCTGTCGAGCACGGCGCGCACCGCCTGGATCGGCGACTGCCAGCGGAAATTCTCATGCACCATCAGCGGTACGCCGGGCCCGGCACAGGCCTTCACCATGGCCTTGGCGTCGGCCAACGTCGGCGCGAACGGCTTTTGGCAGATCACCGGTACACGGTAACGCGCCGCCATCTCGACCAGCGGACGATGGCTGGGCGCCGTGGTGGCGATATCGACGAAATCCAGCCTCTCGCTGGCAAAAAGTTCGGCCGCGTCGGTGTAGCGCTTCGCGATGCCGAACTGGTCACCAACGATGCACAGCCGTTCCGGGTCGCGGTCGCAAACGGCGACGATCGAGGCGCCTTCAATGTCACGCCAGGCATGCATCTGGTTGACGGCAAAGAAGCCGCAACCGATCAGCGCTCCCCGCAACTCCGCCATGCTCACCCTGCCTTAGCCATCTGCATCAGTGTCACCCGGC
Organism: Mesorhizobium sp. P3_A2; assembly: GCF_056403115.1. Taxonomy (NCBI): domain Bacteria; kingdom Pseudomonadati; phylum Pseudomonadota; class Alphaproteobacteria; order Hyphomicrobiales; family Phyllobacteriaceae; genus Mesorhizobium; species Mesorhizobium sp. P3_A2. The sequence goes on from NZ_JBFUGC010000001.1 coordinate 783,126, forward strand.
TCTGCAGCCGACGCTGCGCCTGGTCGACGACAACGGCGACGATGATGACCAGGCCCTTGATCACCATCTGCCAGAAGGAACTCACCCCCATCATCACCAACCCGTCCGAAAGAATACCGATGACGAAGGCACCGACGATGGTGCCGCCGATCGTGCCGCGACCGCCCGACATCGACGTGCCGCCGAGAACCGCCGCGGCGATGGCGTTGAGCTCGAAACTTTCGCCCGTCGCCGGATGCGAGGCCATCAGTTCGGACGAGATGATCAGGCCGACGATCGCCGCGCAGAAACCGGAGAACATGTAGACGAACATTTTCACCATGTTGACACGAACGCCCGAAATTCTCGACGCCCGCTCGTTGCCGCCGACGGCGAAGATGTGGCGGCCGAGCGGCGTGTATTTGGCGAGATAGGCCGCCGCCAGCGCAACGACGATCAGGATCCAGATCGCCACCGGCAGGCCGAGCAGCCGACCGGCGCCGAGAAAGCCGAAGCCGGTGGTGCCGAGTTCCGGCTTGCCGACCAGGTTGGGGAAGGTGCGGCCATCCGACGACAGCAGTGCCAGGCCGCGTGCGACATAGAGCACGCCGAGCGTGGCGATGAACGGCGCAACGTTCAGCCTGGTGATCAGCAATCCGTTGACGGCACCGATCAGGATGCCGACGGTAAGCGTGATCAGCGCGATCTCGACCACGTTGAAATAGATCGTGTAGCCGATCTGCAGGTCGATGCCGTTCAGCACGAGATAGCCGGCGACCATGCCGCACAGGCCGACGATCGAGCCCACCGACAGATCGATGCCGCCGGTGATGATGACGAAGGTCATGCCCATGGCCAGGAACGCATTCAGCGCCACATGCTTCGACATCAGGATCAGATTGGCGGTCGACAGGAAATTCGGCGCCGCGATCGAAAAGAAGATGAGCACGGCGATCAGCGCGATGAAAGTCCTCGCCTTCATCAGCGTGAGCAACAGCGAGCCGCTCGGGACAGAGGAGGAGGCCGCCGGGATATCAGTCATGGGTTCTCCGTGTGCGGGGCCGGTCCGTGGCCAAGTGCGGAGGCGGCGACAAGGGCCGCCTCCGTCGCCCCGGCGCGATCGAACATGCCCGTCAGTTTTCCATTGCTCATCACCGCGATCCGGTCGGACAGCGCCATCACCTCGTCGAGATCGGAGGTAGCGAAGAGAATGCCCAGCCCGTCGCGCGACAGTTTGCGCATGGTGCGGAAGACATCCGCCTTGGCGCCGACGTCGATGCCACGGCTGGGCTCATCCATCAGCAGCACCTTGGGGTCGGTGAGCAGCGCCTTGCCGATCACCACCTTCTGCTGGTTGCCGCCGGACAGCGACGAGACGTCCTGCGCCGGGTCGGCAACCTTGATCGCCAGTTCCCGCACCATCTGCGTCACCGCCTGTCTTTCGGGGCCGCCGCGAATATGAAACAGCCGGACAAAGCGCGACAGGCTGGCCAGCGTCAGATTGCTGGCGACCGAGAGGATCGACACCAGTCCTTCGCGCTGGCGGTCTTCGGGGATCAGCGCCAGCCCGCGCCGGATGCGCCGCGTCGTGTCGCGCTCCTTGACCTTCTTGCCGGCAATGAAGATCGTACCGGTGGCCTGGCCATGGCGGCCCATGATGCAGTCGAACAGCTCACTGCGCCCGGCGCCCATCAGGCCGTAGATACCGAGGATTTCGCCGGCGCGCAGCGACAGCGAGACGTGGTCGACTGCAAGCCCGCCGGTCGCGCGCGGCAGGCAGATGTCCTCGGCGCGGAATATCTCTTCGCCGGGAACATGGCCGTCGGCCTTGGCAAAATCCTTGGCGTCGGAGCCGATCATCTGCCGCACGATCCACCGCGTGTCGACGTTTCTCATCTCCTCCTGGCCGGTGATGTGCCCATCGCGCAGCACGGTGATGTAGTCGCCGATGCGGATCAGTTCTTCCAGCCGGTGCGAAATGTAGACGATAGCAACGCCACGCGCCTTGAGGTCGGCGATCACCTTAAACAGGATCTCGACTTCCGCCGCACTCAGCGCCGAGGTCGGCTCGTCCATGATCAGGATGCGCGCATCGAGCGAAACCGCCTTGGCGATCTCGACCAACTGCTGCTGGCCGATGCGCAGATCCTCGACCAGCATATCGGGCCTTATGCCGGCCTGCAGGCGTTCGAGAAATTGCGCGGCACGGCGCTCCTGCTCCTTGCGGTCTATCTTGCGGAACCGGTTGGTGATCTCGCGTGTGGCAAAGATGTTTTCGGCAACGGTCAGATTGCCGAACAGGTTCAGCTCCTGGAACACCATGCCGATGCCGCGGTTCACCGCATCGCCCGACGATGAGAAGGAAACTTCCTCCCCTTCCAGAAGGATCCGGCCGAGCGTCGGCTGTTCGACGCCGGCGATGATCTTCATCAGCGTCGATTTGCCGGCGCCGTTTTCACCGACCAGCACATTGACCGCGCCCTTGCGCACCTCGAAATTCGCCCGCTTGACCGCGACGGTGCCGGAATAGACCTTGGAGACGTCTTCCAGTTTCAGGATGACGTCGTGAGCAACCACAGCGCTCATCGCTTCGGCCCGATTTCTGCCTCGGCCGGCGTCACCAGCGCCAGGTCCTGGCCGCTTTCGAGCGTATAGGCGCCAAGAACCTTGGCGCTGCGGCCCTCGAGCGCGTCGCGCGGCAGCTTGGACAGCACGGCCTTGTCGGCATAGGCGTTGAACGCCTTGCCGAACTGGGCAAAATCGATCTGGTTGGTAAAATCGTTGAACTGGATGAAATCGAGACTGTCGCGCAGCGCTGTTCCCCGCATCGCCGGTCCGATCTGCACCCTCGCATCTGCCTTGCCGTCGCCGTCGACATCGATATCCATCGTCGCCGCGCGCGACGCCGTGTTGGCGGCAATGATCTTGCCCTCAACGCGAACCGCGAAGGTCCAAGGCGAATTTGCCTGCTTGTTTGGATTGCCATATTTGGCGCCGGCAGAAGCGGGATCGGTTTTCGCCAGCGCGTGAACCTCCGCAAACGGCCCGGCTTTCCGCTGGAGATAGGGCACGACCTTCGCCACCCAGATCTCCTCGACCATCTTGTCGGGGTTGAACGCGGTGCTGCTGCCGCTGTCTCCCGACGGAGTCGGAAGAATCTTGCAAGCTGTAAGGCTGATGCCGAGTGTCGCGGCAAGGATCGGCCAGATCGGCTTGTTGTTCAGCATGATGGCCTGTTGTTCAGCATGGCGGTCGGCACCCACGGAAAATGGCGGCGAGGGACGACCCCTGGGTCGTCCCTCGCTATTCATGTCGCGCCGGCTCAGTTGGTCAGCGCAAAAGTTTCCAGCTTGGGAGCATTGTCGCCATTGACCAGGACGCAGTCCATTAACTGCTTTTCCTTGGCCGGCGACTTCTTGTTCTTGATGAAGTCGTTGGCCTGCTCTACCGCCATCTGCGCCTGCGCATAGGCCGGCTGCAGCACGGTTGCCTTGATGCCGCCCGCGGTGATCGAGTCGCGCACGTCGTTCGATCCGTCGAAGCCGACGACGATGACGTCCTTCCGGTTCGCCGCGACCAGCGCCGCATAGGCGCCCATCGCCATCGTGTCGTTGCCGGAGATGACGCCCTTGATGTCGGGGTTGGCCTGCAGGATCGATTCCATCTTGGCGTAGGCTTCGGTCTGGCTCCAGTTGGCCGATTGCTGGGCGACCATCTTCAGGTCCGGATAATCGTCGATGACGTCGTGATAGCCCTTGGAGCGGATGCCGGCATTGGTGTCGGATTCCTTGCCGACCAGCTCGACGAAATTGCCCTTCTCGCCCATCAGCTTGACGAATTCCTGCGCGCCGAGCTGGGCGCCCTGGTAGTTATTGGAGACGATCTGCGCGACGGCGACTCCGGTGGCGTTGATCTCGCGGTCGATCAGAAAAGAAGGCACGCCCGCGTCCTTGGCCTTCTGCACGGCGGCGACGGTGGCGTCGGCGCCGGCATTGTCGAGGATGATCGCCTTGGCGCCGCGACCGATCGCGGTGTCGATCAGTTCGGACTGCTTGTTGGCATCATCGTCATGGACGAGCACCAGCGCTTCGTAGCCGAGTTCCTTGGCCTTGGCTTCGGCGCCGACGGCCTCCGCCTTGAAGAACGGATTATCATGCGAGGGCGTGATGATTGCAATGAGGTCCGCCGCATAGGCGGGTGCCGCAGTGCCAAGCGCCAGCATCCCGGCAAAAGCCGCAAGTGTCATTCTGCGTGTGAGTTTCATGATGTCCTCCCGTTTGAAAAAAGGCCTTGATCAACCAAGGCCACTGTCTGCATTCGAATTCGTTACGCAGCGCGGGCCGCTGATCGGTTCAGGCTCAAAAGCCGTTTGCCGGCTTCCCCTGACGGATCGTTGCTCCCCGGCCGTCCTCCACTCGTCCAGGCTTCGAACTCCCTGCGAAACCTTATCGATCCGAGTCAACAACAGCTAAGCCAACTGGTATGATGAGTCAATCACAAATTCAGATGATATGTACCTGATGCGACCGAGATCGAGTGTCAGCGGCGATGCGCCGAGGCATCGAGACGCTCCGGCGAGCACCTGACTTGGCCTTTCTCAGGTGATGCGCTGAATGCTCGCCGCGATCTCTTCCGGCTCGAACACCCGCTTCCAGTCGTCGCGCATCAGCACCGGCTTGCCGAACTCGATCGCCTTGTTGCAGGCGTCGGAGAACACACCCTTGGTTTCGCCGAAGATGACGGCGCCAAGAACATTCATATGGCCGAGCAGGAAATCGAGCGCAGCTTGCTTGTCGACGCCGCGCGCCACGACCTCGTCGACGGCTTCCTTCATGACGACGAGCAGCGACGCGCATACGGTTTCCGAAAGGCCGGGCTCCAGCAACGCCATCTGATCGACAGTGACACGGTGCGAACGCATCACTGGCGCCCAGATGATCTTGGCGATCGCCTCGCCCTTGGCAAAATCCTCTTCCGGACCCTGCATCAGCGCGCTGACCATATGCTGCTTGGCTTTGACGCCGCCGAAATAGTCTTTTTTTGCCGCCATGTCGGTCTCGTCGTTGAAGATCGGCGGATGGCAAGGATGGGTGACAAAATAGGTCAGGTCCGGCCGCTTCGGCAAATGGCCGGCGAACGGCGCGGCGGCGTCGAGCACGACGACCATCGTGCCCGATGCAAGCTTGCTCTCTATGCTGGCCGCTACCTTGCCGATATGCGTATCGGGAACCGCCAGGATCACCACATCGGCACCTTTGAGCGCTTCATCGGCGCTGACGGCTTCGAAGCCCAGACCCGACTTCAGCCGCTCGCGGCCGGCATCGCTGACCTCGACATGGCGTATCGTATAGGGCGAACCGCGAAAATTGGTCGACAGGCGGTACCCCATCTTCCCGCCGGCACCGAACAGCGCAATTGTCGTCATGTATCCCTACTCCCGATTTTTAAACGACGGCCGCGCCGATCGTCATGTTATTAACTGGTATAATCACTTTACCACGCTTTAGCAAGTTGGACAGGCCGAGAATTTGCCCAAACCAGAGCCCGTTGCCCCCACTTTGCCAGACGTTCGATGCCCACGCTCTTATCGCAATCTTGGGGATAGCAGGGCTCGCGAACCCTCAACGGTGGGCGGAGTGGCTCCAGCTTGGACTTGGACTGTGCTTGATCGGATGCCCATTCCTCTTAGGCTCCGGCGCCATATCGGCGCTGACCTGGACTGCTCTCGGAGGAGGTGCGATTGTCGTCGTCGCTTCGAGTTGGGCTTTGGTGTCGCAAGACGACTAGCACCCGATTTCACACGAGACAGGGCTCGGGCTGATCTCTCGGAAAGATCAGAGGGATGTGGACCTTCTCGTTCACGCTCTTCAGCGAGAAGCCTCGAAAGCTTGTTAATGCGTGCCGCCTCACCGGACCGACGCAGCCGATGCCGCTTTTGACTCATCTCAACGACAAGCCGCGTATCAACTTTCGGGAGGACAAGCGCCCAAGGCACGGGCATCGAAGAAAATCGCAAGACCGTCAGATGGCAGTACCAACTACGGCACCAATACCGGCGGTCAGCGCCATCGCCAGCGCCCCCCAGAAGGTGACGCGAACAGTTGCCCTCAACACATTGGCGCCGCCGGCTTTGGCCCCAATAGCGCCCAGAACCGCCAGGAACAGCAGCGAGGCGACAGACACGGCCGCGGCAAGCCAGGCGACCGGCGAAACAAGCACCATCACCAATGGCATGGCCGCCCCAACCGAAAAGGCCGCCGCAGAGGTCAGCGCCGCCTGGATCGGTCTTGCCGCCGTCACCTCCGAAATACCGAGTTCGTCACGAGCGTGGGCGCCGAGCGCGTCTTTCGCCATCAATTGGTCGGCGACCTGTAAGGCCAGCGTTGGCTCCAACCCACGTTTCACATAGATGTCCGCAAGTTCCTGTCGCTCGAAGTCTGGCAGTGTCGCCAACTCCCCCTTCTCACGCGCAAGGTCCGCTTGTTCGGTGTCGGACTGCGAACTGACTGAGACATATTCGCCGGCCGCCATCGACATCGCGCCAGCGACCAGTCCGGCAACACCAGCCACCAGAACACTGGAGGCCGCAGCATTGGCTGCCGCCACGCCAACGATCAGACTGGCCGTCGAGACGATGCCGTCATTGGCGCCGAGCACGGCGGCACGCAGCCAGCCGACGCGGGATACGAGATGGTTTTCATTGTGCAGCCGGCTCATGGCATCACGGCGTACGCCGTTCAGCAGGTCGCAGCATTCTGACCAGCACATCCGATTTCACATAGAAATGCTGCCATAGCGCCGCAGCGCCATGGAGGCCGACGACAATGATGATTACCGGCTTGGCAAGTTCGTGAATCTCACCCATCGCTCGTAAGCTGAAGTACCATGCCAGCGCCCCGGTAATCGGCATCCCGAAAATGAAAAGATACAGCAGGGAATGGGCCGCCGCGGCAATCCGTTTCTGCAAGAGACTTTCTTCGGGCGCCGCCGCCGGCACACCATACCTTAGACGGACCGCAAGCCGCCAGATCGCCAGCACCAGAACAGCCATACCGACATAGACATGAATGTTCGCATTGAAGATGTCGCCAGCTGCAGGTTCGACGCCGCGCGAGAACGCCCGGTAAGCCGGCTTGATGTCCTCACCGATTACAAGCTGCAGGACGATCAGCACCGCGATTGTCCAATGCAGCAATATCTGGGTTCCGGTGTATCCGACCGGCTCGTTGGCAACAGTCATAGGCAGCCACCTCGTTCGAGAACCTTCCTAGCTTGCTGCTTATGCGACAACCTTGATCTGGGACAAGTCAATTTGCCGTCCCCATGAGCATTCACACGCCCGCAGCACGACCCTGGCTGACAGCCAGTTGTCAGCTAGGTCGTGGGATATTGCATCCCAAGCGGCCCAGATGGGTCACCTCTGCAAGGTTCAATGTGGAAACCCAATTCCGATGAAACAGATTGCCCTCTCACTTTTGGTGATCGCCGCCTCCGGCGCCTATGTCTGGGATCAGGCCGGCAACCGGCCTGCCGACGATGCGCTGGATTCGGCGCTGCCGGCAGACGCGACAGAGGTGCCTGCCGCAGCCGCGCCGGTGCTCCGCACCTCGCCGGCGTCCCTCGATCCCCGGTTCAGAACAAGGTTCCCGATTGTCCGGGAAACGACGGCTGGCATAGCCGTACCCGCCGAACGGCCAAATGATCCAGTCAAGCAGACAGTAGTTCCGGTGACGCCACAACCGTTGCCTCCGCCACCGGCGCAGCCAGTGACGCCGGCTGTCACGGATCCTGCGTCGTCAGCGCCTTCATTCGCCGTGACGCCCGCCATCTACATACCAGTCCCGCAGCCGAGGCCGGCATATCCGGATGCATCAGCACGGGTCGTCCGGGTGGGCATGAAGCTCGCGGCGCATGGTTATACCGATGGCGTCTACACCGGCCCGACGGCCGATGCCTACTACGGCATCATCCAGATTCAGGCCCTCGTACAGGGCGGGCAGCTTACGGCGCTGAAAGTGCTGAAATATCCCTCCGACCGCCGCACCTCCGTCAGTATCAACAGGCAGGCGCTGCCCATGCTGCGCGACGAAGCGATCAGCGCCCAAAGCGCCAATGTCGACATTATTTCGGGCGCGACCCTGACCAGCAGGGCTTTCATCCAGTCGCTGCGCGGCGCGCTGAAGAAAGCGTCGTCGTAGGCCCATGCGCGACACGCGAATTTTGATGGGCATGCCCATCACGGTCGACATCGGTGGAACGTCGGCCGGTGAGCTGATCGACACGGTCTTCGGCTATTTCGAAGATATCGACCAGCGCTTCAGCACATACCGGGCCGACAGCGAGATCGCGGCCATCAACCGCGGCGACGTTCCGGTCATCGACTGGAGCGGCGAGATGGCGGAAGTGTTCGCTCTTGCCCAACAGACGAAAGAGCAGACGAACGGATACTTCGATATTCGCAAGCCCGACGGGTCGCTCGATCCTTCCGGCATCGTCAAGGGCTGGGCCATCCGCAACGCTGCAAGCATCGTTCAAAGGGCCGGCATCAGTGACTTCTTCATCGAGGCGGGCGGCGATATCCAGTCCTGCGGCAAGAATGCATCGGGCTATGACTGGAGCGTCGGCATCCGCAATCCCTTCAATGCGGACGAGATCGTAAAGATCGTCTATCCCCGCGGTCGCGGTGTGGCGACCTCCGGAACCTATGTGCGGGGTCAACACATCTACAACCCGCATGGAATTGGCAGCGCGATCCAGGAGATCGTCAGTCTGACCGTCATCGGCGCCGATGTGCTCGAAGCCGATCGTTTCGCCACTGCTGCCTTCGCCATGGGCCGGGACGGCATTCTCTTCATCGAGCAGACGCCTGGCCTGGAGGGGTATGTCGTCCACGCCAATGGCCGCGCCACGCCGACAACCGGGTTCGGAGCCCTTTGCCTGCCATGATCAAGACCATCGACCGAGTTCTCGATCATCTGACCATGTACCGGCTGGTCCTCTACTATCTGATGGCGCTGGTTGGCGCAGCGTTCGTGCTCGGCTTCGTCAAGCTGGTGCCACATGATCCGATTGCGCTCGCCCTCACGACGGCATTGGCGCTGGCGGCCTGCTGGATCACCAACAAGGTCTTTGCGCGAATCTTTGCAGTCCCAGCCAACAACGAGTCTGTCTACATCACCGCCCTTATCCTGGCGCTCATCCTCGATCCGGTAGCGGTCACAGACATAAGGGGGATCGCGGCGGTGGCATTCGCGTCCGTCTGGGCGATTTCATCCAAGTTCATTCTCGCCATCGGCCGGAAGCACCTTTTCAATCCGGCCGCTCTGGGCGTGGCGCTGTCGGCGCTGCTGCTCAACCAACCGGCCACATGGTGGGTTGGCGGCAATCTGCCGTTGCTTCCACTCGTGCTCATCGGCGGCATGCTCATTGTCCGGAAACTGCGCCGGCTTGAGCTTGTCTCGACCTTCGTGGTCGTGGCGCTGGCGACCATTCTGGCAACCAGCGATCCGTCGCAGTACTGGACCGCACTTACGGAGACACTGGGTTCATCGCCTCTGCTGTTCTTTGCCTTTGTGATGCTGACAGAGCCGCTGACGGCACCGACGATGCGATGGCCGCGCATCGCCTTTGCCGCCATCGTCGGCTTTTTGTTTGCTCCCAACATCCATGTCGGCTCGTTCTATTTCACGCCGGAACTGGCGCTGCTGGCCGGCAACCTGTTTGCCTATGCGGCAGGACCGAAGGGACGCTTCGTGCTGACCCTGGAGCGCATCGAGCAATCGGCCGTCGACAGCTCTGACTTCATCTTCCGGTCGCCGCGCAATCTCGCCTTCGAGGCCGGCCAGTATCTCGAATGGACGCTCGGCATCGATCGTGCCGACAATCGCGGCAACCGCCGTTATTTCACCGTCGCCTCGGCACCGACGGAGGAAACGGTCCGCCTCGGCGTCAAGTTCTATCCGCAATCAAGCGCCTTCAAGCGCGAATTGATGACCATGAAGCCAGGTAGCACGATCCACGCCGCGCAACTGGCCGGCGACTTCACGCTGCCCACCCGGCGCGAAACCAAGATCGCCTTCCTGGCCGGAGGCATCGGCATCACGCCGTTCCGCTCGATGCTGCAATATCTGCTCGACCGCAAGGAGCGGCGACCGATCGTCATCCTCTACGGAACCGAGCGACAGGAGGATATCGCCTATCGCGACGTGCTTGGCGCGGCCAGGCAGGAACTTGGTATCAAGACGGTCCACGCTGTGGCGCAAGGGGGCAAGCGCGGGCAGTATCCCGGCTACATCGACGAGCGCCTGATACGTCTGGCAATACCCGACTACCTTGAGCGCACCTTCTACATTTCCGGCCCGCAGGCGATGGTCAAGGCGCTGCGTCAGAAACTGCTGGCCATGGGCGTTCGCCGCTCGAAGATAAAGGTCGACTATTTCCCAGGCTTTGCCTGAAGCAGGCTCAACTGTGTCGCGGCAAGGAAATGGTCACGACCAGACCCGGATCGGCGTTGGCCATGGCAAGGCGTCCGCCATAAGCTTCGACGATGTCGGAAACGATGGCCAGGCCAAGACCGCCGCTGCCGCCCATGCTGTCGAGCTGGACGCCACGCGACAAGGCGGACTCGCGATCGGCATCCGGTATACCTGGGCCATCATCGGCGACAGTGACGATCACCTCGCTGGCCGTTGCGGATGCGTCGACACAGACTGACGACTTTGCATAGCGCGCGGCGTTTTCGACCAGATTACCGAGGATTTCCGACAGGTCGCCTTCATCGATTGGCGCCATCAGATCTTCCGCGACCTCCATCTTGAATGAAAGCTGCTTGCCGCTTGGCGTCCGTTTGACGACGGCAATGACGCCAGCCGCGACGTCAGACATAAGGCAGGATGCCTTGCCCGAGACACCAGGCGCGAGGCGGGCGCGTGCGAGCTCCCGTTCGACATGGCGCCGGATCGCTCCGGCGCTCTTTTCGATCTCGTCAGCCAGATCCGTCTCGCCTTTCTTGCGCAAGGCCCGGATGTCGGCCGACAGCACTTGCAGTGGTGTCTTGAGGCCATGCGCCAGATCGGTGGCGCGCGAGCGGGCTCGCGCAAGCGCCTTCTCCTGTGCATCGAGAAGACGATTGATTTCGTCCGCGAGCGGCTGCACCTCGCTTGGTGCCACCACATCGAGCCGCGCCGTTCGCTGCGCAATCACGCTTCCGACGGCGACCCGCAAGGTTTCCAGCGGTGCAAGGCCGATGGTGATCTGGATGAAAAACGCGGCCATGAGAACTGCAGCTAGCATCAGGAGAGCCGGAGCGAGATCACGAACATATTCGCTTACAGATAGCTCAACGGTTCGATGATCTTCCGCCATGATAGCGCGAAAGGAACGGCCACCGGCATCGATGATCGTACGCTCGACCGCAATACTGAGTTCTCCGCCCGGACCTGTGAACTCCTCGACCGTTCGCAGCTCTCCACTTGCGCTCCGGGCAGGCAGGAGCAGCTTGGCGTCCCACAATGATCGCGAACGCTCGAGGCTGCCGGTGGTGATGTCTTCCACTTGCCAGTAGTAACCGGAGAGTGGGTTGGCGAAACGCGGGTCGGTCAGCACTGGGGTCACGACAAGGCGGCCATCGCTTGTGAATGCCGTTGCCCCGATCAATTCGTTGAGGTCGACCGTCAGTTCGCCGACCACGCGCCGCTCGACGTGCAGTTCGAACAGATAGCGCAATCCGGCGCCCGCGATGGCGAGTGCGACAAGAATCGAGATCGTTGCCGCGAGCCATAGCCTGAAGCGGATCGAGTTGCCCATCAGGCGGAACCATCGGGCATCAGATACCCGAACCCGCGTCGTGTTTCGATGACGTCGCTGCCGAGCTTCCGTCGCAACCGCGCTACAATGACCTCGATCGCGTTCGGATCGCGGTCGTTGCCTGAATCGTAAAGATGCTCAGCCAGTTCGGTCGGCGCCACCACCCGCCCTGCGTGATGCATCAGAAACGCCAGGAGCCGGTACTCCAGCGGCGAAAGAGCAACGGGAATACCGCGCAGCGAAATGCGCATCTGGCGCGTGTCCAGAAGCAGCGGGCCGGATCTCAGAACGGGTGTCGCCTGCCCTGCCGAGCGACGCAGGATCGCCCGCAACCGGGCGAGCAGTTCTTCCATTTCAAAAGGCTTGGGAAGATAGTCGTCAGCACCGGAGTTGATGCCCTCCACGCGCTCCGTCCACATCCCCCTTGCGGTGAGGATCAGAACCGGAAACCGGCGGGCGTTGGCTCGCCAACGTTTCAAGATCGTGAGGCCATCAAGCTTGGGCAATCCGAGATCCAGAATCGCGGCGTCATAACTCTCGACATCGCCTGCGAACCAGGCAGCTTCACCATCCTTTACGATATCGACAGCCATTCCGGATGCCCTGAGGGCGGTCGCGATATCGGCAGCGATACGGGGCTCGTCTTCGGCTAAGAGGATCTTCATCAGTCACCCTCGCCATCGCGCATGATGACACCGGCACCGGCGTCTACGTCGACGGTCTTTCGCCGGCCATCGGGACCGACGACCTGGAACCGGTAGACCCATTTGTTGGCCTTGCGGATGAGATCGACCGCAACAACATCGCCAGGCGCTTTGGCTCGGACAACGTCCAGTATATCGGCCAGGCCCTTGATTTCGCCGTGCTCGTACAAATCCCGCGCCCGGTCATGGTCGCCGTCATCGTCCTCATCGGCACGGGCAGCGGCAGACATGGCCAGGACAAGTCCGGCGAGACCCAGCACCGCCAGACGCTTCAATTGGATTTTCATTGGCCAGGCATGTCGCACGTTGAAGCTTTCAATTTGCTGTCAGCCATCCTCAGCCCACAGCAAGCAAGGGGTCCATATCAAGGCATCATCGCGTCCAATCATGGCCGCGCCGAGAAGGATACCAGACCATGCGCAATTCCATGCTTGTCCTTGCAGCACTTGCAGGCCTCACAATCTTTGTCCTGCCGGCGGCCGCTGAATCGGACGAAGGATCATGTGGGGCGCCATCGTCCGTTAACCCATCCGGCCCGATCGACCTGCAGGCCATTCCGATGCAGGACGCCACCACCCCGAAAGCCATCAAGGGTGGTGACGATACGTGTGAAGACCGGCAGGGCGATGAGGTCGACGAAAACGACTAGATCTCTCGTTCGCAGTGCGTGGCCCGCCCAGCATAACGCCCACAAATGTCGTCGGCCAAGGCTCGCTGGAAGGCTGGCAACTGTCCCAAGCCCCTACCAATTTCTGGAGAGTTTTCGTGGTTCCCATTCAGCACATCCATCCCATTCTTGTTCATTTTCCTATCGTTCTGATCTACACGCTTGCGGCTATCGACCTTCTGGCGCTCGCTGGCGGCAGCGCCGTCACCAGGAGATCGGGCGCCGGTACGATCTCTACTTTTGTGGCCCTGGCTGCCGGGGTGTTCGCCGTTGGGACCTGGATCTTCGGAGGTCTTGCCCTGGATCATGCCGAAGCGGCCGGCTTCAGCAGTGATATCGCGGAGATCCACGAAAGCCTGGGGGGCATCACTGCCATTGCCTTCCTTATCTGGGGACTGGTGCGGCTCGCACTTTGGATACGGAATCGCGAGTTTCGGGCTGTGACGATCGCCATCCCTTTGATCGAAATTGCCGGAACGATGCTGGTCACGGCGACGGCCTACTATGGTGGACTGCTTGTCTACGAGCTTGGCGTGAATGTCGCCAAGGCCGCGATTGCTGGCTGACGGGAACGCGCCCGTCACTTGCGAGCCAACCTTTGGACCATTTGCCTCGATGGCAAAATGATTCAGATCAAGGCGCTTCGTGCATGTGAAGCCTAAGAAGCCGGAGGTCGGAGAAACTCCGGAGAGCGAACATGCAAGCCGAAGCCATAATGAGCAAGCCAGTCGTCGGCATAGACCCGTCAGCATCGATCGCGGAGGCGGCCGGGTTGATGCTCTCCAAAAAGATCAGCGGCTTTCCCGTCATTCGCCACGACGGCACCCTGGTTGGCATTATCAGCGAGGGCGATTTCTTGCGCCGGGGAGAGCTCGACACTCAGCGCAAGCGCTCGCGCTGGCTGGAGTTTCTTGTCAGCCCGGGCCGAGCGGCAGATGAATACGTTCAGGCCAACGGGCGCCGGGTCGAGGAGGTAATGACCGCGGATGTGGTCACGGTGGCTCCCGACGCAACCCTGTCCGAGATCGTCGAGCTCATGACACGCCATTGCGTGAAACGCATTCCCGTCGTCGACAACGGTAAAGTGGTCGGCATCGTCACGCGCTCCGATCTGCTGCGCGCATTGCTCGCTGTCGCGCCGGCCCCGCCCCCGATGTCTACCGACGACGTACAGATCCGGGACGCTATCCTTGCCGAGCTCGCCAAGCAGAAGTGGGTCGGCAAGGACATGATCGACGTAACCGTGGACAAGGGGATGGTCGAACTGAGCGGAGCGATTTTCGACGAACGCGAGCGCCAGGCAGCTATCGTCGCCGCCGAAAACGTCGCTGGCGTCAGGGCTGTCAGAGACCGTCTCTTCTGTGCCGACCCATTCTCGGTGGTGCTTGTCTCGTAGCGCAGCAGTGTAAGATTTAGCACCCGCATTTCGCGACCCAACAGTCGAAGGAAATGTCCGCGTTCCTCGATCGCGGCCGCTACCATCAATCCTAGATCGCAGTTGCCGCTATCAACGGTCGGAGCAACAACAGGGCGAATGCGATAAGCGCCGCGCCGGCAACTCTGTCAGCCATTCCCCCGTCTTCGCCGAGCCGCCTGCCGAGCAGAAGCCACGCCGATCCCGTTGCGGCCGTGATCATCAGCAGCACGATCCAGAAAATCCCGGGCACCCGCGGCGCGACGTCTGTCGGCACGATTGCCAGGCAATAGATAAACGCCTTCGGATTGAGGGCGCTGGTTGCCAAGACAGAAAGGGCGTCGCTTTCCGTAGAGACGTTGATCCGTGTGCTCGTCATCAGGCGCAGGCCAAGCACCACGAGCCATGCGGCCGCAATGAGGCTGAGCACATGGATAGTGCCGGGCGGCATCAAGGATCGTAGCGAAAACCAGCACGCGGCGGCGATTCCGTATCCGCATGCCTGCGCGAGCAAAAGCGTCACCGCCTTCTGTCGCTTGACCGATCCTGCCAGCAAAAGGGCGTTGGTTGGTCCCGGCGCCAGAAAAAGCATAAATGCTTTCAGAAAAAACAGAGCGTCCAAAACTGCCGGGTCCCGTGGATGTAAACCTGTCGACTGCAAAAGCCCCGTTCGCGTTGACCCTCGTCAAAAACCCGGGCGCAAAACGTGTCGCTCGTGTAATTGCCTCGGTTCTTCGCTTGGAACTACAGGCGGCGAGAAGCACAACGACCGATGTCGCTTCGGCGCCACCGAATATCTCACAGCAGCCTATGAGACACTACTTGCTCTCGCTTTCCTGCCACACACCCTTGGCCTTCACGCCGTCGACCACTTCCCTGGGCATGTAGCGCTCATCATGCTTGGCCAGCACGCTGTCGGCGATGAAGACGCCGTCCGCCTTTTTCGACGAGGCCACCGAGCTTGATGCGCTGGCCAGGTAGGACGCTTGCCGTGGCGAGATCGCCAGGCATGTAGAAATAGGAGGCTTTCTGGCCGAGCGCATAAAAGGTCAGCCCGGTGGCGGCGCCGAGGAACGTCAATCCTGCCGCGATCACCGACAATCGCCTCTGCTTGCGCGTCATCGTCCGGCGCCGGCCGTCAGGATTGCGGCTATGATCGATAACAGCATGGCTCTTCCCGTACGCTGGGTTCCGGCGCTGGAATCGCTAGCGCGCGCCAGAAATGTGTTGCAGCCGCGCAATAAGGTCACGGTTGCGGCAGTAGTCCGGCGGATCATCGGCGTGCTCGTGTTCATCGAGCCAGATCGAGCATTCATCCTGATGGCCGCAGGCACGGCAGCGGTTCACCGCCCGATTGGTGACTTCCGCATGGTCTGCCACGACCTTCAGGTGTCTGTCGACGCCGTGTGTTTTCATCATGCGGCCCATCAACGCCGTTCTGGCGTCGACTGACATCAGATAGTCGAGGAAGGTCATGTCGGTCACTCCTGTCTGCCGGCCATTATTGCCGAAGTGACGGGGCGATACGTTGATCTCGATCAACAGGCGGCAGCCATGCCAACCCTTGGGCTCTAAGAAAGACGCACTGCGCGCTCGACTGAAGCGACAAGGCGGTCGAGGAAGGGCCGCTGACCGGCAAGCAATTTTACCCGGGCCAGGTCTAGATCCAGCCATTCGCCGCGATCCACCTCGGGAAACGACTGCACACGTCCGCTGCGTCGTGGCCATTCCATCTCGAACATGTTGCTGCGCAAGGTCGCGGTGTCGAAATCGCCCTCGAGCGCGAAAGCAGTGATGATTTTGCTCTTTCGCTGACGCAACTCTCCCAGATTGAGCATGGCTCCATTTGGCCCCCACCCTGTCTCTTCCTGGAACTCGCGCCGCGCCGCAGCCTCTGGGAATTCACCTTCGCCATACTCGCCCTTGGCGATGGACCAGGCGCCAAGATCGCGGCTTTGCCAGAAGGGGCCGCCCGGATGGACGAGCAGCACCTGCAGCCCCGTGCCCGATCGACGAAAGGGCAGTATGCCCGCGCTTCTTTTTATCATCGCTTCAGTCCTCCCTAACGCGGCCTATCGTCTCGGATAGGCCGCATGAGGTTTGGACCCTCTGTGGATCATCTGCCCCGCCCTCTTCCGATGCGACTGGCGGCTCTCTCGTCCAAAGAACCAGCGCTTGGTCGCTTCCGAGGCCAGGAGATAGAGCGCGGTGATTGCGACAAGCCCGGTAAGCACGGGCAGAGGCAGTGGCACGAAGCCGAACCAAGCTGCAAATGGCAGATAAGGGATGATGATCGCGACAACCCCGACAGCCAACGTAAGCCAGGCGAGCAACGGGCTCGGACGGCTTGTCCAAAAAGCTCTGTGGGTGCGCACAATGAGCACGATGGCAAGCTCTGTCAGCAACGATTCGACAAACCAGGCGGTCTGGAATGCTGCCTCGGTGACATGGGCGAAGAACAGAAGGAACCCGAAGGTCGCGAAGTCGAACAGCGAACTGACCAGGCCAAAGCTGATCATGAACCGCCGCACAAAACGGATGTCCCATTGGCGAGGCTGGCGCAGTTGGTCGGCATCGACGTTGTCGCTTGCGATGGCAAGCGAAGGAACGTCAGAAAGGAAATTGTTGAGCAGTATCTGCTTTGCCAGAAGCGGCAGGAACGGCAGGAACAGCGAAGCGACAGCCATGCTGATCATGTTGCCGAAATTGGCGCTGGTGGTAATTGAAATGTATTTCATCGTGTTGGCAAATGTCTTGCGGCCGTCATCGACGCCGCGCACGAGCACGCCCAGATCTTGCTTGAGCAGGATGATATCGGCCGCTTCGCGCGCGACATCGACAGCGGTGTCGACCGACATGCCTATGTCTGCCTCATGAAGGGCGGGCGCATCATTGATGCCGTCGCCAAGATAACCGACGACATGACCCCTGCTCCGCAAGGCTTGAACGATGCGCTCCTTCTGGTTGGGGTCGATCTCGACGAAGAGATCGGTGTTCTGCACGCCCGCAAAGAGCGCGCTCTTGGTCAATTTCGAAAGCTCCTCGCCGGTCATGATCCTGTCGGCGCGCAAGCCGACCGCCTGGGCAAGATGTGCGGCAACGTAACGGTTGTCGCCCGAAATGACCTTTACCGCGATGCCGCGATGGGCGAGCTCGGCAAGCGTCTCCTTGACGCCTTCCTTTGGCGGGTCGAGGAAAAGCAGGAAGCCCACGAAGACGAGATCGATTTCGTCTTTCCTGCTGAACGTTTTCCGGCTCTCAAATCGACGGATTGCCAGGCCCAGGACGCGGTAGCCGTCCGCGCTCCAGCGCCGGAATTTCTCGTCGATCGCGGCACGCTGCTTCTCGTCGAGGGGTTCCAGCCCTTTCGCCGTGCTGACGAAGCCGCACGTTTCGAGGACATTCAGTACAGCGCCTTTGGTGATCAGAAGATCTTCGGCATCCTTGCCCCGCACGACAACGGATAGGCGCTTGCGGATGAAATCATAGGGGATCTCGTCGACCTTGGTGAAAGCAGCCAGTGAAGCGCCCTCGCCCGGTACACCTGCGATCGCTTCGTCCAGCGGGTTCTTCAGTCCCGTTTGGAGGGTCGCATTGAGGCGTGCCCAAAGCAGGATGTCGGTTGACGAATTGCCGTCGACATCAAGCCATGCGTCAAGATGGATCACGCCTTCCGTCAGCGTGCCGGTCTTGTCGGTGCAAAGCACGTCCATGCTGCCCAGATTCTCGATGGCGTCGAGACGGCGCACGATGACGCCATTGGCCGCCATAGCCCGGGCACCTCGAGCAAGCGTCACGCTGATGATCGCCGGAAGAAGTTCCGGCGTTAGACCAACCGCGAGTGCCAGCGAAAACAGCATTGATTCAATCAGCGGTCGATGGAGCATCAGGTTGGCGAAGAACACCAGGATGACAATCGCCAACATGATCTCGGTCATCAGATAGCCGAACAGCCTGATACCCTGAGCAAACCCTGTTTCGGGAATTTGTCGCTCCAAGGCCGCGGCTATTGATGCAAATTCGGTGCTGGTGCCGGTGGCTACCGCAAGCACGGTTGCAGTGCCACTGCGGACCGATGTGCCGGTGAAGACCGCGTTGGTGCGCTGTGCGAGGGAGGCCTCTGGCGACGCCCGTCCTGGTGCCTTCACCACGGGAAAGGTTTCGCCGGTCAGCACGGCCTCACTGACATTGAAATCGCGCGCGTCCAGGATGATACCGTCCGCGGGAATGAGGTTTCCGGCAGAAAGCCGGATCACATCGCCCGGCACAATATCTTCGGCAGCAACCGAGCACTCGATTCCATCACGCAGCACGACAGCCTTTCGCGAAATGCGCCGTTTCAGCGCTTCTGTGGCACGCGACGCGCCGTACTCCTGGGTAAAGCTGAGGATACAGCTTGCCAGCACGATCGAACCGATGATTGCAGCCTCCTGCCCCTCGCCGACGAAAGCCGACACAGTGGCCGCGAAAATAAGGATCAGGACCAGTGGGCTGCGGAATTGCCGGACAAAGACGGTCAACGCCGACGTACCGGACAGCGAGGCTGGCGTGTTTCGGCCGAATTCTGCAAGCCTGGATGCGGCCTCGGAAGTGGCAAGGCCCAAGGCAGACGTCTTTAGGAGTCGCAGGAGGTCATTGGTCTCGATCGACCAATAGGCACCGCCATCGGGGACGGATTGCTGGTCAACTTCGCTGGGTACGATACGCGAGATCATCGATACGACATGAAGGGGTTGACGTCGCCCTCTTCTATCAGCGTGCGGGTGACGCCTCCGAATGCCCATTCCCGCAGACAGCTATGCCCATAGGCGCTGGGGACGATCAGGTCGGCATGGATCGAGCGTGCGACCGTCAGCAGCCGGCCGCCGTCTGCCTCGCCGGCGAGACTGTCACGGTGGGCGCCGACTTGTTCGCACAGGTCGCCCTCGCCCCGGTTTGGTCCGCTAACCGTAAGCAGTGTCTTGAAAGTCATGGCAACAACTCCTGATTTTGCTTGACGATTCAATCGTTGCTGAAGCGTAGCGAGATGAGTTGGGGCGTTCATTGCGCTGGGTCAAACGTCGGCTGTGGTGGCCATTTGATCCGCATCAACGTGTTGGCCAGCCAAAGCTGTAGGCTTCAGGCAATCAATGAGGGAAACCACTGATGAAATTCCTGATCGGAGCGGCTCTCGCTGGCATGATCTTCGAGACGGCCAGTGCGCAGGACCTCGGCGACGCCAAGTCCGAATACATGAACTCGTGCGCCGTCTGCCATGGCCCGGACGGCAAGGGCGATGGACCGTTGGGCGACGAACTGATGCAGCGCCCCAGCGACTTGACGCGCATCTCCAGGCGCAATGGCGGTGAATTCCCTTACTGGCGCGTCTACGCCGTGATCGACGGCCGCGTAATGGTGCCGGCGCATGGCGAGCGCGACATGCCGGTATGGGGCAACCAGTTTCTGCCTGCCGACGTGAAGAGATACGGCCCCAACGCTGGCGAAATCGTCACCGAGGAACGGATCCATGAGTTGGCCGGTTATGTGCAGACGCTGCAGCAATAGCTCCCGAAGGGACAATGTTGCGTGGTGCAGACACGAAGGAGGCGTAAATGATCGTTGACGACCAGCAAGCTGCCGTCGCGTTTCTGCTTGACCCTTCCTCGTATGGTGCGGCCGGACCTGTCGAGGCGATCGAAACCCATATCTCGCGCATTTTTCTAACTGGCCAGCGTGCCTACAAGATGAAGCGGGCGGTCAAGCTGCCTTATGTGGATTTCTCGGCGCCGGCCCTAAGGCTGGCCGCTTGCGACAAAGAGGTGGAACTCAACTCGAAGACCGCGCCCGGCCTTTACCTGGGGGTGCGGCATATCACGCGTGAGGCGGACGGCAAGTTGGCTTTCGATGGCACCGGACAAATGGTCGATGCGGCGATCGAGATGATCCGCTTCGACCAATCGAAGCTTCTCGACAGCATGGCAACCGCGGGAAAATTGACGCCAGCGTTGATGACTGCGGTTGCGCGCATGATCGTGGGCTACCACCGTACGGCGCCGACGGTCCACAATGGCAGCGGCTCTTCCAATCTGGCAGGTGTACTTGACATCAACGAGGCCGGCTTTGCCACCAGTCATGTGTTCACAAAACCCGAGATCGAGACTTTTGCCGAGGCCTTCCGCACGGCCATCACCCGGCATTCCGGATTGCTGGACCGCCGGGAAGCCGCGGGCAAGATCCGTCGGTGCCATGGCGATCTGCATCTGCGCAACATCTGCCTTTTCGACGGCGAGCCCCGCCTCTTCGATTGCATCGAATTCAACGACCAGATCGCCAGCATCGACGTCCTCTACGACCTTGCCTTCCTGTTGATGGACCTTTGGCATCGCGGGTTTCCCCAGCTCGCCAATCTTGTGATGAACCGCTATCTCGACGAAGCCGACGACGAGGACGGATTTATCCTGCTGCCCTTTTTCATGGCGGTGCGGGCTGCCGTACGCGCCCATGTCACCGCAACCCAGGTCGAGGAAGGCAGCGCCGACTCCGACAAATTGATCGCAGAGGCCAGATCCTATTTCGACCTTGCCCGAACATTTCTCCAGCAAACACCGCCGCAGCTCGTTGCCATCGGCGGCCTCAGCGGCTCCGGCAAGACGACGGTCGCTGAGGCGCTCGCGGTTTATATCGGAGCGCCACCCGGCGCCCGCATTGTCGAAAGCGACCGCATCCGCAAAGCGATGCATGGGGTGCCCGCTGAGACCAGGCTGCCGGACAGAGCCTATCGACCCGAGGTATCCGCCCGCGTCTATAGCGAAATGGCATGGCGCGCAGGTCTGATCCTTGCGGAGGGTGGATCGGTTGTCGCTGATGCCGTGTTTGACAGGCCCGCCGATCGTAACCATATCGAGAAGGCGGCAAGCGCCAGGGGTGTGGCTTTTGCCGGGTTCTGGTTGGAAGCGGATCCGCTTGTTCTGTGGCAACGGGTCAGCGAGCGCAAGGGTGGCCCTTCCGACGCCACCATAGATATCCTCTCGCGGCAATTGCAGCGAGATGCCACCCAAACGAGCTGGCGCAGGATCAATGCCGATCGGAAGCTTACTGATATCGTGAAAGAGCTGAGAAGGTTTTCCCACAGCGATGCGCCCGAGACCCTGCGCACGGCCTCCTGAAAGGTACGGCAGATGATCGACCTTAACGCAGTTGGAGCTGGGCCTCGACAAGACCGGGTTCGTCCTGAAGATGGGCGATCGAGAAGCCGAATTCGCGGCACATGGCCAGCATCCTCGTGTTCTCGCTGAGCACGATGCCTTCGATCCGGCCGATCCCGTCGGCCTTTGCATAATCAACGATCTGCCTGAGCAATGCCCAGCCCAGGCCGTGCCCCTGCAGATCCGAACGCACCAGCAAGGCGTACTCGGCGCGAAGGTGGTCGGGATCGCAGGAGAGTCGGCTGATGCCCGCCAAAGCGCCGGTGCCTGTCTCCAGCGCAACGAAAGCCATGTTGCGGTCGTAGTCGAGTTGGGTGAACCGCTTCAACATCTGGTCGGAAAAGCTCTTGCTTGGCGACAGAAAGCGCATACGCAGATCGTCAGGCGAAATCCTGGCAAGGAATTCCGGATAGAGAGCGATGTCGGCCGGCTTGATCGGCCGGATGTGATAGTGCGTGCTGCCTCCCAAAAACTCCTTCTCCCAACCCGAAGGATAAGGCCTGATGGCAAGTGCGGGGTTAGGCCCCGCCTCCTCCACGCGTTCCGGCTCGATCTCGATGCGGGCGTCGAGCGCAACCACGCCCTCGGCGTCGGCCAGCAGCGGATTGATGTCCACCGCAACCAGGCACGGAAAGTCGACGATCATCTGCGACAGGCCGTTGAGTGCTGCAATGATCGCTTGCCGGTTCGCGGGCTTGCGATCGCGAAACCCGGCAAGCAGGCGGCCGATCCGCGTTTGCGCGATCAGGTCACCGGCAAGAACGTCGTCGAGCGGTGGCAACGCGATCGCCGTGTCGTTCATCACCTCGACCGCCACGCCGCCAGCTCCAAACAGGATGGCCGGCCCGAAGATCGGATCCCGGCTCATGCCGAGGATGAGTTCCTGCGCCTGTTTCCGAGCCACCATCGGCTGAACGGCATAGCCTTCGACATCGGCTTGCGGTGCATGGCTGCGCACGCGCGCTTCGATCGCGCGTGCGGCATCGCCGGCGACAGCGGCGTCAGCGATGCCAAGCACCACCCCGCCAATGTCCGACTTGTGCGAGATCGCCTTGCACAAGAGTTTGACGACGACCTGTTCAGACGTCTTGAGGAGCCGGCCCGCCGCGGCTTCCGCTTCCGCCGCAGATCTGGCAACTATCGTTTCGGCTACCGGGATGCCGTAGGCGGATATTGCCGCCTTGGCTTCGGGCTCGGTCAGCATTCGCCGCCCTTCCCTCGCGACCTGCCTGAATATGGCAAGCACGGCTTCCCGATCGCTCGTCACGTCCTCGCTAAGGCTCGACGGAGTGCGCATCAGTGCCCGCTGGGCACGCGACCATTCGCTGAGGTAGGAGACGGCCGTTGCTGCGTCAGCCGGCGTTTCGAAACTGGCAATGCCGGCATCCTGAAGGATTTGCCGCCCGGCGCGCGC
This sequence comes from Mesorhizobium sp. P3_A2, assembly GCF_056403115.1. Lineage (NCBI taxonomy): Bacteria > Pseudomonadati > Pseudomonadota > Alphaproteobacteria > Hyphomicrobiales > Phyllobacteriaceae > Mesorhizobium > Mesorhizobium sp. P3_A2. The sequence goes on from NZ_JBFUGC010000001.1 coordinate 806,293, forward strand.
CGTGTGTTCACCGAGCCAGCACGTCAGGACCGGTTTGCCGGCGATCATCCCTTGCCTTGTGAGTTCCGCTACCGCGCTTGCCGCGGCAAGTGGCGAGCCCAGCCCCGTTGGACAATTCATCACCAGGACGACGTCCGTTCCGGGGTCGGCCGCTGCAGCTTCGACGGCGGCCCTGTAGCGCTCCGGCGGGGCATCGCCGATGATGTCGACCGGATTGGCGTGCGACCATGTTGGAGGCAATACGGCATTCAGGCGTTCGATGGTGGCGGGTGATAGCGCGGCCAGTTCCCCTTGGCACTCCATGAGTTGATCGATGGCCAATACCCCTGCCCCGCCGCCATTGGTGACGAGGCCGACGCGGGCCCGTTTGAGCGGAGTAAAGCGGGCGATCGTTTCAGCGGCATCAAACAGCTCGGTCAGGCCTTTGACACGCAGGATGCCTGCGCGCAGCAATACCGCATCGACGACACGATCAGCCCCCGACAGCGCTCCGGTGTGGGTCGCAGCCGCTTTGGCCGATTGCTCGTGCCGACCCGATTTAATTGCGATCACCGGCTTGATCCGCGCCGCCGCACGGGCGGCCGAGATGAACTTGCGCGGATTGGGAATTGTTTCGAGATACATCACGATGGCGCGCGTGTGCATGTCGCCCGCCAGCATGTCGAGACAATCTCCCACGTCGACATCCGCCATGTCACCGAGCGAGATAATCTGAGAGAAGCCGACATTGTTGTCTGCCGCCCAGTCAATCAGCGACGTGGCAATAGCGCCAGATTGCGACAGCAGCGCGATGTTGCCAGGCTTGGCGGCCATATGCGCAAATCCGGCATTAAGCTTCACCGGCGGGATCATTAGCCCGACCGTGTTCGGCCCGATGATGCGAAAGAGCGTGGGCTTGGCAGCGTCGAGCATCGCCTGACGCAAGCCGTTCTCGCGCGTCAGCCCCGCGGTGATAACAACCGCCGCCCGCGTACCCTTCTCAGCGAGATCACGGACGATGCCGGGAACCGTAGCCGGCGGCGTCACGATGATACCGAGATCAGGTATGCTTGGCAGGTCGGCCGCCTTCGCGTGGCAGCGTCGACCAGCCACTTTTGAATATTTCGGGTTGACGGGCCAGATCTCGCCTTCGAAACCGCCATTGACGATGTTGTCGAAGACGACACGCCCGACAGAGCCGTCGCGCACCGACGCCCCGAACACCGCAACCGACTTCGGGGCGAACGCATGTTCGAGATTTCGGATCGTCACCCGCATGTCTCCTGTTCGTGGGCAATAATCACCATCGATTCTGTCCCTTCGTTGCGTTGGATCAAAGCCTCGTCCGGGGATCCCGATTAACTGTTGCGCGAGGTTCCGGGCGACCGTTCGCGCAGTGCCGTGAGCGCTTGCGGTCAACGATTGGAGAGTTGATGAGCTACTATTTCAGCAAGATCGTCGATATGCCGTTCGCCACGGCAATCAACCATGTGATCAACAAGCTCGCAAACAAAGGCTTTGGCGTTCTGACCTCGATCGACGTGCAGCAAGTGATGAAAGCCAAGCTGGGCGCCGATTTCAAGCCATACGTTATTCTGGGCGCCTGCAATCCGCACTTCGCTTGGCGCGCGCTGCAGGCAGATGACAAGGTCGGGACCATGCTGCCCTGCAACGTCATCGTCACCGAGGTCGGACCAGGAAAGGTAGAGGTCGCAGCAGTGGATCCGGTCGCCTCGATGGGCGCCATTGATAATCGCGAGCTGGCCCAGGCCGCAAACGATGTGCGTCGCCTGCTTGAGGAGATGGTCCGCGAACTCTAAGGGCGTCCGCGTTGTAGTTCCGATTGTCGAGCCAAGCGTGTTCGCTTCGGTCGCCACACCGACGATGGCAGCCGCCGAGTAGCGCGCACAATGTGGGGTCGCGGTAACGGCTCTTGCGCACTCTTAGGCAACCTCATCGCGGTCATTGCGTTGGATGCTTGGCGAAAGCGGCGCGCAGGTGCCGATGAAGGTTTGGAGCTATCCTTGGCCGCTGGACCGCAGCGACGCGTCGTCGCGTTCTCCTTGGTGACCGGTTTTACCCGTGCCGGACCCACGGGGCCGCCTTTTTCGACGATCTTACGGCCAACAAAGGCAAGCGACAGCAACACAACGCTCTTGGCATATGAGACGGGCTCTTCCGCCCGATAGGATGAGGGGCACAAAAGAGGAAGATTCTGTACAAGGCATGATGGGTGACGCCAAGCGACAATTTACTGTTGCCGATATGATGCCGGCTTCGCCCTTTCTGACGGTGATGGACATGGAGTGATGGCTGGTCCTGGTCTACGTTCGACTCGTTGTCGCCTGAGGGCTGCGTCCATTGTCTGGTTCCGTTGTTGACCGCGAGGTGCATTGTGAAGCCTGTCGATGAGCGCCGTATCCATCAGATTTTCGAGATTGGAGTCTGGCTCAAGGGTGCGCACGCCCTGATCGAATGCGTCGGCGGGCTCCTGCTTTATGTCGTCAGCACCGACACAATTGCCGCTTGGGTCAATGCCGTCACGCAGGACGAACTGATCGAAGATCCGAATGATTTCATTGCCGGCCATCTGTCGCAGATGGCGAGCCATTTTTCCGTCGCCAGCGAGCATTTCTACGCCTTCTACCTGCTCAGCCACGGCCTGATAAAGCTGCTCTTGGTTATCGGGCTTTTGAGAGGCAAGCTGTGGTCGTATCCGGCTTCGCTCGCTGCATTGGGCGCATTCATGATCTACCAGGTGTATCGCTATTCCTACACCCATTCGTTGGGCCTGCTTGTCCTTACCCTCTTCGACGCGATCGTCATGGTGCTGATCTGGCATGAGTGGAAAGTGGTACGGCAACACAAGCCGAGATGAACGCACAACTCTCTCCAGGCGCCTGCGGATCAGCACAATAGGGCTCATGTCGAACCGGGCGCTCCTGACACGAACCGGTGACCTCTTCGTTCGGAGGCCTCCGCGTCCCTTCGTTGAAGCCGCTAACACTTCCTCTCATCAGATGAGGCGCCTGCTTGGAAGCAAGGGCAAGACCGAAGCGATCGTCTGGGCGGAGCACATCGTCTTTGTCTTCCCGCTGTGGCTCGGATCATGGCACCAGGACGGCGGCGCCGCTCAATCTCCCTTGCCTCAGATCGTCCAATGCCTGATTGGCCTGTTCCAGAGGGTAAACCTTGGTGTGCGTGTGCACCCGCGCGCGCTTGGCAATGGGAAAGAACTCTTCCGCGTCGAGGCGCGTCAGGTTTGCCACCGACACCAGTTCACGCTCTTCCCAAAGCAGCTCATAGGCCATCGCCGGAATGTCGCTCATGTGGATGCCGCCGCAAACCACCCGGCCGCCCTTGCGGACGGCACCAAGCGCGATCGGCACCAGGTCACCGACAGGAGCGAAGATGATGGCGGCATCGAGCTGTCTGGGCGGAGATTCGTCCGAACCGCCTGCCCAGGTCGCACCAAGCGAGCGAGCGAATTTCTGTGCTTCACTGTCACCGGGCCGGGTGAAGGCAAAGACTTCACGACCTTGCCAGATCGCTATCTGGGCGACGATATGCGCGGCGGCGCCGAAGCCGAAAATCCCGAGCCGCTTGCCGTCGCCGGCTTTCTTCAGGCATCGCCAGCCGATCAACCCAGCGCAAAGCAACGGCGCCAAGGACACGGGGTCGGCATCCGAATCCAGATCGAAGGCGAAGCGCGCATCAGCAACCACATGGCTGGCGAAACCGCCGTCGCGTGTGTAGCCGGTAAAATCTGGCTGATCGCAGAGATTTTCACTCCCTTCGAGGCAGTACGGACAATGGCCGCAAGTGTGCCCGAGCCAGGCTACGCCAACGCGGCGTCCGATTCGGTAACGTGCGACGCCTTTACCGACGGAATCGATGACGCCGACGATCTCGTGGCCGGGGATGAGCGGCAATTTCGGATGACGCAGATCACCGTCAACCACATGCAGATCGGTCCGGCAGACCGCGCATGCCTCGACTTTCAGCCTTATCTCGCCCGGTCCAGGTACAGGATCGGGTCTGTCGACCAGCTTGAGAGGGGCGCCGGCCCTTTCGAGCACCATTGCTCTCATGACTGCTCCTGAGCGTGCCGTAAGGAACACGGGAAGCGGATGGTGATCCGCTTCTCTTAGACGTTCCGATGCGTCAAGCGATTGTAAGGTGATCTTCGACCATACGCACGCCGGGCACCGCCCAGGCAGCGCGCTCTGTGGTGCGACGCTCGGCCCAACTGTTGACCTTGCCCTTCAAGGTAACCTTGCCGTCGGACACGTTCACTTCTATCGCTTTCGACTCGACTTCCGCGCTGCGTTTCAAGGCATCCTCGATGCGCTTTTTCACATCGGGCGCCGTTGCGTGTGGCAGCACCTCGATGCTGTTGTGCACGCCGAGCACGCCAGCCAGATATCGAATGGCGGCGTAGGCTGCGGATCTCTGATACTGCCACTCCACCTTGCCGGTGAGCGTCACCCAGCCATTCTGGACCCTGACCTGTACCGCTCCGTCGGGAACGACGGTGTTCCAACTGATCGAGTGCAGAGCGCGCTTGGCAATCTCGTCGTCGGCCGTCAGATTGCTGCCGACAGGCCGCACTTCGATTTCCTGCGCGATACCCTTCACACCCTTGACGCGGCGTACCGCCTCTTCCGCGGTTGCCTTCTGCGCATAGGTCGACACATGGCCGGTCAAAGTGACCACGCCGTTGTCAACCGCGACGCCGATATTGGCCGCGTCGATGCTCGGCTGAAACTCCAGCTCATCGATGATGTCCTGCCTCAAGATATTGTTGTTCATGATTGCACCTCTGCTTGGGAGCGGGCCGCGCTCGCTGGATTGAACAGCCTGAATATGAAGAGGCGATTTCGTGTTGACGTTGACGAGGATCAAACGATCTCTGGTCGAGTGAGGTACGTGAACCCTCAACTCACACCTTTGGAAATCAAATTCTTATTTGACCGGCATCAAAGCTGGCAGCCCCATCTTCCTGTTCATTGCCTCCCATCAGAGCCTCAAACCTGGGAGAGCATCGTGACTACGGCTGATTTAAACATCCCTGTTCCGAAAGTGGCGACTGCGGCGCCAACGAAACTTCGACTGGGTTCCCTGACCGCATTGGTTGTCGGTTCCATGGTCGGCTCCGGCGTGTTCAGCCTGCCGCAGAACATGGCAGCAGGTGCCGGTCCCCTCGCGATCCTGATTGGCTGGGCCATCACCGCGGTCGGTATGCTGGCGTTGGTTTTCGTCTATCAATCGCTTGCGACCCGCAAGCCCGAGCTCGATGCCGGCCCCTATGCTTACGCCAAGGCCGGCTTCGGCCCCTTCATCGGCTTCAACAGCGCCTGGGGGTACTGGATCAGCGCCTGGGTCGGCAACGTTTCCTACGCAGTGATCGTGTTCAGCGCCCTGTCCTATTTCTTTCCGGCCTTCGGCGATGGAAACACCTGGCAGGCGGTGCTCGGTGCATCGATCCTGCTGTGGCTGATCCACGTCCTGGTTCTCGCCGGCATCCGGCAGGCAGCGGTCGTGAACCTCATCGTCACGGTGGCAAAGATCGCTCCGATCGTCCTGTTCGTCGGGGTTGTTGCCGTCGCCTTCCAACTACAGGTCTGGTCGCTCGATTTCACCGGTCTGGGCAACGCCAGTCTCGGCTCGATCACCGCACAGGTGAAGAGCACGATGCTGGTGACGCTTTGGGTGTTCATCGGCATCGAAGGCGCCAGCGTATTTTCCGGCCGTGCCGAGCGCCGCAAAGACATCGCCACCGCGACAGTTCTCGGCTTCTTCACCTGCCTCGCGCTCTATGCCCTGGTGTCGCTGCTATCGCTCGGCATCCTGAACCAACCCGAACTCGCCGTACTGAAGAACCCATCGATGGCCGGTGTGCTGGAGGCGGTTGTCGGCCCCTGGGGCGCCATCCTCATCAACATCGCGCTTGTCGTGTCCGTGGTCGGCGCCTTCCTGAGCTGGACGCTGCTTGCTGCCGAAATTCCGCACGTCGCCGCCAAGGACGGCACGATGCCTAAATTCTTCGGCCGCGAAAGCGATCGCGGCGTGCCGTCGATCTCGCTTCTGATCACAAACCTACTCGTCCAGGCCTTCCTGGTGATCACCCTTTTCGCGCAGAGCACCTACCAGGCGCTGTTCTACATCGCGTCTGCCGCGATCCTGGTTCCTTACATCTTTTCGGGAGCTTACGCGGCCAAGCTTGCGCTGACCGGAGAGAGCTACGAGACCGGCGAGCAACGCGCCGGTCCGCTTTTCGCCGGCCTGCTGGCGACGGTCTACGGGCTGTGGCTCGTCTACGCGGCGGGTCCCGCATACCTGTTCATGTGCGCGATCCTCTATGCTCCCGGCATCCTCTTCTACATCTGGGCGCGCCGCGAAACCAATCAGCGCGTGTTCCATCCTACCGAAGCGGTACTCGCCGCAGCCCTCGTCGCCGTCGCCATTCTCGCCGTTTACGAGATGTGGACCGGCGCCGTCAGCCCGCTGTGAGAGGATTGACGCGATGACAAGCCTGGGTGTCCATTCCGAGGTCGGGCGTCTGCGTGAGGTGATGGTCCATCGTCCGGATCTCAGCCTGCGCAGGCTGACGCCGGAGAACTGCAAGGCGCTGCTGTTCGACGACGTGCTGTGGGTGAAGCGGGCCCGCCAGGAGCACGACGTCTTCGTCGATGCGTTGCGCGAACGCGGCGTGCTCGTGCATTCCTTCGGGGAGCTCCTGGCTGAGACAATGGGCCTGACCAAGGCACGCGACTGGCTTCTTGACCGCCGGGTCCATCCCGGCGTCGTCGGGCTCGACATGGTCGACGAGCTGCGCGGATGGCTCAACGAGATGCCGTCGGAGCAACTGGCGTCTTACCTTGTCGGCGGCATTGCCCGGGCGGAGCTTCCTTTCGAGCCCAAAGGCCTGACCGGAAGGACGCTCGCCCCCCAGGATTTCGTGCTGCCGCCGCTGCCAAACCAGCTTTTCACCCGCGACAGCTCATGCTGGATTTACGCTTCGGTTTCGGTCAACGCCATGTACTGGCCCGCTAGGCGCCCGGAAGCGGCCAATGTCGAAGCCGTCTATCGCTTCCACCCTCGCTTTCGCGACAGCGGCGTCCCCTTTGTTTCACCGGATTTGGGAACAGGCACCAGCCTCGAAGGCGGTGATGTCATGCCGATTGGTGGCGGAACGGTTCTCATCGGCATGGGAGAGCGCACCACGCCACAAGCGGTGGGCGACCTCGCCCGCAGCCTGTTCGCAGCCGGCGAAGCCACGCATGTGATTGCCGCGCTGATGCCGCGGGACCGCAGTTTCATGCATCTCGATACCGTCTTCACTTTCTGCGACCGCGATTTGGCGACCATGTATCCGCCAGTGGTCGAGCAGCTGCGCACCTTCTCGCTACGGCCAGGCGGCGGAAAGTCGGCGGTTGAGGTCACCGATGAGAAAAAACCGTTCACCGAGGTGGTTGCGGAAGCACTTGGGCTGAAGTCCCTGAGGATCATCGCCACGGGCGGCGACCGTTACGAGGCCGAGCGCGAGCAATGGGACGATGGCAACAATGTCGTTGCGGTCGAGCCCGGCGTGGTCATCGGCTACGACCGCAACGTCTACACCAACACGCTGCTGCGCCGTGCCGGGATTGAAGTGATCACGGTCGAAGGCGCCGAACTCAGCCGCGGCCGCGGCGGCGGGCACTGCATGACCTGTCCGATTGCCCGTGACCCGATCTGACCCGAAAGGAAATCCCCATGTCGATCAATCTTCACGGTCGCTCCGTGCTCACGCTGGACGATCTCACGGCCGACGAAATCCGATTTCTTCTGAAACTGGCCGCTGACCTCAAGGCCGCCAAGCTCGCCGGGCACGAAATTCCGCGTCTTGTCAGGAAGAACATCGCGCTGATCTTCGAAAAGGACTCGACGCGCACACGCACCGGGTTCGAAGTGGCGGCCTATGACCAGGGCGCTCACGTCACTTATTTCGGCCCCACTGGCAGCCATATCGGTCACAAGGAATCCATGAAGGACACAGCGCGCGTGCTCGGCCGCATGTATGATGCGATCGAGTATCGCGGCTTTGGCCAGCACCAGGCCGAACTGCTTGCCGCGCATGCCGGCGTGCCGGTCTATAACGGTCTCACAGACGAGGCGCATCCGACGCAGATCCTCGCCGATTTGATGACCATGCGTGAATTTACGCACAAGCATCTTTCGGACATGACCGTCACCTTCGTCGGTGAGGGCCGGGACAATGTCGCGCTGTCGCTGGCACTCGGAGCAGCCAAGGTCGGCGTCGACATGCGCATCGCCTCGCCAAAGGAACTCTGGCCGGACGAGGAATTCTGCGCTCATGTCAGGGACCTGGCGGAACGCAGCGGTGGCCGTTTCCGGCTCGACGAGGACGTGACGGGCTGCGTCCAGGACGCCGATTTCATCTACACCGACGTCTGGATGTCGATGGGCGAGGACAAATCGGGCTGGGCCGAGCGCATTCGCCTTTTGACGCCATATCGGGTCACCAGCGAGGTGATGGCCGCCGCCGGCAACCCCCACGTCAAATTCATGCATTGCCTGCCGGCGTTCCACGACACCGAGACCGAGATCGGGGCCTTCATCGCCAAAGAATACGGCATCGACTGCATGGAGGTCACCGACGAGGTGTTCGAGTCGGCCGCGTCGATCGTCTTCGACCAGGCCGAAAACCGGATGCACACGATCAAGGCCCTGCTCGTCGCCACGATCGGCAACTGAGATGCTTATCGTCGTTGCGCTCGGCGGGAACGCACTGTTGCGTCGCGGAGAACCGATGACCGCCGGCAATCAGCGCGCCAACATCGTGCGCGCCGCGGCTGTATTGGCGGATCTGATCAGCGACGGGCACTCGATTGTCGTCACCCATGGTAATGGCCCGCAGGTGGGACTTCTGGCCCTGCAGGCAGCGGCAACTTCAGATGGTGGGACTTTTCCACTCGACGTGCTTGGCGCCGAAAGCGCAGGGATGATCGGCTACGTCATTGAACAGGAGCTCGGCAACCTCCTCAAGGAGAGGCTGTTTGCGACCCTGCTGACACAGGTTAAGGTCGATCCGCACGATCCGGCTTTCGCTCACCCGACGAAGCCTATCGGCCCCGTCTACGATGAGGCAACCGCACGCAGGCTTGCCAGCGAGCGCGACTGGCAGATCGCCCCCGATGGGAACAAATGGCGCCGCGTGGTGCCTTCGCCCAAGCCGTTGGTGATCCTGGAAGCTTCAGTGATCTCGTTCCTGGTCGAGCGCGGCGTGATCGTCATCTGCACCGGCGGCGGCGGCGTTCCGGTGATAGCCCGGGACGACGGTAGTCTTTGCGGCGTGGAAGCGGTCATCGACAAGGATCTGGCGAGTTCACTTCTCGCGCGTCAGCTGAAGGCCGACATGCTGCTGATGCTGACCGATGTCGATGCGGTCTATACTGGTTACGGCACCGCCACCGCCCGGGCGCTCCGTCGGGTTGCAACGACGGAGATATCCGGGCGGGATTTTGCGGCGGGCTCCATGGGGCCCAAGGTCAGCGCCGCAATCGAATTCGCTAATGCAACGGGCAAACCTGCAGCGATCGGCAAGCTCGATGATGCCAGCGAAATCGTCAGAGGTGAAAGCGGAACCTGGTTCGAAGCCGCCGCTCGTCTCGCTCAGCCTGTCGAAGGGACTGCCTGAGCCCCCGCCGTTGCGAAATAACGGGCTGCGTCTTTCGCCCTCCGGCCAGTACACCAGCGCGCGTACGCATTCGCAAAGATCAGGCCAAGCCAACGGGACGGTGCCGCTTCCGGCAGGTTGTATTCGATGAAGACTCGAAGCCGGGACCTGTCGCCTCAAGCGGGCTTCACCTGCATCGAATTCGTAGTCCATTTTCGAACCGAGCATCATCCATGACGAGGTGCTCATATAGGCACCCAGATGCCTGTGGTCATCAAGATAGGCAAACACGGTCTCGGCCGCGGATTCTATTCCGACGATAGCCTCGGTGGAGCGGGACATTGCTGGCATTGTCTCTCACCTCCGGGTTCGTCCTCAGGCCGCCACTCAAATGGCCGCAACGCCCACAATATAGTTCTTCCCGTAGGCTTTGGCGCATTTCGGGCATGTCGTGTAGAAGAAATATACGTCGCCTGGCTCTGATTTTCCATCGCACGCGATCTGCTGCATCTCATCGTGCCATTCCCTGGCCTGGCTGTATGGGCCCTCAAATACTTTCGTCAGGAAGTCACCGCTCAGCGTTGTCATCTCCTCATCGGGGACCGCTTTCGAAACCGCAAACAGATGCTCGCTGCTCCAGGGTGAGATCTCTCTGCTCAGCACGATGAACTGATCGGGGTCGGATGCCCCGACGCCATCGATGTGCTGGTTAACGCGCGCGAACACGCTGCCCATGTTCATCGGGATGTGCATGACGCTATGGGTTTTCGCTTTGACAAACCGCTTGCCCTTGAAGTGCAGTTCCTGACCGTCCCAGCCCTCGGGATTGAACCTGGGGCAGCAACCGGTGGTATTCACGCTGTCGTCGTATCGGGGCGTTTCATTCGTCCGCATAGTCCTCCTCCAGATTGGATTGATCCCATCACGCAGGTAACGCGTCCCGTCGTCATTGATCTTCGTCAACATGGCCCTTGATCGCGATTGATGCGTGTCAAAGCCGACAGACCGGAACCCTGTTAGCTAAACCAGGGTACAGTTCTCGGAGATGGCCATGGCTCACAAACAGGTACTGTTTCGTTCAGCCGCGCGCGAAAAGATTCTGCGTGGCGCAACCCAGCTCGCCGACGCCGTGCGCGTGACGCTCGGGCCGCGCTCGAAATCGGTTTTGATCGAAAAGAAGTGGGGCGCTCCCATCGTCTGCAATGACGGGGTGACCATCGCCAAGGAATTCGACCTGAAGGATCCCGAGGAGAATCTCGGCGCGCGGATGCTCAGGCAGGCGGCCGAGAAAACCGGGGACATGGTCGGGGACGGCACCAGCACGTCGACCATTCTGGCCCATGCTATATTTGCCGACGGCGTGCGTAACGTTGTCGCCGGCGCCAGTGCGATCGATATCAAACGTGGTCTCGATCGTGCAACAAAACGGGCCATAGAGACGCTCAAGCAGATATCCCGACCGGTCTCGACCCGCCGCGAGAAGGAGCAGGTGGCGACGATCTCCGCGCATAACGACCCGCTCATCGGTGAACTGGTCGGCGAGGCGATGGAGAAGGTCGGCGGCGAAGGCGTCATCACGGTCGAGGAAGCGAAGACCACGGAGACGGTTCTGGAGGTTGTCGAAGGCATGCAGTTCGATCGCGGATTCCTGTCACCGTATTTCGTGACCGATCCGGAGAAGATGGAAGCGGTCCTTGAAGACGCGCTGGTGCTGATCGTGGAGAAGAAGATTGCTTCGCTGAACGACCTTATCAAGCTGCTGGAGGCGGTGGCGAAGTCCGGTTCGCCATTGCTGGTGATTGCAGAAGAGGTCGAAGGCGAGGCTCTTGCGACGCTTATCGTCAACCAGATCCGGGGCACGTTCAAAAATTGCGGCGTCAAGGCGCCCGGCTTCGGCGACCGTCGCAAGGCCATGCTGCAGGACATCGCCATCCTGACCGGCGGACAGGTCATCTCCGAGGACCTCGGGCTCAAACTGGAAAATGTCACGATGGAGCAGCTGGGGCGGGCCAAGCGCGTGGTCGTCGACAAGGACAATACGACGATCATCGGCGGCAGCGGAGACCCGAAGGCAATCAAGGCCCGTGCCGAACAGATTCGGCGCGAGATCGACAACACCACGAGCGACTATGATCGCGAAAAGCTGCAGGAGCGGCTGGCCAAACTCGCAGGCGGCGTCGCCGTCATCAAGGTCGGCGCGCCGACCGAGGCTGAAATGAAGTCGAAAAAGGAAGCTCTCGACGATGCCATCAGCGCCACCAAGGCTGCGGTCGCCGAAGGCATCGTGCCAGGCGGTGGCCTTGCCCTATTGCGCTGCATCACAACGGTGGCTGACGAGGAGCAGCATTGCGAAGGCGACGAGCGGACCGGCGTGCAGATCCTCAAGCGGGCACTTGAGGCACCGGTTCGGCAGATCGCCGAGAACTCCGCCGTCGACGGTGGCGTTGTTATTGCCAAGATGATTGAAGGCACCGGCAATTTCGGCTTCGACGCCGGACGCAAAGAATACGTCGACCTCGTCGAGGCCGGCATCATCGATCCGACCAAAGTGGTGCGCATCGCTCTGGAAAACGCCGTCTCGGTCGCGAGCGTTCTGCTCTTGACCGAAGCCACCATGACCGAAATTCCGGAACCGGCGAAGGAACGCGCTCTCGAACCAGAGATGACGATGTAGGCGGCGAGATGCTGATTGGCGCAAGCAGGCCCGCCAGGATTCTTCTGATTTTCGCCGCAGCAATGCCGCGTTGCGCCTATTTCCATCCAAGGGAACCGCCTCTCTTGGCGACAGCCTCCGGCGTCTCACCGGAAGCTCTCCTGTCTTTCGAAAGGACCGGTTGCAATTTGCAAAGCCGAGGGTGCTCGTCCTGCGGCAGACTTTAGAGAACAGGCGTGCAATTGGACGCAGCGACGCCATGCTTTGCGGGCGTCAGGCTTCCCTCAATGCGGACCAAGCCCGGCGGATCCTGGATTGGCTGTCGGACGGCGACACGGCCGTCGACGACGAATTGCGCAGATGAACTGCCAGGACAGGCGGGTTTTGACGCGCATCAAGGCGCAAGATCAGACCCCCGGCGATGCTGCGATAAATCTCATCGGAGGCAGGAAAAATGACTTTCAACACCATCATGGTTCAGCTCGATGTCGACTCTCCGGCAGCGCCGCGAGCGACCTATGCACTGGAGTTGGCGCGACGCTTCGAAGCCTCGCTGATCGGTTTCGCCGCGGCCGATTCATACGTGTTTGTTCCTGGTGACGATGGCGGCATGGCGGCGGCGGAAATCATGCGACAACGCCGGACCGAGATCGAGGATCGCCTGAAGATCCTGAAGGAAGAATTCCTGAGTGTCGTCGGAGACGATGCCCTCTGGCGCGAGGAGATTGGCGATCCGACACGTCTGCTGGCGATGCATGCGCGCGCCGCCGACCTCATCGTAACCGGAGCGCCGGTTTCAGGCGCTATGGCCGATCACCACCGGGCGGTCGATATAGGGACGCTAGTACTGTCGGCCGGACGGCCCGTGCTGATTGCGGCCGACCAACTTGCTCCGCCCGACCCCAAGAAGGTTGTGGTGGCGTGGAAGGATACTCGCGAAGCTCGGCGCGCGGTCATCGACGCACTGCCCTTTCTGACCGACGCACAAGATGTGCTCGTGGCGACGATCGAGGAACAGAACCAGAGGGATGCCCGCGAAAGTGTCGGCGACGTCGTCCGGTTCCTGATGAGGCATGGCGTCAAGGCGAGATCGGAGGTTCTAGGCGTCGGCAAAGAAGACGCCTGCGAAGCCGTCTGTGAGCTCGCCCGGGCGATGGGCACCGAACTTGTGGTCGCGGGCGGCTATGGCCACAGCCGCATCCGCGAATGGGCGTTTGGCGGCATGACCCGTTCCTTGCTGAAGCAAGGGGCGATTAACCGGCTGCTCTCTAACTGACGCGGTGACCCTGGAGAGCAGGAAGCGAAAAGCAGCGTCGAGGCGAAAGCGAATGGGAGTCCAATGATGGCAAAGAGAACGGACAAGGTCGAGGTTGGCATGGATCTGGCCGTAAGGTGCCGCGTCGCCAAAACTTGGCAAGACGATCTGGGGGACCGGTGGGCCACTGTTCTGATCGAGGGCCACGACATCCCGGTCACACTCAAGGTAGTCCACCTTTACCCGTTCGATGACGGCGACTAGCGCGTTTCCTTGACGCAGGCATTTCGGCGCCGTCGTCTGGCTTGAGTTGTCGTCACCGAAACACGTGGGCCTATGGCGGGCAAACGCGTCGTCCGGGGACGGGACGACGAACAGCAACTGAAGGAACTGGTATGATGGAAAGGGCAGCGAACAGGATTGGCGACGGCGAAACCGAACTCGAAGTTCCGCTCGAAACAGTATGCTACATCATCATGAAGGCGCGCGAGTTCGATGCCAAGGATCCGGTGACCGAACCCAACCCCGCCTCCAATCCGTCTGACGATCATTCCGCCGCGATCCTTGAGGATCATGACGACGACCCGGTTCTCGAAGAATTGCAGTCGCTGATTTCCGATCTCTCCGTCGACGCACAAATCGACCTGGTGGCCCTGATGTGGCTGGGTCGCGACGACCAGTCCGCCGACGAGTGGCAAAGTGTCCGCCAGCAGGCAGCTGACGCGCACAACGAGCATACTGCCGGCTATCTCTGTGGGACACCGCTGCTTGCAGACCATCTCGCCGATGGTCTTTCGACACTCGGCTACTCCTGTGTCGAATATGAACGCGAGCACTTTTAGTCATCACAACGCGCTAAGCTTGCTGGCGGACGGCGTTCGATGTCGCCGCGCACGATCCCTTGATGGCATCGCCATCGGGCCCAAACGGAGACATTTTCTGCCGCCATTGATCTCGATCAATGAGCCGCCCCTTTGCAGGGGCTTTAATGCTGTTCTTGCTAGGCTGAGCTAGATTTGGCGACGCGGGCGCGATGACCTGCGGCACAACCGCGGATTCGCGAAGCAACGGACCAGTTCGGCGACGACACTTGGCAAGCGGGTCCGCCGACCTCCGGCTCTAGCGCCTCTTGGGAGACCTAAGGTGGAAGGGTGGAGGCGGCGGCACCTGGCCATCAACTCACCTTCAAGGAGAAGAAACATGGCTGAAGCTGCCACCAAACTGCCTGTCAGGACCGAGAAGAGCACTGCGCCGGCGCCAGCCGGCAATTGGACCACCCCGTTCGAAAGCCTCCGCCGCGAAATCGACCGGCTATTTGACGACTTTCACCCGTTCGACTTTCGCCTGCCTTCGACACGCTCCCTGTTCGCTCACGAACTGCCGTCCCTGCGCAATGCGGGCTGGTCGGTCGCGCCGGCCATGGATCTCGTCGACAAGGACAAGGAGTACGAGATCACGGCCGAATTGCCCGGCATCGACGAAAAGAACGTCGAGATCAAACTCGCCAACCGCACACTGACCATCAAGGGCGAAAAGACCGAGGAAAAAGAGGAGAAGGAAAAAGACTACTACCTGTCCGAGCGCCGCTACGGCTCCTTCCAGCGTTCCTTCCAACTGCCTGAAGGCGTCGACGCCGACAAGATCGAAGCGACCTTCGCCAAGGGTGTGCTGACGGTCAAATTGCCAAAGACGACCGAGGCTCAAAAAGCCGAGAAGAAGATTACCGTCAAGGCCGCCTGATTGCCGCGGCGGGTGATCCTCAGCGCGCCTGACCGGCGCGCGGAGACCCTTTGAGAGAAGGCAATTTGCCGAGCCTCGTTTACTTAAGAGCAAAGCCGGGCGGCGAAACGGGTACCGTTCCTCTAGGGTGTGTTGCCGCGCGCCGTCTCAGCGCGATAGTTTGGCAATACTTCCTGGGATGCCAGGTTCGCGGGACCGATCGCGTGCTTGGCTTTCGGCTATTTCTAGCTTCTTCTGCTCCAACGCCAGCAAGCCTTCGATGACGCGCCGCTGTTCCGGATCGGTCTCGCGAGCGAGGAGATCCTGAAAATGGGCGATGTTCGCGCGAGCAATGAACCGGTCCATGACTTACCTCCATTGCCAGGACATACCATTCTACACCCAAGTCCCGTGCCGGCCTAAGCCATTTACGGCCAACGCTGGTCCGCTGCGGCAGCCTAGGTGGAATCCCATAAGGACCAAACCGGATTTCGCAATTTCAGATATTGCGCCATTGATCTGATAACCAGAGGCAGGTTGTCGTATCAATCTTGGTGAATCAGCTTCACCATCGAGAGCGTCTTCCCGCGTCTCAACACCCAAAGCAGAAGGCACAATCACATGCCGGGCCTGCGCAGCAGCGAGACGATAAAAATGGCAGACCTTGCGGAACGTGGCGGCCCAACAGTGGTAACTCAACTGTTGATCTCCGTTTGGAGCCTATTCCCGTGCCCGGCACGCAAGATGCCGGGTCGTCGGATTTGACATGCGTCAATGCCCTTTTGGCGATTCCGTCCAAAAATAAATCCATGTGGCAACCAATATCGACCGCCCCTTTCGATCGGGATTTGGAATTGGCCGTCATGGACGGGGACGGCGTTCACGCTCTCGTTTTTCCCTGCAGGCGTATTCTGACCGGCTGGACCAAGTCGGCCACGAAGGAGAGGGTTGATATCTCACCCACCCATTGGAGACCATGGGAGCCAGCCAACAAGGTGTAGGGGCCTTTCGCGTTTCTCTATTTGTTGTTCCGCCCGTTTGCTCCCTTATCGGTCGCTTCGGCTTTTCTGAGTTTTTCTTCTTCTTTCTCGAGCAATTCAAGCAATGCCTTCCGCTTGAGCTGATCTTGCTCCTCGGCCAGGCGCTGTCGAAAATGCTCGATATTCAGGCGGGCGATCCGCTTATCCACTCATCACATAAGCAGCCGCAGCGGCTTCCCTGTTCATCTGTGTACCCACATATCACAGCAAAATCGCCCGCGTCTAATCCCGCCGGGATGCGTCAGTTCCACCAAAGGCATGCTTCCGATCGCGCGGGACCCCGGTAGCTTGGGAAACCACTCGCCTTACGAATGCACCCCCAGCAATCCGCACCTGCGGCTATGCCGCATTGACGATGCCGCCAGCGCTCGTTGACGCAGGTCAAGGTCGCCACCGCCACCGTGTGATTTCTTTAGCATTCGGAACTCGCTGTGAAGGAGACGATCGATGTTCAATCTACGCACTATTTTCGCAGCAGGGCTGATGCTGGGTGTTGTCGCGATGCCGGTTGTGGCCGGGGCCGAAGACAATGATTCTGGTTGGTGGCCTCGTTGGGGCATGGGCCGGATGATGATGGGTCAATGGGGCATGGGCGGCCCGATGGGTGGCTATGATTCAGACGAGATGCTCGATCGGATCGACGGACGCCTCGCCTTCCTCAAGACGGAACTGAAAATCACCGACGAGCAGACGCCCTCCTGGGATGAACTGGCCGGCGTCATCCGCAGCACGGCCGAGTCGCACAACACGTTGATGCAGGGCATGCTCAAGGAATTCCAGGACGGTGAGTTCCTGAAGAAGGCCCTGCCCCAGCGACTGGCCTACCAACAGACCCATCTCGAAGCGCGTCTGGAACAGGTGAAGACTGTCAGGGCAGCAGTGGAAAAACTATACGCAAAGCTGAGCGATGAGCAGAAGCAAGCGGCCGACGAGATTGTCCTGCCGATGATGGGCATGGGCATGGGGCGCTCGGGCTTCGGCCCTGGAATGATGTTCCGATAGCTCCGATGCGGCCTGATCGTGTAACGCGCCGACTGAGTTGGAGAATCGCGGAGGAACTGAACGCGTGTTCGTCGCACTTCGCCTTCTGACCGTGCTAGCTCTGCTCGGCACCAACCAGGCCGTCGGCTCGACGATCTTTCCGACGGGGGTTGTCTACAGCAATTGGACTGACGAGAGCGAAGAGGCCAAGGTGTGCGAGATGGTCCTCGACGCCACCAACCCGCCATCGCGGGAAGTCGTCAAGTTCATCACGATTGCCGGTTATAACAAATTCGACGGAACGGTTCTGGCCGGCTTTCTGATGGGCGCGGCCGACATCACGACAACCGACACATACCAAATAGTGCAGATTTCAGACGCCGCATTCAGCTCCCGCACATTCAACTCGCTCGGCCATTTGGATTCCGAAATCTACGACGACGGCACCGTCATGGCGACGACACAAGATCCTCTTGTCGCCACGGCTTTCATTCACGCGGTGATCTCCGGGACTTATGAATTGCGTTTTGCGCGGCCAGATTCAAACGCCGACATGCGAACCTACAAGATTGCATCTGCGCCAGGGGAATCCGTAGTCAGCAATTTCAGGCAATGTATGGATCACCTCGCCATCGAGTCCCACCGGACTCAATCAGATGCATCGACAAAAGGAAGCCCGCTGCCGGAGGGTGGTGGCAGCGGGCTCAGCATCGCGACGGATCAGGGAGGACAACCCATCGCTCACCCACGTCAGGGGAGGACATGGGCAGCCCATAGATAGGACACCAGGATGATTTGATCCGGCTCAATGTGAACATCGCTCCGTACGCCAGAGTGGCAAGACAAAGAGTGGCAAGACAAATTGAAGGAGCGATCGCATGACTCACACGTCAGCCACGGGTTTCACTCACGCCGCCGAGCAGGCCCAGCAATGGGTGAACGAGTTGGCTCAGGACATAGGCTGCAGTGAACAAAATGCCCACAGGCTTTTGAAATCCGTCCTGCACACACTACGCGACTGGCTGACGCCAGAGGAGATGGCCGACCTTTCAGCTCAGCTGCCGACGCTCATCAGGGGAATATATTTCGAAGGCTGGAAACCGGACACGCCGATGTGGGAAAGAAAAAAGCGTGACTTCGTGATTTGTGTTCGAAACAGCTTTGGATATGAGCCTGACGTCGATATCGACCAGGCGATCAAGGCGGTTTTCAAGGTCCTCGACCGTCACATATCGCATGGCGAAATCGTCCAGGTCCGGAACTCGATGAAGAAATCCCTTCGTCAGCTCTGGCCGATGGATTGACCCATGTTCCGTGATCGTCGGGAAGCCGGACAAAAGCTTGCCACCGAGTTGGAGAAACTCGGTTTACATCGGCCGGTCGTTCTCGCCCTGCCGCGAGGTGGTGTTCCTGTCGCCGCCGAAGTGGCCAAAGCCCTGAAGGCGCCGCTCGATCTGGTTATCGTGCGCAAAGTGGGTGCGCCGGGAAATCCTGAACTGGCCGTCGCGGCGATCGTGGATGGCAACCCTCCGGACATCGTGCTGAACCGCGAGATCGTCGAGGCCTACGCGCTCGACGATGATGAGCTTCGCGTCTTGATCGCCAAGGAGCGCCCGGAACTGGAACGGCGCCGGCTTGTCTATCGTGGCGAGCGCCCACCTCTATCGATCACCGGAAAGACGGCAATCATCGTCGACGACGGTGTCGCGACCGGGACGACCATGAAGGTTGCGATCCGCGCCCTCAAGCGGCGGTCGCCCCGCGCGATCGTCGTGGCGATCCCGGTCGCGCCGCCCGACACATTGGCCGAGCTCGCCCAGGAAGCGGATCAGGTCGTGTGCCTCAGCCAGCCGCCACGTTTCCATGCCCTGGGTTACCACTACCGCAGCTTCCCCCAGCTTACCGATGACGAAGTGACGGACGCGCTGGTCGAAGCCAGGCAAGAACGCAGTGCGGGTCAGCGAACAATTCGGCGCCGGACCACCAAGGCCGGGTTGGCTTGAGTGTTGCAAATTCCGTTTTCCGTCCGCCAGGCTATCGGCGGCAGGGTTTGATGAACGTCAAGGTGCCGGGCCGCGAACGCGGCGAGAGTCGGCGGGAACACAAGGCCCGCAAAGCATGCATTCTCCGATTTTTTCCGCCCATGGGGTGACCAAGGTCTACCGCTCAGGCGAGGTCGAGGTGTTCGCCCTGCGCGGTGTCGATCTCGACCTCTATGAGGGAGAGGCGCCCTTAAGCCGGTAACACCTGCGCTTGCGGACCACTCCACACATGTGTTCTTTCGGATTTCGATCGAGCACGTGTCAGGTCGCGAAGCGAAAGAGCGTACGATCTAAGACAGCGGTCGCGGCACACTGGCCGTGCTTCATCGCGCCATCAAGAGAGGCAGCGATTGATTCTCAAGCATCGACTTGGTGACGCCGCCGAAAATCCGCTCGCGCAACCGGGAATGACCATAGGCGCCCATCACCATCAGCTCGGCGCTGCTGTCGACCGCGTGCTGGCGAAGAACATCAGCAATGGAATGGTTCGCACTCGGCAGGCGGTCGACTGTTACCTTCACGCCATGGCGGGTGAGGTAGGCTGCGGCATCAGCTCCAGGTTCCTGACCGTGGTGGTATTCGTCCTCCACCGGATCGACCATGACGAGACGCACTTCATCGGCGCCTGTTAACATATCGAGTGATTCACGGACGGCGCGCGATGACTCCAGACGAGCATCCCACGCGACTATTACCCGCTTCGGGTTCAGTGTCGGCCGCGTCCCCGGGGGAACGATCAGCAGCGGCTTCCCGGAAGAAAACAAGACGCCCTCGATCACTTTGCTCTTGAGCGTCTCGCTTGCGAGCAATTCGGGTCCGACCACTGTAATGTCGGCGTAGCGTGCACGGCGACCAATTCTTTCGTCAGCCCAGGCGACCTCTGGATATTCGCTGGCGACATCCGCCGAAAGCGCGCTGTTAGCGAGAAAGGCCGACACGGCAGAGGCTCGCTTTTTCAAGAGCTTCTCATCGGCCTTTCGCTCCTTCAGCCGGTCTTCTGAAACGATTGCTGCATACTCCCCGACTGGCGGCGGCGCGGCGATGACAACGGCAAGAACAGCAAGATGGGCGCCGATTTCGTCGCAAAGGTGAGCGGCGAGTTTAAGATCGTCGTCGCCCATATGCGGTCCCGTAACCGTAAGTATCGTCCTGAAAGCCATGACGGCTGCTCCCCGATCTCATGTCACATTCGGCAACAACGATAACAAGACGGTTCGGCACGTTCATTGCGTTGAATCAAAGACCATGCCCGACACCGAATTGATCCGGATCAACGCATGTGCCGGTCGACGCGATACGCTCGATCGATCAATCGGTGGATGCGCCCATGAGATTCCTGCTCGTATTGGCTCTAGCAACCATGACCTGCGAAGCATCCAATGGGCAGGAGATGAGTTACGGCCAGGCGGAATATCTGAACTCCTGCGCTGTCTGCCACGGTATCGATGGCAAGGGTGACGGGCCCTTGCGCGACCTGCTGGTCAAGCGACCGGCCGACCTGACGCACCTTTCCGAACGCAATGGCGGGACCTTTCCCTATTCCAGGGTCTTCGCAACTATTGACGGCCGCTACGCCACGCCAAGCCACGGCAACCGCGAGATGCCGGTCTGGGGTCGTCGATTCCTTGAGGACGATGCAAAAACCTACGGCCCTAGTGGCGGCGAGGTGGTGACCACGGAACGCATCCACAACCTGGCTGGCTACATCGAGACGCTGCAGCACTAGATCTGGGGAGCAGCAGCGAAGATCGCCAAAATCACGCGCGGCGGAGCCCTGGTAGCCTCCATCGAATGTCCCATCGGTATGAAGCGGCGCGGCGTCGAAACGCGGATCTTGCCTACAGACGGATCCAACAGCAGCCGAGAACCCGATGGCGCCTTGATCGATCTTCTGCGTCGAGCCCAATTGTACCTCGGCCAACTTACGGACGGAGCCAATCGCAACCTCAGCGATGTCGCCATGCTCAACGGCACCGGTACATCCAAGGTAAGTCGCCTCCTGCCCTTCGCTTTTCTTGCCCCGAAGATTGCGTCTGGCATCGTCGCAGGTGATCAGCCTGTCGAACTGACGGCGCACAGGCTCTCGCGGGTCTCTGACCTGCCGCACGGCTGAACTAGCCAGGCTGCGCTCCTGGGCTTCTAACCATCCGGCGAGCATCTCGCTGATCAGTCGAGCATCGCTTTGACAAACACTTGGCTAACAGAATTCGCCCGACAGAGACGGACGACCAAAAGTCAGGTGTTTTGGGCGCTCACTGCGTCGTCTCAGCCAAGTGTTGCCCACTACCGGGCGCTAACCCACGGAAATGTCGGAGCTATTCTGAGACCGATTAAAAACCCGAAAATCGGGTGGACTGGATGGTGGGCCCGGAGGACGTACGAAAACTGTTGATTTTGTAGAGTTTTTCGTGGGCCGAAATCAGAAATCTTTCCGTATCGCTCCGTATGGTTCCGCGACGCTTTCATCGTCAAAACTTGGTTAGATATGCGCCACATTGATGCGCGCCTGCCTTGGGTAACTTTGAAGGCTGTGACAATCCACTGTGGTCTGCTGCGTTTGGTCCAGCATAGCTGCAGAAACCGTACTTTTAGATGTTAGTTCTCCTAGCGCCACAAGAGTGCCTGCGAAGGCGTGAACAGCCGCGACTGCCCGCGTCCTGAACCGAATTACCCGAGTGTCTGACTGGCGAGGGCAAAGGTCATCGGAGTGGTAGCGCCGCCGACGAAAAAATCAGCGAAGCGTTTGCCCATCGACATGGTCAGCACTGTATCGAAGACTGGCATTCCGCTGTGCGACAGAAAGGCGGCGAACTCGCCATTGTCCATATGGGTGTCGACCCGCAGGAAAGAGCCCGAATGGTCGGCCACGTGTGGCTGGACAACTGCTACCGCCTCAGCGTCGCTTTCCGCCACGACCGGCCCCACGACGTGGCCCCGCCCGAACGGCCGACAGAGCGCGAAAGCGCTCAGCGTATCACCCTTGAAAAGACCATAGCCAACCGAGTGCGCGAAAAGTCTTTCGATGAGCGCCGCCCGCCCAACGCCAAATCCTGCCGCGTCGAGCGCGATTGTCGCGGGAATATCCCTTGCGTCCAAAGTCCGGACATCGCCTCGAATATCTGCCGGCCCAGCCATCGTCTGCATCCGGGCGATGCCCTGGCATTGATAAACGGTCTTCTCCGGCTGGAAGTCGAGCGAGAGATAGAGCCGTCTTGCCGCGCGCGTTGCATTAAGGCGCAAATCGTGCCCGGCGACCTTGTCGAAGACCCGCTTCATCAGCCATTGCCCCGCTCCCAGCGTCTGGAGTCGCGGCGAGGTGATGACCATCCCCACGGTGGCGAAATCGGTGCCATGTGCGAACCACATGGCCGAGCCGAGAACCCGACCGATCTCGTCGAGCGCCACCAACCCCTCTCCCGATTCGCGCAGGAATTGCCAATCCTCGGCGCGGTGCGGCCATCCCACGGAGAGCGAGAGTGCGTGCAGCCGGTCCAGTTCGACGCCTTCGATGTCGCCGATACGCATCGAGAAGGTGTCGATTTTCAAGTTTCCGGACGGCTTCAAGTCCATGCCTCTGAAATATCCCCGCAAATTGACCGGCGACACGCCGCAACAGACCTTTGTCCACCAACGCTAAACAAACAGGCCCGTACGATTTGCTCGAAAGCCCCCTGCCAACGCAAGATTCAACTGAAACATTTCCGCTTTCGGCACGCAATCGCGCGAGAACGCAGACATCCTCTGGGGAAATGTAGCAGCACACAATCGTCGACATCGATCCCGGCGATCCCGATATGCTTTGAGGGCTGGAATGGACGTCTTCGACATCCTCGACCATCTCGTCGCCTTCCCATCGGTCGCCGGCAAGCCGAACGGTGACATCACCGACTGGATCGAGGCCTATCTCGCGGGGCTCGGGGCGCAGGTCACGGTGCTGCCGGGGCCGGAAGGCGACCGTTTCAATCTTTTCGCGACGATCGGCCCTGCCGATGTCCCGGGCTACATCCTGTCCGGCCACATGGACGTCGTCCCCGCCGGCGAACCGCAGTGGAGCTCGGCCCCTTTTACGCTTCGCCGGGAGGGCGAGCGGCTCTATGGACGCGGCACCACGGACATGAAGGGGTTTCTGGCCGCGGTGCTCGCGGCCGTGCCCATGCTGGCGAAGGTGCGCCTTGCCAGGCCAATCCATTTCGCCTTCTCCTATGACGAAGAGGTGGGATGCCGCGGCGTGCCGCATTTGATCGCCCGCCTTGCCGAACTTTGCGCCAAGCCGCTCGGCGTGATCGTCGGCGAGCCGAGCGGCTTGCGCGCCGTGCGCGGCCACAAGGGCAAGGCGGCCGCCCGTGTGACGATCAACGGGCGCTCCGGCCATTCCTCGCGACCCGACCTCGGCCTCAACGCCCTCCACGCCATGGCCAAAACGCTGGCTGCGGTCGTGAGCGAAGCCGAGCGGCTGACGCATGGCCCGTTCGACCCGGCCTTCGAGCCGCCCTATTCCTCGCTGCAGGCTGGCGTGATCAAGGGCGGACAGTCGGTCAACATCATCCCCGACAGCTGCACGCTGGAGCTGGAGGCGCGAGCCATTCCGGGCGTCGACCCGGCCAGCCTGCTTGCACCGGTAAGGGCGAAGGCAGAGGCCTGTAAGGCCGACGGCTTTCGGGTCGAATGGACGCCGCTCAGCGCCTATCCGGCGTTGTCGCTGCCACACGACGCGCCGGTGGCGGCGCTGCTGCAAGAGCTGACTGGCGAGGTGTCGATCGCCGCCGTCAGCTACGGTACCGAGGCCGGACTCTACCAGGCCGACGGCTTCGACGCGATCATCTGCGGCCCCGGCGACATCGGCCGCGCCCACAAGCCGGATGAGTACATTCTCACCAGCGAACTCATCGCCTGCCAGCGATTGATCGAGGCGCTGGGCGCCCGCTGCGCGGCTTGAAAGGAACCGGAATGACATTCCTGTTCAATTCCGATGCGCGGCGCGGGGCGATCTTCGCCGAAGCCTTCGCTAGAGAATTGCCGGACGTCCCCTTTACCATCGATGCCACAACGGTCGATCCCGACGCGGTACGCTATCTCATTACCTGGACCGCGCCGGAAGACCTCGCCCGCTACCGGAACCTGGCGATCCTGTTTTCCCTGGGCGCAGGCGTTGACCAGTTTCGCTTCGATGCCGTGCCGGCGAAGGTGAAGATCGTGCGGACGATCGAGGAAGGCATCGTGCGCATGATGCAGGAGTATGTGACGCTTGCCGTGCTCGCCCTGCATCGCAACCTGCCCGCCTATCTGGCCCAGCAGCGCGCCGGCCAATGGCGCGACATCGGGCAACTCCAAGCCGGGTCGCGCCGGATCGGCGTGCTCGGCCTTGGGCAACTCGGACACGCCGTCCTCGATCGCCTGAAGCCCTTCGGCTTTCCGCTCGCCGGCTGGAGTCGCTCGCCGCGGCAGATCGAAGGCGTGACCTGTCATCATGGCGAATCTGGACTGGAGGAGATGCTCGTGGCCAGCGACATACTGCTCTGCCTGCTGCCACTGACGGAGGAAACGCGCGGTTTCCTGGATGCCGAGCTGTTCGCGAAGCTGCCCAAGGGCGCGGCGCTCATCCACACCGGCCGGGGGGCACAGCTCGATCATGAAGCACTTGTCGCCGCGCTCGACAGTGGCCACCTTTCGGCGGCGATGATCGATGTGACCGATCCCGAACCGCTACCCGCGGGTCATCCGTTCTGGCCGCATCCGAAGATCATCCTGACCCCGCATGTCGCGAGCGTCACCCAGCCCGCGACAGCCGCACGGGCCGTCATCGAAAACATCCGACGCCACCGCGCAGGGCTCGACCCCATTGGGCTCGTCGACCGATCGCGCGGCTATTGAAATCAAACCTGAAAGGCCATCCCTTGTCCCTGCTCAAGACCGTCGACACCAGCCCTACCTTCGCGCCGCGTGAATCCCGGGCGCTGCCCGAACGGCTGATTGCCGGCAAGCCTGCTTTCAAGACCTGGGCGCAGGACGCGGCCAAGGGCGATCTCGTCCATACCGGCGTCTGGGAAGCGACGCCCGGCGAGACGCGCTCGATCAAGGGGGAGACTTTCGAGTTCTGCCATATCCTCACCGGCGTGATTGAAATCACGCCCGATGGCGGCGAGGCGGTGACCTACCGCGCCGGCGACAGCTTCGTGATGAAGCCTGGCTTCACCGGTGTCTGGAAGACCATTGAAACGGTGCGCAAGATCTACGTCACGGTAGGGTAATGGCTTGCGAGCGAGGCGCAGGCCCGCAACAGATTTTGCCGTCCCTCATCGCCAGCACGCAACAATCATCCGCGACCGATCGCCGAACGGCGCATGCTGCGCTGTTGCTCGCGCTAGGCTCCTCCAGAACAGCTGAGAGTGGGCGCCCATGGGCCTGAGCTTCGATCCGGACACCGTCTCCCTTCCCGTCGGCCATTTCATTGGCGGAAAGCTCATCGCCGCCGAGGGTGGGATCGAGATGCGCCGACCGTCGGATGGCAAGGCATACGCCGCCAGCCCCGTGGCCAGCGTCGACATGGTCGACCGTGCGGTGGAGAGCGCCAAGGCGGCGTTGAAGGCCAGCAACTGGGGCGGCGTCCGGCCACGCGAGCGCACAAGGGCACTCCAGGCCTGGGCTGACCTGATCGAGGCGGAAGCCGAAACGCTGGCAAAAATCGAGGCGCTGTGCTCGACGCGGCCCGTCGGCCAGCTCGTTGCCGGCGACATCGCCGTGACCGCCGAGCAGATCCGCTTCTTTGCCGAGTTCGCCGACAAGGAAGGCAGCGAGCTTGTGCCCACGGACGATGCCACCCTTGGCATGATCATGAGCGAACCTTATGGCGTGGTTGGCGCGATCACGCCCTGGAATTTTCCTATCTCGATGGCCGGCTGGAAACTTGGTCCGGCACTGGCCGCGGGCAATGCGGTGGTGCTGAAGCCGTCGGAAATGACACCTTTCTCGGCCGTCTATATGGCAGAGGTCGCCGTCAGGGCTGGCCTGCCTGCCGGGCTGATCAACGTGGTGCTCGGCGACGGTCCGACGACCGGCACGGCGCTGACCGGTCATCCCGAGATCGCCAAGGTCTCGTTCACCGGCTCGACCCGCGCCGGCTCGGCCATCATGGAGAACGTCGCCCGCGCCGGCGTCAAGCCGATGACGCTGGAACTCGGCGGCAAGAGCCCGCAGATCGTCTTTGCCGATGCGGACTTGGAAAAGGCGGCGACAGCCATCGCCGGGAGCGTCACCTTCAACGCCGGCCAGGCCTGCGTCGCCGGCACGCGCCTGATCGTGGAGAGGAGCGTGGCCGACAGGCTGACGGCCGCCATCCTGGACACGATGAAGGCGGTGCGGCCCGGCGCGACCTGGAACGAGGCGACGCAGTATTCGCCGATCATCTCGGAACGACAGCGGGCGCGTGTCAATAGCATCGTACGGGCCTCCATCGCGACCGGCGGCGAGTGCCTGACCGGCGGCGGCGCCATGGACAGCCCCGGCTATTTCTACGAGCCGACACTGATCGCCAATGTCGACCAGGCCAACCCGGCGATCGTCGAGGAAATCTTCGGCCCGGTCCTGACCATCCAGATCTTCGAGACCGAGGAAGAGGCGCTGGCGCTGTCCAGCCATCCGACCTACGGGCTGGCTTCCGGCCTGTTCACCTCCGACCTGTCCCGTACCATCCGCCTGGCACGCAAGCTCGAAGCGGGCACCGTCTGGATCAACCGCTACAGCCGCTCGCGCGACCATATCCTGCCAACCGGCGGCTACAAGCGCTCCGGTATCGGCAAGGATCTCGGCCGCGAGGCCTATCTCGCCAACCGCAGGACCAAGAGCGTCCTGATCAGCCTCTAGAGAGATGCCGATGAAGTCCTATTCGATCGCCCTGATCCCCGGTGATGGCATCGGCCGCGATGTGACCGCCGCCGCCTGGACTGTGCTGGAAGCCACGGCGAAGAACTTCGGCTTTGCCTTGACGGGAACCGAGCTCCCCTGGTCCTGCCGCTTCTTCAAGGAAACCGGTCGCATGATGCCCGAGGACGGCATCGAGACCTTGCGCGGCTTCGACGCCATTCTTCTGGGTGCCGTCGGCTGGCCGGCGGAGGTGCCGGATTCGGTCTCGCTGCACGGCCTGCTGCTGCCGATCCGCAAGGCATTCGTGCAATACGCCAACATAAGGCCGCACCGCCTGCTGCCGGGCGTCACCGGACCGCTGCGGGCGGAAAACTTCGACATCCTCTGCATCCGCGAGAACACCGAGGGCGAATATTCGGGAGCGGGCGGACGCGTCCATCAGGGCACGCAGGACGAAGTTGCGGTGGAGACCTCGATCTTCACCCGCGCCGGCGTCGAGCGCATCCTGCGCTTCGGCTTCGAGCAGGCGCGGGCGCGTCGACGCAAATTGGCCTCCGTCACCAAGTCCAACGCGCAGAAATATTCGATGGTGTTCTGGGACGACATCACGCGAAAGCTGGCTGCGGATTATCCGGACGTCGACGTCACCAGCTATCACGTCGACGCGCTCGCCGCACGCATGATCATGGCGCCGGAAAGCCTCGACGTGGTCGTCGCCTCCAACCTGTTCGGCGATATCCTGACCGACATCGGCGCAGCGATCCAGGGTGGGCTCGGCTACGCCGCCTCCGCCAACATCAATCCCGACCGCTCGGCGCCGTCCATGTTCGAGCCTGTGCACGGCTCCGCGCCAGACATCGCCCATCTGGGCATCGCCAATCCGATCGCCACCATATGGTCCGGCGCCATGATGCTCGACCATCTCGGCGAAGCGGCCGCCGCCGGCCGGGTCATGCAAGCGGTCGAAGCGACCACCGCGCGAGGCATTGGAACCACTCCGGGCAAGGACAGAACGGAAGACATCACCGCCGCCGTCGTCGCGGCGCTCACCTGATTGCAAGGTCGTTTTCGATGAAAAATCTGAAAGACAAAAACCTCTTCCGCGAAGCCGGCCTGATGGGCGGCAAATGGGTCGCTGCCGCTTCCGGAAAGGCGGTCGATGTCGTCGATCCGGCCACTCAGTGCGCGATCGGCACGGTGCCCGATATGGCCGGTCCGGAGACCCGCGCGGCCATCGAGGCCGCGGCGTCCGCCTATGGGGATTGGAAGAAGAGGACCAACGCCGAGCGCGCTGCCCTCCTGGAGGCCTGGCATGGCCTGATGCTCGCGCATCTGGACGACCTCGCGCTGATCTTGACAACGGAACAGGGCAAGCCGCTGGACGAGGCCAAAGGCGAGATCCGTTACGGCGCTTCCTTCGTCAAATGGTTCGCAGAGGAGGCACGCCGCATCAATGGCCACACCATCCCTTCGCCCACGCCGGACCGGCGCATCATCGTGCTGAAGGAACCGGTCGGGGTGTGCGGCATCATCACGCCGTGGAACTTCCCCAACGCGATGATCACCCGCAAGGTCGCGCCGGCGCTGGCCGCGGGCTGCACGGTGGTGATCAAGCCATCCGAGTTCACTCCCTATTCGGCACTGGCGCTCGGCGTGCTTGCCGAACGCGCGGGCATCCCCGCCGGCGTCATCAACATCGTCACCGGCATGCCGGCCGAGATCGGCAACGAGATCATGGCGAACGAGACCGTTCGCAAGATCTCCTTCACCGGCTCGACGCGAGTCGGTTCGCTGCTGATGCGCGGCGCGGCCGATACCGTCAAACGGCTCAGCCTCGAACTCGGCGGCAACGCGCCCCTCATCGTCTTCGACGACGCCGATCTCGATCTCGCCGTAGAGGGCGCGCTTGTCTCGAAGTTCCGCAACGGCGGCCAGACCTGCGTCTGCGCCAACCGCATCCTCGTCCAGGCCGGTGTCTACGACGCGTTCGCTGCGAAGCTCACTGCTCGAGTCAACGCCATGACGGTGGGGCCAGGTACGCAGCCCGGCGTCGCCATCGGGCCGATGATCAACATGGCGGCGGTCGAGAAGATCAACCGCCACGTCGAGGACGCGCTCGCCAAGGGAGCTTCGATCATCACAACGAGGCCGGCGCTGCCGGAGGGCCCTCAATATGTCGCGCCGCTGGTGCTGAGCGGCGCCACAAAGGACATGCAGCTCGCCGGCGAGGAAACCTTCGGCCCGGTCGCGCCGCTTTTCCGCTTCGAGACGGAAGAGGAGGCGATCACGCTCGCCAACGGCACGCCCTACGGGCTTGCTTCCTACTTCTACACCGAGAACCTGAAACGCGCCTGGCGCGTCGGCGAGGCGCTGGAGTTCGGCATGGTGGGGCTCAACACCGGCTCGGTCTCGATGGAAGTCGCCCCCTTCGGCGGCGTCAAGCAGTCCGGCCTCGGCCGCGAGGGCGCCCAGATCGGCATCGAGGAATATCTCGAGATGAAGAGCTTCCACATGGGCGGGCTCAGCTGAGGCAATTTGGCTGAGAGCCCAAGCGGACCGGATCGAAGCTCACTGGATCCGGTCGAGCGCCTTGTAATAGAGGCCGACCATCGGCAGGAACCAGGGCTTGCCGGAATAGCCGGGGATGGAGGGCCACTCGAGCCCCTTCATCGGATTGCGGTCTTCGCGACCGAGCATGGCATCGGCGAGGATCATGCCGAGATGCGTGGAAAGCTGCGCGCCGTGGCCGGAATAGCCCATCGCGTACCAGACCCCGTCATGATAGCCGGCCCGCGGAAAACGGTCCTTGGTCATGTCGACCAGCCCACCCCAGCAATAGTCGATCTCGACCTTGGCGAGTTGCGGGAAGATCGCCGCGAGGCCCGCCTGCAATATCTGTCCGCTCTTCGAATCCGAGCGCTGGTCCGATGTCGCCGAGAAGCGCGCGCGACCGCCGAAGATCAGGCGCCTGTCCGGTGAAAGCCGGAAGTAGTTGCCGATGTTCATCGAGGTTACGCATGTCCGGTTGCCGGGCATGGTCGCGGCGATCTCGGTGTCGCTCAACGGCCGCGTGGCGATGATGAAGCTGCCGACGGAGATGATTCTGCGGCGAAAATAGCCGAAATTCCGCGTCGTGTAGGCGCCGGTCGCCACCAGCACATTGTCGGCGCTGATCCGGCCGCGGGAGGTCGTCAGCTCATGCCTGCCACCGACCTGCTTGCGGTCGGTCACCGCCGCATTCTCGTGGATGATGGCGCCGTGGCGGGCGGCGGCTGTCGCAAGGCCTGCCACATAGCGGCCCATATGCATCATCGCGCTCTTCTTCGACAGCATCGCGCCGTGAAAGGGCGAGCCGATCTCGGACTTGAGATCGGCCGCAGACAGCAGCGCGGTATCCGGATCCACTTCGGCATGGAGGGCTTCGAAGTTGCGGGCGATCGCTTCGAAATGCTGCGGCTTGGAGGCGAGCTTCAGCTTGCCGGCGCGGCGGAAGTTGCAGTCGATGCCTTCCTCTGCGACCAGCGCCTCAATGGTGTCGACGGAGTCGTCCAGCGCCCGGTAGAGCGCGATCGCGCGTTCCTTGCCGAGTTCCGCCTTGGCAGAGAGGTAGCTGTGAGCGAGGCCGTTGTTCAGGTGCCCGCCATTGCGGCCGGATGCGCCCCAGCCCACCCGCTCCGCCTCAAGCACCGCCACCTTCGCGCCGGCCTTCGCCAGTTGGCGCGCCGCGGCGAGACCGGTGAAGCCGCCACCGACGATGACGGCATCATAGTGCCCCTCGACCGGGCCTTGCGCTCCGCCGGAAAAGACAGGGGCGGTATCGTGCCAATAGGAGATCAGTTTCATCGACGATCCGCCTGTTTCAAAGCCCGACCACTCCTGGAAGACCGGAAATGTCTGATATCTCGACATAGCCATAGTAAGGGTTTGCCGGTTCGTGGCCGCGATTGACCCAGACCTTGTTCCTGATGCCGAGATCGTGTGCCGACATCAGGTCGTAGCGGAACGAGGACGAGCAGTGAAGAATATCTTCCGGGCCGCAGCCCAGCATGTCGAGCATGTATTCGAACCCCTTGAACCGGGGCTTGTAGGCTTGCGCTTGCTCAGCCGTGTAGACAGCATGGAACGGCGCGCCGAGCTTCTCGACATTGGACATGATCT
This sequence comes from Mesorhizobium sp. P3_A2, assembly GCF_056403115.1. Classification (NCBI taxonomy): domain Bacteria; kingdom Pseudomonadati; phylum Pseudomonadota; class Alphaproteobacteria; order Hyphomicrobiales; family Phyllobacteriaceae; genus Mesorhizobium; species Mesorhizobium sp. P3_A2. The sequence continues at coordinate 837,662 of NZ_JBFUGC010000001.1, forward strand.
GCGCGTTCATGGCGTTGGACAAAATGACCAGCGGAATTTCCTTGGCGACCTTCGCCAGGCCGGCCGGAACGTCCGCGTGAGGCCCCCAGGTCGGGACACGCTCGTAGACCATCGTGGCATCGTCGGGGCTGAAGGCGACGCCGTTGCGCTTGCAGGAGCGCTCGAGCGCGTTGTGGACGACCTCGGCATAGGGCTTCCAGTCGCCCATGATCTCGTCGAGCCGATAGGCGGCGAAGTTCTTGATGAACTCCTGCATACGCGGTTCGTCGAGCTGGCTGCCGTAAAGGTCTCGCGCCGCTTCCGCCATCTGGAAATTGGTCAACGTGCCGTAGCAGTCGAAGGTGATATATTTGGGCCTGAAAGAAGCCATGTCCGTCGATCTCCAGTGGAAGCACATTCGCGTTGGGATGCATTCCATCATAGGACGGCAGTTTGCGACCCACCTGACCGAAATGGCCCTCCCGAAAGCAGAAAGTTCCGTATCCGCCGTCCGGTTTGGCACGCTGTAGCATCTTGACGGCCAATGAGAGTGCCTTTCGCGACCTAAGGCGCACTCATCGCGGAGGGCGCCAGCACAAGATGCGGCGCACCCCTTGTGCTACGGCGAAAGATACTGCCCAAGCCAAGACCTTCAGACGATCTGCGACGCGCCGATGGCCGAGACTGGCGTCAGACGGAAGGGATGCCTCATGCAGCAGAGCGAGATCCAACTCCAAGCGTTCGGGCCGGACCATATCGAGGGCGCAGTGGCGCTTTCTCGCCAGGAGAATTGGCCGCATCGCCCGCAGGACTGGCAGATGGCGCTGCAGCTCTCGAGCGGCGCGGTCGCGCTCGACGACCAGGGCCGTGTCACCGGAACCATCCTGGTGACACCCTATGGCGCGGACTGCGCCATGATCAACATGGTCATCGTCGACAGGAACGTGCGGGGCAAGGGGCTCGGGCGCCGGCTCATGGATCAGGCGATCGCCCTTGCCGGCGACCGTCCGCTGCGGCTCGTCGCGACGACTGACGGCATGCCTCTCTATGAGAAGCTCGGCTTTGTGCCCTCCGGCACGATCCGGCAGCATCAAGGTGCGGTTGCAGCGCTCGGCGCGCCCGATGGGGTGGAAGCAGCAGGCGCCGGCGATCTACCTGACATCAAGACGCTGGACCGCGACGCCTACGGCGCCGACCGGGAAGCCTTGATCGATACGCTGGCCGAACGCGGCCAATTCGCCGTTATCCGCCGCAACGGCACCATCGAGGCCTATGCCGCGATCCGCCCGTTCGGACGCGGTGAGGTGATCGGACCGGTCATCGCGGAATGCGCTGACACCGCGAAGGCCCTGATTGGCTTCTTCGCCGCGAACCGCCCCGGCGCCTTTCTGCGCGTGGATACCGACAGCAGGACCGGCATTGCCGGTTGGCTCGAGGAAATCGGCCTCGCCCATGTCGGCGGCGGCGTGGCCATGGACCGCCCACCCAAGAACGGCGCGGAGACCAGGCCAAAAGTTTACGCCCTCGCCAACCAGGCGCTCGGCTAGGAGGACAACAATGCTCGCGAATTCCCTGATCGAACTCGACCGCGCCCACCTCATCCATCCGGTCTCATCATACCGCGGCCATGAGGCGCTCGGCGTGCGCGTCTTGAAATCGGCGAAGGGCGCGACCGTGACCGATGCGTCCGGCAAGCAACTCGTTGACGGTTTTGCGGGGCTGTGGTGCGTCAACGCCGGTTACGGCCACGACAGCATCGTCGAGGCTGCGGCCCGGCAGATGCGCGAGCTCCCCTACGCCACTGCCTATTTCGACCTCGGCTCGGAGCCGGCCATCCGCCTCGCCTCGGAGCTGGCTGAGCGCGCGCCCGGGGATCTCAATCACGTCTATTTCACGCTCGGCGGGTCGGACGCGGTCGACAGCACGATCCGTTTCGTCCGCTACTACTGGAATGCCAGGGGCGAACCGAAACGCGACCAGTTCATTTCCATCGAACTGGGTTATCACGGGTCGTCGGTGGTCGGCGCTGGCCTGACCGCATTGCCCGCCTTTCACGCCGGTTTTGGCATTCCCTTCGAATGGCAGCACAGGATCCCCTCCCCCTATCCCTATCGCAACCCGGTGGGCGAGGACGCGAGCGCGATCATCGCCGCATCGCTCGCTGCGCTGAAGGCCAAGATCGAGGAGATTGGACCGGAGCGGGTCGCTGCCTTCTATGCCGAGCCGATCCAGGGCTCGGGCGGTGTCATTGTCCCGCCGAAGGGCTGGATCAAGGCGGTGCGCGAACTTTGCCGAGAGTACGGCATCCTGTTTATCGCCGACGAGGTGATCACCGGCTTCGGCCGCACGGGACCTCTGTTCGCCTGCACGGAGGAGGACATCGTTCCCGACTTCATGACGACCGCGAAGGGGCTGACTTCCGGCTATGTTCCTATGGGCGCCGTGTTCATGGCCGATCATGTCTATAACGTCATCGCCGACGGCGCGGGCGCTTCGGCGGTCGGCCACGGCTACACCTATTCCGCCCATCCCGTCAGCGCCGCCGTCGCGCTCGAGGTGTTGAAGCTCTATGAAGGCGGCCTGCTGGAGAATGGCATCAAGGCCGGCGCTCGCCTGATGGCGGGATTGGAAGGCCTGAGCGATCACCCGCTCGTCGGCGATGTTCGCGGTCGCGGGATGCTTGCCGCGATCGAACTTGTGGTCGACAAAAGGAAGAAGACACCGCTTCCCGCATCGGCCATGCCGGCGCGGCGCGTCTTCGACAGGGCGTGGGACAATGGCCTGATCATCCGTGCCTTTGCCAACGGGGTTATCGGCTACGCTCCCCCGCTCTGCTGCACCGACGACGACATCGATGCGATCATCGAGCGCACGCGCCGGACACTCGACCAGACGCTGGACGATGCCGATGTCCGCCAGGCCCTGGCATGACGGGCGACGAATACCGCGTGTTTCGAAATAGCGCCGGGGCAGACGATTTCGCAATTTTGTGCCGCAGCCCAGCGCCTTTTCGGCGAATCCAGCGCGGGGGAAGTGCCAGACTGCTTATTAGACAAGGCCAGAAGCCCAGAACTTCCGGGTTTTTGAAAAGGCCGATGGCCCGGACAGCACGGAATTTTGTTCTGTTCAGCACCATGCAATTCGGCCGCGCGCAGAGGAGAGCCAGTCTTGGCCAGGGGCTTTAGCGAATTCAAATACATGACCTTCGACGTCGTCGGCACGCTGATTGACTTCGAAGGTGGCATCACGACCTGCCTGGCCGGGATTGCCGCCGACGCTGGCGTTTCCGTCGATGGCGAAGCCGCGCTGGCCCTGTATCGGCAGGCCCGCTACATGCCCGATGCGGGTCTGTTCCCCGACGATCTCGTACGTGTCTACATGGTCATCGCGCCGCAACTCGGCCTGCCGGTCGAGGATAAATACGGCGTCCGCTTACGCGACTCCGCCAGCGCCTGGCAAGGTTTCGCCGACAGCGCGGCGGCATTGGCCCAGCTTGCGCAATCGCACAAGCTGATTGCCATGACCAATGCCCGGCGTTGGGCTCTCGACCATTTCGAGAAGCAGCTCGGATCGCCCTTCTTCGCCACCTTCACCGCCGACGATACCGGAACGGAGAAACCGGATCCGGCGTTCTTCCAGAAGGTCTTTGATTTCGTTGCCTCCCGGGGTGACAGCAAGGACGACATCCTGCACGTCGCGCAGAGCCAGTATCACGATATCGGCATATCCCGGGCGCTTGGCTTGACCAACTGCTGGATCGAGCGCCGGCACGCCCAGAAGGGCTATGGCGGCACGATCGAGCCGGAGCGCTTCACCGCGCCGGACTACCACTTCACCTCAATGGCCGCATTGGCGGCGGCCATGCGGGAAAGCCTGAAGGAACGAACCTGAGCCCAAACCCGGAAAGCCGCGACAAGACGGGCATCCTGACCACATAAACAGAAAGGGGAATAACATGACCGACAAGATCACGAACTGGACCAGCGCAGACGATGCCATGGTCGAAAACGCCATCCGCCGGGGCGCAAGCCGCCGCGAACTTCTCAAGATGCTGTTGGCCGGCGGCGCCGCGGTTGCCGCGGGCAGCCTGGTGCTCGGCCGCGCCACGCAAGCCGTCGCCGCTGAGCCGGTTTCCGGCGGAACTTTCAAGGCCGCCGGCTGGTCGTCATCGACCGCCGACACGCTTGATCCGGCAAAGGCGTCGCTCTCCACCGACTATGTCCGCTGCTGCTCGCTCTACAACCGCCTGACTTTCCTCGACAAGGATGGCGTCACGCAGATGGAGCTGGCTGAAAGCTTCGACAGCAAGGACGCCAAGACCTGGACGGTGAAGCTGCGCAAGGGCGTCACCTTCCACGACGGCAAGGACCTCACGGCCGACGACGTCGTCTTCTCGCTGAAGCGCCATCTCGACAAAGCGGTCGGCTCCAAGGTCGCCAAGATCGCCGCACAGATGACTGGCTTCAAGGCGGTCGACAAGTCGACCGTCGAAATCACGCTCGCCGACCCGAATGCCGACCTGCCGACCATCCTGGCGCTGCACCATTTCATGATCGTCCAGGACGGCACCACGGACTTCTCCAAGGGCAATGGCACCGGCGCCTTCGTGCTGCAAACGTTCGAACCGGGCGTGCGTTCGGTGGTTACCAAGAACAAGAACTACTGGAAGTCGGGCAAGCCCTATCTCGACTCCTTCGAGTTCATCGCCATCAGCGACGACAGCGCCCGCGTCAACGCCCTGCTTTCCGGCGACATCAATTTTGCGGCCTCGATCAATCCGCGTGCGATGAAGCTCATCGGCGGCCAGCAGGGCTTCGAATTGTCGAAGACGACTTCGGGCAACTACACCGACCTCAACATCCGGCTCGACATGGATCCAGGCAGCAAGGCCGACTTCGTGGCGGGCATGAAGTATCTCGTCAACCGCGAGCAGATCGTCAAATCGGCTTTGCGCGGCCTCGGCGAAATCGGCAACGACCAGCCCGTCTCGCCGGCGAATATCTTCCACAATCCCGACGTCAAGCCGAAGGCTTTCGACCCGGACAAGGCGAAGTTCCACTTCCAGAAGGCAGGCCTGCTCGGCCAATCCATCCCGGTGATCGCTTCCGACGCGGCGACCTCGTCGATCGACATGGCGGTGATCATCCAGGCCGCCGGCGCGGATATCGGCATGAAGCTCGACGTCCAGCGCGTCCCGGCCGACGGCTACTGGGACAATTACTGGCTGAAGGCGCCAATCCATTTCGGCAACATCAATCCGCGCCCGACACCGGACATCCTGTTCTCGCTCCTCTACGCTTCCAACGCGCCGTGGAACGAAAGCCAGTACAAGTCCGAGAAGTTCGACAAGATGCTCATCGAGGCCCGCGGCTCGCTCGATCAGACCAAGCGCAAGGAGATCTACGGCCAGATGCAGGCTATGGTCTCCGAGGAAGCCGGCACCATCATCCCGGCCTACATTTCCAACGTCGACGCCCTCTCCAGCAAGGTGAAGGGTTTGGAAGCGAACCCGCTCGGTGGCATGATGGGCTATGCAATGGCGGAATATCTCTGGCTCGAAGCCTGAGAGAAGCCAGCCGGGGGCCGGTCAGCCAGCCCCCGGCACTTCATTGCGCAAGATTGTTTGGCCTACGCAACCGCGGGGAGCGCTTCCATGACGTCTGGGGTTCTCAACCTCGTGCTGAAGCGGCTGGGGATCGCGGCCGTCACGCTTTTGATCGTGCTGTTCGCTGTGTTCTTCGCCACCAGCATGCTGCCTGGCGATACCGCGTCGATCCTGCTCGGCCAGGCGGCGACTCCGGAAGCGGTCGCCGGCCTGCGCGAGGCCATGCATCTCAACGATCCGGCAATCCTGCGCTTCCTGCTCTGGCTTCTTGGCCTGCTCCACGGCGACCTCGGCACCTCCTATGCCAACGAGATGCCGGTCGCGACACTGATCGGCGGACGCCTGGTCAACACCATGAAACTCGCGGGCATCACCACGCTGCTCTCGGTGCCATTGGCGCTGACGCTCGGCATCACCGCCGCGATGTTGCGCGGCTCCGTCTATGACCGCGCCGTCACCATCCTGTCGATCGGCGTCATCTCCGTGCCGGAATTCATGGTCGCGACCCTCGCGGTCCTGCTCTTCGCCGTTTATTTGAAATGGCTGCCGGCGCTGTCCTCGGTCAACGAGGCGCATACGCTGACCGACCTCGTGCGCATCTATGCAATGCCGGTGATCACGCTCACCTTCGTCATCTCCGCCCAGATGATCCGCATGACCCGCGCCGCGGTGATCGAGACGCTCTCCACGCCTTATGTCGAGATGGCGCTTCTGAAAGGCGCCTCGCGCGGCCGCATGGTCCTGAGGCACGCCCTTCCCAACGCGCTCGGGCCGATCGTCAACGCGATCGCGCTCTCGCTGTCCTATCTGGTCGGCGGCGTCATCATCGTCGAGACGATCTTCAACTATCCCGGCATCGCCAAGCTGATGGTCGATGCCGTCGCCACCCGTGACCTGCCGCTTATCCAGAGTTGCGCGATGATCTTCTGCCTCGGCTACCTCTTCCTCATCACCGCCGCCGACATCGTCGCCATCATGTCCAACCCGAGGCTCAGATGACGATAGCGCGCGCGACAACCTCTCAACGGTCCTTCCTGGGCCACAGCTACAGCCTCATCGGCGTCGTGGCCGCGCTGGTCATCCTGGCGTGGACGCTCGTCGCGATCCTGGCGCCCTACGTCATTCCCCATTCGATCGGCGACATTGTCGACGACGACTATTTCGGCCCGATGCGCCAGGGACTGTGGCTCGGCTCGGACTATCTTGGGCGCGATATGCTCTCGCGGGTTCTGATGGGCGCCCGCTACACCGTCGGCATATCGCTCGCCGCCGTCTCCATCGCCTGCTTTTCAGGTGTCGTGCTGGGGATGATCGCGGCCGTGACCGGTGGCTGGCTCGACACCTGCCTCAGCCGCTTCCTGGACGCCATGAACTCCATCCCCAGCAAGCTGTTCGGCCTTGTGGTCGTCGCTGCGGTAGGCTCGTCGATCCCTGTGCTGATCCTGACGCTGGCCGTCATCTATGTCCCCGGCGCCTACCGCTTCGCGCGCGCGCTCGCCGTCAACATCAACACCATGGACTTCATCACCGTCGCCCGTGTCCGTGGCGAGAGCACCGCCTACCTTATCGGCTCCGAGATCCTGCCCAACATCATCCGCCCGGTGCTTGCCGACTTCGGCCTGCGCTTCGTCTTCATCGTGCTGTTGCTCTCCGGCCTGTCCTTCCTGGGACTCGGCCTCCAGCCACCGCTCGCCGACTGGGGCGCGCTGGTGCGCGAGAACATCGGCGGCCTGCCCTTCGCGGCCCCCGCCGTCATCGTGCCGTCGCTGGCAATCGCCAGCCTTACCATCAGCGTCAACCTGCTGATCGACAACCTGCCGCAGAAAATCAGGGACCGGGACGCATGAGCAATCTCGTCGAGGTCAGAAACCTGAGGATCGAGGCGAAGACCGACTCCGGACGGCTTGTCGAAATCATCAAGGGCGTCAGCTTCGACATCGCCGACGGTGAGATCGTTGCCCTGATCGGCGAGAGCGGCTCCGGCAAGACGACGGTAGCGCTCTCGCTCATGGGCTATGCGAGGCCCGGCTGCAGGATCGTCGGCGGCGAGATCAACGTCAACGGCAAGAACATGGCTGCCCTTTCCGAAAAGGAACGCGCCAGGCTGCGCGGCACCGACATTGCCTATGTTCCGCAAAGTGCCGCCGCCTCGTTCAACCCCTCCTCCACGATCATGGAGCAGGTCATCGAGGTCACGCGCATCCACCAGCTTATGCCACCCGAGCAAGCGCGCCAGCGCGCGGTCGAGCTGTTCAAGGCCTTGTCGTTGCCGGACCCGGAAGGGATCGGCGCCCGTTATCCGCACCAGGTTTCGGGCGGGCAGTTGCAGCGGCTGGCGGCGGCCATGGCGCTCATCGGCGATCCCAAGCTGATGATCTTCGACGAGCCGACGACAGCACTCGACGTGACGACGCAGATCGACGTGCTGAAGGCATTCAAGTCGGTCATGCGGGCGGGCGGGATAGCGGGTGTCTATGTTTCCCACGACCTCGCGGTCGTCGCCCAGATCGCCGACCGCATCGTGGTGCTGAAAGGCGGCGAAGTGCAGGAGACCGGCACCACGGCGGAAATCCTTTCGGCCGCCCAGCACCCCTACACGCGCGAACTGCTGGCCGCCTTCGAACCGAAGCCGCGGCAAGCACATGCAGACGCGGATACCGGGACGAAACAGCTGCTGCGTATCGACAATGTGACGGCTGGCTATGGCGCGGTGCGGGATGACGGACTGCCACTTATCCGCGCCGTCGATTCCGTCAGCCTCGTTGTCGAGAAAGGGCGCAATCTCGGCGTCATCGGCGAATCCGGCTGCGGAAAATCGACGCTGGCGCGCGTCATCGCCGGCATCCATCCGGCGGCTGCCGGTGACATCGTCTTCGACGGTGAGGAACTGCAGCGCGCCGCCAGGAAACGCAGCCAGGACCAGCTGCGCGAGATGCAGATCGTGTTCCAGTATGCCGATACCGCGCTCAATCCGGCCAAGCCCGTGGAGGACATCATCTCTCGCCCGCTGGCCTTCTATCATCGGCTCGACAGGCAGGCGCGCTCGAAGCGCGTCGACGAACTGCTCGACATGGTGCGCCTGCCCAAGACGCTGCGCTATCGTCATCCATCGGAGCTCTCGGGCGGCCAGAAGCAGCGCGTGAACTTCGCGCGCGCGCTGGCGGCCGACCCCAAGCTCATCATCTGCGACGAAATCACCTCGGCGCTCGACACGGTGGTGGCGTCCGCGGTGATCGAGCTGCTCAAGGAGCTGCAGCGCGAGCTAGGCCTCTCCTACATCTTCATCAGCCACGACCTCTCCGTCGTCGAGGCCATCTGCGACGAGATCATGGTCATGTACAATGGCGAGCGGGTGGAGCAGATCACGCCCGACAAGCTGACGGCGCCGACCCACCCCTATTCCAAGCTTCTGTTCTCCTCGGTGCCGAAGCTCGACCCGACCTGGCTCGACGGCCTCGTCCGCGACCCCGAACTCGTCAGCCAGTACGGCCACCGATAGAGCGGGTCGCCATTCAAGGAAACCGCGAACCGCTCTATCTCTTTCCTTCTTGGCGCAATTCCCAAGGGAAAGCGTTGCCCGCTTTTCGCGGGAAAACCGCTTCACACTTTTCCTGGAATTACTCTGACTACATCGGAAACAGGCTGGGCAGCGGCATGTGCGCCTTGACGATGGGGGATTTCAGCACCACGAAGCTGAAATACTTGTCGATGCCGATATCCATGTCGGTCAGCCGCTCCATGATCGTCTGATACTCACTAATGCCGGAGGTCACGAATTTCATCAAATAGTCGTAGCCGCCCGACACAAGATGGCATTCGATGACCTGCTCGATCTTCTCCACGACAGCGAGAAAGCGGGCGAAATCAATCTGCCGGTGGTTCTTCAAGGTGATTTCGGTGAAAACGGTCAGCGTCTGGCCAAGCTTGCCGATATTGATCTGCGCGGAATAGCCTTCGATGTAGCCTTCCGACTGGAGCTTCTTGACCCGCATCAGGCACGGGCTCGGCGACAGATGCACCAGATCAGCCAGTTCCACATTGGTGATGCGGCCGTTCTTCTGCAATTCGTGCAGAATTTTGATGTCGATCCGATCCAGTTTCACGGCCGTCTCCGAAGATCGCATGCCGCAGCACAAAATGCTGCCGTATCAACAGCCATCGACACTACCACAGCCGGCCGGCCTGTCCATCCAAGCCGACACCACTTTGAAACGCAGCGACTTCCGATTTCAATCGAGCTGCCGGAATAAAATTCTGCCTCGGCCTCAACTGCAGCAGCGGCTGCCTGCGCAACGCGTTAGATTGGCGTATCGAGGCAGAGAGACCATGCGCGCGCAGCTGCAGCAAATCGAGACATCTGGCGAACCGCCACAGTCCGCGGACGCGGTGGTGATCGGCGGTGGCATCGTTGGCGTCTTTGCGGCCTACTATCTGGCCAGACGCGGCATGAAGGTCGCGCTTGTCGAAAAGGGGCGCATCGGCGCCGAACAATCCTCCAGAAACTGGGGATGGTGCCGCCAACAGAACCGCGACGCCCGCGAGCTGCCGATGGCAACCCGAAGCCTCGATCTGTGGAACAGCTTCGCAGCGGAAACCGGCGAGGACACCGGCTTTCGCCGCTGTGGCCTGCTCTATCTCAGTGATGACGAGGCGGAACTGGCCGGCTGGGCGCGCTGGCGTGACTTCGCCAGGACGGCCGGCGTCACCACGCACATGCTCGACGGCGCCAAGGCCAGCGAGCGAGGTCGCGCCACCGGCCGGACCTGGAAAGGCGGCGTCTTCTCGCCGACCGACGGCACCGCCGATCCGTCGCGGGCCGCGCCCGCTGTCGCCCGCGGCATCCTCAGGCTCGGCGGTTCCGTGCACCAGAATTGCGCCGCGCGCGGTATCGAGACCGAGGGTGGCTGCCTGAGTGGCGTGGTGACCGAAAACGGAACGATCCGGACGAAGCTGGCCGTCCTGGCCGGCGGCGCCTGGGCCTCCTCCTTCTGCCGGCAGTTCGGCTTCCGCTTTCCGCAGGCGTCGATCCGTTCCTCCATCCTGTCCGTCTCGCCGGGCGCGGAGGGCCTTCCGGATGCGCTGCACACGGCAAGGATCTCGGCCACGCGTCGCAGCGATGGTGGCTACACGCTCGCCATAAGCGGTCGCGGCCGCGTGGACGTTACGCCGCAGCAGCTGCGCTTCTCGTCGCAGTTCCTGCCGATGTTCCTGAAGCGGTGGCGAAGCCTCGCGCCCGGCGGCCTTCAGGGCATGTGCTCGGGCCACGAAACGCTACGGCGCTGGCGGCTTGACCAGCCGACGCCGATGGAGCGGATGCGTATCCTCGATCCGGTCCCGGATCGCGCGACCATTCGGCTTACCCACGCCCGAGCGCTCGAGTTGCTGCCGGCACTGCGCCAGACCAGGATCAATGCGGCCTGGGCCGGCTACATCGACAGCACGCCGGACGGCGTGCCCGCCATTGGCGAGATCCACAGCGTTCCGGGCTTCTTCCTGGCTGCCGGATTTTCGGGACACGGCTTCGGCATCGGGCCCGGCGCCGGGTATCTCGTCGCCGATCTGGTGACTGGAGCGGAGCCGATCGTTGATCCGACATCCTATGATCCCCGGCGCTTCGATGCTTCGGCCTGGGGAAAGGTTGCCGATTTCTAGGATGCGATCGTCATCCATCCACAGCCTCAGCCTTCCCGCAGAAAGGCGCCGATAGGCGCCGGCCGGACAGGCGCCTGCCCACGAAACCGGCCGACAGCGTCGGGCATGCAGCCGGCTTGCGCCGCAACGAGCTCGACGGCAGCCAACTGGCAATAGCGCCCCTGGCATCGCCCCATGCCGACGCGTGACAGCGATTTCGCCCTGTTGGCTTCGCCGCCGGCAAAATCCACACTCTGGCGTACGTCTGTGGCTGTCACGTTCTCGCAGCGGCAAACGACCGCGTCGTCGGGGAGCGCCTGCACCGTCGCGGCCGGCCAGGGAAAGGCCCGAGCCAGGCCGCGGGCAAAGCGCTCGAGCCGCGCGAGCTTGCGCAGATCGGCACTTGCGGAGGCCATCGGATGTCCGAGATCGGCAAGGCATGCCGCCGCCGCGACACGCCCAGCGATCTCCGCCCCGTCCGCTCCGATGAGACGAACCCCATCGCCCGCAAGATAGACGTCGTTGCCGGCGCGACCCATCTTGTCGGTCTTTGGCAGCCATTGCCGCCACTCTTCGTCATAGCTGAAGGCGCATCCTGCGAGGTCGGCCAGATGCGTTTCCGCCCGCAGGTGCCAGCCCATGCCGATCATGTCGCATGGACTGAGGCGCTGCCTTCCGCCGGCGTCGCGCCAGTGCATCGTGGTGACGCCCTTTTCGTCAGCCTCGATCCGTTCGAGCGTCACGCCCGCGTGGTAGCGGCTGCCGAGCCTTGCTCGCAGGGCCAGGCCGCGCAGCGCAACCAATGGCCGGGCAGCAAGTCCCCAGGCCCCTCGCATCTGCTGTTGCCAAGGAGAAGTGTCAAGCACCCCCGCCACATCCGCTCCAGCCTTGATGAGCTGAGTGCCGACCAGCGTCAGTAAAGGCCCCGATCCGACGAGCACGATGCGTCGCCCGAGCGCGACGCCCTGCGCCTTCAGCGCGATCTGCGCTGCGCCAAGGCTGTAGACGCCGGCGCTCTGCCAGCCAGGCACTGGAGCGACACGGTCGGACGCGCCGGTGGCAAGGATCAGGCGATCATAGAAGACCACCTGCACGCCACCCTCCCCCAGCACGTGCAGTCGCCCGTCCTGCACGGCGATGACCGAGCTCGCTGCGCAATGGGTGAGCCGCCCCTCTGCTGCCAGCCGGTCGAAGAGCGAATGCAGCGCATCCGCCTTTGCCGCCTCCGATCCGTAGAGCTGCTTCGCGGTACGGGTGAACCCGGCTGGCGGGCGCCTATAGATCTGCCCACCCGCGCGCTGCCCCTCGTCGATCACCACCGGATGGAGTCCCGCCTCGACCAGTGTCGCGGCCGCCCTTATGCCGGCCGGACCGGCGCCCACGATCACGATCCGCGGCGACGAGGTCTCGCTCACGGCCAGCTCTCCGGTGGCGTCGTGCGCAACCGCATACCTTCCGTGACAAGTGACGAGCACGCCCACATGCGCGGTCCCTCGTCCTGCCATACCCAGCAATCCTGGCAGGCTCCCATCAGGCAAAAGCCGGCGCGCGGTTCGGGCCCGAACTCGGATTTTCGCAACGCGTGTCCTGATGCCAGCATGGCGGTCAGCACGGTGTCGCCCGCAAGGGCGCCGCGCATCTGACCGTCGAGAAAGAAATGCACCACTGCGCGGTCGCGCTCGGCCAGCCGGACGATGCGGCCGGGGGTGATCATTCCGCTGCCTCTCGCACGGTGCGAGGACGGGGCAGTTCGGGGAACCGTTCGCAGACTGCATCGAACGCCGCCTGGACGCCTTCCGGTCCCGAGCGCCCTTTCATGCGACGGAATATCTCCGTCTTGGCGAAAAACCGCCAGTGGATCGGCAAGTCCCGCAGTATGGCGGTCAGCAGGTCATAGGCCGCCGGCGTCCATTGCGCTTCGTAGCCATCGCGCTCCGGACCGAAATGAAAATGGCCGGCGGCTGGTCCCTGCCGCGCGCGCAGTCTTTCCGTCGCCTGCAAGTCGACCTCGCCGTCACGGATGACGACCCCATAGTCGCGCTCGGCAGCCGTTAGCGTGACATAGCCACGCCGCACATCCTGCGCGACGCGCCAGGGCTCGCGCTCACGCGGATCGCCGCGCCCGCCGCCTCCGGCGGAGCGGATATCGAGCACGTCACCAGGCTGCAGCACCGCCGTGTCGATGTTGCCCAGCCGCCGCTCGTGCTCGGTCCCCGGATTGACGACCATGTCAGACAGGCCGGCCGCCTTGCCGCCCAGCACGCCCCAGGGACGAAAGAAGCTGCGGTCGCGGTTGCGCGCCGTGATTCGGGAGTCCGGCGCAAAGACACGGAAGGCCATCTCGGTCGCCAGGCCGCCGCGCCAGCGCCCTGCACCGCCACTGTCCCGGGCGAGCCCGTATTTCACGAATTCGACCGGGGTCTCGGTCTCGGTGATCTCGATCGGCGTGTTCTTGAGATAGGCGGCATCGGCGCCCGATCCGTTGGTTCCGTCGCGATGCGGCATCGCGCCACCGCCGCCCACCACGGGATTCACCGCCGTGATGACAGTCTTGCTGGTCCGCTCGTCCGTGGTCATGACATTGACGATGCAGTTGTTGCCGGCGGGTGCTGCGGGCAGGCGCTCCGGCACGGCTTGCGAGAAGGCGCCGAAGATGACCGACCGCAGCCGGGCGCAGGTGAGCGAGCGCATGCCGACTGCGGCGGGATGAACCGGATTCAACACCGACCCCGTGGGTGCGATGCAGGTGAACGGCCGGGTGAGGCCTGTGTTGAGCAGGATCTTCGGGTTCAGCGTATAGAGCACGTAGTAGACACCCACCAAAAGCATGGTGTGGCGCGGATCGCCGCCCGAAGGCACGTTGAGAGAGGAACCGAGCTGTGGATCGGAGCCGGTGAAGTCGAGCACCGCCTCGTCGCCCCTGATCGTCAGCGTCAGCTTCAGCCGGCATGGATTGGCCTCGACCGAATCCTCGTCAGCATAGTCGGCGAATTCCCACGTGCCGTCGGGCATCGAGCGCAGCACGTCGCGCGCCTGCGCCTCCGCATGGTCGAGAAGCGCGGAAACACCTTCGATCAAGCCGGCCTTGCCGAACTTCCTCACCATCGCCTGGATCTTGCGCTCGCCGGTGTTGAGCGCGCCGACCAGCGCCTTGATGTCGCCGATGTTGAGGTCGGGCTTGCGCACATTGGTGCTCATGATCCGCAGTATCGTCTCATCAAAGACGCCCTCGTTCACCAACTTCATCGGCGGAAAGCGGATGCCTTCCTGATGGATTTCGGTCAGCGCCCGGCTAAGCGAAGCCGGCACCGCGCCACCCATGTCGGTGTTGTGGATATGCCCTCCGGTCCAGGCGACGATCTCGCCATCGACGAAGACCGGCTTCCACAGATGCGTGTCGGGTGCGTGCGTGGCGACGTAGCCGGAATAGGGATCGTTGGTGAAGGCAACGTCGCCCGGCCGGTAGTCGTCGACCATTGCAATCGCGCGGTGATACGAAAGCCCCGGATACCAGGTGGCGCCGAGGTCCATCGGCACGGCGAAGGTCGCGCCTAAACGGTCCATCAGCATCACCGTAAAATCCTGCGTCTCCTTGACGAAGGCCGAGTGCGCAGTGCGATGCAGCGTGTGGGCCATGTTCTCGGCCGCCGCGCGGGCATGGTTCGCCAGAACCTGCAGATTTGTCCGGTCAAACATGGCATCACTCCGGGAAGGTAAGAAAAAGGTTGAGGTGACGGTCGACCCGTGCCTGTGCTCCAGCGGGAATTGCGAAGGTGGTGTCTTCCTGCACGACCACCGCAGGCCCGTGGAACGTGCTGCCCGGCACCAGGGCCTGCCGGTCGTGGAGGTCGACGGTCTCGACGCCAGCGCCCGTATAGACCGGGAGCCGGCGCGCCGGAACGGCGGCGGCACGGATCTCGTCTGTCTCCGGGAAGGAGAGCTTCGGCCCCGCGCCTACGGCGGATAGCCGGACATTCACAAGTTCGATCTCGCCGTCCGGGTCGTGGAAATCGTAGAGCTGCTGATGGGTGAGATGGAAGGCCTGCGCGATGGCGGCCGCATTGCCGTCCGTCAGCCATTCCGGTGAAAGGACGACCTCGATCTCATAACTCTGTCCGACATAGCGCATGTCGCAGGACAGATTGAGCTCCGCCTCCCCGTCATGACGTTGCGCCGCGAGCCAGTCGCGGCCCTCACGTGCCAGGGCCTCGAAGGCCTCGCGAATTCCGGCAAGCGACATGCTCGACAGCGGGCTGAAGATGGTGCGGATGAAGTCCCCGCGTAGATCCGCCACCAACCCGCCCAGCGCCGACACCACGCCGGGACGGCGGGGCGCCATGACGCGCTTCATCCCGAGTTCGCAGGCCAGGAAGGCGCCGAGCATCGGGCCGCCGCCGCCGAAAGGCATCAGCGTGAAATCGCGCAAGTCGACGCCGGCGCGCGAGGCGAGTTTCTCGACCTCGACGAACATCTCCGACACCGCAATGTCGAGGATCGCCTGCGCAGTCTGCTCGACCGGTCGGTCGAGCCGGGCGGCAAGGTCGCCGACCGCGCGATGCGCCAGTCCCTTATCGATCCTGAGCTGGCCGTAGGCCATCTCGCTGTGGCCCAGCCATCCGCACACCACCATGGCGTCCGTCACCGTCGCCCGCTCGCCACCTCGGCCATAGCATGCCGGTCCCGGCGTCGACCCGGCCGACTCCGGCCCGACACGCAGCACACCCTGCGCATCGACGCTGGCGATCGAGCCGCCGCCGACGCCGATCGAGCTCACCGACACGGAAGGGATATGCAGTGGAAATTCGCCGATCAGCTCGCCGGTTCCGAACTGCGCCTCGCCGCCGATGATGAGCGCGAAGTCGGCCGAGGTGCCGCCGATGTCGAGGGTAAGAATCCTGTCTTCGCCTGCCTGGCGCGCCAGCCACGAGGCGCCGATGACACCGGAGGCCGTTCCCGACAAGAGCATGTTCACGCAGGCACGCTTGCCTTCGGCGGCGTTCATCAGCCCACCGTTCGACTTCGTCAGCATCGGACGGGCCGGCACGCCGCGGGCCTTCAGCCGCTCTTCCAGCGCCGTGAGATAGCCCGAGACGCGCGGATGGACATAGCCATTGAGAATGGCGGTCGAGCTGCGCTCGTACTCGCGGATGACCGGCCACACCTCAGCGGAGGAGAAGACGAAGAGGTCAGGCGCGAGACGTGCGATCGCCGCCTTGACGGAGGCTTCCTGCGCGCCGTTGCGCCAGGCATGGAGGAAGGACACGATAATCCCTTGCGCCCCGTTCGCCTTCGCCACTGCCACCGCTCTCTCGACCGCCGCCATGTCCGGCGCTTGGGATTCGCTGCCATCGGCACGCATGCGGACCGGAATGCCGAACACCATGTCGCGCGAGATCAGCGGGTCCGGCCGCGCGCAGAACAGCGAATACATGTCCGGCATGCGCAGCCGCGCGAGTTCGATGACGTCCTCGAAGCCGGCATTGGTGAACAGCGCAAGCGGCGCGCCCTTGCGCTGGATGATGGTGTTGATGCCGACGGTCGTGCCATGCACGAAGCGCGTCATAAGGGTGGGATCGAAGCCTTCGCGTTCGGCCAGAAGCGAAAGGCCCGTCATCAGCTCGGCGCCCGGATCCTCCGGCGTCGTCAGCACTTTCAGCGAGGCGACGCGGCCGGAGCGGGCTTCGAGCGCGCAGAAATCGATGAATGTCCCGCCGATGTCGACGCCGACCTTCCAATCGGCTCCGTTCTGCGCCTCATTCGGCTCGATGGCACCATCCATGATGCGTCCCTTCCTGTCTGCCGCCTAAAAGCTGGCACGACTGGATGGTCCGGGTCCAAGACGTATGATGGGCAAGCATATAAGGCTTGCTTATGCCTTTGCCCTGTCGCCGCCCAGAACGGCGGAACAGGCCGCACGGATTTGGTCGCGCATCATCTCATCGGCCCGCGAAAGAGCCCGTGTGCGTGACGTCAGCAGCGCGATCGGAAATTCCGGCCCCGCCGCGACCGGCCTGACGTCAAGCCCGGCAAACTGGTGCCACGGCAGCAATGCATCAACGAGCGCGATACCGAGACCAGCCTGGACGAAGCCGACCGCGGAGATGGACACGTCGATCTCGAGCGACGGCGAAAGCGCCACGCCCTGCGCGCGGGCAGCATGCGCCAGTTCGTCGGCGGGACGGGTGTTTCCGCGATAGGATATCAATTCCTCGCCGGCGAGATCGGCGAGCGTCAGCTTGGTCTTCCGGGCCAACGGATGCCCGGCGGGGAGCAGGCATGCGAAGCCGATGCTGCCGATCACTTCCGCCTCGATATCGGGAGGCAGGCGGTCGTCCATGGCCACGCCAAGGCTGGCATCGCCGGCGCGCAGCATATCGACGATCGCGGCGATCGGCGCACTATGGGAACGCAGCAATATGTTGGGGTGCGATGCCCGGAAGCTGGTGAAAGCGCGCGGCAGGATCGCCATGGCCGGCGGCGGCGAGGCCGCGACCCGTACCAGCCCCGTCCGGCCCAGACGCAGGTCGGTGGTCTTGCGGCGCAAGCCCTCCAGCCCCGCCGCCAGCCTCTCGGCATCGGCGAAGATCTCAAGCGCCTCAGGGGTCGGCCGCAGCCGGCCCTTGACGCGCTCAAACAAGGTGAAGCCGAGCTCATCCTCGGTGTGGAGCAGGATCTGGCTGAGTGCGGGTTGGGAGATGTTCAGGGTCCGCGCCGCGGCGGTCACGGTGCCCGCACGCATGACGGCGATAAACACTTCGAGCTGACGAGCCCGCATTGCCGCTCCATAGGTTAAGCTTATGGCTGTTGTCCAAACCCATCTTTGACGCAATGAAGCGGTGCCGACAAGATCGGCGCCTTCAGGATCATTCGCTCCGCGCAGGGAATAACCATGGATGTGATCGTGCTGGGCGGTGGATTGATGGGAACGGCTTCGGCCTATTTCCTTGCCGGGCGCGGTGCGCGCGTGACGCTGATCGAGCGCAACCTGGTCGGCACTGGGGCGACCGTCGCTTCCTTCGGCAACATCCGACGCACGGGGCGTCATCTGTCCCAGCTTCCGCTGGCCCATCGCTCGCTTGAGCTGTGGCGAGAGGTCGATCAGATGCTGGGCCGTGACGTGGAATTCCGCGCCACCGGTCATATCCGGCTGATCTTCGATGAGGGTAGTCTTGCCGACATGCGGGCTTATGCCGAGGCGGCGCGACCTTGGGGGCTTGAATTGGAGGAACTCGGACCGCGCGAAATCTCTTCCCGGTTTCCCGGCCTCGGCCCTGACGCGATTGCCGCGTCGTTCTCGCCGCATGACGGCAGCGGCAATCCCCGACTGATCGCACCGGCCTTCGCCGAAGCCGCCCGCAAGCTTGGCGCAGCGATCGTCGAGGACGCTGAAGTCGACACGATCAGGCGCTCGGGGTCCGGGTTCGTTGTCGTATGTTCGAAAGGTACATTCGCCGCCGAGTGTCTGCTCAATACCGCCGGGGCCTGGGGCGCGCGCATCGCCGCGCAGTTCGGCGAAGCGGTACCGCTCGACTCCTGCGGTCCACAGATGGGCGTGACCGAGCCGCTGCCGCACCGGATTCTGCCTGTGGTTGGCATCTGGACGCGCAACAAGGAGTATGGCGCCTATCTGCGCCAGGTCGAGCGGGGCAATATAATCTTCGGCGGTGCGGCCGAAAGGGTGCCGGTGGACCTGGATCCAGGCCACGCCGTCGCCGATCCCATGCGCCTACCATTGCAATTGCGCGCCGTCGCGCGGCTGCTGCCGGCAATCGCGCAAGTCGCGGTCATCCGTACATGGTCCGGCTGCGAGGGCTATGTGCGGGACATGCTGCCGGTCATGGGGCGCTCGGCGACGACGCCAGGCCTGTTCCACGCCTTCGGCTTCAGCGGACACGGCTTCCAGCTCGGTCCGGGCGTCGGCGACGCCATGGCCGAACTCATCACGACCGGCCGTTGCGAGACGCCACTAGACGATTTCAGGGTTGATCGCTTCGGCCGCGCCGCCTGAAGAAGCAACTGGTGAAATCCACGCAACGATGGCCCGGCCGCGAATGCGGGATAGCCAGTCTCGCCGTCGCCTTCGAGCATGAGGATCTCAAGAGGGCGTTGCGCGCTAGGCACAAAGATTTCCCCGATGATTTTGGCCACCGACGGCCAGCACTGGCGGAGGACGTGCATGGCCGAGTTCAGAACCCGCCTAATTGCACGTCCTGGCCGCCGATCACCGCACGCATCGCTGGAAGGGCTTTCGAAGCCGGAGTTGTTGAGCTACGTGTGACGGGCGCCATCAATGAAACGGAGTAAATTGACGAACGAGCCCAAAACCATTTCACTGCAAAAGGCAGAGACTTACCCGACAAACGCTCAATTCAAACTCGAAGAATTAATCGTAAGCTACTGATTTGTAATAAGTTGGTGGGCCCGGAGGACGTATTAATATCTTTGATTTTGTTGAGTTTTTCGTGGGCCAAAATCAGAAATCTTCCCGCACTGTTCCGTGTCGTTCCGCCGCCCAACCCTGCTGGCTCATTGGTGCCCGGACTCAGGCAGGCGGATGGCACGACGCACCAAAACCCTACATCATTACCAGCGCATGCTGAACCCGAGCTTGCCGCTTATGACATTGCTGTCACCGAAGCTTGCGAGGCTCGTCCTTGCCAGCGCTTCGCCATTGACCGAGTACTTCCCGTCGCCAAAGTCCAACGAGCCGCCAATGCCAAGACCGCCCCAGAACTTCTGGTTTTGGCTGACCAGATTCACGCCCGAGACATCGACATCCGTTCCGTCGAGGAAGTCGTAATAAAGGTTGGCGACGCCGTAGATATGCGCCCGACTCACCTGCCCTGCACGGTCGGCCCACTGGTTCTTCATAGTCTGCGGAGATGCCGAGGCGGCCGATCAGGCTGTCGCCGCTGCCGAGTGACACGACAGCGTCGAACTTGTCGGTGAACGTGTCGAAGTCGACGGCCGAATAGGACAGCTGCGCCTGCGGGGTGAGCGACCAGTTGCTGCGCACCGCGATCTTCTGCCCGGTCTCGATGCTGAGCCCATAGCCGAAGCCGTTGTTGCCATCGGCAAGCATGCCCAGCTGCGTCGAGGCCGGGGGCGCGCCAATGGCACGTTTCAAGCCTTCGCCACCCTATGCCTCAGCGCGCAGGGGATTTGGCCACCTCGAAGGACAAGCAGCAGACAGACCAATAACCACAAAGCAAAAAGGGTAAGCTGGTCTTTTGACCGCCACGGTGGGAGCTGGCGCGATCAGAGCCAAAGGTTCCGGAACTCAACATGACGAACGCGGATCGGTGCCAGAAGCTCTGCCGCACCACGCCGCTTTGGAAGAGCGCCATTGGGGATATAGCAGCATCTCGGATTTCGGGAGTATCGAGCAGAAATCGGACTTGGCGCAGCTCCATCCGGTTACGAACTCATGTCACGCATTAGTAGAGCCGCTTGCGCATCGATTCGGATGCCTTACTCGGTCGGGGTGATACCGGTGTGCCGGCGAAACACCCGGCTGAAATGCCCGGCATTGCCGCAGCGCGGCGATAGGCGATCTATTACATGTGATCACGCGGGATGCGGGAATTGCGCTCGCGCTCAAACACCTTGCGGCCGGCCTCCAGTGCTTCAACCCGCTCCGTAACCACCCATTCGGTCGCCGTGCAGGAGAGATGCGTGGTGCAATGGCTCTGTGTTCGCCAGCCTTCCCGCTCGGCACAGCACGTCCAGCGGATCTCTGCCGTCAGCGATAGCGGGTTATCGGGCGCTGTCGACCATACCTCCTGCCGGATGTCGCGCGTGCACAAGCCGTTGCCCGGATGGCGGCTAAGACCTGTATCCTCGTGCACCCGGTAGCGCGTCACGCCATTTTGCAGATCGCGTTCAACAGAGCGGCCCGACGATCCGTCCGTCAAGACCTCGTAACGGGGCAGAGGATCGGGATTGGATGGCTGCGGGATTTCGACCCTGCGATGCTCGCCAAGCGGTGGCAGCTCCAATCGCAGCGTGGCAAGATCGATCGTCAGCGTCGCGTCGCAGGGCGGCGGCAGGATCGTCGGCCAATAGGCGCTCGACAAGGACAGACGCAGACGGTGGCCGGGCGCAAAACGGTAGCCGCACGCATCGAGCACCAACTCGATTTCGACCGTCTCGCCCGGCTTCAGAGGCTGTGGTTCGGCATTGCCGCTGCGATGCGCTAGATTGAGCACACCGTAGCTGACGCGCGTCGCCACACCGTCGGGATGGACGTCGACGAGCCTGACGGCGAGGTTGGCGAAGTTGGCATCACTGGAAAGCGACAGTTTTGCGAGCGGCTGGCCAAACACGACGCATTCCTCGGCAAGGACGGCACTGTCGAAGGTGAGCGAGCCAGCATCGTCGACACGCTGGTCGCCGGCCGTTTCGGAATCCGGCCTGCGCGGGAAGAACTCTCCCGCAGCGGTGCCCGTATCCTGAGGAGAGTGCAGGAGAGCTTTCCCTTCAGCATGCGATGAAGTGCTCCGGGCGAGCCTGCCCGAAGCGTCCAAGGTAAAGGCGAGTGTGTCGGGAACGTTCCATCCGTCCATGGCAACCCAATAGCCCGGGTCGGTCTCGCGCCGGCGGCCGGGTCGCGGCCCGTCCAGGATATAAGCACGCAGCCTCGGCGCATGCTCCACCTTGTTGTCTTCTGCGCACAGCCAATGCCGCCACCATGAAATTGCCTCGGCATGAAAATCGACGCGGGGCTTCGGATCAGCAAAATGCGGATATTTGTGAACCCATGGACCGATCAGGCCCCAGGCCATTTCCGGCATCCCGGTGACCGCCTTCAAGGGCGTGTTGCGGTAGCCGTCGGCCCATCCGGCAATCACCAGCGCGGGAACGGAAAAACCGTCAAAGTCCTCGCAGACCGAACCGTGACGCCAGAAGTCGTCGCGGCGTTGGTGGGACAGCCACTCCTCCATGAAGAACGGCTCGCCTTCCAGGCGCTCGAGCCACATGTCGCGCCAGCGTTCTCCGACGAGATCGGGATCGGGGGACCGCGACTGCAACGCGGTCATCGTCGCCGCCCATGACAGTTGCGCCGACAGGTGCGCGCCATTCTTGTAGTGGATGTCGTCATTGTAGCGGTCGACGGTGGACGACAGCGAAATCACGGCCTTGAGAGCAGGTGGTTTGAGAGCCGCGACCTGAAGCGCGTTGAACCCGCCCCAGGAAATTCCCATCATGCCGACATTGCCGTTCGACCAGTCCTGCGCAGCGATCCATTCGATAACCTCGACGGCGTCGGCTAGCTCGCGCGCGGTATATTCGCCATCGATCACGCCGTCGGATTCTCCGCAACCGCGAATGTCGACACGCACGCCCGCGATGCCGGCCGCGGCGAAGACCGGATAGGTGGACTCGTCACGCGCGGCGGTGCCGTTGCGTTTGCGATAAGGCAGGAATTCGAGCACAGCCGGCACCCCGCCAGGACCCGTTTCGGGCATCCAGATGCGCGCGGCGAGCCGGGTGCCGTCTTTCAGGACGATCCACTCATTTTCAATGACACGGACATTCCTGTTCGTCATGCGATCAACCACAAAACCTCCACGCGGTGGCAAGCACACTATCCCGCCGCCGGAAAGGCACGATCATTTCCCGGTTCAAGCCTCCAGCCAGACCCGGCTGGCGATGCGGCCATTGGAAAAGTCATTGCCAATATCGGGAACAAAACCCTTGAGATGGCTCGTGCAGGCGTTGATGAAGTCGTTGAACACCGGCAGTATCAGGCCGCCCTCATCTCGCACCATCAGCGCCATGTCACGGTAGAGTACGCGCCGCTTGGTCTCATCCAGTTCACCGCGCGCCTGAACCACCATCTTGTCGAAGTCGGGCCGCTTGAAGCGGGTGTCGTTCCACTCCGCGTTGGAAACGTAGGACGTGGAATAGCGCGCATCCTGCGTCGGACGACCACCCCAAAAGGAGGTGCAGAACGGCTTGACGTTCCAGACTTCCGACCAGTAGCCGTCACTCGGCTCGCGCTGCACATTGATCTTGATGCCGGCCTTTTCCGCGCTCAATTGGAAAAGCTGGGCCGCATCGACCGCGCCGGGGAACGCCGCCTCCGAGGTGCGCAGCAGAATTGTATCTTGAAGGCCAGACTTCTTGAAGTGGAATGCAGCCTTGTCGGGATCGTAATTGCGCTGCTCTATATCGGCAGGCGCGAGCGCATAGTTGGCGTTGATCGGGTAATCATTGCCAATGGTGCCGAACCCGCCCAGAACCCGATTGAGGATAGCCTCGCGGTCTATCGCATATTTGAGCGCCAGACGCAGATCATTGTTGTCGAAGGGCACGGTGTCGCAATGCATCAGAAAGGAATAGAAACCCTTGCCGGAGGTGCGCAGGATCTCGACGCCCGGAACCTTCTTCAGCAACGGCACGATCTTGGGTTCGACGGTGCTGATGAAATCGACCTGACCGGACCGCAAGGCGCTGGTCCGGGCAGTCAGGTCGTTCATCACGGTAATAAGGACGCCGTCGACGTAGCCCCGGTCCTGGCGCCAGTCGTCGGTGTTCTTTTCGAAAGCGGCGCGAATGCCCGGCTCGAACGCAACCAGCTTGTAGGGGCCGGTGCCGATGGCAGCTGTCGGCTTTTCCACGCCGCCGCCCGGCTGGATCTGAAGATGATAATCGGTAAACATCAGCGGCAAGTCAGCATTGGCCTCCTTCAGCGTCACCACCATGTCGCCCGACCGTTCCTCGATGCGGTCTATCCCGGAGAGCAGGCCGAGTGCGCCCGAGTGCGATTTCTTTCCCGCGTGGCGGCGCAAGGTCTCGACTGCATCGCTAACAGTTAATGCCTTGCCATCGTGGAAACGAACGTCTTTGCGTATCTTGAAGGTCCATTCCTTGGCGTCGGCCGATGGAGACCAGGATTCGGCCAGCGAGGGAACCGCCGCGCCCGTCTTGGGATCGGATTCGACCAGCGTATCGCCCCAGCAATGCGCGATGACAAAATTGACGCTGGCGGACGCCAGGGCCGGGTCCAGCGTATCGGCGGAGGCGCCGCCATCGAGTCCGAGGCGCAACTGTCCGCCGCGCACCGGCGTTTGCGCCGCGGCCGGCGACGGCAGCGAGCCGGCGGCTGCGACAAGGCCCAGAGCAACCCCCGCTTGAAGAAGATCACGGCGTGAGAGACTCGATAACCTGCTGGAAGCGCTCATTGGGTTCCCCTTGGAGTGAAGCCTTGTGGCCGATACTAGGCCGAGCCCGGGTCAGCGCAATTTCGTCGCTTGAAGCGTTTTTAAGCGAGTTTATACTGGCTCCATGAGCAAGCCATGGGCCAATTTCAGCAACAACCTGAGGCTTGCCTGCAGCACCCACAGATCGGTATCCGATCTATGCCGCACCATCGGTATCAACCGGCAGCAGTTCAACCGCTATCTCAATGGAGGAACCCTTCCTTCCGCCCATAATCTCCTGACGATCGCGGCAGCCTTTGGCCTCGAACCAGTCGATTTCGACCTTCCTCCGGGCCTGTTCCGCAGCAAATTGGGCGAGCGGCGCCGACACGCCGACCTTACAGGCCCGCTAGCGGATGCCTTTCCGGGCGACCTGCATGCACTCGAACCCTATCTCGGATTCTACCAGGCGTGGCACACATCGCTGTCCTGGCCTGACCGGATCGTCTGCGCCTGCGCTCACTTGCGCGAAAATGGCGGACAAGTTCTGGTTTCCACGCTTGAGCGCATCGAAGATACCGAAAACGGCATCGTGCAGCGTTCACGGTACGTCGGGCTCGCGGCGTATCGCCACGAGCGCATCTTCCTGACGGAACTGACGCGCGGCGAGGCCCCTACCTTTGGACAGACGATCCTCATGCCGTTCGAAACGTACCAGCGGCGTTACCTGCGGGGCATTACTATGGGCATATCGTGGCGAGCCAACAATCTGCCCTACGCCACCCGCACCGTCTGGCACTATCTGGGGAAACGCGTCAACAAGAGGAGTCTTATATCGCGTTGCGGCATCTATGCGCCCAATTCCGCAATACTACCCCCGGCCGTGCTGTCTTTCCTGACCGAGGCCCAGCCGGTTGCCGCCGCGCCTGTGCAGGCACCAAGACCGGATCGCCGAGCGCCTCCCTGAGCCGCGACAGGGTGCGGCTCATCGCGGAGGTGCTTCGCGCATGGGGGGAACGTTCAGCGCAGAATACGGTATCGGGCGCTCTAAGCTGGACCTGTTAGACCGCTATGGCGATCCCGGGAAGATGAAAGTCATGCGGGCGATCAAGACAGCACTTGATCCTCACGGGATCATGAACCCGGGTAAGGTCGTCGCCAACCGTCCGCGGTTCCTGGACGATACGCTTAAAGAAGGATGCGCGAAGTGAGTACGATCATCTAATGTTCCACTCGCGATCGAGCGGCGGGCAGGCAAGTCACCAGTATTGGCGATCTGCGAGCACGCTTCCTATACAAACCGGCACGACGCGCGAGGGAGTTTCTGAGTTGCGCTGACCCGTGCCGGAACGCTGGTCCTCACCTCGGTGTCTGTCCAGCGCGAAGCTGAGGACAGTTCTCCGTTGGGCGCCCGGCCAGCGTTCGTGCACGTATAAAAAGCCACATACCCAACACGGCTTCGCGACTCGGGCTCGCTCGTACGGGCGGGCCATTTCTCTGTTGGAGACCCCCGTCTGAGCCCTTGACGATCAAAATCCACAAACCCATATCGCTCGCTGGGCGGGCCGCTGTCGGTCCCGGCCCATTAAAAATTCAGTTGTTCGTTCGACTTGGAGGATCCTATGAACGATCGGATATTCGACAGCCCCGATTTCGTGAAGAATGGGAACCGTCTCGTCCAGGAAATCGCTTGTATCAAGGACGCCCTGGAATTTCTCTACGAGTGGCCCAAGAGCAGACGCGGCACCATTTATGAAACCGCGCTGCGCGCCTGCCAGCGAACCTTCGACAGCGACTATCCGCTGACGGCCGCCAGGGAGGCCTTCTGTGGCTTCGCAAAGTCGGCCAATATCCATGAGGAAGTGACCACTGCCTTGCCTTGGATGGTCCGCGGCAATCGCGGCCAAGGTGGCGGAGTGGTCGCTTAAGTTGCCTGAGGGAGGTCGCCATGCTGTCCAGCTCCTTCGAAAAGCCGGTCCGCGTCTGGGTCGGACTGGGCTTTCCCCGTCAACTGAACACTGTCGCCGACGCCTACCAGTTCGCCGTCGATTGGTGCGGCAACAGCCCGGAACAGAAAGCAGCAATTCGCGCTTGCAAGGCCGCGTTGGCGGGTGATGTCGATAGTGAAACGGCAAGAGGCATTTTCGTCGCCTTTGCCCGCAAGAAGGACATCCTTGTGGAGGATGAACCAATGCCTTTCGGGAGCGGCAGAGCTTCACCAAGGCATGTCTGATCGGGGCAGAGGCGGCGTTCTACGCCGCCTCGTCCGCATAGCCTCCTTAAGCGGCACGACCCACCTGACGTCAACGCCGCTCAATACAAATGGCCGGCGGAGCCTGCGATGCCGCGAAACGTGCTGGGCAGCCAACATCAGCCGACACCGAACAGCCTGCTGAGCCACGTCATCTGTTGGCGCTCCTGATAGCCCTGCCCGCCCTCGTGGTTGTTGAATTCGTACTCTGTGATGGTCTTTTCGCCTGCATAGGCATTGAATGCGCCATACACGGTAGAGGGCGGGCAGACTTCGTCCATCAGGGCCACCGAAAACAGCGCCGGCGCCTTGGACCGCCGGGCGAAGTTGACGCAGTCGAAATAGTTGAGCGTTTCAAAGACTGCCGCCTTCTTTTCGCGATGCTGGGCCAGAAAACGAACGATTTCCAAATAGGGATCGCGCACGGCAGTCTGCACAGCGCGCGGAAAGTCGCACAGAAATGGCACGTCGGGCATTACGGCCTTGACGCGCGGGTCGATGCCGCCAACGGCGAGCGAAATACCGCCGCCCTGACTGTCACCGCAAACCGCGATGCGTTCGGGATCGACGAAGTCCAGTCCGAGCAGAGCATCTATCGCCCTCACGGCATCGGTGAACAGGCGCCGGTAATAGTAGTCATTCTTGTCCAGCACGCCACGCGTCATAAAGCCGGGAATTGACGAGGTCGAGCCGACGGGATCGGCGGTCTCACCGACGCTCCAGTCGCTTCCCTGCCCGCGTGTATCCATTCGGAAATAGGCAAAGCCTGACGCCGCCCAATGCAGTTGCTCATGCGCCAAGCCGCGGCCGCCGCCATAGCCGATGTACTGCACGACGAGGGGGAGCCGTCCCTCGTGATGCGTCGGCAAGATCAGCCATCCTTTGATTGGATGACCACCGTATCCCGGAAGGGTGACATCGAAGGACTGGACCGCCGTCAGGGTCGTCTGCGCCTGCACGATGCTGACCTCACCGCCGGCCTGGCGGGCCTCGGCGATGGTCGACGTCCAGAATTGGGCAAAGTCGTCCGGCATGCCGACACTGCTGACATAAGCGCCCAGTTCGGGCTGGATTAGATCCGGGAACGGCATTGTTCCTCCCTATTTTAATTCGAAGCAAAGTCGGCGATTTGATATGGATGGCTCCGCATTCGGATCCGCCCGCGGGTGTGAATCTGCGCGTTACCCGCCAAGAGATTCCGGCATGTCCCCGCCATTCTTCTGCGCACGCCTATCAGTGTGGCGACAGACCCGCACCTCGGGGCGCCGCTGGAAAAATGGGGCGGCGACCGCCCCATCCATATCCCGTTTAGCTGCCCGTCTTGATCTGCGTCCAGAGGCGGGTGAGGACGCGCTGCTCCTTGGATCCGTACGGAGAAATCGTGAAGAGCTTCTTCAGCGTTTCCTGCGGCGGATAAACCGACGGGTTCTTCAACACCGCTTCGTCGATGAACTTCTGCGAGGCGAGATTGCCGTTGGCCGTCTGGACATAGTTGGTTGACTTGGCAATGACTTCCGGCCGCATCAGGTAGTTGATGAAGGCGTGCGCCTCATCGACATGCTTGGCATCGGCGGGGATCGCCAGGTTATCGAACCACATATAGGTGCCTTCCCTGGGGATCAGGTATTCGACGTTGACCCCGTTCTTGGCTTCCTTGGCGCGGTTCTTGGCCTGCAGCACATCGCCCGACCAGCCGATGCTGATGCATTTATCGCCATTCGCCAGATCGTTGATGTAGGAAGAAGAGTTGAAGGTGCGGACGTAGGATCGGATTTTCGTGTAGATGTCACCGCCGGCTTCGAGGTCCTCTTTCTTCTTGCTGTCGCCGTCCTTGCCGAGATAGTTCATGGCAACGGCCACGGTCTCCTCCGGAGCATCGACGATATTGATGCCGCAGTCCTTTAGTTTGGCCGCATTCTCTGGCTTGAAGAGCACGTCCCAGCTGTCGATCTGCACGTCGCCGAGCGCTGCCTTCACCTTGTCGACATTATAGCCGATGCCGGTGGTGCCCCACATATAGTTGACGGCATATTCGTTGCCCGGGTCATACTTGGCCAGGCGAGCCATCACGTTGGGCCACATGTTCTTGAGGTTCGGCAGCTTGGACTTGTCGAGCTTCTGGAACACGCCGGCCTGAATCTGGCGGGCCAGGAACGGTCCGGTCGTGACAACCACGTCATAGCCGGAGCCGCCGGCAAGCAACTTGGTTTCAAGAATTTCGTTCGAATCGAACGTATCGTAGACGACCTTGATGCCGGTCTCCTTGGTGAAATCATCAAGGATGGAACTGTCGATATAATCAGACCAGTTGTAGACGTTGACGACCTTGTCCTGCGCCAACGAGACGCCTGCGGAAAACAGGACGGCCGTCATCGTGACAGCCAGTCCGAGTAGCTCCTTCTTCATGAAGATTCTCCTGTTGTGGCGCCCGCCATTCTGGTGGCAGGCCGTTGCTCCATTCTCGAAGGCAAGGAGAGTGGCGTTGCCCTCCCCTCCCGATTGTCTGCGAGACTGTCACCCGTTCTCCTGCAAAGGCATTGGCGGCCTCATTGGTGCTTTCTCAAGCTGTCATCGAAAGCGTTGACGAAGATGTCGACTTCGTCGCGCGACCAAATCAGCGGGGGGCGTAGCTTGAGCGTGTTGGGCGTGCCTTTCCCGATGAGGATGTTGCGGGCAAGCATGTCGTCGATGAGTCGCTCGGTCAGTGTGATGGCCGGCTCCTTGGTCAGGCGATCCGTCACCAATTCCACGCCAGTCATCATTCCAAGCCCGCGTACGTCGCCGATCGCGGGGTGCTGTTCGGCCAGGCGCCCAAGCTCCTGGCGCAGATACTCGCCGATGGCGGCGCCCCGCTTGATCAGGTCCTCTCGCTCAAGGACATCAAGCACGGCCATGCCGGCCGCGCACGCGACGGTATTGCCGCCGAATGTGCTAAACAACAGCGGGTAGGTGCCATTGAGGAACCGCTTCATCAATTCCGAGCTGAGAATGACGACGCCAAGGGGGTGGCCGTTTCCAACCGGCTTGCCCATTGTTATGAAATCGATGTTTTCGTCCTTGAGCCCGTTTGCCCGGAAACCCCAAAAAGTTCCCATGCGGCCACAACCGGCCTGCACCTCGTCCGCGATGACGAATCCGCCCGTCGCCCGGACCTTTTCCGCCACAAGATTGAAGTAGTTTTCAGGCGCCCGCAGCACCCCGCTCGAACACAGGGCAGTGTCGACCATGAATGCCGCCGGCCTGTGGCCTCTTTCGCGCAAGGCGGCTATCGCCCTGTCGGCGTCGGAAGCATATTTCGCTGCCGCTTGGGGGTCGCGGGAAAAAGGGCCCCTATACATATCCGGGGCCGTCAGGGTCTCAATGCGTTTGGGGTGCTCGTCAGCGGGAAGATGACGCCAGCTTTCATTGGAGAGGGCCGTCGTCAGTTCCGTGCATCCATGGTAAGCTTGGTCAATTATCAGACCCCCGTCCTGCCTGCTGAGCGACATGGCTATCTGCATCGCCAGGTCGTTGGCTTCGCTGCCCGAATTGACGAAGATGCAGGTGTCGAGGTGATCAGGCAAGTCGGCGGTCAGGCGCGCCGCGTACTCGACAGCCACGTCGCACATATAGCGGGTATTGGTGTTCAGCGCGCTGGCCTGACGGTAGATCGCTTTCGCCACGTGCGGATGACAATGACCGATCTGGGGGACGTTGTTGTAGACATCCAGATAGGCGGTGCCATCGGCAGCATACATCCAGGCTCCGCGGGCGCGGGTGATGTGCAATGGCATGTTGTAGAAATGCCATATCGGTCCCAGGTGAGCTTCGCGCTCGTGCCTGAGCACGTCATAGTCAGTTGCGAGGTGCTCGCCATCTTTGCTCATGGCGCCATACACCGGAAACCGGCATGCCTGACGAAGCCGCCGGACCGCCTGCGCACGACCTTGACGGCTCAGCAACTCCATCATCCGAGGGTAGCGGCCGGCGTTGTCGATATGCGGGATGCCGGCTTCATCGGTGGCTTCTCTCGCTTCCACGATGACGGTGGCCATGGCCAGCCGCAGGAGCAGCGCGTCGTAAAGGAGATCGATCTCGTTTTCTTCGAGCGGGTATGTCGAATCGAAACCAGATGTCACGTCGCAAAGGTAGGCGATCGGATCGTCATCGACGTCCGCGAAAGTCTCTGAAGCGGTCACAATGTCCGCGACAATGGAATTGTGGCCCATATCGCCAAAATCGATGATGCCCACCGGCGATGTGCTGTCGTTGGGATCGACCAGGACATTGCCGCCATGCGAATCCTGATGCACGACTTGACGACGCGTCTTCGACAACTGCGGTAGGGTATAGCGCTCGGCGCGCTCGAAGATTTCCTCGCACAACTGCCGAAGCGTGGCGTCGGAGATCTTTGCTATCTGCGGGCGCAAGGCCAGGGCACGTGAAATGTCCCAGAGGTGCGCATTGCTGCCTGCGTAGGGATGAAAAAAATCCCGCAGCGCGTAGGCTAGCCGCCCTACCATCGCTCCTATGTTGAACCGAGTGGCGGCGGAAAAGGCCTCCTCAACCTGCTCCATGATCTTCCCCGGAAGGAAAGTAAGCACACGCACCATGTGCCGGCAGCCGCGCTCGTCCTCGATCCATTCATATGGCGCGCCGGCGAGGGAGGGAACGACGCGAGGCACCGGCAGAGACGGATCGCGCTCGAAGATATGGTTCAGGGCTTTGATCTGCATATCCACGACGCCTTCGGCTTCGCCTATATTCGATATCTTGACGACGACGTCGCGGCCATCGCCGCCCTCGATCCGCCACGATAGATCGCGCTCGGACGCCAGTGGCCTAAAGGTCCCGTCGATCCCATACCGGGTTGCCACGAGGTGCCTTGTCGCTTCCGGCGAAAAATTAGGAAGGTTGCGATGCAGCAGAGCGTCCGTGCTCATTCCATACCTTAAGGCCAAATATCGACACCCGACGCAGCGACCACGTCGCAGTTGCACGTTTGGCAGGGAAGTCCGCAGGTAGCATTTTTGCGCTGCGCATCGCCGGCCGTACGGGAGGCTAGACCTCTATCGACATGGCAAGAATATCATTCAGAGAACCGATACATTGGTTTTTGCAAATGCATCCGGTGTGCCCTGATGATCGCCTCGCGGACATAGGCGACGTTGGCGGCCTGCTCGCCTGTTCGCGTGGCGACCTCGATGTCGGCGGAATAAGCCTCGTCGGCTAGGGGAAGTCGGCGAAGACGCCCCTGCTGTTCGAACACGCGGGCAAAATGTATCGGCAGGACCCCGAGGTAGGCGCCCGACAGGACCATCAGAAGCTGCGCCTCGATATCAAAGGCCACCCGGTTCGCGGCGGCGGTGTCGAAGCGATGACGCCGAATCCCATACCAATATCCTCTCTCTACCCAAGGATGGCCGTAGCATTCCGCACTCGTAATCATCTCGTCATTTCGGCGAAACAAGGGATGCGTCGAAGCGCAAAATACCGCGTGCTCTTCGTGGTAGAGGACCTGGTATTGCACGCTTGCGACCTTGATGTCGGAGCCACCTATCCCAATGTCTATCTCGTTTTCCGCCACGGCCTTCGTTATGTCGTTGGGGCGCATGATCTTGAGATCCATCTCGATTTCCGGCGCAGCTTTGGAAAGCTCGGCAATTGCGTCGGCCAGTCGGAAATTTGGGTCGGTCGCCAGGCAGTCGACAATGCCGACGCCGACCTTTCCCGCCAAAGCGCTTCTGACACGCGAAAGCCGGGCCGAACCGGCGTCCAGCATCCCGGTGATTTCCGTGGTGATTTCGTAAACCCGCCGCCCTTCCTCCGTCAGTGAAAACCCGCGACGCCCCCGTTCGCACAACTTTACGCCGAGCCGCTGTTCAAGCGCCGTCAGATGGTTGGAGATCGTAGGTTGGCTAAGCGACAGTTCCATCTGAGCTGCAGACATGCCGCCGTTGCGGACCACGCTTTCAAAAACGCGAAACAGATGGAGATCGGAGCCCGATATCTTCATGAAAGCAGATTGCACCAAATGTACTGGTTGGCAATTCGGGGCAGACGCGGGTGATGCAGCGTGCAAACGGTCATGTCCCCCGGGAGGCGGCCGACGTTGTGATTACCCTGCTGGCAACAAACGGGTGCCCGTGCCTGCCTTCTTTCCTCGCTCGCCGCCACCAGGGTATTGACGCTGCAACCAAATCCGGATTTTATGATACGTGGATACAAAAATACTTTCCGGGGTGCCAAGTGCCAGCAGCCTTCTCCGTTGAGCCACGCATGTCCGCCACTGCAGAGGAAGAGGCATACAGCCATCTTCAGCGGGCGCTTCGCCTCGGTCGTTACAAACCGGGTGAACGGCTAGTCCCCGAAGAAATTGCTGCCGAGATCGGTATGAGCCGCATGCCTGTGCGGGAAGCCTTTCGGCGCCTGGCTTCCGACGGACTGGTCGTTCTGCGCCCCAATCGGGGATGCGTCGTGGCCGGCCTCACGGTTGATGAGCTTTACGAGATCTTCGAAATACGTTCGGTTTTGGAAGGACTCGCCGTCAGGCTGGCGATGCCACGGATCGATGAGGAGGCGCTCGAAGATTTCGAAAACCTGCTCGATCGCATGGAACGCGCCGGGCAGAGCGGCGGCAGCGACTGGGTGGTACGACATCAGGAATTCCATGGCCGGATCTGTGCGCTCAGCAGGAGGCCCAAGCTCATCCACCAGATCTCGGCGCTACACGTGGTGATAGAGCCATATATGCGGATCTGGTTCGATGACGCCGACAAGCCGCTGTCCGCGCGCGAGGAGCACGCCGCCGTGATCGCGGCTTTGCGCTCCGGCGACGGACGTCATGCCGAAGAGGTTATGCAAGATCATATTCTCGGGACAGCACCCTTGCTGGCCGAGTTTGTGAGTCCGAACCGGTGACGAACGCCGGCCGGGCAGGAATGGCTCGAACCGGCAATCCGGCCGGGCGCAGGAAAAATTCAATCAGCCTATCAAAAAAGGGGAACCAAATGAAAGTCAGTCGTTTGGCCGCCATCGCGGCCGCACTCAGCATGTTCGGCTTCATGCACACCGCGTTGGCCGAGGACGCACCTAAGTCAATAACCATTGCCACCGAGGGCGCCTACGCTCCGTGGAACTTCACCAACGCGGACGGCAAGCTCGACGGACTGGAGATTGAACTCGCCAACAATCTTTGCGAGCGGATGAAGGTCAAATGCACCATCATCGCTCAGGACTGGGACGGACTTATTCCGTCGCTGAAGGTCGGCAAGTTCGATGTGATCATGGCCGGCATGTTCATCACACCGAAGCGGCTCGAAACCATAGACTTCACCCAGCCTTATGCGGTCGATCCGGGTGGATTCGCAGTTGCCAAGGACAGCGAGCTTGGCAAGCTCGGTGTTTCCGCGGAGAAGTTCAATCTGGACGACGAGGCTGCTTCGAAGGCCGAGATCGAGAAATTGAAGCCGCTGTTGAAAGGCAAGGTGGTCGGCGTACAGGCGGCCACGATGATGCTCGATTTCGTCAAGAAATACTTCGGCGACACGGTGGAAATCCGAGAGTACAAGACCACTGAGCAACATGACCTCGACCTCGCCGCCGGCCGCGTCGACGCTCTTTTTGCGCAGCGGACGGCGCTCGCCGCGACACTCTCAAAACCTGAATTCGCCGATTACACCCTCGCCGGACCGGGCTTTGTAGGCGGCATTTTCGGCCGCGGAACCGGCGCGGGGTTGCGCAAGGAAGACACCAAGCTCAAGGAGATGCTGAATGCGGCAATCGACGGGGCTATAGCCGACGGCACCATCAAGCGTATCTCGGAGAAATGGGTGAAAACCGATGTGACGCCGATGAAGTAGGCGCGGGCGAACCTGCCCGGCGCGGCGGAGCGAGCCCTCCGCGTCGAGCAGCGCGCTGAAAGGCTAGGACTTACATGACCAATCTTATTCATATTTTGGGTTTTCAGCAGGGCGGCTGGGGAGCCGCTCTGCTCGCCGCATCCAGTGTTACGCTTGCACTGTCCGTTCTCGGCTTTATCCTCGGCGCCGTCTTCGGCGCCGCGGCGGCGGCCGGTCGGCTCTCGTCCCGCCGCGTCCCCGCTTGGCTCGCCCATGTCTACGGCACGGTATTTCGCGGTGTGCCAGACTTGCTGACGATCTACCTCCTCTACTATGGCGGCAGCATCGCCCTGACGCAGATCGGCACGTTTTTTGGCAGCGCCGGCTTCGTCGGGCTGCCGACCTTTGCCACCGGTGTCCTGGCGATCGGCATCATATCGGGCGCCTATCAGGGAGAAGTCTATCGCGGCGCCTACGAGGCCGTGGATCGCGGCCAGTTCGAGGCCTGCAAGGCGCTCGGCCTGTCCCGATCTCAATCGCTACGCCTCGTCATCGTGCCGCAACTGATGCGCCACGCCCTGCCGGGCCTCGGCAATGTCTGGCAACTGGTGCTCAAGGACTCGGCACTGATCTCCGTCATCGGCCTCGTCGAACTGATGCGCCAGGCGCAGATCGGAGCGGGTTCGACACGAGAACCTTTCATCTTCTATATTGCGGCCGCCGCGCTCTACTTCGTCATCGCCGCCGTGACCGCTTCCGTCTTCCGTTATGGCGAGGCGAGAGCCTGGAGAGGCATGGTCCACGCGTGATCGACTTCGCCTTTTTTCTCGAGATCATTCCCGTCCTGCTTGCTGGCCTGCCGTTGACACTGCTGCTTACAACAGCCTCAATGGTCATCGGCTTTCTTCTGGCGTTGCTGCTCGCGCTCGCCCAACAGGGAAAACGCCGCATCGTGATATGGCCCATCCGTGCCTTCGTTGCAGTCTTTCGCGGAACCCCCCTGCTGGTACAGATCTTCCTCATCTACTATGGTCTCGGCCAGTTTCGGCCGTCGCTCCAGGCGATCGGAATCTGGTGGCTGTTCCGCGAGCCTTACTGGTGCGCCATCGTCGCGCTCAGTCTCAACGAAGCTGCCTATGGAAGCGAGATCCTGCGCGGGGCAATAAAGGCTGTGCCGCGCGGACTGACCGAGGCCGCCGCAGCCTCCGGCATGTCGAAGCTGCTCACGCTACGCCTGATTGTGCTGCCTTTGGCCCTGCGCCAGGCGATCCCGAATTACAGCAACGAGATCATCCTCATGGTCAAGGGCACGTCGCTTGCATCGATCATCACGCTGATGGAGGTCACCGGAATCGCGCAGGGGCTTATTTCGCAGACCTATCGCGCCGTCGAGGTGTTCGTGGCTGCCGGCGCGATCTATCTCGCGCTCAATTTCACAATCATCTCGGCGCTGAACGCACTGGAAACGCGGCTAACGCCCTATCGGGTCCGGGCATGAAACGTGCGTGTGTCATAACGAGAAGAATTGGCGACATGCGCTGCGTCGAGAAGCCGAAGCGACCCGCCGCCGTCTTGCGTTACGCCGTGGCGGCCACGTCGCATCCATCAGACCAAGGGATACAGAGACAGAATGCGTGATTTTCAGTTTCCCGGCCGCTCGCCGGTTCGTGCCACCGAGGCGGTCGCGGCGACATCGCACCCGCTGTCGACGCTTGCGGCGATCGAGATGCTGCGTGCCGGCGGCAATGCTATGGACGCTGCGGTCTGCGCCGCCGCCCTGCAGGGCGTGGTCGAGCCGCAATCGACCGGCATCGGCGGCGATTGTTTTGTCCTCCACTGCCCGAAAGGGCAAGGCAACGTGCTGGCCTTCAACGGTTCGGGCCGCGCGCCGGCGGGTGCGACCGTCGACTGGTATCTGGACAAGGGTTTCAGCGAACTTCCCAAACAGGGGCCGCACGCGGTGACTGTGCCGGGCGCCATCGATGCCTGGTGCAGGCTGCTTCAGGACCATGGCAGCAAGGATCTTGCCGAGGTGCTGGCGCCGGCCATTCATTATGCCGAGAACGGCTATGTCGTGCATGACCGCGTCGCCTTCGACTGGGCGGACCCGGAGATCGACCTTGCCGCAGACGAACATGCCGCGCGCATCTTCCTGCCCGGCGGCAAGGCGCCGAAGGCCGGCGACATCCACCGCCAG
Organism: Mesorhizobium sp. P3_A2; assembly: GCF_056403115.1. NCBI lineage: Bacteria > Pseudomonadati > Pseudomonadota > Alphaproteobacteria > Hyphomicrobiales > Phyllobacteriaceae > Mesorhizobium > Mesorhizobium sp. P3_A2. The sequence continues at coordinate 874,290 of NZ_JBFUGC010000001.1, forward strand.
CCGGAACTCGCCGCCACCTTGCGGATCATTGCAAAACATGGCCGCGCCGGCTTCTACGAAGGCGCGGTCGCCGACGACATGGTTCGCCGGCTCAAGGAACTGGGCGGGCTGCATTCGCATGAGGATTTCGCGGCGACCAAAGGGGACTATGTAACGCCGGTCAGCACCTCTTATGGCGGCTACGACATCTACCAGATGCCGCCGAACAACCAGGGGCTGACGGCGCTGCTCATGCTGAACGTGCTGTCGGGCTTCAAGCTCGGCGAACTCGACCCCGACGGCGCCGAGCGCCTACATCTGGAGATCGAGGCCGGGCGCCTGGCCTATCGGGACCGCGACCGCTACGTCGGCGACCAGGATCAGGTTCACGTGCCGATAAAACAGCTTCTGTCCGCCGCCTATGCCGACCGGCTGCGCGCCGAGATCGACCCCGAACGTGCCATGACGCATCTGCCGAAGCTGGACCTGCCGGGCAGCGATACGGTCTACATCTCCGTGGTCGACCGCGACCGAAACGCGGTCTCTTTCATCAACTCGACCTATTATTCGTTCGGCAGCGGCGTCGTCGGCCCGAAGACCGGCATCGTGCTGCAAAACCGCGGCTCGAGCTTCCGGCTCGATCCCGCGCATCCCAATGCGATCGCGCCCGGCAAGCGGCCGATGCACACCATCATGCCCGGCATGGCGACGAAAAACGGCCGCGTGGTGATGCCGTTCGGCGTCATGGGCGGCGGCTACCAGCCGTTCGGCCATGTTCATCTTCTAACCAACATGATCGACTTCGGCATGGATCCGCAGCAAGCGCTGGATGCGCCGCGTGTGTTCTACAACGATGACATTGTGGAGGCTGAGCGCAACGTTCCCGATGAGGCGATCGAAGGCCTGCGCAAGCGTGGCCATAGCACCGTCGAACCGCATCAGCCGCTTGGCGGCGGCCAGGCGGTGCTGATCGACTGGGAAAAGGGCACGCTGACCGGCGCCTCCGACCCGCGCAAGGACGGGATGGCGCTAGGATATTGATGGCCGGCTGCATCACATCTGCGTGTCGCGGCTTATTTTGACGGATTGGAACGACAGTCGGTGACCATGACCAGCAAAGCAAATTCGCAAGGACTTTCGCGCCCGCTCGCCGCCGGCGCCGACGACGCGCCGGCGATCCTGGCGCCTGACCGGCCCACCCTAACCCATGGCGGGCTGCGCGACCTGATCGGTGCCACGGCGGCGGCGCTGCATGCGCGCGGCATCGGCCGGGGCGACCGTCTGGCGATCGTGCTGCCGAACGGGCCGGAGATGGCGACGAGCTTCGTCGCCGTGGCGGCAAGCGCCTCGACGGCGCCGCTCAATCCGGCCTACCGGGCCGACGAGCTCGATTTCTACCTGACCGATATCGGCGCCAAGGCGATCCTTGTCGCGGAAAACGAGACCGGGCCGGCGGTGGCGGTGGCCGAGCGCTTGGGCATTGCCGTGCTGCGGCTGGTCGTGCCGGCCGGCGCCCCTGCCGGCAGCTTCGTCATCGAAGGGCCGGCGGTGGGGCCGCAGGCCGCACCCGACTTGGCGCGCGACGACGACATCGCGCTTTTGCTGCACACGTCGGGCACCACGTCGCGCCCCAAGCTGGTGCCGCTCAGCCATGCCAACATCGCGGCCTCGGCAGCCCATATCGGCGCGACGCTCGGCCTGAGCGCCGACGACCGCTGCCTCAACATCATGCCGCTGTTCCACATCCATGGCCTGATCGCGGCGGTGCTGTCATCGCTGGCAGCGGGTGGCAGCATCTACTGCACGCCGGGTTTCAACGCGCTGCGCTTCTTCCAGTGGCTGGGCGATGCCAAGCCAAGCTGGTACACGGCGGTGCCGACCATGCACCAGGCGATCCTGCCGCGGGCGGCGCGCAATGCGGAAGTGCTGGCGGCGGCACGCCTGCGTTTCATCCGCTCGTCCTCGGCATCGCTGCCGGCGCAAGTGATGGCGGAACTGGAAGCGACCTTCGGCTGCCCGGTGATCGAATCCTATGGGATGACCGAGGCCGCCCACCAGATGGCATCGAACCGGCTGCCGCCGGGCCTGCGCAAGCCGGGCAGCGTCGGCGCCGGCGCCGGACCGGAGGTCGCGGTGATGGCGCCGGACGGGCGGCTGATGGAAACCGGAGAGACCGGCGAGATCGTCATTCGCGGACCCAATGTCACCGCAGGCTATGAGAATAACCCGGATGCCAATGCCACGGCCTTCGCGCATGGCTGGTTCCACACCGGCGACCAGGGCGTGCTCGATGAGGACGGCTATCTCCGCGTCACCGGCCGGCTCAAGGAGATCATCAACCGCGGCGGCGAAAAGATCTCGCCGCTCGAGGTCGACGACGTGCTGATGGACCATCCTGCGGTGGCGCAGGTCGTCACCTTCGCGATGCCGCATGACAAGCTCGGCGAGGAGGTGGCGGCGGCCGTGGTGCTGCGCGAAGGCATGATCGCCACCGAGAGCGACATCCGCGGCCATGCCGCGACGCGGCTCGCCGACTTCAAGGTGCCGCGCAAGATCCTGATCCTGGACGAGATCCCCAAGGGCGCGACCGGCAAGCTGCAGCGCATCGGGCTCGCCGCCAAACTCGGGCTTTGACGATGAAGATCACCATTTTCGGCGCCGGCGCGATCGGCGGCTATCTCGCCGCCAAGCTGGCGATCGCTGGCCGCACCGAGCTTTCGATCGTCGCGCGCGGCGCGCACCTGGAAGCGATCCAGGCAAACGGCCTGCGCCTGATCGAGGACGGCGAGGAATCGATGGCGCCCGTCCGGGCCGCCGCCAAGGCCGAGGAACTTGGCGTCCAGGATTATGTGGTGCTGGCGCTGAAGGCCCATTCGCTGACCCCGGCGCTCGACCAGATCGAACCGCTGCTGGGACCGGACACCGCGGTCGTCACCATGCAGAACGGCGTGCCCTGGTGGTACTTTCACGGACTGAGCGGACCGCTCGAAGGCGCCAGGCTCGACAGTGTCGACCCGGGCGGCGCGATCTGGCAGCGGATCGGGCCGCAGCGCGTCATCGGCTCGGTGGTCTATCCCGCCGTCGAGGTCGACGCACCGGGCCTCATCCGCCATGTCGAGGGCAGACGCTTCTCGCTCGGTGAACCTTCCGGCGAGAAGAGCGAGCGCGTCACGCGGCTCGCCGAGGAAATGGTCAAGGCCGGCCTGCAGGCGCCGGTGCGCGACGACATCCGCAGCGAAATCTGGGTGAAGCTGTGGGGCAACCTGTCCTTCAACCCGATTTCGGCGCTGACCGGCTCGACGCTTGCCGCAATCGTCGCCGACGACGGCACCCGCGCGCTCGCCCGCACCATGATGCTGGAAGCGCAGGCGATCGGCGAAAGCCTGGGCGTGCGCTTTCCCATCGCGGTCGACCGACGCATCAAGGGCGCCGGCGACGTCGGCGAGCACAAGACCTCGATGCTGCAGGACCTGGAGCGCGGCCGGACGATGGAAATCGACGCGCTGGTCAGCGCCGTGCAGGAACTCGGCCGCCTGACGGACCGGCCGACACCGGCGATCGACGCGGTGTCGGCGCTGGTGAAGCGGCTGGCGGTGGAGCGCGGGTGTTACTCCTGAAACGGCACCCGCCGTCTCATCAACCCGAACGGCGCATTCCTTCTATTGCACAGGGTGCCCACCCTAGTGACCAAGCCCCGCCTGAAGGCAATTCAGTTACAAACCAATCCCGGATCTCAATAGTTGGCCCGCACACGTGCCGCGCTTTTGTCGGCGAAGGCGGCGAGTCGAGACCGCGCCTCGGGCTGGGTGTTCACCACACCCGCAACGACAGCCTCGGCATAAGCGGCATCCAGAGCAGACATATTTTGCATGTGGCTCACAGCGGAGCAAATTGCGAAGTTAGACAGCGGCAGGTTCTGCGCCGCCTTGTGAGCGAGCTCCAGGGCCTTCTCGAAGCTTGAGCCTTCGACAATGTACTGCGCGAGCCCCAGATCGACCGCTTCTTGCCCCTGATACACCCGGCCCGTCAGCATCATGTCGATCATGCGCGACTTGCCCACCAGATCGGTGACGCGGATAGTGGCGCCGCCGCCGGTGAAAAGTCCGCGTTGGCCTTCAGGCAGCGCAAAATAAGTCGTCTTGTCCATCACCCGGATATGGGCCGCGCTGGCCAGTTCCAGCCCACCGCCCACAACCGCGCCGTTCAGGGCCGCGATAATCGGCACGCCGCCATATTCCATCTTGTTGAAGGCCTCGTGCCAGCGCAGGCAAATATGCATGAAATCCGCTGGGCTGCGGTCAGCTTGATGATGTTCAATCAAGTCAAGTCCGGCGCAGAAATGGTCCCCCGACCCGGCCAACACGATCGCGCGCACGCCCGCGCGAGGAGCGGTGGAAAAAAAGTCGACCAGTTCTTCGATCGTATTTGCATCCAGCGCATTGCGTTTGGTGGGACGGTTCAGGGTTACGACCCAAACCCCCTCGTCATGAGCCTCGACGGCAAGGTTCTCGTATCGGGTCATGTCGATTTGGATGGCCATGTTGCGGTCCTGTTCGCGAGGTGAAGATGGGTGATGGTTCGACTCAGAATCCGATGTCCAACAGGCTTGCGGCGCCGTCCATGACGCGGGCTCGCTGAAGGTCGGCCTCATTGAGAATGTGTTGCGCGTAGAACCGGGCCGTGGCGATTTTGCCCGCCATGAAACTCGGGATCTCCACCGTCCTTCAGTCCCGCTTCGGCGACAAGGACCGAGCGTGCCAGTTGCCAGCCCGCGACAAGATTGCCAGCCAGCATCAGGTAGGGCACGGCGCCTGCATAAGCGGCGTTTAGATCCGTTGGCCTGACAGCAACCAGATGGGCCACGACGGACTCGAATGCTTCGCGCGCGCAAGATAGCTGCGCTGCGATCTCTTGCGCCGCGGGCGAGCCTTGCCGAAGGGCATTTTCTGTTTGAGCTATCATTGCAGCGATACGTCTCGCCGTTGTTCCACCGTCTCGAAGCGTCTTGCGGCCTAGCAGATCATTGGCCTGGATGGCTGTTGTGCCCTCGTAGATCGGCAAGATTCGTGCGTCGCGGTAGTGCTGGGCAACGCCGGTTTCTTCGATAAACCCCATGCCACCATAAATCTGCACCCCGGTTGAAGCTGTCTGTAGGCTCATCTCCGTGCAGAAGCCCTTGACCAGCGGCACAAGAAATTCCGCTATCGCCAAGGCCTCTGCTCTCAGTTCCGGCGTCGCCGCTAACTGTGCACGGTCCTGCCATCCGGCGGCCGAGGCGGCAAGGGCCCGGCACGCTTCGGTCGTGGCCCGCATATGCGCCAGCATGCGGCGGACATCCGGGTGACGGATAATGGGAACTGGCTCGAATGCGCAACCATCGACTGGGCGGCCCTGGATACGGGTCTTTGCATAGGCCAGAGCCATCTGATAGACACGCTCGCCTATCGCAACCCCTTGAACGCCTACGGCGAAGCGGGCCGCGTTCATCATCGCGAACATGATTTCCAGCCCGGCGTTTTCGCGGCCAATCAGAAAGCCGGTGGCGCCTTCGAATTCCAGCATGCACGTCGGGCTCGCCCTGACGCCGAGCTTGTGTTCGATGCTTTGGCAGCGGAGCGAATTTTGCGCGCCGGGTTCGCCACTTTCGCCCACCAGAAGTTTCGGCACGAGAAATAGGCTGATGCCCTTGACGCCGTCGGGCGCGCCAGGCGTTCGAGCAAGGACGAGGTGGATGATATTCTCGGCCAGATCATGCTCGCCATAGGTGATGAAGATTTTTGTTCCGGAGATCTGATAGGTGCCATTCGCCTGGCGTTCGGCCCTTGTCCTTATCAAGGCCAGATCGCTGCCCGCCTGCGGCTCGGTCAGATTCATCGTGCCGGTCCATCTGCCGGAAACCAGCTTGTGCAGATAGGTCTGTTGGATTTCATGCGACCCGAAACGGAGAAGCGCCTCGATCGCGCCATCGGTCAACAGGGGGGGCATAGCGCGAAACTCATATTGGCCGCGTTGATGATTTCGGTAGCGGCAGCGGCGACAGCGCGGGGCATATCATGCCCGCCGAATTCCGACGGGTGACGCAGCCCTTGCCAGCCCATGTCCACAAACTTGGCATAGGCCTCACGGAAGCCGGGCGGCGTTTGGACACGACCTCTGTCATAATGCGAGCCGATGCGGTCGCCCACTGCATTGAGCGGCTCGATTTCCTCAGCACAAAAGCGGCCGAACTCTTCGAGGACGGCTGAGGCCGTCTCGAGATCATTCACCGCATCGCCCGACCATGGCGCGATGTGGGCGATATTGAACATCAGGTCCTTGACCGGTGCTTCAAAAGTCATGCCTGAGGCCCCAGGTCACGGGCTGCCGCCCGCAGAATGAACTTCTGAATCTTGCCTGTCGCGGTTTTTGGCAAAGGGCCGAACACCACGGTTTTCGGTGATTTGAAATGCGCGATATGGGCACGACAAAAGGCAATGATTTCCGCCTCGGTCACGCTCGCGCCCTCGCGTAGTTCAACAAAGGCGCATGGGCTTTCGCCCCATTTCGGATGCGGACGGGCCACCACAGCCGCAACGCTGATCGCGGGATGTCGGTATAGAACGGACTCGACCTCGACCGACGAGATGTTTTCCCCACCAGAGATGATCACATCCTTCAGCCGGTCCCGGATTTGAATATAACCGTCTGGATGCACCACCGCGGCATCGCCGGACCAGAACCAGCCAGACTCGAAGGCCGCCGCGGTGGCGGTCGCGTCCTTGTAATATCCCTTCATCACCGTATTGCCGCGAATGGCGATCTCACCCTGCGTCAGTCCATCGCGCGGCACATCCGCGCCCGTTTCTCTGTCGACCACGCGGATGTCTTCGACCATCGGTAAGGCGACGCCCTGCATCGCCTGTTTTTCAGCTCTTGCAGAAACAGACAGGGCTTCCCATTCGTCCTGCCAAAGACATTGGGAAATATGACCGTAGGTTTCGGTCAGTCCATACACCTGCATCACATCCAGACCCATTTGCGCGGCCTTTTCCAGAACTGCGGGCGGAGGCGGTGCACCCGCGGTCATGACCCTGATCTGGGGATTGAAGGGCTGCGCGGAAGCATCTCGGCTGTCGCATAGCATCTGCAGCACGATGGGGGCGGCTCCCATATGGGTGACGCGGTGCGCCGCCATGGCTTCCAGCAATTTGCCAGGCGAGGCATCGCGGGTAAAAACCATGTTGGCTCCGACGATCGCCATCGACCAAGGATGCGTCCAGCCGTTGCAGTGAAACATGGGCACGACTGACAGGTAGGTCGGATGCTGCGGCAAGGCCCATGCGGCAATCGTCCCCATCGCCATCAGATAGGCGCCGCGGTGATGATAAATCACGCCCTTCGGCCGCCCCGAAGTGCCCGAAGTATAGTTCAGCGCCAGCGCCTGCCACTCATCCTTGGGCAACTCCCATACCATGGGAGGATGAGCCGCCAGATCCTCATAGCTGCGTTCGCCGAACCCAGCAGAAGCCTGTGCCTGCGCATCGACAATATCAACCACAGGGAGCGTGTTGCCATTCAATCGAAAGGCTTCACGCAGCAGGGGCGCGAAGGCTGTATCGGCAATCACCAGCGTCGAGTCCGAATGCGCCAGGATATAGGCGACGGTTTCCGGCTCCAGGCGGGTGTTGATCGTGTTCAAAACAGCCCCCAACAAGGGTACGGCATAGTGCAGTTCGAAGAGTTCAGGAATGTTTGGCGACAGCACCGAAAGCGTGTCCCCCGGCCCCACGCCCAAAGCCGCCAGCCCCGCCGCCACCGAACGGCAGCGAGCGCCAGTCTGTGCCCATGTGCGCCTTATGTCGCCATAAGTCACCGCAGTGCGCCCGGAGTAGACCAACTCGGCCCTTTTCAGGAATGACAGTGGAGACAGGGCCACGTAATTGGCGTCATCGCGGCGGGCGGCGTCGTAGTGCTGTCTCATGCTCTGATCCTATGGCCAAGGTCCCGGCGTTACAGGAAAGGCAACACTACGAGGTTGGCAGAAACCGGCCCCTGATCGCGCATCACCTGCACTGTTTCGCCTGCAGGCACGCCTGCGTCGATCAGCGCATAGCCGATGTTGGCTTTCAGACGCGGCGACCAGACGCAATTGGTCATCATGCCGATGCGCTGGCCATTGCGGATGATGTCTTGGCGGCGGAAGCCCAGGGGAGCAGGGGCATCGCCCTTAAGCACAATACCGAGCTGATGGCGTTTCACACCCTCCGCCTTGATCCGGCGCAGCGCCTGGATGCCCACGACGTCATCGCCGACATCAAGATCAACGTACTTGCCCAGACGCACCTCGAACGGATTGGTCGCCTCGTCGGTATCACCACCGACCGACACAAGCCCGCTTTCGGTGCGTTCCGCCGTGGCAGGAGCGCCTGGGCCGATGCCCCAGGGCTGGCCCGCCTCCTTGAAGATATTCCAAAGCTGAGTGCCCCGAGTCCCGTCTTTCAGATAGATCTCGAACCCACCTTGCTTGGACCAGCCAGACCGCTGAACGGCCACCGGAATGCCTTCAATTTCGGTTTCCTTGAACCAGAAATACTTCAGCTGTCGAACCCAATCGCCCAATACATGGGCCACGACATCCTCGGCTTTCGGCCCTTGCAGCGCCATCGGGGAGACGTCAGGCTCGCTGACCTCGACGGTCAGGCCACGTTCGGCAGCAATGGCGCTGGCCCAAAACCAGATGTCGCTATCGGCAATCGATAGCCAATAAAGGTCATCCGCCAGCTTCAGCAGAATCGGATCATTGATGATCGTGCCTCTATGGTTGCATAGCGGCACATATTTGCCCTGACCGACTTTGCAGTTGGACAGATCGCGCGGTGACAGGATCTGCGCCAGGCGGCCCGCATCCGGCCCTTTCAGTTGCACCTGGCGTTCCACGCCGACATCCCATTGAGAGACGCCGTTGATCAGTCGCCAGTATTCAGCCTCGGGATCACCATAAGACGTGGGCATGATCATCCGGTTATAGATGCTGGCCGCGGTCATACCTTCGGCGACGGCCGAGGCGTAAAACGGTGACGGCCGCAATCGCGCCGTTGGGAAAACTGAAAACATCGGCCCCTCCCCCTATGGTCGACAACCAATGATCCGGCTGGCGGGGTTTCGTCAAAGGACGTATTAGGGGGGCATGCCTATACAAAAAGTTATGGCTGTGTTTTGGAGCGCGCTATGAACCGTTACCTCCCGCCTCTGACATGGCTACGCGCATTCGAGGCTTCGGCCCGTACGCTCAGTTTCACCCATGCCGCCTCCGAATTGCACATCACGCAAGCCGCGGTGTCCAAACATGTGAAGTCGTTGGAGCACCATCTGCACCATGTGCTGTTCATCCGCCGCCCGCGCGGCCTGGAGCTCACCAAATCTGGCGCCGCCTATCTGCCCAAGGTGCAGGATGCGATGGAACGGCTGGCTATCGGTACGCGTGAGGTGTTTGGCCAGCGCCGGACCAGCTCGCTGACTGTGCGATGCGCCATTTCCTTCGCCGTCAATTGGCTGGCTCAGCGCTTGCCCGAATATCTCGAACGTTATCCGGGCAAGAACATCCGCTTGCTGTCGAGCGTCTGGAATGACGCCTTTGACGCGCAGGACTTCGATCTCGACATCCAATACGGCACCGGACACTGGCCTGGGTTCAACAGCCATCGCCTAACTTGGGAAACCATCACGCCCCTTTGCGCACCCGACTTGCCTAGCCGCAATCCTCTGAACAGTCCGCAGGACCTGCGTCATCATCGCCTGTTGCACGTGCTGGGCTATCATGAAGGCTGGGGCATCTGGCTAAAGGCGGCTGGAGCCCAGCAAGTCGATGCCGGTTCAGGGTTGCATCTCGACTCGTCCTTGACGGCGTTTGAGTTGGCGGCGGACTGTGCAGGCGTAGCACTGGGCCGCAGTTCCCTTGCCGGACATGCCCTGGCCTCCGGCCGATTGATAGCGCCGTTTCCTCTCGCGGTGCCTATCGATGAAGCGTTTCATCTGATCCAACCAGCAGGCAGCAGCCGCCATCCAGATGCCCCGTTGTTTGTCGAATGGCTGCTGTCCGCCGTACAGAAGTCGGAAAACGCCAACAAGCACGCAAGCTGAACGTCCATGAGGCAGCGCTCGCGGCGATGACCATCAGCTTCAGCAGCCGCATCAGGTGGTGGCCCCCGCCAACGGCGAGGGCCATCCGACGCGATGGACTCCGAAACGATACAAAATGCCCAATAAGTGGGCACTGACCCGAAACGGGAAGGATAGAGGTCAACGATCCGATGATAATACCATCTCAGGTCAGCCTGCCCAACGCAGTCGGCAGCTGACTAGCGGTTATTCATCGGAGCACAAGCTTGAGCGATTTGGAACTCTGCTATTTATCCGCCACTGAAGCGCTCGCGGAAAAGCTTGTCACCCGTCGAGCTTCTTAACGCGCAGTTGGAGCGCATCGCGGCAGTCGGCTCCGACATCAACGCATTTTCATTTCTGTATGCCGACGATGCGATCGCCGCGGCAAAAGAGGCTGAACGCCGATACAGCAGCGGTACGAACGTGCGGCCACTTGAGGGCATTCCCGTGGCCATCAAGGATGAGAGCTTGATTGCAGGCAAGATCACGACATTCGGTTCGCTGATCTTTCAAAATGAGGTCGCCTCGGTGACATCGCCGGTGAACGAGCATCTGATCGATGCCGGGGCGGTCGTCATGGGCCGAACCACAACGCCTGAATTTTCTTGCGCCGGCTTCACCCATTCGCGCCTGTGGGATCGAGATCCACATCTCCAATGTGCACAAGCGCGAAAGCTTTCGACACCATTCGTTCGTTTCGCACCGCGCGGACGGCGTGATTTGCGGCCTTGGAACGGAAGGATACCAGCTTGCCATCCGGCGCGCGGCGACAATGATCAAGGCGGCGGACAAGGGCTGAGGTGACCATGACCCAACGGGCTTCCCTGAGAACAGCGGTTAGGATACGGAATGGCCGACATTTTGGCGCCAGCGCCGACCGTGGGCCCAGCGTGGGCCAACCGTGGGCCTTCGCGTAATTTACGCAATGAAATCAATGGTTATGGTGGGCCCGGAGGGTCAACGTTTTCTACGGGAAATCAATACGTTAGTGGATGGTTCGCCAACCCGTTTCCTTCGTATTCTCTCGTATGGTCTGGCGAACCTAAGGACCAGGAGGAGGACTAGTTTCCATGCACGCGGTGTCACTTTCATCCCACAAGAAGGGGTCGATGAACCCGTGACGAGCGCGGCTGGTTTGGGGCCGCGAGCAGACAGTCCGCTTACGGATGCTTCAGACCGAAGCCCCTCTCTCCCTTGCGAACTTAATGTGCACAAATCTGGGTGGAGCGTCAGCGAATGCGGCTTCCTTCTCCATCGAACACCCGCGCGCGGGTCGGCTGAAAGCGCAGCGTGATTGTCTCGCCGAAACCCGGCTGGTCCTCGCGCCGTTCGGCAACCACGCTCTCGCCGCTCGCTAGGGCGCCGTGCACGTAGGAGGTCGATCCCAAGCGTTCGGTGACGTCGACTGATAGCGAGAGTGTCACGCCATCTTTCTCGTCGAGATGTTCGGGCCTGATGCCGAGTGTGACGGCGCGGCCGTTTTCCAGCCTCGTTGCCAGATGCGTTATGTCCACCCTCGCCTCGCCAGCGAGCAGTGCCTTGCCGTCATCCGCCACCGTCGCCTTGAGGAAATTCATGCGTGGCGTGCCGATGAAGCCGGCGACGAAGGCATTGTCTGGATCGTCGTAGAGCGACAGCGGCGTGCCGGTCTGCTCGATCTTGCCTGCCTTCAGCACAACGATCTTGTCGGCCAGCGTTAACGCTTCGGTCTGATCATGCGTGACATAGACCATGGTGCGGCGGATCGACTGGTGCAGGCGCTTGATCTCGGCGCGGAGCTCGGTGCGCAAGGCGGCGTCGAGGTTTGAGAGCGGCTCGTCGAACAGGAACAGGCGTGGATCGCGCACCAGCGCCCGGCCGATGGCGACGCGCTGGCGCTGACCGCCAGAAAGCTCGCGCGGCAGCCGTGACATGAGCGGCTCGATCTGCAGCAGCCGCGCTACACCCGCGACCTTCTCGTCCGAAGTTCTGCGGTCGAGGCCGCGCATCTTCAGCGGAAAGGCGATGTTCTGCGCCACCGTCATGGTGGGATAGAGTGCGTAGGACTGGAACACCATGGCGACATCACGGTCTCGCGCGGGAAGGTTGGTGACGTTGCGGTCGCCGATGACGATGGTGCCGGAATCGATGGGGTTGAGCCCGGCGACCGCATGCAGCAGCGTCGACTTCCCGCAGCCGGACGGGCCGAGCAGCACGACGAACGAGCCCTCCTCCACCTCGACCGAGACGTCGTCCAGAACCTGAACCGCGCCGTAGGATTTCGATACCGACCTGATCGAGAGTTGCGCCATCGAAACTTCCTATCCCTTCACGCTGCCAAGCGTCATGCCGCGTACGATCTGCCCCTGCACCAGGACGCCGAGCACGATCATCGGCAGCATGATAAGGGTGGCGGCCGCGGTCAGCGCGCCCCACTGGATGCCCTGGAATGTCAGGAACGAGGTTATCGAAACCGGCAGCGTCTGCGTGTCGCGGCCGGTGAGCACCAGAGCGACGAAGAACTCGTTCCAGGTGAACAGCACGCACAGGATCAGCGTGGCGACGATGCCGCCCCGCGCCGCCGGCAGATAGACGTGCCAGAAGACCCTGAACTCGCGCGCGCCGTCGACGCGGGCGGCATCGCGCAATTCCTTCGGAATGTCGTCGAAGAAGGTGATCAGCAGCGAGATGGCGAAGGGCACGTTGACGAAGGCATAGGCCGCGATCAGCAACCAGTGTTTGTTCAGCGCGCCGATGCGGGTCGCCAGATAGTACATCGGGATGACGAAAAGCAGCGCCGGCGCAATGCGCAGGCTGAGGATGAATTTTTCCTTTGAGCGGCGCAGCTCGGCCGGCTGCTGCGCCAGCCCGTAGGCGGCGATCGAGCCGATGGCCACGGCAAGCGCGCTTGAGAGGATCGAGATGATGAAGGAGTTGGCGAAAGCGCTGAGGAAACCGCGATTGGCGAACACTGTGCGGTAGTTGTCGAGCGTCGGGCTGAACAGCCAGACGGGCGGGATGGCGAAAGCATCGCGCGTCGTCTTGAAGGAGGTGACGACCACCCAATAGAGCGGGAACAGCACCGCCAGCAAAAGCAGGACAAGCCCGACATAGAACAGCGCACGCCTTACCATCAGCGGTCCCCCGTCTTGGGGAACAGCACGCTGTACATGGTCAAGAGCGCGACGTTGGTGAAGATGGTCAGGATGATGGCGATGGCGAGCGAATAGGAAATGTCGAAATTGGTGAAGGCGACAATGTAGCCGTAATAGTTCAGCGTCTCGGTCGACAGCGCCGGGCCGCCGCGGGTCATGATGTAGAAAAGGTCGAAGGCCTTGATGCTGTCGATCGCCCGGATCAGCGCGACAATGGCGAGCGCCCGGCGCAGCATCGGCAGCAGCACATACCAGGTGACCTGCCATTCGCGGGCGCCGTCGACGCGGGCGGCGTTGAGCGGATCGGTCGGTGCCGATTCAAGCGCCGCCATCACCAGAAGGATGACGAAAGGCGTCCATTGCCAGATGTCGGCGATCAGCACCGCAAACAGCGCGATCCGCGGGCTGCCCAGCCAGTCGACCTGGGCGATGCCGACCAGCGACAAAAGGTAGTTCGCCATGCCGGTGGCGGGGTCGAAGAGGAAGCGCCAGGTGAGGCCGACCACCACCGGCGTCATGATGATGGGAACCAGAAGCAGCGTCCGCACCAGCCGCTTCATGGCGAAATCCCGGTCGAGGAAAAGCACCACCGCAAGCCCGAGGGCGATCTCGATCACCGTGGCCAGCGTCGTGAACAGCACGGTACGCCAGAGTGCGGCCATCGCCCGCGGATCGCCGAGGAAGCGGAGATAGTTGTCCAGCCCGATGAATTTTTCCCGCCCCGCCCGCATCAGCGAGAGGTCGTGCAGCGATATCCAGATCACGAACAGCGTCAGCGCCACCGAAGCCACGGTGAGGCAGACGATAACCGGCTGGAAGAAATGCCTGGTCGGATCCGACGCTGTGGCCACGGTGCTCAATCCATCAACCTCGCCATTGATCTCGCCCTGCCGCGCACAGGGAGCGCACGCGGCAGGGCACGCCTCTTCGCCTTAGCGGGCGAGTGCGGCGTTGTTGGCGTCGTCGGCTTCCTTCAGGGCGTCGGCGGCGCTTGCGGTTCCGGCGAGCGCCTTGGAGACGGCGATGCCGGTGTTGTTGATGATCTCGTTCGCCTGTTCCACTGTCGGCAGATATTGTGGATTGCCGGCGTTGATGGCGGCGATCATGCCTTCCTTGAAGGCGCCGTAGCGCTTGCCGAAACTGTCGCTGTTGAGCGCCGAGAGCGAGGTCACGCCGGAGTTCGGATCGGTTTCGATCGACTTCAGTTGCTGCTCTTTGGCGGTCGCCCAGGCGGCGAAGAGTGCTGCCGCCTCCTGGTTCTTGGATTCGGCCGAGACATACATCGAATGCACCGCCAGCGAGGACGAGCCACCCTTCGGCGAGGCCGACTTCATCGGCACCGGCACGTAGCCGACCTTGCCGACCACCGTCGAGACCGCAGGATCCTCATTGTAGGCGCCGTTGACGGTGGCATCGAGCGTGATCGCCGCCTTGCCTTGCTGGAACAGCAGTCGATTCTCTTCCCAGCCGAAATTGGCGACGCCGACCGGGCCATAGTCCTTCAGCACTTTCGTGAAGGCGTCGAGCGCGGCGATGCCTTCCGGTGTCGCCAGCGCCGACTTGCCGTCTGCGCCAAGGAAAGAGCCGCCGAAGCCCCACAGATAGGCCGCCCAGACATAGACGCCCTGGATGCCCTGCTGGCCTCGCATGGTGATGCCGGCAATCTCCTTGTTGGTCTTCTCCGAGATGGTCTTTGCGGCGTTCTCGATGTCCTCGAAGGTCTTGGGCGCCGCCAGCCCGTACTTTTCGAACAGGTCCTTGCGGTACATGACGAAGGTGCTCTCGCCATAGACCGGCAGGCCGTAGACCTTGCCGTCGAGCACGTTGGTGTCGAAGTAGCCGGGCACGAAATCGGCCTTGTCAAAATTATCCTTGTGCTTGGCCAGGAAATCGTCCAGCGGCACGATGTAGCCGGACTTCACGAAACCCGGCAGGTAGATGATGTTGTTCTGGACGACGTCGTAGCGGCCGGACTTGGAGGAGAACTCCAAAAGCTCCTTCGCCGTGATATCGGCCTCGGGAACGACTTCGATCGCCACATCGATGCCGGTCTTGTCCTTGAATTCCGGCAGCATCTTCTGGATAGCGTCGGTGGTCGGATGGCCCTCGAGCAGCACCGAGATCTGCACGCCGTTGAAGGGCTTATCATCGGCCGAGGCCGGGGCTGCAAGCGCGAGCGCGGCGGCGGCCGCGCCAAGCATCAGTAGATTGCGTCTGCTAGGCATGTTTTCGTCTCCCATTGTTGGGCCGCTTGGCCTCGTTCAGTTTCGCGTCGTCGGTTTGCCTGAGTTCAACCGAGGCGCACGATTTCGCCGCTCTCGGCCGATTGCATCATCGCAAGGGTGAGTTCGAGCGAACGAAGGGCTTCCTGCCCGGTGGCGATCGGCATCGCCGCGCCGTCCAGCCAGTCGATCAGGCCGCCGAGCTGGCGCGCGAGGTCGCCGTCGATGCGGCCGTTGAGCAAAGGCCAGTGCTGGGTGTCGATCTCTCGAGACCCCTCGTTGCTAGCGAAGTAGAGCCCGCTGTCGCCGCACTGAACCTCGAAGGATCCATCGGTGCCGATGACCTCCATGCGCGCGTCGATCATGTGGCGTGCGCCGGAGGGCAACGACCAGGCGCTTTCGAAATTGACCACCGTGCCGCCGGAAAAGCGCACGATGGCGGCGATGCTGTCCTGTGTGCCGGAGCTGCCAAGCAGCCGGTCGGTCTGTTGGGCATAGATCGAGACCGGATGCTGGCCTTCGAGCATCCACAACACCATGTCGGCGTCATGCACGGTGACATGAAGTGCCAGCGGCAGCTTGCCGCCATAGCGCTTCGGGCCTTCGGTGCGGGCGCTGTTGCGCCGGGCATAGATGTGGATCGGCTCGCCGATCCGGCCCGAAATCATCAGTTCCTTGGCGGCGGCGTAGCGCGGGTCGAAGCGCAGCAGATAACCGACGCCGAGCTTGACATTGGCCGCCTCGCAGACGGCGATGATGGCCTTGGCGTCCTCGACTTTGGAGGAAATGGGCTTCTCGACAAAGATGCTGATGCCGGCTTCCGCCACCGCAACGGCGGGCGCCAGATGCAGGTTGTCGGGCGTGCAGATCGAGACGAGATCGAGATCGCGCTCCGTGCTGAGTAACGCCTGATGGCTGTCATAGATCTTGCAGCCGGGTGCCTTCGCCGCGACGGCCTCGGCAAGCACGCGGTTGGGGTCGACGATGGCCGCGAGTTCGGAGCCCACCATGTTGGCGAAGATGCCGGCATGCATGGAACCCATGAAGCCTGCACCGATGACGGCGACGCGGCGGCGCTTGATCATTTGGGGTTCCTTTTCAATTGCGGGTGGGCGCTCCAGGCGGCGACTTCGTCGGCGAAACGGCGGGTGACGGCATCGGGCCGGGTGATGGCACCGCCGACAACGATGAAGCGGGCTCCAAGTTCGAAGCAGCGGACGGCTTCCTGCGGGCTCCAGATGCGGCCTTCGGCGACGAAGGGCAGGCCGGCGCGGGCGAATTCCTCCATCAGGTCGAAGGCGGGGCCGCGCTGCTCGCTGGAGTAATCCGTGTAGCCGGCCATAGTGGTGCTGACGAGGTCGGCGCCGGCATCGAGCGCTCGCCGGCCTTCGTCCAGCGTGGCGACATCGCCCATCGAGAGCCGCCCCCTTGCCGCGATGGCGGCGAACATATCCTTCAAACTGGCCGGACGCGGCCGGCTGGTGGCGTCGATGGCGACGATGTCGGCGCCGGCCTCGACAACCGCAGCGACATCGTCGAGCGAGGGCGTGATGTAGACCTCGGTGTCGTCGCGCTTGGCCTTGATCAGGCCGATGACCGGAACTTTCACCATCCTGCGGACAGCGGCGATGTTCGCCGCGCCTTCGATACGGATGCCAGATGCGCCGCCCAGCACGACGGAGCATGCCATGGCCGCGATGTGGCCGGGAGCGTCGAGCGGCATGCCGGCCTCGGCCTGGCAGGACACGACCATCGTTCCATCGAGTGTGGCGAACAAATCGCCCTGCTTGGCCTGCACCGGGGCATCTCCTGGTAGAGCATTACCCCGTTAATCAAACGTCGATGAAAGTTTTTGTCAAGAAAATATTTTGGATGAAAATTTCCATCATCTTCTCAATCGGGCGAGCATGGCAGCGCCCAGCAGCCCAGCATCGGCGCCGGCTTGCGCGGCGACGATGGGGCGCTGGAAGATGCGCGGCAGGTCGAGCGAACGCACCCGCAGCGCTTCGATGAAGCCAGGCGCGAGGCCAACGCCGCCGCCAATGGCGAAGCAGTCGACATCGACCGACGCCGTCAGGTCGGCGAAGCCGTTGACCAGCGCATCGACCGCGCTGGCAATGATCTTGGTGGCAACGCTGTTGCCTCCTGTCGCCGCCGAGAACACATCGGGCGCCGCGACTTTGCGGCCGAGGCGTTCGCTGCCGAGCCGTGCGAGCGCGGTACCGGAAGCGACGGTCTCCAGGCAGCCGTGCCGGCCGCAGCCGCAGAGAATGCCGCCAGGCCCGGAGCGCGTATGCCCGACATGGCCGGCGAGGCCGGTGGCGCCGCTCTCCAGCCTGCCATCCACGACAAGTCCGCAGCCAATGCCGGTCGAGACGGTGAAGAAGGCGAAGTTGCGAACCCCCTTACCGGCGCCAAGCGTGAATTCGGCCCAGGCGGCCGCCTGCGCATCGTTGACGACGAGCGGCGGCGTGCCGAAGGCGCGTTCGATCGCCGAAGCCAGCGGGTAGCCGTCCTCGATCGGCAGGGTCTGAGGGTTGAGCGCGGTCAGTGCGCCGTCTCGCACAATGCCGGTGGTGGCTACGGCGACCGCACCGAAGCCCCCGTCCGGCGCCAGCTCGGCGATGGCTGCGATGAGATCGTCGCCCCTGCCGGTGCGCGGCGTCGGCGCCTGGCGCCGGTTGGCAACACTGCCGCCGCTCACCTCAGCGATGGCGATCTTGGAGCCGCCAATGTCGATGGCGAGCACCGGCAGGTTAGAAGCTGCGGTCACTCACGACCTCCGCCGTACGGCTGAGCTCGACCAACCGCTTCGGATCCTGCCTGGTCATCTCGGCCACCAGTGCATCGACGATCAGCAACTGGCTGATCTTCGAAGGAAAGGCGCCGCCCGTAAGCGGCGTCTCCGGCCAGGAGGCGATCAGCGCCAGGTCGCAGGCGGCGATCAGCGGGCTCTTCGAACGATTGGAGATGCCGATGACGAAGGCACCCTTGGAACGCGCGAGCTCGGCGATGCGCACGGCATCGATGGTCGAGCCCGAGCTCGAGATCACCACTTGCACCGTGCCGGGCTGGGCGGTTCCCGCCGCCATCACCGCCAGATGCGCGTCGCCCATCGCACGGCTGAACTTGCCGATGCGGGTCATTTTGTAGGCGAGGTACTGCGCCGTCACGGCAGAAGCGGCGATGCCGAAGCACTCAACCGCGGTCGCGCCCAGCAGCTTCCGCGAGGCGGTGGCGATGTCTTCTCGCACGATCAACTGCTCGGTCTCGCGCAACGAGATAATAGCGGTTTCCACCAGTCGCTGGATATCGTCGGTCGGCGAGCCGATGTCCCTGGCACGCTCGTCAGTCGCCAGTTCCTTGGCCAGGGCGAGCTTGAAATCCTGGAAACCTGTAAAACCCTGGTCGCGGCAGAAGCGCATGACGCTCGCCTCCGACGATCCAGACACCTCGGCTAGTTCGGTGATGCTTTGGCGCAATGTTGCGTCGGGCTGCGCCAGCACCATCTCGGCGACGCGCGCCAGCGCCGGCGTCATGTCGCCCGCCGCTGCTCTCAGCGAAGCTATCAGCGCGTGTGTCATGAAGGTTCCTGCGTGCGTTGGTTCAAAAATGCTCCGCCACCCAGGGCGGCGGTCCGGCGAAGAGCTGGTCACAGCGGCGTATGTCAGCCGAGTCGCCAGCGAGGAGCCCATACTGCGCTAGTTTCGAGGCGCTGCGAAAGCCCGTGAACAGCTGCACGAAAGCCGGCGCCTGCATCGACACCGCCGGACCGGTTCCCCCGTCGCTTACCTGGACCCCACCGCCGACGATCTCAACCTGAAACGCGGCATCGCCAATGCGGAGCGCCAGCCTTGCCTGGTCGACATGGTAGCCACGCTGACGCAAGGCGGCGACGGGGTCGAGAACCCGCAACAGCCACTCCTCCTGATAGGCAAGCCGCCAGCCCTTGTCCGGCATCGCCGTCACCAGATCGTCCTGCGGGGCGCCGTGCCAGCGCACCGTTCGATAGACCGAGCGGAACCGGGCGAGGAAAGAGAGCAGGCCAAGCGCCGCTTCTGGCGAGGCCGCGTGCCAGTCCCTCACATCGAGGCAGGCTTTGTTGCCCATGTCGAGGATCATGTACGCACCCATGGCCAGATAGGCGGCGAGCGCGTCGGTCGGGGTGCGTCGCAACTCGTTCCAGTGCGCGGTCGCGCGCGTGAGGAGGCCGGATTCCCGAAGCGTCTTTTCGGTGTAGGCGGTGACAAGGCGCGGATCGTCGAGTTCGACGCGCTCGAAGGCGAGACGACTCGAGGAGGGCAGCGCTGCCGTCTCGGCCTCGTAGACGATTTCGTGGCCGGCGAGTTCGAAGCCGGCCCTGCGGTAGACCGGCCGCGTCGAGGCAAAGAGCGAAGCTATGCCTGCGCCGTTCGCCTTTGCTTCCTCGCAGAGTGCATCGACGAACGGCACGGCGAGCCCCTGCCCTCGACGCTCCGGCGCAATCGCAACATGGGCGATGTTGGCCGCCCGCACCGGCCTGCCATGGAAGACATGAGCCGTCTCGAGCAGCGCCGCGCACACCACCGGACGGCCGTCCTCGCCGCGCAAGAGCCGCAGCGTCTCGATCCCAATGTTGATGATGTATGCGTGCGAACGCGCCTTGCTGAAAGCGAAAGCCCAGCTCAACAAGCTCGCGATATCCGTGACATCTTCATTAGTCGCCGCCTCAATTGTGAAGTTTTTTTTCATACTATCCCTACTCATGACGCTTTTCATCATAGCGGGAAAATGAGGACGCGCAATGGGGCTGCTCAACCCCGACAAATTCGTCTCGGCATCGCTTTAGCGATGGATTGCAAGGCGTTGTAAGTTTCAGCTGGTCGATTTTGGCTTGGCCGCGTCTGCTTTTTGGGGCGCATCATGATTGAACGCCGCGACCGGATGAGGCGCAAAGCTGCCGTTCGGTAGAAGATAAATGCGATCAGCAAGTAGCTGGACCAGCTTCTTGAATCAACTTGGGCGAACCGCTTCGTAACCCATTGACAAATAACGATCATGCTAGTCGCTGAGGTCACCGTTTTCTACAGAAAATCAATACGTTAGCGGATGGTTCGCTAAGCCGTTTCCTTCGTATTCTCTCGTATGGTCTGGCGAACCATCGGACCAACAAGACGACTAGTTTCCATACGAGCGGCGAAACGCATGTTGAACCATAGCGCTATGAGGGCGGCCGCATTGGGGCCGGAAGCAGACGGTCCGCTTCCGGAAAGGACTGGCCCGAGAGGCGCATTCCGCCAGCGACGCAATATTAGCCGTAGTAAGTTACTCTCGGTTGTCCGAGCCAGGACGCTTCGCGCCAAAGGCGGCGTTGTACACTCGGCGACAACAGCAGACCTTACGGCAGACTGAAATCGGCATAGGGCTTAAGCGGGACGATTTCGAAATCGAGCATCCCTGCCCTCGCCAGCGGCAGCGTCGCCAGCGTCTCGTGAACTTCACCCTCATCCTTTGCCTCAACCACCTGGCAAGCGCCGGGCATGTCGCCGCGATGCCAGATCTGGCGCGTGAAGCCGATGCTATAGAGATGGCGAGCTTGTGCACCCTCGCTCGGTAATAGGCGTTCGAAATCAGCGTCGCTGAACTGGTCCGTTCGACGGCGAGACAAAACAAGAAATTGCATCGGCGTGGGTCTCCGAAGACTTACGCTACTGCTGCGATCACGTGGCGGGCATGTGCAGACCGGACCCCCTTGACCAGATCGGCGCCCTTTTCGCCGATCATCATCGTTGGCCCATTGGTGTTGCCACTGATCAGGACTGGCATGATCGAAGAGTCGATCACCCGCAAACCGTCGAGTCCGCGCACACGCAGTTCGGGATCGACGACTGCGGTCTCGTCGACACCCATCTTGCAGGTGCCAACAGGGTGATAGTCGCAGCAGGCATATTGCCTGATGTAGGCCATCAGTTCCTCGTCGGTTTTCGCAGCCGGCCCAGGCAGCCGTTCGACCTTGACGAACTTGGCGATTTCACTTTGCGCCAGCACGTCCCGGATGATCCGTACTGATTTCAGTGCCATGCCGCGATCGTAGGGATCGGATAGGTAGTTGGGGTCGACCAGCGGCTCGTCGGCGGGGTTCGACGAGCGCAGCTTCACCGAGCCGATGCTACGCGGTCGAAGGAATGTCGAGTTGATGGTGAAACCATGCCCATCCAGTCGCGTCTGGCCGCCGCGCACCACCAATGCTGGCGCGATGTGCATCTGAAGGTCGGGCCGCTTCGCTCCCTCGCTCTGGAAGAAGCCTCCGCCCTCGACGATGACCGAGGCGGCAGGGCCGTTGCGATAGAGCAGCCAGCGAATGCCGTGCAGGAGCGCCTTAGGATAGCGATCCTGGCCGTCATAGCTGATCGGGTCCTTGAGCGTCAGATGGACGTTGGTGCAGAGATGATCCTGGAGGTTCCGGCCGACACCGCTGAGATCGGCGATCGGAGCGATCCCGAGAGCTTTCAACGCGTCGGCCGGGCCGATACCGGACAGCATCAGCAGGCGCGGCGAGTTGATGGCTCCTGCCGATACGATCACCTCGCTTCCGGCCCGCAGCACTTTCCGCGATTTCCCCTCGGAAAGTTCGACGCCGACGGCGCGGCCGTTCTCGACAACGATTCTTGTGACCCGGGCATGGGTCCTGACTGTCAAGTTGGGCCGCCTACTGACGGGATGCAGATAGGAGACGGCTGACGAGCGGCGGCGGCCATCGCGACAGGTGACCTGGTAGAAGCCGGCGCCATACATGGTGTCGCCGTTGAAGTCGGGATTGAACGGCAGGCCATATTGTTGCACGGCGCGGACAAAGGCCCGGGTCAATGGGTGCGGGCCGACCTGATCCGAAACTGCGAGTGGACCGCCCTGCCCGTGATAGCGATTGGCGAGCCGATCATTGTCCTCGGATTTACGGAAATAGGGCAAGACATCCTCATAAGCCCAACCGTCGTTTCCGAGTGCTGCCCAATTGTCGTAGTCCTCCTTTTGGCATCGGATGTAGATCATCGCGTTGATCGAGCTTGAGCCGCCAAGCGTCTTGCCTTGCGGATACCAGATGGAGCGGTTGTCGAGGTTCTTCTGCGGCACCGTGTGGAACCGCCAGTTAACGCCCGGCCCGAACAGCTTGCCGATGCCGCCAGGAATGTGGATCATCGGATTCCAATCCCTGCTGCCAGCCTCCAGCAGCAGGACCTTGACGTCAGGATCCTCGGACAGGCGGTTTGCTAGCACGCAACCGGCCGAGCCCGCGCCGACAATGATGTAATCCCACATATTCTGCCTCCACTCGCGCCCTAAGGCGCCTTCTCCGTCGGCGCAACGAAACCCGGGCGGACCTTGCTCCCTCAGTCCTATTTGCCCCTGAAGGCTGGCGCCCGTTTCTCGGCAAAGGCTCGCAGCCCTTCAATCCGGTCCTCCTTGCCGAATGCCTCGACGGTCAGCCGGTGCTCGATCTCGAGCCCGCTTTGCAGTTCTGTTTCGAATGCCGCCTGAACGGCCTTCTTGGCATACGGCGTGATGGCAACCGACTTGGCGGCGATCGCAGCAGCGATCTCCAGCACCCGTGGCAAGAGTCTCTCGGCCTGCACGACTTCGCTGACCAATCCTTTGCGCTCGGCGAGGGTCGCATCGACCATGTCGCCGGTCAGGACCATCTGCATGGCAAAGGATTTGCCGACGAGGCGTGGCAGACGCTGCGTGCCGCCATCGCCGGGAAACGAGCCGATCTTGATTTCAGGAGTCGCGAATTGAGCTGCCTGCGAGGCAATGATGATGTCGCACAGCAGCGCAAGCTCCAGCCCGCCGCCCAGCGCATAGCCATTCACGGCGGCGATAATCGGCTTGGAGAAGCCCTCAATGGCGCGCCAGCATGCCAGCCGCTCCGGATCGGTATAGGAGGCGACGCCGCGTTCCAGCATGTCAGAGATGTCGGCGCCCGCCGCAAAGGCGCGACCGGCACCCGTCAGCACCACGCACCCAACCTCCGTGTCGGCGTCATAGCCAGCAAGCAGTTGGCTCAATTCGGCTAGCAGCGCTTTGGACAACGCGTTCAGCTTGTCCGGCCGGTTGAGCGTCAGCAGTCGGATGCCGGGCGCCGGTTCCACTGCCTGAACGAGGCGATCCATCATCGATTAGGCGACCTTCCTGTAAAGCGTCTCCGCGCTCAATCCGGCAGCAGCCAGCAGTCCCCGGATCTTCTCGATCTCGGCGGGGTTTGGCTTCATCAATGGCGGCCGGACATGAGCTTCGTCCAGTCGCCCGAGCAGCACCAGCGCCTGTTTCATGCGATTGTGCATATCGAGAAGCGGCGCGTCATAAAAGGCCCGCACCGTCGGATAGATGCGGTCATTGATCGCCTTGGCAGTCTTGAGATCGTTTGCCTGCACGGCACGGTACAGCGCGACCTGAAGGCTGGCGATGACGCTGCCGGCGCCCGACAGGAGCCCGTCGCAGCCAAGCGCCAGCGAGCCGAGCAACCAGGCGCTGTGGGTGGTGAGGGTGTTGACCGGACGGTCGAGAGCTTTCAATTCGCGGATCTGGCGTTCATGCAAATTGCCATCGCCGCACTGGTCCTTGATCGCGACGATCGAGGGAAAACGACGGCAGAGGTCGAGCAATGTCTGGAGCGGGTAGGCAAGGTTTGATGCCAGCGGATACTGGAACAGGATGATGGGAAGGTTGGACGCATCGGTGATGCGCTTCAGATGCTCGACGATCATTTCTGGCCGCAGGTGCCCACCCAGCGTCATGAAGTCCGGCGGGAAAACCAGCAGCGCGTCCGCCCCCTCTTGCTCAGCATAAGCGGCGATGCGCGCGGCCTCGAGGCTGGAGTTTGTGTAGACACCGACAATGGTCGGAACCTGATCCTGCAACACATCCTTGGTTACCACGATCGCGCGGTATTGCTCGTCGATGGTGAGCGCGTGCACTTCGGCCGCATGACCATTGATGGTGATGCCGGAAATGCCTTCGACTGAGGAGACGTCAGCGAGGTGCTTGCGGTAGGCGCTCTCATCGACAGCCAGATCGGCGGTGAACGGCATCAGGCAGGCGGGAATGACGCCATGGGCAGAAAACGGTTTCTTGTCGCTCATCATTCAGTTCCTATTTGAAATTTCGGGACGCCGCGCCAGTGCGGCGTCCCGTTGCCCAGGGAGGACCTAGAAGCCCTTGCCGATCATGTCGGCGATGTTATCCGGGGTCACTGAGACCGTTGGCAAGGTGATCGTCTCCGGGACCTCTTCACCCTTGGCCACCTTGTAAGCGGTCTCGATGCCTTCCGGCGCCACGAACGGATAAACGAAGGTTGCGGCGAGCTTGCCCTGTTTGACCGCCTCGAAAGCAGTCTCCTGACCGTCGATACCGACCACCGCCACTTCATTGAGCCGGCCGGCGGCCTCCAACACCTGGATAGCGCCGAGTGCCATTTCGTCATTGTGCGCGTATACCGCCTGGATCTGGCCGGGACCAAACCGCTGCACCATGTCTTCCATGAACTTCACCGCCTTGTCGCGGGTGTAGTCACAGTTCTGCGATGCGACCACCTTCATGTCCGGGTGCATTGCGATCGCTTCCGCAAACCCCTTGTTGCGATCGATGGTGGCCGATGCCCCAGCCGTACCCTGCAACTCGATGATGTTGCCCTTGCCATTCAATTTCTTCGCAAGGAATTCGCCCGCGCCAACGCCGAGCGGCAGGTTCTCACCGCCGACATGAACGGTGACGGGCGTGTTGACCTTGCGGTCGAGAGTCACAACCTTGATCCCGGCATCCATTGCTTCCTTGACGACCGGCGTCAGTGCCTGCTCCGTCAGCGGCGAGATCATCAGCACTTTGATGCCTTGTGCGATCAGGCTTTCGACGTCCGCCACCTGCTTGGAAGCATCGTTGTTGCCGTCGGTGACGATAAGATCGACATCCGGATAATGCTCGGCCGCGTACTTCTTGTTGCCCTCCACCATGGCGACGCGCCAAGGATGGTTCATTGTGCCTTGGCTAAAGCCGATCTTGATCTTGTCCTGAGCCAAGACCGCGCCCGGCATCATGGCGCCCAGTACCAGGGTGGCGGCAAGAGCCGTGGTGCGTAGGAAATGTCTGCGACTGGTCATTTTTTCACTCCTCCATTGTTTTTCATTTCAGGCTCCAAAGCGCGACGGCCGGCCCGTCTGGCAAGTGCCGCCGCGCATGGATGTCAGGACCGTCTTTTGTGACGGTAGACCTCGAACATCACCGCGGCGATGATGATGGCGCCCTTCACGATCTGCTGCGTGAATGGCGATATGCCTAGCAGATTCAATATATTAGCCATGACAGCAATGATTGCGGCGCCGATCACGGTGCCGATGACGCCGCCTTCGCCGCCAAACAGGCTAGTGCCGCCGATGACGACGATAGAGATGGCCTCGAGTTCGAGATTGGTGCCAGCGGTGGGCTCACCAACGGTCAGACGCGAGACAAAAACCAGGGCCGTCAGCGCCGACAGCACTCCTGAGATGGCATAGACCGACATCAGCACGCGCGGCACGTTGATGCCGGCAAGCCGCGCCGCCTCGGTGTTTGAACCGACCGCGTAGATCTGGCGACCGAAAGGCGTGTGTCGCAGGACAACGAAAGCCGCGGCGGCTATGGCAACGAAGATCCAGATCGGTACGGGAATGCCGAAGAGAAAACCGCTGCCCAGATAGGAGAAAGCATCCGAAGCATCGCCAAGCGTCTTCGGCTCGCCGTTGGCAATTGTCATGGCAATGCCGCGCCCCATCACCAGCGTGCCGAGGGTCATGATGAAGGGCGGCATGCCGAAGAAAACGACGCCAGCTCCGTTGATGGCGCCGAACACGGCTCCCATCCCCAGCGCCGCGATCATCGCCAACGGGATTGGAACGCCAGATGAGAGCATCAGCGCTGTGGCAACCGCGACGACGCCGACGATGGATCCAACGGAGAGATCGATGCCGCGTGTCAGAATGACGAAGGTCATGCCGACGCTGACGATGCCAAACAGCGCCACCTGGCGGCCAACATTCAACATGTTGCCGGTCTGGATGAAGCTCGGCGACAGATACACCGCGAAAGCGCACAACACGATCAGGACCCAGAGCAGGCCAAGGCTTTGCGCCCAGCCTCGCAACCGACCCACCGACCCCGGCCGGATCGACGCCAATCCTTGTCCCGTTGTCATCTCAGCCATTCCTTCCTCCCGTTTCGTCTGCCATTGCGAGGGTCGATTGCCGTTGCAGCAGCCAGGCCACCGCATCGGTCAGCCCGCCCTCGTCGCAGGACGGTCCAACGAAATGCGCGAGCCGCTTGGCTTCCGGGACCGCGTTTTCGACCGTGACTGCCGTTCCGGCCCAGGCCAGCATCTCAAGATCATTCTCGGCGTCGCCGGCGGCGGCGCAGTCCTGCGCGGCCATTCCGAGTTCGGCCGCAACGGTTGCAATGGCGGTCTTCTTGGAAATGCCGAGCGGACCGATCTCAAGCAGACGTGGATGCGATCCCGATACCGACAGGCACCCGCCGAGCTGCACGCGGAGAGCTTCAAACGCTTCACGGTCTGTGGGCTGCGCGGCGACACACATGATCTTGCCCGGTTCCCCCGGCATGTCTTCCAGCGCCTTCGCCACGATCAAAGGTTCTGTGGTCACGCCAGCTTCAAGTGCGATGATCGGGTCTTCGGCAAGTGCGTGAATGGCGTGACCGGTAAACCACATTGGCCGAACGCCCGCTGCTTGCGCCGTAGCCATGGTGTGTAGCGCATCGGTGCGGCCAATCCGCTGCTCGGACAGCGCAACGCCGGTCGAGACATTACCGATCCAGCCACCGTTGAAGCAGATAGCGAGGCCCGCAATCCCAAGCTTCTCCGCATAGGGCTTTAGCCCGAGCGGCGAGCGCGCCGTTGCCAGAACAATCATGATGCCTGCCTCTCGTGCCACGTGCAGAGCGTCGGCCACACGCCGCGGAAGCACATAGTCGTGCGTCAGCAAGGTGCGGTCGACATCGGTGACGATGAGGCGCGGAATGGTCATGACCCGCCTCAGACCGGAAACACCGGAGCGCGCGGCCCGGTCTGAATGAGAAGCGTCTTGAGTTGGGTGAACTCTTCAAAGCCGGCCTGGCCCATCTCGTAGCCGAAGCCGGATCCCTTCACCCCAGTGAGCGGCAGTTGCGGGGCGCCGTCGATGACTGTGTTGGCCTGCACCCAGCCGCTCTTCAACCGCTTGGCGACGGTCAGGACCGTGTCGATATTCTTCGACCAGATGTAGTTGGACAGGCCATAGGCAGTATCATTGGCCAACCGCACCGCGTCATCCACCGTATCGAACCGTGTGATGCTGAGCACCGGGCCAAAGATCTCTTCGCGGAAGATGGTCATATGCGGCTCGACCCGGTCGAAAATGGTCGCTTCGTGAAAATGACCGACCGCCCCTGCCGCTACATCGCCGCCGAGTACAAGTTGGGCACCTTCCTCGATCCCGCTTTTGACGAAGCCGGTCACCTTGGCCAGATGATTGTGGTCGATCAGCGCGCCGACATCGGTGTCGTCGTCGAACGGATCGCCGACCTTTATCTTGCGGGAGCGCGCGATCACTTTGGCGATGAAATCGTCGGCGATGGAGGACTGCACGAACAGCCGCGAGCCCGCAACGCAGCACTCGCCATTGTTGAAGAACACGCCCATCAGCGCGCCATCCGCCGCGGCTTCCAGATCCGCATCGGCAAAAACGATGTTGGCGGACTTGCCGCCCAATTCGACCGAGGATTTGACCAGATGACGGGACGTGTTGCCAACGACACGGCTGCCGGTGCGCGTCGAACCGGTGAAGGAAACGAAGTCGATGCCCGGATGCCCGGTCAGGTGGTCGCCAGCGGTTGCGCCATTGCCGCTGACCACATTGAAGGCGCCGGCCGGCACCCCGGCCTCCGCCGCCAGGGCGGCGATCTCAAACGCGGAGCCTGACGTGAACTCGGATGGCTTCAGCACCACCGTGCAGCCGGCGGCGAGCGCAAACGGGACCTTCTGCGACAGGATCAGAGCCGGGAAATTCCATGGCGTGACCAGCGCCACGACACCCACCGCTTCGCGGCTGATCAGCGCCGTCTTGCCATCGCCAATGTTCGTGTAGGTGAGGCCCGCCATCTGCATGGCCAGCGAAGCCGCGTAGCGGGTCAGGCCGGCGGCGCCGTCGATGTCGCCGCGCGCGAAGCGGATTGGCTTGCCGACCTCTTCGACCTCAATCCTGACCAGCCGGTCGCGGTTGATGAGGATCAAATCGGCAAGACGGTTCAGGACCGCCGCGCGCTCCATGCCGCTCATGCGCGGCCACGACCCTTCCTCAAAGGCGATACGCGCCGCCTCGACGGCAAGATCGACGTCCTCGGGCGTGCCATCGGCATAGCGGGCGACCAGGGCGCCAGTGGCCGGCGACCGGCGCTCGATCGAACCGGAACCTGAACCGTCCACAAACCGCCCGCCGATGAATTGTTGGTAGCTGCGCGTATTCATGTCGTTCCTCACTGCCAGACCGCATGGGCCATGATCTTTTCCTCGGTCGCGCCCTCACCCTCGAGAACCGCCGATATGGCGCCCTCCCGCATGACGATGATGCGGTTGCAGAGGCCGAGAATCTCCGGCAGATCGGACGACACCATCACGACGCTTGCGCCCTGCTTCGATGTCAGTTCGGCGAGCAGGTCATAGATTTCGCGCTTGGCCGCCACGTCGACGCCGCGCGTCGGTTCATCGACCAGCAGGATTTCGGTTCCCGCATGCAGCTGACGGGCGATGCCGCATTTCTGCTGGTTGCCGCCCGACAGCGTGCGGACCTTGGTGCTGGGGCTTGGCGTCTTGATGCGCATCTGCCGGACAAAGCGGGAGACAGCCTCGTGCTCGCGGCGGCCATTGATCAGGCCGCCGCGGGTCAGCGGCGTCATCTGGGAAACGGTGACGTTGAAGGCGACCGACTGGTCGAGGAACAGGCCTTCGGTCTTGCGATCCTCCGGCAGCAGGCCAACACCGTGCGCAAGCGCCCGGCGCGGCCCGTCGATGGCGACCAATTGGCCGTCGATCCTGATTTCTCCGCCGTCGATCGGGTCGGCGCCGGCGATGGCGCGCAACACCTCGGTCCGGCCCGCGCCGGCAAGGCCGCAGATGCCGACGATCTCGCCGCGCCTGACATCGAAGGAGATGTCTTTCAACACACCGGCTCGCGACAGGTTGCGCACGTCTAAACGAATCTCGTCGCCGGGGTGCGAACGCGGTGGAAACACGTCTTTGAGTTCGCGCCCGACCATATGCCGGATGAGATCGGCCGTGGTCGTCTGGCCAAGCGGCATCGAGGCGACGACCTGACCGTCCCGCAGCACGGTGACCGCGTCGCAGATCTCATAGAGTTCCTTCAGGCGATGGGTGATGTAGATGAACGAAACGCCGTGCTCGCCGCTCAGCCGCCTGATCGTCTTGAAAAGATGTTCAAGCTCGGCGTCGCCAAGAACGGCGGAAGGTTCGTCGAGCACCACGATGCGAGCCTCGCGGGCAATCGCCTTGGCGATCTCAACCATCTGGCGCTGCGCGACACTGATTGTGTCGATGCGCGCGGCCGGATCGACACGGAAGCCAAGCCTGTCGAGCACATCCTGAGCCGCGGCTTTCGCCCGGCGCCAGTCGATCGTGCCCAGAAGCGTTTTCGGCAGGCGGCCAAGAAAGATGTTCTCAGCCACCGTGAGATGCGGCGCCTGGGCGAGTTCCTGATAGATGACCGCGATCCCAAGCTCAAGCATCCGCTCAGGCGTCGGCGCCGCCACGACCGTCCCATCGATGGCCACTTCACCCTCGTTGGCCAGGAAGGCGCCGGACAGGATGCGCATCAGCGTCGATTTGCCGGCGCCGTTTTCGCCGATGACGCCGTGCACGCTGGCCTTGCGGACGGCGAAGCTGACATCGTTCAGCGCATACACACCCGGAAAGCGCTTGTGGATGCCGCGCATTTCGAGAACCGCGTCCTTCATCACGTCGTCTCCCAAACCGAGAAATCGTTTTCTCGGCTCCTCAAAAAAAGCTCACAGGCGATGCATCTGCATGCCGCCGCCGATGTGGTAGATATCCCCGGTGCTGAATGGCATGCCGCCGACGGCCAGCGTCGCCACCCCGCGGGCGATGTCTTCCGGCTGCCCCCACCGCCTGATCGCCGAGAGCTGTCCGGCCTCGACTTGCGCCGAGTACTTATCGTAGACATCGGCGGTCATATCGGTCTGGATCAGGCCTGGGCGAATCTCGTGCACCCGGATGCCTGCATCCGCCAGACGAATGGCGAACTGCTGGGAAGCCATCGACAGTCCGGCCTTGGATATGCAGTACGGCCCCTTTTCCGGAGAGACCAAGCCTGCGTTAGCAGAGGTGATCGTCACCACCGACCGTTCGAGCCGGGCTTGCGGCTGGGAAATCATCGCGCGCGCTACGGCCTGGGTGAAGAAGAACGTGCCGCGCAGATTGATGCCGACCAGCCGGTCGAAGCTCTCCTCGGTAACATCGAGAAGATCGCCGCGCACGGAAACCTGGACGCCGGCATTGTTGACCAGGCAGGTGGTTGCCCCCAGATCGGCTTCGATGCGCTCTATGAACGCTGCATTGTCCGAGGTCTCGGATATGTCCTTGGGATAAAAGGCGGCATTTCGTCCGTGCGTGCGGGCAAGGTTGACGGTCTCGCTGGCATTCTCATCGTCGACTATGTCGACCACAGCGATATCGAAACCCGCCTGCGCGAGTTCACAACAGATGGCTCGGCCGATGCCGCGACGGCCACCCGTCACAATGGCAAGTCCGCGGTTGATGGAGGCTGCGTGCTCGGGCATAGCAACGCCGATTGCAGCCGGGGAAACCTGTTCCAGCATCACGAAGCCTTCCTTGCCACTGCATCGTCCTTTTCGCGGGATGCGATCACGGCCTTCGACGCCAGCAGCCGCTGAACCTCGTCATCGGCATAGCCAAGCTCATCCAGGATCTCGCGCGTGTGCTCGCCGATCTCCAAAGCGAGGTATCGCAGCGCGGGCACCTCGCTGTCGTAGCGGTTGGGATGGTTGACCAGGTGGATCGTTCGGCCACGCACGTTTACCTGCCGGAACACTTGCGCGTGGCTGAGCTGCGCGTCGGCCAGCAGATCGTCATAGTAATTGATGGGCGCCCACCAGACGCCATGGCGGTCAAAGCGCTCGGCGAGTTCGGCCACCGCGAACCGGGCCGTGGCACTGGCGAGCCGGCGAGCATAGTCGTCGCGTTCGACGTAGCGGTCGACACCGACTACCTCGCGCAGACCGTCGCTGTCGAGCGCTTCGGCCAGCACGGAAGAATCGCAAAGCGACACCACCACATGGCCGTCGGAGGCAGGATAGACACCGTAGGGCGCGGCATGGAACCACGTCGCCAGATTCGCCTCGCGGTTGAGCACCTCGCGGGTCATGCCGCCGGCGAAGTAATTGACCAGCGCCTCGCCCTGCAGGTCGATTGCCGAGTTGATCAGGCTTGCCTCGACACGAGTCCCCTTGCCATCCCGCAAGCGGCGCACCAGCGCACCCAGAATGCCCATCGCCAGCAGTGCCCCGCCATGTTGGTCGACGATCGCCGCACCGACCGGCGTGGGGCCACGTTCCGGAGTTCCGGTGACGCTCATTAGGCCGGAACGCGCCTGGGCGAGAAGATCCTGGCCGGGCTTCGTCGCCATCGGGCCTGTTGCGCCAAAACCGCTCGCCGAGGCGAAAATCAGATTGGGATTGATGTCCCGGAGTGCATCATCGTCAAAGCCGAGCTTGGCGAACACGCCCGGCCGGAAATTCTCCATCACCACATCGGCGCCGGCGATCAGACGTCGGGCGACTTGCTTGCCTTCGGTGCTCTTCAGATCAATGCCGATGGAGCGCTTGTTGCGGTTGGCGCAGAGATAGAAGCCGCTGACCCCTTCCACATAAACGTCAGCACCCGACCAGCGGCGTTCATGGGCGCCATCGATAGGTTCGACCTTGACGACATCTGCACCCATGTCGGCGAGATATTGGGCGCCTGCAGGACCCTGCAGAAAATGGCAGAAGCTGACGACTTTGATGCCGCTGAGCATTTCTCTTCCCTTGGTTCTGCGCTATAAGTTGCGCCTTTGTGAAATCGTTTTCACGCCTTTTCTCATAGCTGTCAAGCCCATTTTGAAAGGCTTTGTCAAAGACAGATGGTGTAGCCTTCAGAAAAGAAATGTGTCATCTGGAAAACGGTTTCTCAAAAACCGTCGGATTCGAGGCTCAATGGATATCGAGGATGGCGGCGCAAAGCTGATTGACGTGGCCAGGCTTGCTAACTGCTCGCCGGCCACCGTCTCCCGCGTGCTCAACGGCAATCCCAACGTGAACGAGGTCGTGCGGGATCGTGTTGTCCGGGCGGCGCGCGATCTCGGCTATGTGCCCAATGGTTCCGCCAGGGCGCTGCGGTCGACCCGGACAAGGTTGGTCGGCGCGATCATCCCCACATTGGACCACGCTATCTATGCCACGATGGTCGATGGACTTCAGGCGCGGCTTTCCGAAAAAGACGTTTCGCTCATCATCAACACCTCGGGGTACGACATCGATCTTGAATACGAGCAGGCACGTCTGCTTGTCGAGCGCGGGGTCGAATCGGTGGTGCTTGTTGGCTCAACGCACCGGCCAGCAACGCTGGCCATGTTCGAGCAGAAGCGCATCAATTACGTTTACACCTACACGTCGAAAGCGACCGAGGCTGGTGCGGCCGTGGGGTTCGACAACGAAAAAGCAGGGCGAACGGCCGCACGTTACCTACTCGACCTCGGCCACACAAAATTCGGGATGATCGCCGGCATCACACAGGACAATGATCGCGCGGCCGGCCGCCGCGACGGTTTCTTGATTGAACTCGAACAATCAGGCATCGATCGACGCATGGTTCCGGTCGTCGAGGGAGCCTACAGGTTGGATGACGGCCGCACCTGCATGCAGCGGCTGATGGGCGACGCCAGGAGGCCTACTGCGGTATTTTGTGGGAGTGATATTCTCGCCGCCGGCGCCATCAAGTACTGCCACGCCGAAGGCATCGCAGTCCCGCAAGAGGTTTCGGTGGTCGGATTCGACAATCTGGAGATTGCAGAATTGACCTCGCCCGAACTGACCACACTGGAGGTGCCCGCGCGCGACATGGGCCGGATTGCCGCCGACTACATCCTGGCCTCACCATCGCAGCGACTGCATCTCAGACAACGGGAACTGGCCATTAGGCTGATTGTTAGGGGAAGCACGGCTGTCGTGAGACGCTAAAAACAGGCGGTCGCGTGAGCCGTACCCATCCTGAGGCGATTGGACCGAATGACCACTAGGGGCCGTTTGCTGCCAGTCCGGTTCGGCACAATCTGCAAGTAAGTTGCCGTTTGGTCCGCAGGATCGTTCAACACGTTCTCCATCAACAAGGCGTGCTGTGCCACACCAACTGGCCTTGACAATGATCATCGCTTTATAGACGCCGTCCGTCATGATGCGAGCGAAAGCGACGAGATCGTCGCACTCGGGATTAGCGAAGGCGAATATCGGACCGCTCTGCCCGCGCTACCCGGATTCCGCCAAGTCCGCCGTTTCATGACCAAAATCGTGAACTGCGCCGAAACCGCGTTGCCTTGAAGCGCAGCGACTGAATTGCGCGATCACACTGCGGCGAGCAGCACGGCGCCATGAATGGCCACCTGCCAGCCAAGGGCCGCCCAGCGTATATCCACAGGCTCGACAACACGCGAATGCCGCAGGCTCTCGGCAATGCGCTGCATGAGCGTCTGGCGGGGATAGGACTTCATGTCCACGATGCCGCCGCCGATCAGGATTGTTTGAGGAGAGAACAAGGCGGCTGCAGTTGCGATGGTCACCGCCTGCTGCCAGACGATCTCGTCGAGCGACGGGCGCTGCCCGACAGCCGCAAACAAATCCGCCACCGGAAGCTCATAATCTGATACAAGTTCGACCAGTCTTGCCCCCGACGCGTACGTCTCGGCGCGCTTTGGCCGTCCGCCATCATCAGGCCTGTACACTGGCATATGGCCGATTTCGAGCGCCCAGCCGCCGCCGCGAGAAATGCCGTCCTTGCCGAGATAGGCAGCGCCAACGCCCGTACCGAGATAGACCGCCAGCACCTCGCTCTGCTGCGCCACTGCACCGGCAACGCTTTCGCCCAGTAACTGCAGCACAACGTCGCGTTCCAGGCGGACGGGAACGCCGAGCTTCGACGCCAATTCGGTGCCCAGCCGAATGCCTTCCAGCTCGGGAAAGTTGGCCGTGTGCAGTACGGTGTCAAAATCCTTGCCTATGAAGCCAGGCACGGTCGCCACCACGCTGGCCGGCTTGAGGCCGGAGTCGCGGGAGGCCGCCGCGACGACATGGGCCAGCCCTGCCACTGGCGCCCCTTGGCGCAGCTGCGCAGTGGGGTAGGTGCGGGCAAAATTCACCGGGATGCCATGGTCGGCAAAGCCGACCTTGACCGACGTGCCGCCGATCTCGACCACGGCGATTGTTTCGTCCGTCGTATTGTTGGTCATACGAGCGTTTCCAGAAACTCCGAAAGACAGGCGCGGAATTCCCGCCGGTAGGCTTCGCGATCCTGCGATTTGGCGGTGATGGTGCAAAGCCGGGCGGACGGAATGAGCCCGGCCAGCGCCTGCGCGTCGGCCAGTCGATGGACGAGGTCATGGTCGTGACCGATAACCAGGACATTCCAGCTCAGCTCTACGCACAGTCTTGCCTCGATCCGCAGGATCGCGCTTCACGTGGCGAGCCGGCCGTGCGCAACCGGCCCTGCTTCTGAAAAGCAGCCAAACGGGATCGCGGCAACGATCCCATTCGGCGTCGATTGATCTCACGCAATTGACCAGCCGCCGTCGATCATCAGGTTCGCTCCGTTGACAAGAGAGCCTGCCTGTGAGGCCAGGTAGATGACGGCTCCGGTGACATCTTTCGTCTCCCCAATTCGACCCAACGGGATATGTGCGAGCGTCTGCTGGTGAGCTGCAGGGTCGCTCAGATACGGACGGGTTGAGTCTGTCCAGATAAAGGTCGGTGAAATGCTGTTCACGGCTATTCCCAGTGGCCCCCACTCCGCTGCCAGGCACCGGGTGAGGTGATTGATCGCTGCTTTCGACATGCAGTAGATCGCTTCCCCACGCAATGTGACGGTCCCCGCTTGCGAACTTATGTTCAGGATGCGGCCGGCCCTACGCTCGATCATCGTCTTTGCAACAGCCTGCGTCAGGAAGAACGTGCCTTTCAGATTCGTGCCGAGAACCAGATCGAAGTCTTCTTCACTGACGGACTCGGCCGGGCTTCGGCGCGATATCCCGATATTGTTGACCAACACATCGATCCGTCCGAAATGGGCTGCCGCATCTCGCACACCGTGCTCGATTTGCCGGGTTTGGGATATGTCCAGCCTGACGAGCAGAGCGCGGCGCCCGAGCGCTTCGATGGCAGAAACCAGATCTGCGCCGGCACTGTTGTCGCGAACAATTGCCACGATATCGGCTCCGACCTCGGCGCATGCCAGCGCACAGGCACGACCGATGCCGCGCCCGGCGCCGGTCACCATCACGACCTTCCCGTCAAGACCGAAATTGGGCAGAGAACTTCTTGTCATCTCAAGGGACCTCCATAGGTGACGAGGCTTTTCGACGAGGCAGTGTTTGGGTGTTTGCGAACTGGCGAAACTCAAGAGCGATGGGTGGCGCTCGAGCGTTCGCACCGGCCCTCACAAGGCTCTACGCCGAGATTTCACGAAGGTGTCGAACGCGACTGCCAGAACGATGATGACGCCGATGATGATTTGCTGGACGTAGGCGGAAACGTCGAGAAGGACCAAGCCGTTGAGCAACACGCCGATCAGAACGGTACCGATGACCGTGCCGAATATCGTGCCGGTGCCACCAAACAGACTGGTCCCACCGATCACGACCGAGGCGATAACAGTCAGTTCAAAACCGGTCCCCGCCACAGCTTCAGCCGAGTTCAGCCGTGCAGCGAGGACGAAGGCTCCCAGCCCCGAAAAGAAGCCAGTGATGACATAGACGCTGAGGATTATCTTCCGGACATTGAGGCCCGCGAGACGCGCGGCCTCAGGGTTTCCCCCAACGGCGTAAATCTGCCGGCCGTAGCGGGTGTAGCTCAATGTTATGTGGGCAATGATGGCGAACAGGACAAAGATCAGAACTGGAACCGGGACCGGCCCAACTTTGCCTTGACCCCACCAAACGAATGCATCGTCGAATCCGCTTACGGGGCCACCTCCAGAAAAGAGCAACGCCGCGCCGCGAAAGGCTGACATGCCCCCGAGCGTCACAACAAAAGGCGGCACCTTGAACCTGGTGATGGCCAGCCCTTGAACAAGACCGGCTGCGACGCCGACACCAACCGCTGCAAGTGCGGCGAACTCCCAACCCAGTCCCAACGAGGCGGAGCCATCGCCGACGCTGAAACGGTTGTCGAGGCCGCCTTTTGCTACTACCGCAGCAACCAGCCCGGCCATAGCGAGAATTGAGCCGATTGAAAGGTCAATGCCGGCCGTGAGAATGACGAACGTCATTCCGATCGCCAGCAATCCGTAGATGGAGACTTGTCGAAGGACATTGAAGAGGTTCAGCGGTGTGAGAAAGCGCGGCTCAAGGATCGAGAATCCGATCATGAGAACAACCAGGAACAACACCGGCGCGAAACGTGCCGCAACATTGATTGGCCGAAACTGGTGCCGCCTTCCGACCGCCTCACCTGCTGTCACTTGTACCATGGTCTTCTCCCCTGATTCATCCTTCCTCATGCCGCAACCGCATCCACGGTCATCAGGGCCATGAGCATCTCAGGACTGGCGGCATCCGCTTGCACTTCGCCCGTTACACGGCCTTCGCGCATCGTGATGATCCGGTCGCTTATCGCCAGCACCTCAGGCAGTTCCGAAGAGATCACGACGATCGCGATCCCACTGCTTGCCATTTGAAACAACAAATTGTGGACTTCCGCCTTGGCGCCGACATCAATTCCGCGGGTGGGCTCGTCGACGATAAGGACCTTGGGACCTAAAGCGAGCCAGCGCGCCAGAACCACCTTCTGTTGGTTGCCGCCGGAGAGGTCGGATACAATCTGCTCTGGTCCCACCATTCGGATGCGAAGCAGTTTCTTGTATTGCGCGATTAATGTGTCCTCGGCGTTTGAATCGATGAAGACACCCAGTCGGGAAACTCTGTCGTGCGCAGCCACCGTCAGGTTTGCGCGTATCGACAATGACAGGAACAAAGCTTGCTGCTTTCTGTCTTCCGGAACCAATCCGATGCCTTGGCGAATTGCGTCTTGCGGTGAAGTCGCCTGCAACAAAACCCCATCGATGAAGACCTTGCCGGAATCGAAGGGGTCAGCGCCAAAGATAGCTCTCGCGGTTTCCGTCCGGCCGGAGCCAACCAGGCCGGCAATCCCAAGAATTTCTCCGCGTCGAACCTCGAGGCTAATGTCACTAAGGGCCATCGCATTGAGCCCTTCAGCACCCCGGCGCCGCGAAAGATGCTCGACACGGAGAACGACCGCATCGGTGGCCGCCAGCGCCGGACGCCGTTGCGTTGCGGTGATCTCGCGGCCGACCATGTGGTGAATAATTGCATCGACGGATGTGTCGGCAACGTTTCCGTCGCAAACGAACCTGCCATCCCGAAGTATGGTGAAGCGGTCGCACACGCGCATCACCTCTTCCAGGCGGTGCGTGACGAAGATGACACTGAGACCATTGGCCTTGAACCCGCTCACGATATCAAAGAGCCGGTCTACTTCAGCATTTGAAAGGGCTGCGGTCGGTTCGTCCATGATGATAAGTTTCGATCTCATCGAAAGGGCGCGGGCGATCTCGACCAGTTGCTGTTCGGCCACCGACAAGTCCCGGGCGGGTGTGAGAGGATCTTTCTCCAGCCCGACCCTCGCCATCAAACCTTGCGCTTGGTTCACCAACCTTCGCCAGTTCACGAGGTTCGCCCAGCCCGGTTCACGACCCAGGAAGATGTTCTCGGCAATCGACATTCCAGGAACGAGCGTCAATTCTTGATAGATCGTCGCAATGCCACAGCGTTGCGCATCCTGGGGAGAATTGAACGCCGCCTTCACGCCGAGAAAGGTAACCTCGCCACCGTCTGGCAGCTGAGCGCCCGATAGGATCTTGAGCAAGGTTGACTTGCCGGCACCGTTCTCTCCCAGCAGTGCGTGGACTTCACCCGTGTCCACGCGCAAGTCCACCGACCTGAGTGCGGAAATGCCGCCAAACGACTTGGTAATGCCGTTCATCTGCAAGAGAGCCTGAGACATAGGAGTATCCGAATGAAAATCAGTGGCTCGGAAAGCGCGTGAGGCTGTGAGCCGGTCGGGGTGAGGCCGCTGCTGGCGGCCTCACCCATGCCCGCGATCGAAATTGGGGGGAATTTGCGTTCGCGCGCTGACCGCCGGATGGCTACTTGAGTTCGCCCAGGCGTTCGCCTGCATCCAGGTTGTCCTTCGTCACAGCGATCGGGGTCAGGAGGGTGATCTTGTTTTCCGGCGTCTTTCCATCGCGCGCGAAAGCGACCAGAATATCGACCGCCTGCCTGCCCTGCTTGCCCGGCATCTGCTCGATGGTCCCGGTCATGCTTCCATCGCGAACCTTGCCGAGGGATTCCGGCAGGGCGTCAAATCCGATCAGTTTTACCTTGCCAGTCAACTCGCGGCCCTTCAGCGCCTCCAAGGCCCCGAGCGCCATGTCATCGTTTGCCGCGGCAATCGCGTCCGGCGGCGTTCCCATCGACGCCAAGGCAGACTCAGTAACGGAAAGGCCTTTGGCACGATCAAATCCGGCGGTGTCCTCGAAGACGAACTTGTATTTGGTCGCCAGTGGATCAAGCGCGTTGTGTAGACCTTTGTTGCGGTCGATCGCTGCGCTGGTGCCCGGCTGCCCCTGCAGGTTCATCACGTTGGCTCCGTTCGGAAACAGCTTGACGATGAGTTGGCCCTGAACCTCGCCGCCTTTCACATTGTCGGCACCGACATGGGCGAGAATTCCCTTGACGCTGTCGACAGAGCGATCGACGGTCACAACCGGAATCTTGGCATCGATCGCCTCCTGGATTGCCGGCGCCAGTGCTGCGGAGTCATTCGGGCTGATCACGATGCCGTCGACGCCCTTTGTGATTGCAGCCTCGATGTCGGCGCTCTGTTTGCTAGAATTGCGCTGACCGTCACTCACCACCACATCGATGTTGCCGAGTTTTGCCACTTCATCCTGCATCTCTTTCATGATGTGGACCGAGAACGGGAACGCGAGATCGGGGCTCGACAGCATGATTGTCAGATGCTTGTCCGCTGCCGATGACGGGGCCGACATCAGCAGAGAGCCGACAACTGCCAGGGCTGTCGCTAGGGTCCTTGTGCTCATTTTATCCATCCTCCCAGGTTTGATGCGCAGGCTGCGGACAAATGTCCTCCCCAGAAAGCCGACGCCGGAATTTGTTTACATTCAATACATATTCTCGAAACAAGAAAAACGCAAGCCCCCCCTCGGCAGATGCAACGAGCTCGTTAGTTCGCAGGGGCGACAACGCCCTTCTTCAACAGGATGTTTCCATAGAGGCGCCCGTCGCCGCTCAGGACGATTGCAAAGCCTTTCTTGGCGCGCGCCTTGAACTCGGCCGGCGTAATCGGCGCCAACGCCAACGACCGGCTGGCATGCTTCGAGACGATTTCCAGGAATTCGCCGAATATCGGCAGCTCGGTTTCAGGATTTCCGTCGACAATCATGCGGCACGCCGCATTTGAATCGGCACTTTCAAGCGGCATTACCGAGAGGATGGCTTCGAGGATCCGACTGCCTAGGACACCATCCAGGCGAATGATGTGGGCGTCGTTATCGCAGGGATAGTTGGCATCCACGATCGCGATCTCATGGCCATGCCCCATGGACCGCAACACATGGAGCAGATCGGGTGACAACACGGGATCAATACCCTTCAGCATGACAGATGTCCTTTTTTGGATTGGGATTTTCGCCGGATGAGTGCGCAGGTCACCCATCAGCCAGAGGTTTGGTCAGAGGTCGTCAAAACTGATCGCTATCAAGGTTCTATCTTGTATTTGCATTGAACCTATACTAATAGGCTTCAGTGGTCGTCAATGGGCAATTTCGATGCAAGTTGCCACGGCTCTGAAGTGGGGAGCGTCCAATCACGCTGGACGCGACCGGCTGCCTGACGTTAACAGGACGATTGCAACCGAACAGACGATCGAAAAGACGAGCAACTTGAAAACCACCAACCTCATCCGACACGTCAATGAGACGAGGTGTCTGCGCTTGTTGCGAAGGGCTTCCCCTCTTTCGCGCGCCGACATTGCCCGCGAACTCGGCCTAACCCGCGCAACGGCTGGCAACGTTATTGCAGTGCTGCTGCAGGCAGATCTGGCGATGGAACTGAACGAACCGCAGGAGGCCGCCAAGGTCGGCAGGCCGGGAATACGGGTCGCGCTAAACCCGAAGGGAGCCTTCTTCATCGGGATAGACGTGTCGAGCACGTGGCTGACCGGCGTGCTTGTCGACTTCAGCGGGACTTTGCTCAACAAGATAGTCGTCCCCAACAGCAAGAATTTTCGCGATGCGGGCCCTGTTGCTCAAGCAATTGCGGACCTGGCCCGCCGTCTCGTCGTGGGGGCGGGAGTCGATACGAAGCGGGTGCGGGGCGTAGGAATCTCCGTCCCCGGCATCGTGGATCGCAACGGAGTCGTGGTATCGGCAAAACTGCTGGAGTGGGAGGATGTCGATATCGGACAACTGATCGCAACCTCGCTTGGAGCACCTTGGCCGATTCGGGTGTGCAACGACGCAGTCGCGCTTTCCGCCGCCATCGGTGCGCTGGATACGCATGACACGGAGGACTTGCTGGTCGTATTGCTGTCGGAAGGCGTTGGCGCGGCGATCATTCGCAACGGGCGAGTTGCTGAGGGCGTCAGCGGGTTTGCTGGCGAAATAGGTCATATGGTCCTCTCCGCCAAACCCGAAGACGCCAAATCGCAAACCCTGGGCCTGCTTGGAGGCTATGGCCCTTTCTTGTCACTTCTATCCGATGAGCAATCGATCGCAGAAGGGCTGGCAAATTTGGCAGCTATGCCCAACCCCGGCAGAGCCCTTGAGACCATGCTCGACACGTGGGCAGCGGTCATCTCTGTTGGTCTGCTCAATCTGATCCACATATTGAACCCGGCGCGGATAGTCCTCGGCGGCCCACTGGCTGTCTTGTTTCCGAGAGTTCAAAAGAAGGTCGAAGCGGTTCTTGAGGCCAACTTGCTGCACGGTTTGACGTTGCCGCCTATTGAGGTCGCCGGAAGTGAAGCCGACACTGTAGCTCGTGGCGCTGCCGGTACCGTGCGCGACGGCCTCTTCCTGCTGCCTGAGCTGGATCAGATCGGCAATGGAGTGCCCGCTGGCCCACCATCCCAATCTGCCGAAATCGCTGCGGCGTATGACGGGCGCTAGTCGCTCAGGAAGCCATTTCTTGGCCCAAGAGGTCGAGAGCACTGCACAGTTTTTTGTATCGTCAGTTTCGAGCCGGGGCTGGAAGACGATCGAGATACTTGTCGAGCGTTATCGGGTAATGACGAACCCAAACATCGGTCGCGTTGTAAATCCCTTTCGCCGGCGCGGCCGCCGCCCGCGAGATGCAAAGCTCTTTGACGCGAGCCTTCGCACAACCCTGGACCACTTGGCTGTCGAGAATGGGAGGGCAGGCAGGGGCCATGGCTGAACGAGCTCGAGAACGAGTTGATCACCGACGCCTCTAACATCTGGCCAATGGCGCACCATTGGATGCAGAAATCAGGGCGATGACGGGAGCACGAAATCTGCTGCGGGAAATTGTTTCGGCCCTTCGCGAGCGCCTTGAGCAGGGGTAGACTAGCGCGCAGCCAGGATCTCTTAGTCGGCGCCGGCAGCGTCTGCTTTCAGGCAGTGGTGCCGATTTCATTAACGACTGATATTCCGCCCTCAGTTATCCGGAAGGACTCAACGATCAATTTCGCTGCAGTCGCCGAAATCGTTCTCGAACACAATCCGATTTAATTTTTATGGGGGTTCGAGTCCATGGCGTGGGCAACGAAAAAATAACTGTATGAAATCAAGAGTTTAGGTGGGTATCTTGGTGGGCCCGGAGGACCGTGTTAAGAGCATTGGTTTCATTGGGTTTTTCGTGGGCCAAAATCAGAAGACTCCCCGTATGGTTCCGTATAGTGCCGGTGTTGGTCAGCAAAACCTCCGTCCGATCATCACCCCAAACGCGAGAAGCGCGGCTCCTGGTCGAGACGCTGCAGGACAGCGCCCCCCGGAAATGACGAGCAAGGCGGCCTGACACGCGGGCACTACTCAAACGTCCGAATACCGCAAGTCCCGTGTAGCAGCCGCCTGCTACCACCGACCCGAATTCTGGCGCTATGTGTGTGATATGAATGGCGAACTTCACCGGGGCGGTGTAGGGTTCACCTCAAAAGAAGAAATAAGCCGTATCGACGGCAACGCACAGCGAATCTGGGAGGATTCATGGTCGAAATCATCTCCAAGCGGGATGGCCCGCGGCGCGAGGACATGCAGGTCAAAAGGCTGATCGAGCAGAACCGCTCGACCATCGTTCGACTTGCCGACCAGATCAGCGGCGGCGGCTATTCGGCTTCCAGGAAGCCACGCCAGCAGCCAAAGGCGGAAGGCCTGAT
Organism: Mesorhizobium sp. P3_A2; assembly: GCF_056403115.1. Lineage (NCBI taxonomy): Bacteria > Pseudomonadati > Pseudomonadota > Alphaproteobacteria > Hyphomicrobiales > Phyllobacteriaceae > Mesorhizobium > Mesorhizobium sp. P3_A2. The sequence continues at coordinate 917,551 of NZ_JBFUGC010000001.1, forward strand.
CATCCATGTCGGCGGCAGTGCCGCGCCCGTGGCCGAAGCCAAGCCGTCCATCCAGGTCACCATGAACGGCCGCGTGATTTCGAAGGATCAGAACACAGGCCGCCAACTTCATCACATCGGCGACATCCGCAGCCGCGGCGAGGAGCAGATATTCGTGCTGGCGACAAAGCAGAATGGCTTCTTCTCGCCGGTCGACGAAGCCGTCGCCGAGGCGCTTGCGGGCCTGGACGGATCACGCCTCGCCGCCACCTATACCGAAGAACAGCTTGCCGCCGACATAGGCGCGAAACTTGGCATCGACTGATCCGGCAGACGCCTGGGCGTGCTCTTCACGTCCAACCGCGGCAGCATACGAACGCGACAGCATACAGAAATGGCATGCCTCGAAGGTTCTGTGATGACTGAATGAAACGCGAGATAGGCCCCAACCAGATGAAGATCGATGCTCTTCCGGCGCGTGCGTCGGCTGCTGCCGGGCAAATGCTTCTGGGGAACATCGATTATGACGAGCGCGCCACCATGCGCGCCTGGGAAGATTTTCTGGCAGACGAGCCCAAATGTGCCCGCGACCCGGTCCACCCAGGCAACGTCCGCTCCCTCATTCACGAGTCCTGGTATCGCAGCGCCACTGGCGGCATCAACGCTCAAGGGATTGAAGCGCCGCTGAGCAGCGATCGCGACGAGATCGAATATCTGACCCGCGCCAATGCAGAACTGCTTTCAGCGGCGCGCCGGTCGTTCGCCTCCCTTGGCCAGTTGCTGGACGGGACAGGCGCTATGCTGGTTCTGGCCGACAGCGACGGCGTGCTGATCGACGCCATCGGCGACAAGAAAACGCTGCATGACGGCATGGACATCCATCTCGCCATCGGCGGCAAATGGAACGAGGGCGCCGTCGGCACCAACGGCATCGGCACGGCGCTGTGGACCGGAGAGCCGACTTTCGTCCATGCGGCCGAGCACTTCTGCGCCGGCATCAAATCCTGGACATGCGCCGGCGCGCCGATCCGCGATCCGCTCGACGGCAAGATCATCGGTGTGGTCGACCTGTCGGGTTATTCGCCGATCTTTCGGCCACACAACACCGCGCTCGTCGCCGCCACAGCCCGGCAGATCGAAAAGGCATTGGCCGAACAGCAGCAGGAACAGCGCACGCGCCTGCTCGAAGCCTTCATCTCGTCGGCTCCCAGCTACCGCCGAAAAGACGGGCTGGTGATCGTCGACCATCGCGGCCGCGCCATCTTCTGCAAAAACGTGCCTGACGGCGAGACCACCGAGATGATGGATGGTCCGATGGAGCCAGGTCGTGGCCGCTGGCTGATGAACCTTCCATCCTCCGGCTCCGACGCCGACTTGGCCAAGGCGCTGCCGGCCCATCTGCGATCCTGCCACATCACGCCGCTCAAGCTCGACGGCGACCTGCGCGGCGCGGCGCTGGTATTCCCCCCCGTGCCGGCAGCCTCCAGCGTGGCAGTGGTCCACCGGGAAGTGGACAAGCATCTTCAGGATGCTGTCGCCATGATTGTCGGCGACAGCGAAGCGCTGCAGGCCGCAATCGACGTCGCCTGCCGCGTCGCCCGGTCGGGCAGCGTCACATCGCTGTTGGTCGAAGGTGAAACAGGGACCGGGAAGGAGCTGTTTGCGCGGCTCGTCCATGCCGGCAGCCGGCGCACCGCGAACGATCCGTTCATCGCGATGAATTGCGGGGCAATCACCAGGGATCTGTTCGGCAGTGAATTGTTCGGCCATGTCGCCGGCGCCTTTACCGGCGCCTCGCGTGAGGGCAAGCCGGGCGTTTTCGAGCTCGCCAATGGCGGCGTCCTCAGTCTCGACGAGATCGGCGAATTGCCGCTCGAGATCCAGCCGTTTCTGCTGCGTGTCCTGGAAGAGCGCGTGGTCAACCGCATTGGCGACAGCCGGAGTCGCCCGGTGGATGTGCGCCTGGTTGCCTCAACCAATCGCGATCTCAAGCAGGAAGTTGCCGCTGGCCGCTTCCGCCGCGATCTCTATTATCGAATCGGCGCGGTCTCGATCACTGTCCCGCCGCTGCGCGACCGCGGCGAGGATGTGCTGCTGCTGATCGAACACTTCAACCGGCAGATCGCCACCGCATCGGGCGAGGACCCGCTGGAATTCTCGCACCAAGCGCTGGACGCGTTGCTCGCCTATCGTTGGCCGGGCAATGTGCGCGAACTGAAGAACCTCGTAGGGCGGTTGCACATCTTGGCGCGCGGTGGGGCTGTCGGGCTCCAGGATCTTCCCGGGGAAATCAGTGCCGGCGATCGCCACAATATGACCATGCACAGCGATCATCCCGCAGCCATGCTCGAAGCACCGGTGTGCACATTCGAGGATGCAGAATGCCAGGCGATCAAGAACGCGCTTGCGGCTGAGAATGGCAATCTCAGCAAGGTCGCCCTGAGGCTCGGTATTTCGCGGCCGACGCTCTATCGCAAGCTGGGACAATACGGCATCCGGCGCGGTTTCCTCTAGGCCAGCTCCATTCACCGGCACAACAAAAACCCGCGGCATTCGCGCCGCGGGGTTGGGAAATTCATCAATCGAGATTGCCTTCAGGCAGCCCCCGCGGCAATGATCAGGCCTTTGCGACAGCACCGGTCACTTTCTCCGAGACGTAGCCGAGGATGTTGCCGATGATCAGCGAGATAACCACAGCGGCCGCGACCTTGGTGATGCCGCTGATGCCTTCGCCATAGGCGGCCGCGCCAAGTAGAAAAAGCGCGGCGGTCGTTGCATAGCCATAGACCGCTGACGGAATGGCGCTCAGCAATGGCAGCTTGGCGGCGAGTATCAGGACGACGATTGAAATGCCGACGCAAATACCGGCCATGATCGCCGTAACACCAATGGAGGTCAGTGCTATCAATGCGCCGGCGGCGCAGACCGCTCCCCAGAGGTTTGCGACCGCCGAATTCTTGAAACCGGCTTCCTTGCCGCCACAGTGATAGAAACTCCCCCAGCCGACAAATACCGCCCAGATCAGCAGATAGGGGTTGCCGATGGTGATCGCTGCCCACGTTGCAATGCCGCCCATAATGCCGATGACGACGGCCAACCCTGTGATAAGATCCATATTGTCCTCCCGTTTTTCCAAAGCTCGAAGCAAAGAAACTCGTTTCAGGATCGCGCTTCGCTGACGTCCCGACACGGAAAACGCCATGGCATCAGCCACGGGGTTCAGGAAGAAAAGCTTGCCGGGTCCGGCAAGCAATCAGGCCGGCTGAGTCGCCGGTTCACCCGCGCCGATCACCCCAGCGCGCAATGCCAATCCGGCTGCGGCCGCGCCAAGGCATGGCGCCACGATATAGAGCCAGAGCTGCGACAGCGCAGCTCCGCCAGCAAAGAGCGCCGGGCCGAGCGAGCGGGCCGGCGCCGCCTTCGGCGGTGGCGCGAAGGATGACGAGCAGAAACAGGAAGGTGGCGACCGCCTCGAACAGGAACGCCGAGGTCACCGAGTAGGTCGACCAGCCATTCTGGGCAAAGCCGTTCGCCGCCACATCATAACCGCCACCTTTGCCTTGCGCGATCACATAAAGCACCGCCGATGCGACGATCGCTCCAACGCATTGCGCAACGACATAGCCGATAAGATCGTTCGATTTCATGCGGCCGGAGATGAAGAAACCGAGGCTGACAGCCGGATTGAGATGGGCGCCCGAAATCGGTCCGATCGAATAGGCCATCGCCACCACCGACAAGCCGAACGCGAAGGCGACGCCGAGTAGACCAACCTCGGAGCGCATGAACAGAACCGTTGCGCAGCCGAAGAAGACCAGCGCGAAGGTTCCCATGAATTCACAGATGTATTTGTTCATATCTTTTTCCCTCTGGATGATGGGGGGGACCGGACGCCGCACCCGTCCGCGCGAAGTCCGGTCCAAATGTTTTAGGGTACGATGACGCCGCGACCGGTGAACCGCCGGTTCTTGAAATCGTCGAGCGCGGTGTTGATGCTGGCGAGATTGTATTCGGTGTAGTGCATCTTCACCTTGCCGTCGGCGTTGAGCTCCATCAGTTCGACAAGCTCGGTGAAATTGCCGACTAGGCTACCGCCGATGTTGATCTCCTCGATGACGAGATGCGCGGTCGGTACGTTGATGTTGCCGCCATAGCCGACGACGAACAGTTGCCCGCCCTTGCGAACCATCTTCCAGCAGATGTTCTCGACGCCGAGTTCGCCGACAAAGTCAATGACCACATGGGCGCCGCCGCCGGTGATCTGGCTGACCTCCTCGACGACATTCGGCCCGCCATCGAGGACGAAGTCGGCGCCAAGATCCTTGGCCAACACCTGTGCTGCCGGCTCGCGATCGACGGCGATGATGCGGCAGCCCGAGATGGCGTGCAGCGATTGCAGCGCGATATGACCGAGCCCGCCTATGCCGAGCAGAACGCAATAGCTGCCTGGTCGCAGCAGTTTCGCCGCCCGCTTGGCGGCGCGGTAGGCGGTGATGCCGGCATCGGCCAGCGGCGCCACTTCGATCGGCGTGATGTTGGCATTGAGCTTGATCAGCGAACGTTCGCTGGTGATGAAGTACTCGGCGAAACCGCCATTCATGCCAAGGCCGGGGAACTGGCCATTGTCGCAATACATGTCTTCGCCATGGCGGCAATTGAGGCAGATGCCGCATGAGCGGAAGGGATGGCAGATCACCGCGTCGCCGCGCTTGACCGATCTGACGCCGCTGCCGACCTCCTCGACCCAACCGGCATTTTCGTGGCCCATGATGTAGGGCAAGAGCGTGCCTTCGGGATCCATCGTCGGCTTCCACACACCCTCGATGATGTGCAGGTCGGTGCGGCAGAGACCGGCGGCACCGACCCGCACGATCACTTCGTCCGGGGCAGTGATCGTCGGCGCCTTGACTTCCTCGATCCTGAGCTGGACGTTCATGTGCGGATCGTATTCGTAGAGTCTGGCAGCTTTCATCGTCGTATCCTTTCACGTCGAGATTGTTTGCTTAGGCGCGGCCGAGCTTCTCAGAGCCGCCGCCGCGAGCCGGTCCGGCTGTCGGGTCCTCGTCCTCGGCGAGATGGCCAATCAGCGTTTCGGTGGTCAGGATCAGCGTCGCCACCGAAGCTGCGTTGGCGAGCGCCGTGTAGGTGACGCGGACCGGATCGATGATCCCGGCCTCGAACATGTTCTGATAGGCGCCGGAGGACGCGTTGTAGCCGTAGCCGCCGTTGATGCGCGTGACTTCCGCCACGACCGCTTCGGGATCGGCGCCGGCATTGGCGGCGATACGCCAGAGCGGCCGCGACAGCACCGAACGCACCAGGCGCACGCCTTCAGCGACATCGCCTTCGACGCCTGCCGCCACCTTGTCGAGCAGCGGCGCGATCTGGGCAAGCGCCGACCCACCGCCGGCGACCACGCCCTCTTCAGAGGCGGCGCGCACCGCATTCAGCGAATCCTCGATCAGCTGGATGGTTCGCTTCTGCTCGACCGGCGTGACACCGCCGGCATAAAGGATCGCGGTGCCGCCAGAGAGCTTGGCCAGGCGTTCGCGCAGCTTGTCCTGGTCGATGTTCGGCGGCGAGGCTTCATACTGCCGCTGCACCTGGGCGCGGCGCGATGCGATTGCCGCATGGTCGCCGCCACCGCGAATGATCGAGGTGTAGGACGAACTGGTCTTCACCCGGTCAGCCGTTCCGAGATCGTCGGCGGTGATGTCCTCCAGCCGGCCGCCAAGGTCGCGCGCGATCACCTTGCCGCCGGTGATGATCGCCAGGTCCTCCATCATCGCCTTGCGCCAATGGCCATATTCCGGCGGGTGGACCACGAGATACCGTCCCGGTCCCTGCTTGCCGAGCAGCGTCACCACCACTTCCGGCGACATTTCTTCGGACACGATCAGCAGCGGCCGACCAGCCTCGTCGGCAATGCGACGAGCCGCATCCAGCGCCTCGGGTTCCTTGATCTTGAGGTCGGTCATCAGGATGTAGGGCCGTTCGAGAACCGCCTCCATCTTCTCCTGATCCGTCACCATGTGATGCGAGAGGTAGCCGCGTTCGAAGGACATGCCCTCGACCACATCGAGCGTGGTCTCAGTGGTCACGCTGAAGTCGGTGGTGATGACGCCTTCAGCCCCTACCCGCTGATGGGCTTCCGCCACCAGCGCGCCAAGCTTGGCATTGGTTGCCGCGATGTTGGCGACCGAAGCGAGAATGCCGTTGCCCTTGGCAGGCTTGGCAGAAGCCTTGAGCGCCGCCACCACGGAGGCCACGGCAAGGTCGATGCCCTTGCACAGATCGACGGATTTCACGCCGCGTTCGTTCGCCTCCACACCACCCTGGATGAGCGCGTTCGCGAGCACGATGGCAGTCGTGGTGCCGTCGCCAGCGACCTCGTTGGTCTGCATCGACACTTCGCGGACGACCTGCGCGCCCATGTTTTCGAAACGGTCGTGCAGCTCGATCTCGGAGGCGATGCTGACACCGTCGCGGGTCACCATCGGCGTACCGATCGGCCGGTCGATCATGGCGTTCATGCCTTTAGGGCCGAGCGTCGGCTCGACGGCAGCGGCCAACCGGAAGACGCCACGGGCGAGAGCACGGCGGGCCTCGGAATTGTGAAGCATTATTTTGGGCATGATTCCTCCTTCCGCCTTACGGGCGGGTTGTTGGTTAGGGGCCTCGTGCGAGGGAGGCCGTTGCTGTCGGCTCTGCTTCAGGCGGTCGGCGCGGTCCCGGGCGGAACGCGATCCAGAATGAAATCGACGAGCGTCGGTTCGCCGTCGATCACATCCAGTTCCTTGTATCTGGTCTGCCTGAGCCCACGGCACAGCGCGCCGTTGAACTCCATGTTGATGCGCACGCCGCGCAGTTCGGCGAGATGGGCACTGAGCGCGTCAGCCGGTATGCGTTGCCCATCCCATGTCACGAAGACAGGATCGTCCGCCCGGCGGTCGGCAAAACGCTCGAGCAGAGCCGCTCGGTATCGCGGCTTCTGTTTGGCAGCGTCGCCCGCTTCGAACCGGGCGACGTCGTATGCCGCCAGGTCCATGCCCAGGATTTCGCGATCGGTCAGACCGTTTAGCCGCAGGCCGCGCAAGACCGCCTCCTGGCGCCGCTTGAAAGCCTTCATCGCAAAGGTTTCGCGCAAGGCGCCAAGATCCTGGTCCTCGGCAAGCACGGCGAAGATGTCGCCGAATGTCTTGCCGGCCTCCATGCCGCGATTGACCTCTTCCGCGAACATGTGGTCGTGCAGCTTGACGCGGTAGGCCGGCGCCCAGGAGAGCTGGTCGAGCGCCTTGCGGACGCCGTCCAGCATCAGGAACGCGAAGTTGGGCGAGCACCAGTAGGTTGGCAGGCGGAAATCGACCTCCACGCTGCCATCGCCCTTCACCGCGGCCCGCTCGACGAACCCCATCTCGGTGACGGGTTCGTCGAGTTCCGGGTCGTTGACTTCACCAAGGCGCCGCCAGATTTCCTTCTCGCGGTCACCGGAAACGCTGGCGCTTGCCATGGCTCCTACTCCGCCGCGATGCTGAAGGGCGAGCTGGCGAGCGCCTTCTTCTTGGCTTCGATGTCGATGTTGTAGAGACGCGCGGCGTTGAGGCCGAGGATCTTCTCCTTGATCTCGTCGGTCAGCTGCACGCCACGTTCTGCGGCGATATCCTCGGGGATCTGGTAGGCCCAGAATTTCTCGACCAGCCAGCGCGGCGTCCAGATCGCGTAGTCGGAACCGAACAGGATTTTCTCCGGTCCGAGCCAGAACAGCAGCTCGGCGATGACCTCGCCGAAATAGCGCGGGCGTGCGTGGATGAAGGGTAGCGCCACCGCCAACCCGCCATAGACATTGGTTTCCTGCGTCGCGATCCAGCAGAAATCGTCAAGGCGGGGCAGGCCGCAATGCTCGATGATCCAGTTGAGGCCCTGGAAATCCGTCGCCGCATGATCGACGTCATGGACGTCGAACGCATCCTTCGAGAGCGGCAGGATGGTCGGGCCCTTGTGGACGTGGATGTTCTTGATGCCGAGCTTGTCGCAGAGTTCGAAGCATTTGTAGGCATCTGGATCGGTGAGCTTCCAGCCCTTGGAAGCGCCGTTCCACTCGGCCGTGTACATCTTCACGCCCTTGACGTTGTAGGTCTCCTTGAGGAAGTGGATGTACTCGAGCGCCTTCTCGCCGTCGCGCGGATCGAAGGCGCCATTGACGATGAAACGCTCCGGATAGCGCTTGGCCACCTCGGCGTTGCGCTCAATCGTGTTGAAGCCGTTTTTGTAGAAGTCCTTGAGATAGGTCGACTGCACGATCGCCACATCGTCGGGACCGTCGATGAATAGGTCGCGATAGAGATCATCGGCGCTGTACTTTTCGAACTTGCTCTTCTCCCAAAGCTGGTCCTTGGGGCTCAGCCCCGTGTGATAGGCGTAGAAGCAATCGATGAACTGCTTGCCGTGGACATTTTTCTGGTTCTCCGGGCTGCCGTCCCAGAAATGGGTGTGGCCGTCGACCACGAAAATATCCTTGCCTTCCGGTGTCCTAAACATTCTTCTCTCCGCGAGATGCGTGTTGATCGGATCGGCGCGCCGCAACCAGGCGGCGCGCCCTTTTGGCGGCTATTCGATGTATTCGAACATCTCGTCCATGTTGCCGAACAGGATCACGGTGTTGTCGTCGACGCGAACCATGCGACCGTAGTGGGTGGAGGTGTTGACCTCGAAGGTCTCGGCCGAAATCTCGCGGCCGAGATATTCACCGATCGCATCCATTTTGAAGATCAGCTTGCCGTCACCGTCGATGCGGATCAGGGCCGGCTGATAGGTGATGGTCACCCCTGGCTTCTTACCCATGAATTCGGCGATGGCCCTGGCCTCGACGGAGTCGTTCATGGTGACGCCGCACTGATGCGAAATCGTCTGCTCGAAGGTGATGTCCTTCATCGCCTTGAAGATGTTGGAATGGGTTGCGTCGCGTGCTGATAGTGACATGACGATTTCTCCTGTTTCAGCGCTTGAGGCCGAGTTCACCGAGGATCTGGCCAATCCGCTCTTCGGATTTGGCGCGGACGTCAGTGAACGCGACCGGCTTGGAATGCGGCATCGACCAGATCGGCTGCAGGCCGGTGGCTGCCTTGTCAGCGAGCGCGCCGTGTTTCCTGACCCAGCCCTGGAAGAGCTTCTTGTTGGCGGCGCCATGCTTCTCGTCATTGGCGAGCAGGTGCATGAGGTCGATCGTGTTGGCGAGGTTGCGCTCATAGTCGGCCTCGGCTGCCGAAATCACCGCCGGGGTGATGAAGTCATGGTTGGCGGCGGCAATCTGCATCAGAAAGCCGGAGCGGAACACTTCGCCCACCAGCGGCTCGAAGATGATGTTGATGGCGAAATACTGCTCGAGATAGTCGGTCGCGCCCATGATGGTCTCGACCGCTTCGCGCGTGCCTTGCCAGTTCTTGTCCTCGAGCCAGGCCTTCTTGCCGAGCTCGTCGTCCCAATCGGGAAGATCCATGCCGATCTCGGCAAGGTAGAGCGTGATGTCCTGGGCGAGCCGCAGCTTGTAGGACGAGTTGGTCAGCGTCGCGTTGTTGATCATCTGGGTGTAGCCGTAACGCTGCGCCTGCATCAGCGATGTGCCGAGTCCGAATTCGGCATGTTTCCAGGCGCCGAGCTGCGTCTGCAGGATCTTGACCCAGGCCTTGTCGAAGGTCTTCGGGGTGCCCGATTTGCGCGCGTTGTTGATGACGCTCTGCACCATCGTCTCGATCTTCGACTGGCGCTGGTAGTGCGTGCGCTCCCATTCCTGGTCGGGAGCGCGGAAGGCGTGCCAGTTGGAGCTCTGCGCGGCGGTGTTCTGCTTGACATAGGCCCCCTTGCCGTCGGCAAACGAGATGATCCAGTCTTGGATCAGGTAGCGTTCCGGGTCGGGCTGAACGTCGACCGTCATGTCCTCGTAGTGGGTGGCGCGCTGGCCTTTCGGGTCGAAATACCGGTATTTCCGGCTGTCGGAGTCGGCGAAGATTGCCGCGCCGGCGGCTCCTGATCCGACTGAACTCGAGGTTGCAGGCATAGTCTCTCTCCCTTGTTGCAGTGTGGTTGGCTTGGCATGGCCGGCCCTTTAATGGGCCGGCGTTGCACCTGCCGATGTGGTGAACTTGTCGAAGAAGATCCGCTCCGCTTCGAACCCGTTCATGAACAGGACCGGCTGCAGCGCATCGATCATCGGCGGCGGGCCACAGGCATGGACATCGCCCTGCCCGTCGACCGCCAGTTGCTTGAGCTTGGCGTCGACACTCTGGTGTACGAAACCGCGTTCGCCTTCCCATTCGGCGTCATCATTCGCGTGCGACAGTACGGGAATGAAGGTGACGTCGGAATGATTGCGGACCAGCTCGGCGATCCTGTCCAAATAGAACAGGTCGTTGCGGGTGCGAGCGCCGTAGAAGAAATAGACCGGACGCTTCTCGCCGCTCTTGAGATGGTCGTTGAGGATCGACCAGATCGGCGACATGCCCGAACCGGCGCCGACCAGGATCAGGGGTCCTTGCCGTTCGTCGCGGCGGAAACAGGTTCCGTAAGGTCCGACGACCGTGACTTCGGCTCCGGCTTCGATGCCTCCGGAATCGAGTTCTCCGGAAAACTTTCCCTCAGGGTATTTTTTGATGATGAAGGAGAGTTTTTCGGTTTGGTCCGGCGTATTTGCCATGGAGAACGAGCGCGTAATCGTCTCCCCTTTTTGCGTGGTAACCGTGATGTCGACATATTGCCCCGCCCAGAACTTCATCGGCGAGCCGAGTTCGATCTCGATGCCGCGAATGTCGTGGGTCAGGTGCTCGATCCGAGCAATCCGGCCCTTGTACGTCTTCACGGCGATCGCTTTCGCCAGAATCTCCTCGTCGTAGTTGAGAAGCTCGACTTCCAGGTCGGAGAAGGCGATGCAGCGGCACAACAGCACGTGCCCGCTCTCCTTCTCCATGTCGTTCAGCGCGAAGGTCGAGTATTTCAACATGTCGACTTCGCCTTCGAGCAACACGCTTTTGCAGGCCGAGCATTGCCCTTCCTTGCAGCCGTGCGGCAGCGCAATGCCCTGGCGGAACGCGGCGTTGAGCACCGTTTCACCATGCTCGACGTCGAACTCGACGCCGACTGGGCTTAGCCTGACCGTGTGGGTTTCCGACATACGGACCTCCAGTAAAAGGAAGGGGTCGGGACGAACCCGCCCCCCTTGGCCTGATCAGTTGCAGGGATTGATGGTGAAGCCCTTGGCGTAGTCCGCCAGGTGCTTCTCACGATCCGCGGGCGACATGGCACGCAGCGCGTTGAGCGGCGAGCCCAGCTTGTTGCCGCGCACGTCGTCCAGCGTCCACATCTCCTTGTCGTCGAAGCGCAGATGCGGCTGCGGGACGAGCGTCTTGCCGTCGGAACGGACGAAGTTCAGGTCCTTGATCGCATCGGCCAGATCCCAGCCGTCATAGAGCGTCTCCCACTCGCGCTTGCCGCTGAAGCGGCCCATCGCGGGCGTCGGCCGGCCCTGATACTCGTCGGCGAAAGCAACCGTTGCGGTCCACTTGTCGAGCTCGTGGGCGAAGGTATGGAGTTGGCCGTCGATCTCGCCGACCACCATGTCCTCGCGGATCAGGCAGGGTACGAGGCAGGACCAGCAGCGGTGCGGATAGACGTAGCCGACGTCGCTGTTGAACAGCAGCACCTTCTCACCCTTGTGGCTTAGCTTGGCATACCATTTCCAGAAGTCGCCGAATTCGGCGTACCAACCCGGATATTTGTGCTCGAACCACTCGAAGTCCTTGTCGGTCTGGGCTTCGATGCGCCAGAAATTGACCGGCCAGCCGACCGCGAAGAACTGTCCGACCTTGTGGACATAGTTCTTCTTGGTGATGCGCTCCCAGGCCGCCTGAACGTCGTCGTGATGGACCTTGATGCCGTATTTCTCGAGCGGCAGCATGTAGGTGCGATAGTAGTCCTCATAGATCCAGCGGTGCCACATTTCCGCGTAGGACTCCTTGTTCTTGTCGCGGTTGGTGGTGCCGTATTCGATGAAGGTGCCGATCGCGGCATCGACGATCGCGTGGTTCTGCCAGAAGGCGTAGCGCAGGTCGCGCTCGAGCAGGAGGTGGTTTTCCGGCTCCTTGAGCGCCGCCATCAGCAGCGAGTGGCCATTGCCGATGTGCCGGCTTTCGTCGGATTGCACGGACAGGAAGACGGTGGGCAGCGCATAGTCGCCGTTGCGGGCGGCTTCCGAAGGCATGGCGACAAACAGCGTGTTCGTGAAGGCGGTCTCCGCGACCACGGTCAGGTACATGCAGGCGGCGGTCATCGTGTCGCCGGTGATGAAGCCTTCGGCGAACTGCCGGCCGATGGTCGTCGCGTAGCATTTTCCGAAGGCTTCCTCGGTGATGTCGAAGCCGGCCGGATCGATGTAGTTCTCCATGTACCATTTCTTCAGGTTCATCTGGATCGTCGAGTGACGGAACTCGTCGATCATCTGCATGGTGAAGCCGGTCCTGAGTTCCTCACCGGGCGCGATACGGGCAACCATCGCCATCGAGCGGGCGGCGGAGATTTCCGGGAAGGGAATGATGGCCAGGAAGAGTTTCATCCACTCGACCCAGCGCGGTTCAACGTTGCGGAACATGTCGCCGCGCAATGCCGCGTCGAGCGCACCGTAGACGCGGTTGTCCTTCTCTTCCTGCATCGGGAAGTACGACCGCAAAACCTGCTTCATCGGATCGCGCGGCGTCTTGTTGATCTTGTAGTCCGTGGGAAACGTCATCGCTTCCTGCACGTAGGAAGGATTCCAGCCGAGATCGGCAATCTTCTTGGTCGCCTCGCCGACGGAGATTCCGCGTTGCGAGGTAATCTTGTTGAGCGTCAGAGACGTCATGGTCATAAGCCTCCACCAGGTTTGAGCCGCAGGTCCCTTGACCCCGGCATGAAGCGGCACACAGCACCGCAAGTGAGAATGCGAACGGCATGACAAAGGGTTGCGCATTCAGGCGCGACTCATGGTCCGGCCATTCAAGTGGATCGCGGCAAAGGTTCTCGAGGCGTCTGGCAGGATCCGCAGCGCCAACCGCATATGCGGTTGGCGTATCGAAGCGGCCTGCTTCCTCCGTTCCTTCGTTCTTTTGGCACCGCGTCAAAGCGCGATGGGCTTCTTGTGGAAAGATACAAAGCAAGCGTCGTGCCAGTTTCGAAATGACGCCCGCGGCTGGCGCTCAAACAAAACCCGCGCTCTTTCGGTGCTTGAGTTGAAGGCAAACTGTAACGTTCTTTTACAGATGTAACTTACGCCTGTAATATTTACGGTATATTTCGCAACTGCAACATATTTAGTTAGCAAGTGCAGCAAAAAACGAAATACATATCATCTATTTGATTCTTGAACTTTCTCTACTATTTGGAGGCCTCGGCCCATCGACGGGCCTGGCGCTGGAGAGAGACCATGCCTAGCGATGAAGACAGAAGCGAGCCGCGCGGACCAATGTCCAGCCATGCCGACGGCGTCACCGGCGATCTTGTCAAGCTGATGCCGCGCGATCTGGTGTTTGTCATGCGCTTCATGGGCGAGAGCCAGCACCGACTGCAGAGCCATTTCCAGGATTTCATCCGGGCCGAACTCGCCGTCGGCGGCGTCACCACGGAGACGCATCCGATGATCCATCTATTCATCGAAAGCCACGCGATCCTGCTGCGCGACTTCGTGTTTTCCGGCGTTTCATTGACGCGGCAGTTCCGTGTCGACGAGATCGAGCACCTGACCGGCGACACGACATCGATGATCCGCGTCGACATCTGGGATCAACTCAAGAGCCACATTGAGACGGCCGAAAAACAATTCCAGTCGCAGGCCGGCACGTTGCCTAAATTGCTGTCGGCCTTCGAAAAACCGCAGGGATCCTTGGGGAGCGAACAATGACCGGAGAATCCGACAGGCGTGACGCGCTGCTTGCTCGCCGGCTCGATCTTGTCGCCAGCGTCTCCGCCCTCACTGCGGAAGCGTTGCGGCTCAACCAGAAACGCGCCGGTATCGAAATGGACGTGCTGCGCCTGGAGCTGGAGATCGGCAGAAGCGGCACCAGCGCGCAACTGGTGCGGGACTTGCATGAGGCTGAAGAGAGCGCGGCGACGATCATGCAGGCATGCACGGCTTGCGAGGACCGCATCGTTGCGGCCGAAGTTGATGTCGAAGACGTCGATCGCCGGCTTGCCGCAGCGGCGAACGAAGACTGATGGGAGAGAGACCGTGAACCAGCAGACGATGCAGAACCTGACCTTGTTCGATCTTCTGGCCCGTAGCTGGCGACGACCATCGGCGATCGCCGATCTGCGCTTCAGCACCGACGGTTCAGCGGCCGCTTTCACCGCCGTGGACGGAACCGTCGCCATTGCCACGGTCGCGGATCACGAGCCACCGGAATCGCGGCTCAGGGTGAGCAATGATCTCGGGCAGACGACGATCCGGCCGAGAGAGAAACCGCCAGTGCCGTCGATCGCCACGGCGGCATTCTCGGATGGCGATGTGCCGCTCGTTGCCTATGCGCATTCCGGCTTCCTGGTCGGCGCGGCGAGCGGCGACGTGTTGCATCTGACCGCCGGCGGTGAAGTCGCCGAGACCCTGGTCAAGATCGACGGGCCAATCGTGGCCATCGACCATAGCCCCAGGGCGGGCATGACGGCTGTCAGCAATGGACATGATGTCTTCCTGTCGTGCGGCCAGGGCGATGCCGTGAAGCTGAAGCATGCCACGACATCGTCGGCGGACGCGCTGGCCTTCTCGCCAGGCGGGCGGCGCCTCGCTCGCGGGCTCGATGACGGACTGTCGATCTGGGCGGTCGAAGGCGATCCCGCCTTGATCCGCGACGTCTCTCTTCCGGCGCGCCCGCTGTCGATCCGCTGGAGCGACGACGGCACGTGGTTGGCCTGCGGGCTTGAGACAGGCGGCTTTGCCCTGGTCAGCCTGGCCAATGGCCGAGCTGACATCGTCGCGGGATTTCCATCGCCGGTCCGCACGGTGTGCTGGAGCCAGCCAGCGAATGCATTGTTTGCCTCGGGCGCCTTCAGGATCGCAGGCTGGTCAATGGCCGCTCCCCCAGTTGACGGCGAAACCTCGGGCGCACTGGAGACGGGCCGCGCCGGGCTGGTCCTGGTCGAGGCGATGGCGGCGCATCCGGAGAAGAAGCTGATTGCCGCGGGTTACGCCAATGGCCGCATCACCATCGCCCAGATCGGCGCGCGGGACGAACTCCTTGTCACGCCCTTGGGTAGCGCGGTCACCGCGCTTGCCTGGTCCACCGACGGTCGGCATCTGGCGATCGGCACCGTTGACGGCACCGCCGCGATCGCCACCTTTCCCGCGCAGATGTTCAAATAGCGGCCGCAGTCCGCACGAAACAGGAGGACGAAATGCAGACCGAACTCACCGCCGAGGACGAGAGCAAGGACGAATTTTTTGATCGGCTCGCCAAGCTGTCGGAAGAGATGGTGGCCAAGCACGGCAAGGATTTCAGTATGGGCGCCTTAGTGCTTGCCGCCCGCTGGATTGCCGAAAACCGAGTCGGCCAATTGAAGACCAACTAGGCTCATAACCGATCAATTGCGCTCGCAGGCCATGGCTCCGAAGGAGCCTCAGCCGGCGCCATAGCCTGGTGGTCGCCTTGATCGCCGGACATTCGCTGATTTCTAACTAGCCATGCTCGCGGCACGGGGGTGCCGCGGAGAAGCTGTCCTTGAATGACTGAAAGCCTCGGCGCCAGCTTCCACGTCGGCGAGCGCATATTTCCAGCCTCCGGGGCTACCATGCCTTTATCGGTACATACAAAGTCACTACCTGACGTGGCTAGAGCCTTGCCGCGGTTCCTCAAGCTTGCCCCGTGGCTTGCGCCAAAGATGGAGTGGATGATGTTAGGACCTGACGGCAATGGCTGAACAGGTCACCATCTGAAGTCATCGGCTGGCACTCGGGTGTTGGCGGACCAAGCTGGCTCCGTGTAGCGGCAATGGCTTACGCGGCCACTACCCCAAAAGGGCACAGACTCCGGCTCGCAGAAGAGGTTGGCAACCGTCTTGCCCGGTGCGTGGAACGAGTGCGTAAGGTCGGACGGAATGAAAGCCGCGCCATAGGATACTCAGGCCGCCACATCACTCGTTCGGAATTGCACGCGATCGGATCGGCCCATGCTGACCTGAATGGCATGGTGGGAGTGACACTCAATCAGGCCAACTGCTTGCCCGATCCAAAGACTTCCGCCAGACCAGAAGATGATCCTGCCAATGCCCGAGATCTGCATACGGCCTCTATGCCATAAATCTCGCAAACAATGGAGATGGCTGAAGTGGTCCCCGGTCGCTATCGCGAGAGCCGCCCTCCGTCGGTGTCTCGTTGCCTGACTGAATGTCTAGAAGGCGCCTCCGCAGCGCCTTTGCCCCTACCGGGCTGGATACTTTCAAAAAGAGTTCCATCGGAATCGGCTGCCGGATCGGCAGAGATCAACCGAATGGCGAGCGCCTTCGAGCATTTTGAGGCCGTGGCCGAGTTCAGAACCGGCCTAATTGCACGTCGTTGCCGCCGATTACCGCACGCATCGTTGCAGGGCCTTTCGAAGCCGGAGTTGTTGAGCTACGTGTGACGGGTGCCATCAGCGAGACGGAGAAAATTGACGGACGAGCCCAAAACCATTTCACCCAAAAGGCAGAGACTTACCCGACAACGCTCAATTCAAACTCAAATAATTAAGCGTAAGCCATTGATTTATAATAAGTTGGTGGGCCCGGAGGACGTAGTAAGAACGTTGATTTTATTGAGTTTTTCGTGGGCCAAAATCAGAAATCTTCCCGTATCGTTCCGCATCGTTCCGTGACGCCATACAGTCGACCTTGGCTAACTTCGTTTGCGAACGTTCGGAGCCGTGCTCCAGGGGACGGCGAGCGTTTCTGCCGTGAACAGGCTTCCCATCCCGCTATTTTGAACGGCGAGCTGGCTTCTTCTGGCACAGGCGTGGCGCTGATGAACTTGTTCAGCGAGGTCCTCCCGGAGTTTAGCGCACGGACGCCAGCTCCGCGCGGCAGGCCTCTGCAAACACGCGCAGAATGTCATGGGCGGCCACGCGCGAGTGCCGGACCGCCAAGGCGGACGAAGTCGTCTCGTATGTCGTGACGACGTGTTCAAGCACTGCCTCGGCGGCCCCGATGGTACCTGGCATCGCAAACAGGCGAAGCTTGCTAATGGCGGTGTACATCGGGACCAGCTTGGACGGGTCATCCAGGCGTTCCTGGACCACGCCGTCAGCATAGGCCCTCGAAGCTTGGTCGATGAACTCGCCGAACAGCCGCTCGCGACGCGAGGCCTCCTGCTCGAGCCGCTGCATCCGATTCTGACGATGCTGGGTAAGCCAGCTCGTGGCGACGGATGACAAGGCGCCAATGGCGGAACCGGCCAGCGCGGAGACGGCGGTGATGGTTGCTGGGTCCATAGTCATGCGACTTTTCTTGAAGTTTCCGGTCGGGCGCCGGCCTGGCGGAGGAGTTGATCCTTGCCGAGCCGAAGCGCTCCCTTGCAGTTGCGGGAAAGGCGGTGAGGTCGGCTGCTACGCTTCCCAGCCTCATAGCTCGTGGTCTCGTTTCAAATTTGTCATGTTGCTCATCAGGCCAGCGTGAAACTTCGAAGAAGCTGCTCGCCACCCAGCACGATGAAGGACAAGACGGTCATCAGCAGGCCGCGGTGGAAGCGCGCCTGCTTGATGGTCCGGACACGCGAGGTCTTCAGCAATTCGGTGGCCAGCACTGAGGTCCAATCGGACTTCAACGCCTGGTGGACCAGGGCTCGGACATCTGCGAAGGAGCCGGGGTCGATATAGTAGACCGGCGCGACGGCGGAACCCCCGGACACCTTGCCATTGAATTCTTTTTCCGCGCGCATCCGGCTCGGATAAAGAACGTGGCCGAACTGCATGATCGGCATGATCACGATACCCCAAACGACCGCATAAAACAGCGGCCCGATTGGCGCATGGATCGGCAACAGATCGCCGAACCGCAGCACCAGGTTGAGCGCGAGGATGTAGCCCACACCGACAATCTGGGCCCGCGTGTCGTAGGAGCGCGCCGCCGATTGCGCTTCCTGCAGCGCTGAGAGCAGCATCTTGTCGGCATATTCGCGGGCGGTCTCGCCCGATCCGGGGTACATCGTGGCATCCGATCCGAAGTAGCGATGAAGGAGAGTGGACGACGTTTGCGGCATACCGATCCCCTTCTCAGTACTGAGATGCGAGCATGGGCGCAGCAATCGCATCCGGCTCGGCCGATGCCGTCGGCTCGTCTTTCTCCTGGATACGATTGACCGCGACATAGAGCGCCGGGAGGAAGACCAGGGTAAGCACCGTGGCCACGGCGAGCCCGCCGACAATCGCGTAGGCCATCGGCCCCCAGAACACGTCGTGCATGATGGGGATCATGCCAAGGATGGCTGCAGCCGCGGTCAGCATGATCGGCCGGAACCTGTGCGTGGTCGCGTCGATCACCGCCTGCCACGGATCGATGCCGCGTGCCCGCTCATGCTCGATTTGATCGACGAGGATCACGGAGTTGCGGATGATCATGCCTGCAAGTGCGATGATCCCGAGGATGGCGATGAAGCCCATCGGCGTGCTCGTGGTCAGCAGCGCGATCGCGACCCCGATGAGGCCTAGAGGCGCCACGCTGATCACCATCGCCATCCGGCGGAAGCTGCCGAGCTGCACGATGAGTACGGTAAGCATCAGCGTGATCATCAGCGGAAACTGGGCCAGTAGCGCGGCGTTGCTTTGGCCGCTCTTCTCGACCGTGCCGCCGGTCTCAATCAGGGTGCCCGCAGGCATCGACTTGTGCAGCGCCTCAATCGCGCCTGCAAGTTTCTCGTGAACGGAGGCGGGCTGCAGCCCCGGCAGCGGTTCCGCCTGAACTGTGATCGTAGGCAGGCGGCCGCGACGCCAGATATAACCCTCATCGAGATCATACTGGAACTCGGCAAGCTCGCGCAGGGGCACTGAGGCGCCTGTCGCGGTGGGGATCTGAAGATTGCGCAAGGCCTCAACGCTTGAGCGCTCGCTGCTCTCGGCCCGCGCAACGACATCGACCAGATAGATTGAGTCGCGAAGCTGGGTAACGGTCGAGCCGCTGGTCACGCGGTCGAGTGCCTGCGCGACCTGTTGCGAGCTCAGGCCAGCCTGACGCACGCGATCCTGATTGACCACGATGCGCAGCTCCTTGCTCTTCTCCGCCCAATCATAGTTCACGTTTCGGACGAGTCCGGATGCCCGCAGGACATTTGCGAGTTCCTCCGCGTGCTTCCTCGCCTCGTCGGCCGTCGGTGCGCTCACCCGGTATTGCACCGGCCAGCCGACGGGCGGGCCGAGTTCCAGGCGCGAGATGCGGGCCTTCACGTCCGGGAAGCTGTCGGCAAACAGCGTCTCGAGCCTCACCAGAACGCGGTCGCGCGCCTCGAGGTCCTTCGCAACGACCACGGTCTCCGCCATGAAGTCGTTGTCGAGTTGGACGTCGAGCGGCAGATAGAAGCGGATGGCCCCGCCGCCGACATAGGAAGAAAAGCTGGCGATGTCCGGGTCGCTGGCAAGCCACTCTTCCAGCCGTTTCGTCTCCGTCTCGGTCGCGGCGATCGAGGCATTCTTCGGCAGCGTCATCGTTACCACAAGCTCGGGCCGGTTCGACGCCGGGAAGAACTGCTGCTGCACAAAACCCATGCCGTAGAGCGAGGCACCGAAGGCGGCAAGCGAGGCTGCGATGGTGAGCCAGCGGTGCCGCATGCTGAAACCAAGCAAGCCGATGAAAGCGCGCATGAAGCGGCCAGGCCCATGAGCGTGCGCCTTCATGCGGGAAGGCAGCAAGGAAAGCCCGATTACCGGCGCGAAGATCACGGCCACGAACCAGGACGCAACCAGCGCAACCCCAATGACCGCAAACAGCGAAAACGTGTACTGTCCGGTGTTGTTGTCGGCAAAGCCGATTGGGAGGAAGCCGAGGATCGTGATCAGAGTTCCCGATAGCATGGGGAACGCGGTTGACGTGTAGGCGAAGGTAGCCGCCTTGATTTTTTCCATGCCTTCCTCGATCTTCGAGATCATCATCTCGATAGTGATCATCGCATCATCCACCAGCAGGCCGAGCGCGATGATGAGAGCGCCCAGCGAGATACGCTGCAAGCTGATGCCCATCGCTTCCATGGCGATAAAGACGATCGCGAGTACCAGCGGTATTGACAGGGCAACCACGAGCCCTGCCCTGAGCCCGAGGCTGAGGAAGCTGACGGCGAGTACAATGACAATCGCCTCGACCAGCGCCTTGGTGAATTCGCCGATGGCCTCGCGCACGACCTCGGGCTGGTCCGAAACCAGATTGAGATTAATGCCGACGGGAAAGCGTTGCGTCAGGCGCTTGGCCGCTTCGTGCAGGCCTTCGCCGAATTCGAGGTTGTTGCCGCCCTCGCGCATGTTGATGCCAATGCCGATAGCCGGCTTGCCGTTGACGCGGAACATCTTCGTGGGCGGGTCGCTGTAGCCGCGTTGAACGTTGGCGATGTCAGTGAGTTTGTAGAAGCGCCCATCGATCCAGAGATTGAGGTTGGCAACATTCTCGGGCGTCAGGAGCGAGCCCGTGACGTCGACAAGCATGTTCTCATGCGGCGTGTTGATGACGCCGGAGGGCACAACGGCGTTCTGGCGGGCGATCGCCGTGAGTACTTCGTCGAGGTTGAGCTTGAGATTGGCGAGCTTCTGGGGTGAGAAGCTGAGATAGATCTTCTCGTCCTGGTCGCCAAAAATCTCGACCTTGCCGACATCGGACGACCGCAGGAACTCGGTCCGCGCCGTCTCGGCGAAGTCGCGGGCCTGTCGCGGCGTGAAGCCGTCGTAGGTGATCCCGTAGATGACGCCGAAGACGTCGCCAAACTCGTCGTTGAAGAAGGGGCCGATCACGCCAGGGGGAAGCGTCGCCTGAACGTCGCTGACCTTCTTGCGGACCTGGTACCAGATGGCGTCGAGATCGCTCTTGGGCGTCGACTCCTTGAGGTAGACGAAAATGGTGGCCTGGCCGGGTTTGGTGTAGCTCTTGAGGTAATCCAGCTTGGGAGTTTCTTCGAGCTTCTTCTCCAGCTTGTCGGTCACCTCAGTGAGCATATCGGCCGCGGTGGCCCCGGGCCAGACCGCCTGGACCACCATGGTCTGCACGGTAAAGTCCGGATCCTCCTGCCGGCCGAGTCGCTCATAGGCGCTGATGCCACCGATGACGCAGACGAGCATGAGGAATACGACGATGGCCCGGTTGTTGACGGCCCATTCCGAAAGATTGAACCGTGTCATCACTTCACCTCCGTCTCAGCGTTGACCAACTCACCGTCTGCCAGCGAATTGACGCCGGCTGTCACGACCTTCTCTCCTGCCGAAAGACCGTGGCTGACGACGACGGAGTCCGTATCGAATTGAAGCAGCTGGACGTTCCGGCGCTGAACCTTGCCGTCACCGCCAATCACCCAGACCTGCGGCTTGTCTCCGGACTGCAGCAGTGCGGTCGGGGGTAGTGTGGTGACCTCCTGGGCTCCTTCGCTTTCGACGCGGCCTACGACGATCGCTCCCAGCCGGATCTCTGGCGGCGGCGAAGTCAGCGCCACCTTCACCTGATAGGTTCCGGTCGTGTTGTCGGCCTCGGGCGAAATCTCGCGGATCGTGCCGGTGGCCGCGATATCGGGCCGGCCCTGGATCGAAACGTTCACCGCCATACCGAGCTTTGCCCCGGTGATATCTGACCCGGCGACAGCGAACACGGCCTCGCGCGCGTCATTGCGGGAGACTTCAACAACCGTCTGGCCCGCGACGACGACCTGACCGGGGTCCGCCGCCGTCGCCGTCACGATGCCGTCGTCGGGCGCGAGCAGCTGCGTGTAACCGAGCTGGTTTTGAGCGATCCGGAGATTGGCTTCGGCCGCCTGGACGGCAGCTTGTGCGCTCTGTAGCGACTTCAGCGCCTCGTCGTACTGGGAACGCGTGGTAAAGCCCTTGCCGAGCAGAATGCGGAAGCGTTCCTCCTGGGCCACGACCTGGATGAGCGTGGCCTTGGCCGCCGTGAGGTCGGCCTCCGCGGCCGTCACCTTGTTACGGTAATCGACGGCACTGAGCTCGGCGAGCTTCTGACCTTTCTTGACGATGGCGCCTATGTCGACATCGCGGGAGATGACGCGGCCGCCGACTTCGAAGCCGACCTCGCTGACATAACGCGACTGGACGCGACCGGCGCCCTGCGCCACCGTGGCAAGCTTGTGAGGCGTCACCACCACTGCCCGCGCCTGCCGCGGTGCTGGAGATGCTGCCTTCTCCTCTTCGGAACAGCCGGCAAGACAAAGGCCGGCAAGACAGACACAAAGGAATTTGCCGTACGATAGGCGCATGAAAGCCTCCGCTCGAAAGGATCGGGGTTGCAGGAACTGATGATGAATGAGCCCCGGTTATCGGCCGGGCTTCGATTTCATATTGGACTTATATGTCAAAACGACGATATCGTCAATATGAGAATCGTACAATTGTGCTATGCAAAAAAGGCACGACGAATAAGTGGAGATCGATCTAGACAAGGACGGAAGCGCGCGATGAGACGCGCGTCTCCGAACCCCGCTACTGCATGGACCATCCATGGCTGACCACCATCGACTGGCCGGTCAGCGCGTTCGATGGGAAGGCCGCGAGGAACAGCGCTGCTTCCGCCACGTCCTGGACGGTCGTGAACTCGCCGTCGACCGTCTCCTTCAGCATCATGGTCTTGACCACGTCCGCCTCGGAGAGTCCTAGCTCGCGAGCCTGTTCGGGAATCTGCCTCTCGACGAGCGGCGTCAGCACAAACCCGGGGCATATCACGTTGGCGCGGACGCCGTGCGCGGCCCCCTCCTTTGCCACGACCTTCGCCAGGCCAACGAGGCCGTGCTTGGCGGTGACGTAAGGAGCCTTGAGCGGCGACGCCTCCTTGGAATGCACGGATCCCATATAGATGATGCAGCCGCTGTTCTGGCTGTACATCTGCCGCAAGGCTGCACGGGTCGTCAGGAAGGCCCCATCGAGGTGGATGGAAAGCAGCTTCCGCCATTTCGCGAATTCGAACTCCATGATCGGCGCCACGATCTGGACGCCGGCGTTGCTGACCAGGATGTCAAGGCGCCCGAAGTTTTCGATCGCCTTCGCCATACCGCTTTCCACCTGCTCCTCGCTGCTGACATCCATGCCAACCCCGAGCGCACATTTGCCCGTCGGATCGATCTCGAACGCGGTTTTTTGCGCCGCGGTCTGATCAAGGTCCGCGATGACCACCTTTGCTCCCTCACGGGCGAAGCTGAGCGCAATCTCCTTGCCGATGCCGCTCGCGGCCCCAGTGATCACCGCCACCTTGTCCAGGAGCCGTCCGCCGGCTCCATCGGTGCGCTTGTTCGATGAAATGTCAGTCTGCAAGTTCATGGATTCTTCCTTTCCGATGGCGAGGCTCGGCCTGCCCGAGGTAGTCATGCACGACCTTGCCGAGCGCGAGCGTGAGATCTGCGACGATGTGAACCGCCGATACCACTTCCAGGACCGGCAGCTCGGCGACCGGCGCCAGTGCGTGTGACCAAAGGTTCAGGGCTGCCGGGCCGGTCCAGGCGCCTTTCAGATCGATATCCTCAAGGTGGTATTCGACGAGCTCGCAGATGCGCGGCGTGCCGTCGACATGCGGAATGATCTTGAGGAGGAAGTTCGGTTGGGCGAGCGAGGCCTTCACGCTTGCGAGGTCGGCGGCTCGGTGCTTGTAGCCCATGGTGCCGGTCGCGACGCGGACCGGGCCGTAGTTGAGCGTGCCAACAAAGGTATCCGTCTCCGTTCGAAGCGTTGGGCTGGCGAGCTTCTTCGGAAAACCCCACAACTCGCGTCCACCGGCGATCGGCGGATGGTCATCGAGAAACATGCAGTGGGTGTAGCTGCCCTTGCGGCCTCGGAAGGAAACCGGGATCACCTGCCCGCTTTCGGTGTAGTCGCCAAAGCCGGTCGAGTCCGGCATGCGGATGAACTCGAATTTTACGAGCGGCTCGACGACCTGAAGCGGCTCAGGCACCAGGTCGCGCAGCTTCTGCGGATCGGTGCGATATGTGATGATTAGATACTCCCGGTTTCGGAAGCGATATGGCCCGGCCGGATAGGCCGGGCTGGTCAGGGGCATGGCGAAAGCCCTCGCCCGGACAGTGTCTTGGTGCATAGCTTGAAATTCCTTTGGGCTGGATCGAGCGGTTCATTTCCGTTCAGGAGAAGCCGGGTCGCCTTCGCGACCGGCAGGGGACGTCAATCGTCTTTGGGCTGACCGCTATTCCAGCCCGTCGATGGCAAGGTCATAGGTGCTGACCCCGTCCAGATTGTCCGGCCGACTCAGTGCCTCAGGATGGCGCAATGTGCGAACGGCATCGAAGTAACCGGCCCGCCAATGCTCCTCCATCGACAAACGCGAGAACTCGTAGTCCTTCGAGTGGTCTTCATACTGTTTTGCGCGGTAGATGAGGTGCACGAGCTTGTAGACCTTGTGGTCTGCAATCCCGCCCAGCATTCTTGCCTCTTCGCTGGCAAGCAAGTCGGCCGGCAGCTTCGAAAGCAGGTTGGCGAGAGCGTGCCGGGCGCGCTGATACTGCTTGAACTGGTCGGTATGGGCGCGCGAGCGGCTCGAATACTGGATGTCTTTTTGCCGCGCCGCGACGTCGGCCAGGTTGCGGGGTATCTCACCGCGCGCGCTCCAAAGGTCGACCTGGAAGGCAATCGTGTCTTGCCGCGTCCCGTGCTCGACGACCCACTGCAGCGGCGTGTTGGAAACGAGGCCGCCGTCCCAGTAGAGTTCGCCTTCGATCTCGACCGCAGGGAAGCCGGGCGGAAGGGATCCGCTGGCCATCACGTGCTCGGGCCGGATCGTATGGGTCTCGTTGTCGAAGTAGACGAGATTTCCTGTCCGCACGTTCACCGCGCCGACACTGAAACGCATGCCGCCCGCGTTGATCCGGTCGAAGTCCACAAGCCGCTCCAGAGTGCTCTTCAGGCGGCTGGTGTCGTAGAAGCTTGTACCTTGGAGCGAGCCATCCGTGTGCAGCCAGGGTGCGGGCTGCCGAAGGCTGAAGAAGCCTGGGGCGCCGGCGACGAGCGCGCAGGCTGCACTGAATTGATTGAAGAGTGCGCGCGGCAGATTGCCCTTAGGAGCAAGAGCGTCTGTGGCGGCAGCCCAGTCGAGAAGCGGATTGGCAGTGATCTCGCGCCAGAAGGCCCGCAGCTTCGCAACCCGTTCGGCCGGCTCGTTTCCAGCGATGATCGCGGAGTTGATGGCGCCAATGGAGACGCCGGCAACCCAATCTGGATGAATGCCGGCTTCCGCAAGGGCTTCGTAGACGCCAGCCTGGTAGGCTCCAAGTGCCCCGCCGCCTTGCAGCACCAACGCAATGCATTCGAAAGGGAGACGCCGTTCCTCCGTTCGGAAATCCTTCTGGGACTGAACGTTCATCAAATGCTTTCCTTATCACCGAGCGTGACCTCGCGGCCCTTCGCCGTCCGCATCGCGACCTCCAATTTTCAATTTGCACTTATATGTCAAAACGACTATATAGTCAATATGAGAATTGCGTAATGGTGCAATGCAAAAAGGACATGACGCATGGCAAAGGTCGATGTGGCGCGCAGGGCAGAGATAGGGCGCGAGAAGCGGGCGCGGACGCGTGCGCAGATCGTGGAAGCAGGCGCGACGCTCCTTGGGGGACGTACGCACGAGGCGGTTACGGTGGATGCTGTGGTCGAGGCCGCGGGCGTTGCCAAGGGGACCTTCTACTGCCATTTCAAGAGCATCGGAGATCTGGCCGCTGCGGTGGGGGCCGGGCTCAGTCAGAGCTTTGATGAGCTGCTGTCACCTGCGAGGCTCGAGCGGCAGGATCCGATCGAGCGCTTCTCTTTCGCCTTCATGAAATTCCTGGAGAGAGCGAGCGCGGACATGGACTGGGCCCGCCTTGTTATTCAGAGCTCGCAATCACCCATTGAGTTCGGCATAGGGGTTCGCGCGAACCTCAAGGCGGACATCGAGGAAGCGATTGCTCAGGGTCGAGTGAGCGTGCGCGACGTTGAGCTGGCAGCCGACATCGCCATTGGAATATGGCTGGAGGTGACGCGCGGAATTGTTGCGCGAGGTCCCCGTCCCGAAACGACCAGCCAAGCGCTCGACGCAACGCTTCGAGCTCTGGGCCTCGGTCTCAGCGCCGAATAGGGTTGGATAAAGCATCACGGCCGGACGCATGTGGGGTCGCGACGAAGCACGCAACCTCAACCAACAGATAACGGAGACCGCGTGAGGGTCGGCAGTCCAATGTCAGGCCCCGCTGCCCCCCGCACCTGGGCGCTGAGACTTCCGTTGCCGCGGGCCATCAGCCATTGCGCCGTCAGCAGATGTAGGCAAGCGCGTGAGGACCGACTTTGCCTCCCGGGCATTGAGGCCGATCGCGCGCAGGATGGCGCTTATGGCCGCATCACGATCGAGCGGCGACAGCCTGCGCTCGCCAAGCGCGCGCATGAGCTGGAGCATGATCCCAACGACGATTTCCAGGTTCAGCTGCGCGGATGCCCCGCCGTCCGGAAGGTTGTTCGAGAACTGTTGCAGGTCTTCGAAGATTCGGCCTCGGAGGAGTTCGCCACCCTTTGCATCTACCGTCGCCATCCTGGCGACAAGGCTGGCCCAGCGAGGATCATTGAGGGCCTTGTCGATGAATGCGCTGCACCCGAACGCAATCCGAAGGGCAGGATCGTCGAGTGATAGCCGGTCGGACTGCAGCATTTCGTCGAAAGATTGGACCAGTTCCTCCGCGACTGCCGCCGTCAAACCCTCGAGGCCATCGAAATGAACGTAGAACGTGCCCTTGGCAACTGCGGCCTCCCTGACCACATCGTCGACTGTTACCGATTCCACGGCCTGTCTGGCGAACAACGAGTTGGCCGCGGCAACGAGCTCTGCACGGGTTCGCGCGCGCTTTTCACGCCCAATTTCAGCTCGACGAATAGGATTGATCTTCGCCATCGTTGGTCCTGTCTTTAACAACGGATTGCACAATAGGTCATATTGACCATAACGTCCACAACAAGCTCGCCGTTGATCACACTCTCGTTGAGTCTGGAGTGAGCCCGCCGTCTACACAGATATGTCAGTACGAGATCTGACCATCAACGATCTGTCCCATCGACGTGACAGGCTCGCGCTTCAACAATTTGCGTGCCTCGTTGCTATCTACTCGGGCGGGCGCCGTTATGCGGGGCAACGGCCGGTCGTAGACGGTGGGTGACGCTACGCGATCCGAGAACTTGGCTTCGCCTGCCGGTACCGATCGACCGCCCAGGCGCTGCGCCAGCAGCCGAACAATCTCCGGGCTATCGGCATACCCATTGTGCCCGAGTGGATCTCCCGACCTTATTGCGCTCGTGTCGATGACGGTAACTCCGAGCTCTTCAAGAACCGCCGCATAGGGCGTGAGATCGGTACCGCCGACACGCGAAATTCCGCCCGATAGCAATCGCGAAAACTCAAGGGCCTTGTCCCGCGTCGACGTGAAGATTGTAAACCGCGGCTTGTTTGGCCCCATCTCGACAAATTGACGGCGAAACACGTCGATGTCGATATCCGGAGACGCCAAGACGACATTCCTGACCTTAGCTGGGATCCCGTTTTTACGCATGGCAACGCCGCGTAACGCCTCCACCGCAAGCCACGTCCCCATCGAATGAGCGAGAATGGTGACGTCGTCGACGTCGGGGCTCATGGAAGCCTGCAGGATCAAGTCCTCCAGGGCTCGACGCGAGTAGTTCGCGCTCTCCTTGTCGTAAAGATAGTCGAAGACCCTGGCCCGCGAGGGCCAGGCGAAGAGAATAGGCGCAGCGTCGGTTCCTGTGTCGAGAACGATCTGAGCGAAACGAAAGACGGAGTCGGCATAGGAGTTGTTGTAGCCGTGCACAAAAATGAGCACCTGACGCTTTGCATTTCGGTTCTTGCGGAACCAATCGAAGATCTGCTTCTCCGTTGCGACTTTGTCGACCTCGGCCATGGCGAACTCCCGAGCGGGATCAGAAGGACGGTGTGAAGGCCGCTGGACCTGACTGATCTTTCGGTTTCGATCCGCAGGTGTGGTGACGGTGACGCTGTCCAACGAGATTGCCGTCCCGCGCTCTCCTGAATAAAGTTGGTCAGGGTCCGTCGACGGTTTGCGTGTTGTGGCGACCAGCAGGTTAACCCGCGTGGCCTCGCTCGTGGTGACCGCGGGAGGTTGAGGCCCGTTTCCCGCCCGGGTCGCGCAGCCATTTGCGACCAAGCAAAGGGTCACCAAAATCGAAAGCGCCAAGCGCGAGCTTCCGAATTTCCCCGACTGACGTCGGCGGACATAGGTTGGCATTGTGGGTCTGACCTATTTCTATACGCGCGCAGCCGGCCGTTTCATCGCCCAAAAACTGTCAAATCCCGCTACCCTGGAAGACGCGGCCGTCGACGCAATTCATACAGAATAGTCAAAACGACCATAAAGTCAATATGAAATTATGTTCTGCGACTAAGAGAGCGCGAGCCGTGCAAACCTGCCTTTGCTTCTAGAGCGATCGACCTCGGTCGCGACGATGCCATTGCGCTTTCGTTTGGAGGCTACGTGCTTGGCTATGTCGGTGGCGACATTGAAGAGGCTGCGGCCCGCCTCGACGAAGCGCTTGCGCTCAACCCAAACCTGGCTTTGGCGTGGGGCTACAGCAGCTGGGTCAAGACGTGTTTGGGCCAACCGGACAAGGGAATTGAGCACGCCGCGCGCGCAATGCGCCTCAGTCCGCTCGATCTGCGAATTTACTCTTGGCAGTTCTGCACCGCGCTGGCCCACTTCTGTGCCGGCCACTACGACGACGCGTTACTGTGGGCGGAGCGGGCGCTTCGACAGCAACCCAACTACGCAAGCGCGTTACGCGTTGCTGCCGCCAGCCACGCCCTAGCCGGGCGATCAGATCAAGCGAAGGAGACGATCGAGCGACATGCGAAGGTCGCTCCTGCGCTGCGGCTTGTAAATATTGCTGACGTGCTGCCGCCGTTCCGACGACCCGAAGACCGGAAAAAGTATGTCGAGGCTCTGAAGATGGCGGGAATGCCGCACTAGTAACTTCGTGCATTGCGCCTTTGAAGACGAGAGCAGACGGTTCGGTTCTGGAAGAACTGGCAGAAAGGCACCACTCCCTTGGTGACGCCATCTTGGCCGCAACGGCTGCCCGTTCAAACTTTTGTCCAGGAGCCTACTGTCTGGGGGGCATCAGCGATCTCTGCTCTCGGGCACCGGCAGAGTAGTCCTCTGTGGCTGACATGAGGCGCAAAGCTGCCGTCCGCCAGAAATGGAGATCTGTGTCCAATCAAAACCCGCCTATTCGCACGTCGTTGCCGCCGATCACCGCACTCATCACTCGGAGATCTTTCAGAGTAAGAGCATCTGCACTACGTGTTGCTGGTGTTAACAAGCAGGAGAATTTAGCTCCGGGATGAGGATGCGCGTTTGCCCTTACGCTGCACCGATTCCGGGAAACGATCAGATGTACGAATAACTAACAATCAGCTCTAGATAGGCCCACTTTTGCGGCGAATTCGGGTTAACCCGCTGAAATCTAAGAATTTTGGTGGGCCCGGAGGATGCTTGGAAAAGAAGCTAAATCAGGGAGTTAGGAATTAGTGGGACAGCAAAGCATTCAAATCTGCTCCAATGTTTTTCGATGTTCTTGTCCCACCTACAACGCTGCATTTCGCCCGATGAACGCCTCACTCGCCCTATCTCGCGAAGACGGATCGTGACGGTGTTTCAGTCTCTCATTGGAAAGTCGCGGTAGCACCATTAACGACGTTCTTCGACGAGCAAGGAGCGTCTCGATTGGGGCCGAAACCGCACTGGCAGCTTTTAGCAGCGGAGGGTCCAAAGCTGACATTCAAATCGGTGCAACCTGAAGGCAACTAACGAGGCGGGGAAGGATGCTCTACGCACTGTACCCGGCCTCCAACCGAAACTACTTCATTGGCACTCCCGCGGCCACTAGGTCGGCCACCTGTCGATCAATCACTGCAGGATTGATATGGAACGTCATATCGCGCCACCGCGTGGCCTTGAGCCACGGTTGCATGGCAAGTGCCTTGAGGACTTCACTGCGTGCATCGTCAATTTTTCCAAGATGAACATCATTGACGGCACGTAGCAGCGGAACAGTGATCAGGAAGTCTGACGCCTTCGTGATCAGGGCAGCAGATTCGGCGTACTTTTCGATATCCGTCAGGGCATTCGCCTTCATCACGAGATAATAATCGGCGAAGTTTGGGTCGTTCCGGAGCCCGTATTCGGCTCGCTCGATGGCCTTGTCGGTCAAGCCACTGAAGCGGGCTGCTGATGAAAGGTCACCGATGAGAAACGCGTCTCCGGGCGAAAGCGCAATCACCTCATCGGCCCTACGCAGAGACAGATCGAACTTGCCCTCATGAGCGCTGACGTAGACGGATGACCACAAGCAGCTTTTTCTTGCGTCGGGTCCGAGGTTAGCCCGCGGAAGAATCTTTGCTTCCAGTTCAGATGCCATGCGCCAATGCTCTTCAGGCTTGTCGTCAAAAGCGAGGTTAGCCGCCAAGACGTGATCCCAGGCCAGTCCGCACGACAACAGCGACGAATCGGGAAATTTGGCCAAGCCGTCAAGAATTATGTCCGTCGCCTTTACCAGGCTCTCGGGCGTAAACTGCCCAAAGAAGAAATTGGATCGAAGGAAGAAGTCGTACTCTTCAAGATCCGGCGTGTCCTTTTCCCAGACCTTCTTGTATTCCATGTCGTACATTTTTCCGCGCTGGCCACCAAGCGTGCCAATGATGCGTTCGATCGCCTCGTCCTGAATCGCAAGGGGATTGCTTCCAGAGCGATCGAACTTTTCCGCCCAGAGATTTTCGCCTGTGCGCGCGTCGATCAGCTGTGCGGTGATGCGCACCCGGTCCGTCTCCTTCCAGACACTGCCCTCGATCACGTAGGCCACGTTCAACTCTTGGCCGATCCGGCGGACATCGGTTGGCTTGTCCTTGTAGACGAAGCTAGAACTACGCGAGAGCACCTTGAGTTCGGTGACGCCTGCCAGCATCGAGATCAAATTGTCTGTCATGCCGTCGCTAAAATAATCTAGCGTCGTGTCGCCGCTCATGTTCTTGAACGGCAAAACCGCCACGGTCGGGATGCCACCTTGGCCTATCTCGCGCTTTGTTCCATAGAACTGCCACCACGCCAGGACCGCTGTGACTGCTAAGACCAGCACTAGGAAGGTCGCCACGACTGGCAGCCGCGAGCGGCTGCGGCTCGCGCGCATGAGCTTGGCCTTGCCGTCGGTCGTGACACGGTATGCCTCAACCGGCTCCGCGATGTTCTTGACCTTCTGCAGGCCCATCGACTGAAAGCCGAAAGCCAGCTTCTTCTCAACCTCGCGCGCGACCTTCGCAGACACCCAGATACCGCCAGGCTCAGCAAGTTGTTCGAGTCGCGCCGCGATATTTACGCCCTCGCCGAACCGATCGTCACCCTCGACAATCACCTCGCCAAGATTGACGCCGATGCGCACTTCCACGCGCTGGTCTTTCGGCAACGAGGCGTTTCGCTCGGCCAGCCCACGTTGCTACGAAACCGCGCATTCCATCGCCTCGACGACAGAAGAAAACTCCGCCAGCAGACCGTCGCCCATCAGCTTGAAGATAGTGCCATGATGACGTGCTACTGTCGGCTCGAAAAGTTCCTTATGACCGGCGCGCACCCGTTCATGCGTACCCGCCTCGTCGCGCTCCATCATGGTAGAATATCCGACGACGTCAGCAGCAAGGATAGCGGCGAGCTTGCGGTCCATTGCGGAGCACTCTATCCGGCAGCCAACCTCGGAGACGAGGTGGCAGAAGGCATGCTAGCCTAGACTCTTGGGCGGCCGAAGTCACTGCGCATTACCACGCTCCAAGTGCCCGCCGCCTATTTGCGTCAGTTGGGGAAGTCTGCTTCTTGTCTGAGCGGCCCTCCAAGGGCGGTAGCAAACGATGGCCGCTTACAGGATGCGGAGGTGGTCAGCGTGATGATCGATATGCGGCGCATTACCGCCGGGCAGCTGTTGGGCCGAAAGCGGTCAGGCAGCTTCGGGCGCCTCGACTGTGGAAGCGGACGCTCACGTATGTACAATCGAATGGTGAGGGCCGCGCGTCCAGCGCTTTCCGGACGCGGCACGAGTAGCGAGCGTCGCCTTAGTAATCCAAAGGAGGCGAAGGAGGCCTCCAGTTTTCGACTCAGCACCGTCACTAACTTTCAAACGAAATGGTGACGAACCAGCGCTCTTACCGCGGTAACCTCGCCCCACCGCTTGTCACAAAGGGAAGAAACACCCGAGAGACGAGCACTGACAGAGCTCATGATCGACTCTGTCTGTGAACATTATTTATTGCTAAAATTCGTCGTTGAAGCATTGGATTCTTCCTACAATTAAGATATCACTAATATGAGGGAAAAGGTTGGGGACGCTACCCAAATAGGGGCAGCTCCGAATAGGTCAAATTTGGGCGGGGATTTCGCCGTCCGAAGCCGGTTTTTATTGCTCAGAGGTGAGTGACCTCTGCCCGTAAGAACGCCGAGCTACCCCCAATTGCCGGGTAACCCCATGAGTAACATCAGGGGTATGTCCTATGGCCAACAAGTTGCCCAAAGCCACACCGCAGACCAGCTTCAGCGGCTCAGAAGATCATCTCATAACTGTCACCTTAAGCGGAACGGATCAGGATGGGACGGTCACGGGGTATATCCTGGCTGCGCTACCTTCCAACGGCACCCTCTACCTCGACGCAGCTCATACGCAACTTGCCCTCATAAACACTGTCTACTCGACCAATACCTTTTACTTCCTTCCCGCCGCTGATTTTGGCGGTGCCGCCTCCTTCAATTTCAATGTCCGCGACAATCAAGGTGGCGTTTCGTCGAGTACCGGATCTATCACGATCAACGTTGCTCCGGTGAATGATGCTCCTGTTGTGGATCTGAACGGCGCGGGCAGCGGCACATCCGCAACCTTGAACTATGCGCCCGGTGGCTCAGCAGCAAAGATTGCCCCCTCGGCGACCGTTACTGACATTGACTCGTCGAAATTCGGCGGCGGATCGCTGCGTGTGTCGATTACTCAGAACAAGGCGACATCGGACCAACTCACCATTACCACCGACGCGTCCGTGACGATCTCGAACGGCTCTGTGTTTGTGGGAGGCACCAAGGTTGGAGCGGTTTCAGGCGGCAGCAATGGGTCAGATCTCGTCATAAGCCTGGCGAATAGCGCAACGCCGAGTTTGGTCTCGACACTTCTCGAGCATATTTCCTATTCGAATTCGTTGGGCGCTCCGCCATCGTCGGCGCGCACCGTGACGTTCACCCTGGTGGACGGCGGCGGAACTGCCAACGGGGGCACCGATACTGGTCTGGCAACAGCCACGATCAACATCGCTAGCGCCAATCATGCGCCGACCGGTTCGGTGACGGTTGCCGGCACTTCGACCGAGGATCAGGTGCTGACGGCCTCGAACACGCTGGCCGATGCCGATGGTCTCGGCACCATCAGCTAYCAGTGGCAGCGCAACACCGGCTCCAGCTTCGTCAACATCGGCGGCGCCACGAATTCGACCTACACGCTGGGCGACGCCGACGTCGGCGCGACGGTTCGCGTGGTGGCAAGCTATACCGACGGGCATGGCACGGCGGAATCCGTTGCGAGTGCCGCGACCGCGGCCATTGCCAACGTCAACGATGCGCCGACCGGTTCGGTGACGGTTGCCGGCACTTCGACCGAGGATCAGGTGCTGAGCGCCTCGAACACCTTGGCCGACGCCGACGGACTCGGCACCATCAGCTATCAGTGGCAGCGCAACACCGGCTCCAGCTTCGTCAACATCGGCGGCGCCACGAATKCGACCTACACGCTGGGCGACGCCGACGTCGGCGCGACGG